>JAIPEE010000011.1 GCA_021737275.1 Desulfobacterales bacterium
TCCATTTTGGATAGAGTCCGTGAAATGGTTGATACGTCGGGTATTTTGCGAAGCCCCATTAGACGCAGTACAAGAGGGTCGTCACGATAATAGTCAGCCTCACGTAACCGGCGAAACCCAAGCAACAAATGAACGACAAACAGCATTACAATTAAATGATGTCCAAAAATTGGAGATACTTGTAAATGGCCAAAACATTTTTTCAACCTCTGTTTCAAGTCGAGTCGCTTAAAAAGTAATTGAAAAATAAGAGCACAAGAGGGTCAGGTCTACATTATTGACAAAATTAAATAACTATACTAAATACCTCTTTTGGAGTATAACAATCAAGAGAGGTGTTTTTATGTCCCGTCCTTTAAGAATAACCTATCCAGGAGCCTATTATCATATAACATCGCGAGGTAATGAGCGTAAGAATATATTTAAAAGTAACAGAGACAGGGAGAAGTTTCTTGAATATTTAGAATCAGCTGTTTTGCGCTATAATGCTATTATCCATGTCTATTGTCTGATGGATAATCATTATCATCTCCTTTTGGAGACACCATCCGGCAACCTTTCCCAGATCATGCGCCATATAAACGGTGCATATACAACATATTTTAACACAAAACGAAAACGAGCCGGTCATTTGTTTCAAGGGCGATATAAATCCATTCTTGTGGATATTGATGAATATGCCAAAGAACTATCAAGATATATACATTTAAATCCAGTTCGAGCCGGGGTTGTGGAAAAGCCTGAACAATATGAATGGTCGAGCTATAAGTCTTTTGCAGGTGATATGAAAGCGCCGGATTGGCTTTATCGGGATTTCATTTTAACCTACTTCGGGAAAAAGAAAAAGAGTGCAGAAAATGGCTATAAACGGTTCGTTGAGCAGCTACTAAACGAAGAATGCGATAGCCCGTTAAAAAATACTTTTGGGTCAGTCATACTTGGCAGTTTGGATTTTATAAATCATGTGAAAGATACGTACTTGTCAAAACTTCAGGAAAACAGGGACCTTCCATCGCTAAGGGAATTTTCAAATAAAGTTGAGCTTGTAGAGCTATTTAATGAAGTTGATAATGTTTTCAAAAATAAACCTAAAGTATCCAGAAATATAAAAATGTATCTGGGGCAAAAGTATTCCGGCAAAACATTAAAGGAGATAGCCCAATTCTTTGAAATAGGAGAGTCAGGTATATCTCAGGCAGCCAGAAGAATGTCTGACAGGATAGATAAAGAAAAGGGGCTCCAGGGGCAGGTTGAAAAAATAATTGATAAGCTTAATTTGTCAAAAATGTAGACCTGACCCCTAATGTGTGCTAATGTATGAATTTGAGTATGACCTAGGCAGCGGTGAGCCATGCGATAAAACGTGGAAGGGCGTTTGCGATAGAAAATAAATTCAGGTTATTTTAATTTATGATTTAATGTACGTCCCTCTAAAACGCAGTCTGTTAAAATGTGACACCGAACACTCAATGTGATTAATGATAATCAAATGAAAGAGATAAAAGGCTTTATGAAAAGTGAGATTGCAGAACAAAACACTATTATCCATGAAAAGTATTAATCAATAGTGCCGTACATTTGAAATTAAAAAATAAATAAGGATACTATTATGGATTTTACACTAAAAATAAAAGATATTAAATCAATCAATGAAATAATAGGGTATTGGACCAGTGAAGATTACATTCATTTATTAGAGGACTTAGATTTCTTAGATGCTAAAAATTCTAATCCTACTGAATTACGTGAGTTATTAGAAATGGCAATTAATGATTTTGAACCTCATGAAGCAGCTGAAATTTTACTGAGATATAGATTACAAGATAAATTAAGTGGAGGACAAATTCGCAATTTATCACATGAAATGGAAGATGATAATGAAGCAGAAGATAACCCAGATATAGACTTACATTACCCATTGTTCAATATTAATCAGTTACTACGTAAGTCTTATAACGGAAAATTTCCAAATGCCAAGGCAACCAAAATGGAGATTGAGGTGAGTTTCAAAGGAAATGCAGAGATTGCTTTGACGAAAGAACTTGCATTAAAATCGATTAGTAAGGGATTGAGTCACAAAAGCCCCCTTATAAGGTTATTTGAAAATCAATTAAATGGGAAAGAACGCTTTCGTGATGCGGAAAAAGTAATTTGGGAATTACATAATAATAGACAAAATGAATACACAATAATTACCTCTGACTATTGGATTAACAAAGAAGATATTATTGAGTATGAATTTTCCGGCTCAATAAAGCAGTTTGATGACTAATCAAAATCAGAATATCAGAATAGAATTATATAAATTAATTACTTATTATTTCAAAATTTGGATAAGCTCTTTTTGCAACATCATAGATAATAAAAAAGCGCTACGTAACATGTCAGCTTAAATGTACAACTAAAACAGGCCTATTAATCAGTACAAATTTAACTTGTGCCGAATTCCATATATTATTAAACGGACCTTTGAAATGAAGCTAATTTTCAGTGAATTAATTAATTTAATAACGAAAAAACAAGAGCGGAACATTTGGCTTTTAATTAAATTTTTCTTCTCTCTGATCATATTGGTTACCGTCTACAGTATTCTGTTTCACTTTTTGATGGTATTTGAAAACCGTGAATTCAGTTGGATTACCGGCTTTTACTGGACGCTAACAGTTATGTCTACCCTAGGTTTTGGCGATATTACTTTTTCAACTGATCTTGGCAGGATTTTCTCGATAGTAGTCCTCATGTCGGGGATCGTGTTTCTCCTCACGATGCTTCCTTTTACTTTTATCCAGTTTTTTTATCTGCCGTGGGTGGAGACCCAGGCCAAGGCCAGAGCACCCAGGCGATTGCCAGAGGGCACCAAAAACCATGTCATCCTTACGAACTATGATTCGATTGCAATAAACCTGGCAGAACAATTTCGAAAGTATAACAATGAATATGTTGTCGTGGTAGAGGATGTGAATAAGGCCTTGGATCTTCAGGATTTAGACATCAAAGTTGCGGTGGGAGACCTGGGTAATCCGAAAACCTACCAGCAATTGCAGGTTGAAGCTGCTGCCCTTGTAGTCGCCAATGTCGATGATATGATGAATACCAACATCGCTTTTACGGTACGTGAAATTTCTCAGAAGGTTCCCATCGTTGCCAATGCTGATATTAATGATTCGGTTGATATTCTTGAACTATCCGGTTGCACATACGTTTTTCAATTTACGAAAATGTTAGGACAATCATTGGCACGCAGGGTTCTTGGTACAACCACCAAGGCAAATGTTATCGGAAAGATTGAATCGCTCCTGATCGCTGAGGCCACAGCAATGAGGACATCTCTTGTAGGAAAAACACTACAGCAAAGCAAGTTGCGAGAGACAGTCGGAGTCAATGTGGTGGGCGTATGGGAACGGGGGCTCTTCATCATGCCCACCGCTCAAACTCTCATTAATCCCGCAACTGTTCTTTTACTGGCCGGAACCGCTGAACAATTCAGTGAGTATGACGAAAAGTTTGGCAGAGATAAAAAACATCAGGCTCCAGTATTGATTCTGGGCGGTGGCAGAGTTGGCCAGGCTGCCGGACTGGCCTTGCAGGAACGTAATATTGACTACCGTATTATAGAGAAAAAACGGAGCGTTAAAGGTGATGAACGTTATGTCTACGGTAGTGCTGCTGACATCAATACCCTTATGAAGGCCGGAATCAAGAATGCCCCTTCGGTCATTATCACCACTCATGATGATCCAACAAACATATACCTAACCATTTACTGCCGAAGGCTTTGTCCCGATATGCAGATCATCAGTCGGGCAAGTATCGACAGAAATATATCCAAATTACACACAGCAGGCGCGGACCTGGTAATGTCTTATGCTTCCATGGCCGCCAACACGATCATCAATTTGCTAAAACCGGGTGAATTGTTAATGATAGCCGAGGGATTAAACATATTTACTGTAGTTGTGCCCGCATCTTTTGTGGGAAAGTCCCTCGCTGAAAGTCAAATTCGTACTCAGACTGGTTGTAATGTGATCGCCATCTACGACCAGGAAATAAAGAGTATAAATCCAGGACCTTCCTTTCGTTTTAGTGAGAATAACGAGCTGATTCTGATCGGGAGTATGGAAGCCGAAAACCAGTTCTTCAAACTGTATTCAGAAATGAAAAAGATCTAAGCATCTTCTGTTTAGGTGGGCAACTTAGGGACGCTCTTAACTAATTAACTTGAAAAATAATACACTTGTTATTGTGCCGTTCATGCTCAGACAATCAAGAATCGACGCATCACCGGTGAGGTTTCTGTTGCCACTGTTATGTGTACGACTCTGACGGGACATTCAATTAGCTATAACCGCCGACACAAAAGACACGGACACCTGTTCCAAAACCGTTACAAATCCATCTTATGCCAGGAAGACCCCTATTTTCTTGAACTGGTGCGATACATTCATTTAAAACTCCTGAGGGCGAAACTTATCGATAATTTGGACATGCCGGACAAATATCCATTTTCCGGACATGGTTGTCATTATGGGTAAAAAAGATAAGCGCCGGCAGCAAAGTGAAGCCGTACTTGTACTTTTTAATAAAAAGAAAGAGTCCGCACGGCGCAGCTATAAAAATTTTGTCTCCAAAGGGATTTAACAGGGTAATCGGAAGGATTTGATTGGTGGCGGATTAATCCGCAGTGCCGGGAGCTGGGCAGCTGTTAAAACCATGAGAAATGCTAAAATTCATGAAAAAAGCGACGAGCGGATTTTGGGAAACGGTGATTTTGTAAGCCGTGTTTTATCCAAAAGCAATAAAACTCTTGAACGACAAACCGCTCTAAAAGTCCGGGGCGTGGATATCGATTATATTATGGCGAAAGTTGCCGGCATAATGCATATGTCTGAAGATGATATATGGATGCCTGGAAGAACCAATAATCTTGTAAGAGCCTGGCTGGGACTTTTCATATTTTCACCTTGCCTGATCTCACAAATTAATATAAATATTTCCTGTTATAACAAAAAAGGGGAATCGGTTCATAACCGAAACCCCCTCATTCTTTAATGGAGCCACCTTGCGGAGTCGAACCGCAGACCTACGCATTACGAATGCGTTGCTCTACCAGCTGAGCTAAGGTGGCACAAACGGACACTTTAAGTACTTTGTTTATGATTCAAAATCAAGAAAAAAAAGATCTCCGATCCTTTCTGGGCATGATACCTGAACGGACAACGGGTATTGGCTGTATCGGACTTACCGGCTCTGAGCGGGCTTATTTTATATACAGTGCCTTCAAATCAACCGGATTGCCGGTATTTGTTACGGTTTCATCCACAAAAGAGGCGGAAAAACTTCAGGAAGATTTGAACTTTTTCTTTGGCGAAGAAGATTCTCCGGTCTGTTATTTCCCACCTTATAATATATTGCCGTACAAATCATTATCCTATCATAATGAAACAGCCGCACACAGAATCAATACACTTTACAGGCTGACGGCAGACAGCAACCCTCAGGTTCTGATAACAACCGTTAGTGCGCTCCTTCAGACGATTATACCGAAAAGTATGATCATCACATATCCGGAATTGATCATAGAAAATGAAGAGGTTGACCGTGAGGCCCTGATCAGCAAAATGGTTTCAGTCGGTTATTCCCGGACGGTTATTGCAGAAGAACCGGGAGACTTTTGTGTACGCGGTGGAATTCTTGACGTATTCTCTCCTTTATATGATGATCCTGTCCGAATTGAATTCTATGGTGATCTCATTGAATCTATCCGCTTTTATGCGGCAGATACCCAGCGGACAAAACGAAATATCAGCGAGGTTATCATTCCACCTGCCCGGGAAGTGATCCTTGAAATGGATCACCTGGATGAGTTTATAAACCGGGTAAGGATACTTTCAGCAGAACTTGAAATGGCTACTACAAAAACCAGAACTCTGGTTGAGCGTATCAAGAAAGAGGGGATATTTCCCGGAATAGAAAATCTGATTCCGCTTATCTATACCGAACGGGAAACACTGATGGATTATCTGCCTGAAAATAGCCTTCCTGTTCTAATGGAGCCGGATTCTCTGGCTGCTGCAGCGGATAGGCTGCTTGAACAGGCTGAAGGCAATTATCAGACGGCAAAGGAAGAGGGCCGCTTTTGTGTTTCACCTGATCAGCACTATCTTGAATGGACAGAGGTTGAAAAGCAGCTCTCAACACAAAATCCTCTTTCGGTCAGCGTTATCCCTGTTTTGAAAAGCACTGCACCAGATAAAATACCTGCTGCTCAGGTTATTTTATCTGTTGAAGATAACTCGGGAATTATTGCCGACCTCAAGGCATCACACGACCAGGAACATATTCTTAAACCCCTTGTGCAATGGGTTGGTGATAAACAAAATAACGGTTTTACGGTTCTTTTGGCCGGCAGCAGTATGAAAAGGGCTGAACGGCTAAAATCTCTCCTTGTTCCATATGGCATTGATATAAAGTTTATTGAACGCCTTGATGAGATCAAAAAAGGTGAAAAGCGTCTGTATACGGTTATTGGATCTCTTACAACAGGTTTTGTGTGGCCTGATGAGCAACTCGCCGTTATCACTGCAAATGAAATATTGGGGCCAAAGCGGGGAAAGAGAAAAAAAGATTCGCCGAAGGTTCACACAGAGCTGCTTTCCCTTGGCGATCTGAAGCAGGATGATCTTGTGGTTCATAATGACCATGGAATCAGCCGATATGGCGGTCTCACAAAGCTGAGTCTCAATGGCATTACCAATGACTTTCTGCTTTTATATTTTAAGGATGAAGACAAACTTTACCTTCCTGTGGACCGCATGGGTGTTATTCAGAAATATTTGGGTGTGGATAGCATTAACCCGGTTCTGGATAAAATGGGTGGAAAAACATGGGATAAAGTTCGGGCAAAGGTTAAAAAGTCTGTTGAGGCCATGGCCGGCGAGCTTTTAAAGCTCTATTCCGACCGGAAAGTTCACAAGGGTCATTCATTCGGCCGGGTGGATACTTATTTTCGCGAGTTTGAATCAGGTTTTCCGTATGAAGAGACCGCTGATCAGCTCAAGGCAATTGAGGATGTTCTGGAAGATATGGCGTCAGATAAGCCTATGGACAGACTTGTATGTGGTGATGTGGGTTATGGCAAAACCGAAGTGGCACTCAGGGCATCGTTTCTGGCTGTTAATGCAGGCAAACAGGTGGCCATCCTTGTGCCGACAACTGTGTTGGCAGAGCAGCACTATGCAACATTTTCAGAGAGATACGAACGTTATCCGGTCAACATTGCCTGCCTCAGCAGGTTCAGGTCCACCAAAGACCAAAGAGAAATTGTCGATAGATTAAGAAACGGGAAAATTGATATCGTTATCGGTACACACCGTCTCATCCAAAAAGACATTTCCTTTAAGGATATCGGCCTGCTTATTCTGGATGAAGAGCAGCGATTCGGCGTCAGGCATAAGGAAAAACTGAAGAGGCTCAGAACATCAGTTGATGTGCTGGCGCTCACGGCAACGCCAATTCCCAGAACACTTCATATGTCACTGCTGGGTATCCGGGATATCAGTGTCATTTCCACACCGCCTGAACAGCGGCATTCCATCATTACCTATATTTCAGAATTTGATGACAGTGTTATTGCAGATGCTGTCCGAAATGAACTTGAACGAAAGGGACAGATTTACTTCATCCATAACAATGTCCACAGCATCTGGAAGATTGCCCAGTATATTCAAGACCTTGTTCCGGAAGCCAGAATTGATGTCGGGCATGGTCAGATGAGCGAAGATGCCCTTGAAAAAGTGATGCAACGATTTGTGGATAAAGATATTGATCTGCTCGTCTGTACAACAATAATTGAATCCGGAATTGATATTCCCTCAGCAAATACGATTCTTGTAAACCGGGCGGACCGGTTCGGCCTGTCGCAGATATACCAGTTGCGCGGCCGGGTAGGACGATCTGAAGAGCAGGCCTATGCATACCTGTTTATACCCGGTGAAAGCACACTCAGTAAGGATGCCCAGAAAAGGTTGAAGGTTCTGATGGAACACAGTGATCTTGGTGCCGGTTTCCAGATTGCCATGAGTGATCTTAAAATCAGGGGCGGCGGCTCAATTCTGGGCGCGTCACAATCAGGCCATATTGCGGCGGTCGGGTATGATATGTTTTTAAAGCTGATGGAGACGTCTGTGGCTGAATTGAAGGGAGAACCGGTTGTTGAAGATCTTGATCCTGAAATAAATATTCCGATGTCGGCCTATATCCCTGAAAGCTATATTCCGGATATTGATCAGCGGCTTTCAACCTATCGCCGTCTCTCCAGAATGACATCTCTGGATGATATCGCTGAGTGTAAGGCGGAAATGGTGGACCGGTTTGGTGAGATGCCGCCTGAAGCAGCAAATGTGTTAAAGAAGATCATGCTCAAGATTATGTCGGTCAGGGCAGGTGTCAGGCGGCTTGACTTGACAGAGAACCTGATTGTACTCTATTTTTCAGAAGCTCACCAGAGACAGCCGCACGGTATTGTTGATTTAATCGTTTCCGATAAAAATCGCTTTACGTTTACACCGGATCATGTGCTTAAGGTGAAAATCACCGGAAACGGAGGGGCACGGCCCCTGTCTGAAACTAAAAACATCTTGAAAGAAATCAGTCAACGTGTTAACGCCTGAAGACCTTTTGAGCAGTTTTTTTAAGAAAGATTAGAAAATAATTCATGGAATATCGGATATTTAAAAAAATATATATTTTGATCCTGATTTTGTCTGTTTCTCTGTTTTTTTCAAGCTGCAGTAGCCATGACAGTGAAATCGACGAGAAGGTTTACCTCATAAAGGTTGGCAGCAGTGAGGTCAGTATCATTGATTTTGAAAATGCCATGGAGGCTGCAAAGATGGCCTATCCATATAATATTGCACATGATCCCCAATTTTTAAGGGAATTGCGTCTAAGACTTATAAATCAGCTGTCAGAGGAGCTGATTGTAATGGAACGGGCAAAAGAATTAGGCATTGTCATTTCTGATGAAGAGCTGGAAACGTTGATTGCTGATTTTAAAAAGGATTATCCGGAAGATGTTTTTGATGAGATGCTGATTGAAAGCGCTATTTCATATGCACAGTGGAAGGAAAAATTCAGCCGGCGTATTCTTATTGAAAAAACAGTTACTGCCGATCTTGAAAGTAGTATTGAGATCAGCCACGAAGAGATCAGTGCCTATTATAAGGAACATTATGAGGGGAATGAAACAGTTACACAGGCGGAAAAAGAATCCCAGGTGTTTAAGAGGACGCTTATTCGGCGTTTACGAAGAGATAAAACTGAACTTGCCTATAAACCGTGGATCGAGAGTTTAAAGGAAAATTATAACGTTGAGGTTAACAGGGACCAGCTTGAAGAGATGGGCACTGAATCGTAACTTAAATCTGTAAAGTAATGAAACGGGAAAAATATGCTTTTAAGAAGTAAAAGGGAACCATCGTTCCGGATCAAGGCAAGTCTGATCGGCCTCATCTTTTTTTGTGTAGGCCTTTCCATGGTTATCCAACCGTCTGTTGGCGCAGAAGTTGTGGATCGTATTGTGGCAATCGTTAACAATGAAGTGGTTACGCTGCTTGATGTAAATGAGGTGTTTAGCCTTTATGAAAAGCAAATCAAGGCAAGTAATTATCCCCCGGAAAAAGAGCGCCAGATGCTTTTCCGTGTTCGCGAAGATCTCATAAATAATATGGTGGATGAAAAACTGACGGCCCAGGAAGCAAAACGGCTGAATATAACGATTGACGAAGCTGAAATTGATTTTACCATTGAGCGGATTAAAGAACAGAACCTTTATACGGAAGAAGATTTCATAAAAGCACTTGCCAAAGACAATATAACGCTGGAACTGTATCGGGAACGTCTGAAAGGTGAGATTCTTCGATCAAGGCTTGTAAATCAGGAGGTCAGGTCCAAAATTGTTATTACGGATGAAGACATCAGGGCTTATTATGAAAGCCATCTTGATGAATATGCCCGGGGTGACAGTTATCATCTCAGGAACATATTTATACCTTATCCGACATATGCTTCTATGGATGATAAAGAAAATGTCAGCCGGATTATGGTGTCCATTCTGAAAGAACTTGATAAGGGTGCGTCATTTGAAGATATGGCAAAAACATACTCCAAAGGTCCTACTGCCGAACAGGGTGGGGATCTTGGTGTTTTTGAGATAAAGGATCTTTCACCAGTGCTGCAGGATAGTATTAAAAATCTGAAATCGGGCGAATATACTGATGCAATAAACACCGAAGCCGGTAGTCAGATCATATATGTTGAAAAGAAAATATCTTCTGATGAGGATGCGATTAACCTTGTGTCTAAAGAAATCGAAGATATTTTATATAAACAGCAGGTTGATGAAAAATTTAAGACATGGCTTGAGGAACTCAAGAGCCGGTCACATATAAAAATCATAAAGTAGGTGATCAACGATTTGTTGAATCCGATGAAAAGCTTATGACGACAGATAATGAAAAAAAACTTTCTTTTGGAAATTATCTGAAATCTGCAAGAGAAGAGAGAGGACTATCTCTTGAAGTTGTTTCCGGATATACGAAAATATCACCCGCGATCCTGTTAAGCCTTGAAAATGAAGAGATCGACAAACTTCCGTCAGAAGTTTTTATAAAAGGGTTTTTAAGGATTTATTCTGAACTGTTGAAAGTTGATAACGTTCTTGTTACCCAACTGTATCTGTCAAGCCTGCATGCCTGGCATGAAGAGGCTCGGTTCAGGGCAATGGGTAATCGATCAGCCGGACAGTTCTGGATTCTTGCTGCAGTGTCTGTTTCAGTTCTTCTGGTTTTTATTTTACTGACCGTTACATTTTTATCAAAAGAAATCGGGTTATCAAGAAAAAGCCCGGACGGAGAAAGTCAGGCGGTGACGGAAGGATCAATGCAGGAGCTTCATCACCTTGATATTTTTAATAACAAGGATAACAAAAAAGAATCATATCTGCTCGAAGTTATTGCATCAAAAAAGACAATGTTCAAGGTGATCATTGATGGGCGGAAGCCTGAAGAGTACAGAATGACCCGGGGCAAAAGAGTAACATTTGATGCTGAAAAAAAGATTAACCTGCTCATCAGTGATGCTGATGCTGTCAGACTTGTGCTGAATGGTAAAATTATCCCTGTGGAGGGGAGACAGGGGCAGTATGTAAATGTTGTACTACCATGAAGGAAATTTTAAGATAACGAGTTTGAGCTACTCCTCAAAGCCTTGAATGGTGTTTCAAACGGATTATTGTAAAAATTGAGTGATGTTCATTATGCAGAGTGATAGAAACAAAATATTGATTGAGAGCATCAAAAGGTTGCTGCGACGTGATGCTGCTCATAATCTTCGTAAAATTCTGGATAAGACCCATGCGGCAGACCTGACCCTGGTTTTCCGGGCCGTTTCCCAATCAAACCGGAAGCAACTGCTGGATCTCCTTGATGATCCGGAAAAAATAGGTGCCATATTCAGTGGTCTGGATGAAGATACGGTTCTGGATCTCATGGAGCATATAGCAGAGGATGACCTTGTTGCTATTCTTGAAGAGATGCCTTCAGATGATGCCGCCGATCTTATCAGCCAGTTGTCCGAAGAAAAATCAGACCTGATTCTTGAAAAAATGAAACAGGAAGACTCTGATGAAGTTGAAGACCTCCTGCATTATGATGAAGATACGGCGGGTGGTATCATGGTCCCCGAATTTATTGCCGTATCTGAAGATTCAACTGCAAAACAGGCCATAGAATCACTTCAGAAAGAGCATCTGGATGTTGAGATGCCCTTTTATCTTTATGTTGTAGATGATTATGGCAAGCTGGTGGGTGTCAGTTCTCTCCGGCAGCTTGTAGTTGTACATCCCAACAAACAGCTCAAAGATTTTATGACCACGGAGGTTGTATCTGTTCGAACGGATATGGACCAGGAAGAGGTTGCCAAAGTCGTTGCCCGTTATGACATTCTTGCTGTGCCGGTTGTTGATGAAACCAACAAACTGATGGGTATTGTTACGGTTGATGATGTTATCGATATTTTCAGAATGGAGGCCACAGAAGATATTCTGAAAATGGCAGGTGCCGGTGAGGAGTTTGTTGAGACAAAATCCATTATGAAAAGCACCAGAATCAGGTTGCCATGGCTTTTTGCCAGCTGTGTAGGTGGCCTTATGGCGTTTCTGATTATCGGACAGTTTGAACAATCTCTGGCTCAGCTGGCATATCTTGCTGCATTTATTCCGGTTATCATGGGTATGGGGGGTAATATCGGCACCCAGTCATCAACGATTGTTGTTCGCGGCCTTGCCACCGGCCGGATTGCCATTACTGACATGTGGGCCGTTGTTTTAAAGGAGCTTTCCATAGGTGCAATACTCGGCATTGTTTACGGCGTTTTGATCGGTTTTTTCGCACACGTGAGCTATGGTATGGGGGCGCTGGCATTTTCTGTCTCTCTTTCAGTCCTTTGTTCAATGTCTGTTGCCGCACTTGTGGGGTCTCTGGTACCCATGTTTTTTGCAAGAGTCAATATTGATCCAGCCGTTGCAACAGGCCCGTTTGTGACAACAGCTATCGATATTATCAGCGTCTATTTCTATTTTAAAATTGCAACAACCCTTCTGGGTATCTGACGGGCATGTCCAGTTTTTCCACACCGGCCATTTTGCTCAGGCGCGTTGATTACGGCGACTATGACCTGATCATTACATTCTTTACCCGTGATTACGGGAAATTGTCCACCATTGCAAAGTCGGCTAAAAAGAGTGTTAAGCGGTTTGCCGGAACATTAGAGCTGTTTTCTGAAGTGGATATTGTCTGTACACCCCGGAAAAAAGGAAAAGGTTTGCCGGTTTTACAGGAAGCCTCTTTCCGTCAGCCCTTTACAGGTATTCGGGAAGATATTTTAAAAACAGCATATGCCAGCTACTGGGCGGAACTGATGGCTGAATGGCTTGAGTCGGATCAGAAACAGACACGGCTTTTCGAGCTGCTTTCCCATGTATATACAGAACTGGATTTAAATGAAATTCCACCTGAAGTTTTAAGTATGTTGTTTCAAATGCAGTTTCTGCTCATATCAGGGCACAGACCAAACCTGTCTCAATGCGGAAAGTGCTTGAAAAAAACTACAATAATAGAAGAGGACAGAATTTGTTTTGACCTCAGACAGGGCGGCCTGATATGTGGTTCCTGCCAGGCGAAAGGCGTTACTTCAGGGCAGCATCTTTCCAGGGGAACGATAAAGCAGCTTTTGTGGATGGAGAGCGGAGATTTAAAAAAGGCCGGGAGAATACGGCTGTCGCAGCAATCCATTAAGGAGGGACAGGCCTTTCTTGAGGCGTTTGTGCCTTTCCATTTGGGGAAGCAGCCCAAGAGTTTGGGGTTTTTAAAGCAGATTAGATGATGGCGTCACAATGTTTTTGCAATACCTTCAGGATTAAATGTTTTATGTGATTATCAATTATGAATATGGGTAAGATTAGGAAAATAATTGAAAAAAACAACTTTGAAGCATCAGCTCCCTGTAGAATAGATATGGGTGGGACGCTTGACATCAGCACCTTTTATTTGCCGTTGCGGCACCTTTCACCATACACTATTAACATGGCGGTTAATTTGAGAACACAGGTCAAGGTGAAGCCATATGATGCGGAAAAAATCAAAATCTCATCCAGGGGTTTCAGAAGCGCAGTTTTCCATCATGAGAAAGTTCCATTTAATCACCCCCTTGGCTTTATGTTTGCCATTGCCGCGTATTTTGGTGTAAAGGGCATACACATTGACATTGATTCCGCCTCTCCGCCGAAAAGTGCATTGGGCGGTTCTTCCGTTGCGGCTGTTGCATTAATTGCATTGTTATCCGGCGTATTTGAAAAAACAGGTGAAAAACCGTTAACAAAACCCGAGATTGCCCAACTGGCATGGCGGCTTGAATGCGCTGTAACCGGCTCTAATTGCGGCATACAGGACCAGTTGGCGGCTGTTTATGGGGGTATCAATTCATGGTACTGGAACGGTGATAAAAATACCGTGTACAGCAGAAAAGCCATAGCGGTGAAAAAAGATTATAAACGCCTTGAACCACACTTTCTTCTGGCGTACTGCGGTGTGCCACATGAATCTCTGAGTGTAAACGGAACATGGATCAGGCAGTTTCTTGATGGCAAATACCGAAAGGCGTGGGCAGAGATTATTGAATGTACCAAACGGTACGCCGGAGCAATTACCAGTGGTGATTATAAGCTTGCCGTTGAAGCCGTTAACCGGGAAGTCACAATCCGGCGCCGTATGACGCCGGATGTTCTTGACAGTATAGGAAAAAAACTTGTTGATGCTGCAAAGAGAAAAAAATGTGGCGCGAGATTTACCGGTGCCGGTGCCGGTGGCTGTCTCTGGGCCATTGGTGAAAAGGAAGACATCATCGGGTTAAAGGAATCCTGGGAAAGGATTCTAACAAAAAGAAAAGATGCCCGCCTTCTAGACGTCAAATTTGATGGAAATGGCGCAATGGTTTCAGGTTTTTAAGACGTGGTTACAAGATAATAAAAGGAAAGCAACATGAATTTTCAGGATGTAATTTTAAATTTACAAAAGTTTTGGGCAAAAAAAGGGTGTGTTCTTGTACAGCCTTATGATACGGAGGTAGGCGCAGGAACTTTCCACAGCGCTACACTTCTCAAAGCGATTGGACCGGAGCCGTGGCGTTCGGCATATGTGCAGCCATCCAGAAGACCAACTGACGGCAGGTATGGTGAAAACCCCAACCGCCTGCAGCATTATTATCAGTTTCAGGTATTGTTGAAACCATCTCCCGTGGATGTACAGCAGCTTTACCTGCAAAGCCTCAAGGTGCTGGGCATTGACCCGCTTGAACATGATATCCGTTTTGTTGAAGATGACTGGGAATCACCAACCCTGGGTGCTTCGGGGCTGGGATGGGAAGTGTGGCTGGATGGTATGGAGATCACACAGTTTACCTATTTTCAACATGCCGGCAGCATAGAACTTCATCCTATCCCCATTGAGATTACATATGGTCTGGAGCGGATTACCATGTATCTCCAGGGTGTTGATAATGTCTATGATCTTAAATGGACAGATACCATAAATTACGGTGATGTTCACCATCAGCAGGAAGTGGAACAGTCCACGTATAATTTTGAACTGGCTGATGTTGAAATGCTGCTGGACCTTTTTAATAAATATGAAGCGGAATCCAAAAGAATTATCAAGGCGTCCCGTGTGCTTCCGGCTTATGAATATTGCCTAAAATGTTCCCATACATTCAATCTGCTGGATGCGCGTGGTGCCATCAGTGTTACAGAAAGAACAGGGTATATCGGAAGGATCAGAAATCTTGCCAGAGCATGTGCGGAAGGATATCTGGCCCAAAGAGAGGAAATGGGGTTTCCGCTCCTGAAAAAATAAATCGTATATTTTATGTGATCAATATATTTAAACAAATTATATATATTTTCCAGATATATTTGAGGGAAATCAATGAACAAGCTGCTGATAGAAATTGGAACTGAAGAGATACCGGCCGGATATATAGTTCCGGCACTGAATGCTTTTGCCGAAAAATTGCTCAAGGCAATGGATGTTGCCCGCATTGACCATGGTGAAGCAAAAACATATGGGACACCCAGACGGCTTTCTGTTATTGTTGAAAATGTGGCTGATAAGCAAAAGTCTGTATCGACGGAACTGATGGGTCCCCCGGAAAGAGTCGGGTTTGATGAAAATGGAAAACCGACTGTTCCTGCACAAAAATTTGCAGAAAAAGCCGGCGTGCCGTTAAGTAAAATAGTTATCCAGGAAACCCCGAAAGGGCGTTATCTTTGTGCAAAGAAAACCGAACGAGGTATTTCAACAGGCAATGTATTAAAGGAACTCATTCCCGGCATTATCCTTTCTCTTCCTTTTCCCAAGAGCATGAAATGGTCCGATCTGCAATTGAACTTTGCCAGACCAATTCACTCCATTCTGGCTCTTTTGGGGAAAAAGGTGATCTCCTTTTCTATGGAAAGTATCAAGAGCGGCCGTTTTACCCGTGGACACAGTTTTGCCTGTCCCGGAAAGATCAAGATCAATTCACCGGATGAGTATGTTGAAAAGCTGAGTAATGCCAAAGTTATCATTGATATAGCTGAGAGAAGGAAAATAGTTGAAGAGAAAATAAATGATGCGGCGTTCGCTGCCGGTGGAAAAGTGTTGCCGGATGAAGAGCTTATCGATATCGTAACCAACCTTGTTGAACTGCCGGTTCCGGTTGCCGGAAAATTTGAGGAAAAGTTTCTTGAATTACCTGATGAAATTCTGATTACTTCAATGCGCGAGCATCAGAAATATTTTGCTGTTGTCGATGACAAAGGTAACCTGATGCCATGTTTTGTTGCCGTTAACAATACACCTGTGAGAGATCTGGAGCTGGTGGCTAACGGCCATGCCCGTGTCCTTCGGGCAAGACTTGAAGATGCTATGTTCTTTTTTAAAACTGACAAGAAGGCTACCCTTGATGAGTGGATGGAAAAACTCAAAAAAGTACTTTTTCAGGCAAAACTCGGCTCAGTATATGAAAAGGCTCTTCGTATTCAAGCGCTTTCGGAGTGGCTTTCAGAGAACACCGGTCTTGATGCTGAAGCAAAGAAACAGGTAAGTCGTGCCGCATATTTATGTAAAGCTGACCTGGTAAGTCAGACAGTTGGCGAGTTTCCAAAGCTGCAGGGTGTTATGGGTAATGTTTATGCCACCATCGCCAATGAGAATAAGACGGTTGGTACAGCCATTGAAGAGCACTATCGCCCGACATATTCAGGCGGTATTTTACCTGAAACAATGGCCGGCGCGATTGTCAGTATTGCCGATAAAATGGATTCTATCTGCGGTTGTTTCAGTGCGGGACTGATCCCGACCGGTGCCGCAGATCCATATGCGCTAAGAAGACAGTCCATCGGTATCGTTCAGATTATAAACGATAAAGGCATGGCTTTCTCATTTAATGAACTGATCAGCAAGAGTACTGGAAAATTTTGTAAAAATGAAATGGACATTCAGGAAATATCGGAAAAAGTATATGATTTTATAAAAAGCCGTATTAATTTTATCCTCTCAGAAGAGGGTTTTTCAAAAGATGTAATTGCTGCGGTTACTGATATTTCCATAGATCATATACCCAATATCCGGCACCGGGTAAAGGCGCTTGAGTCACTTAAAACAATGCCTGATTTTGAACCGTTGGCAATTGCTTTCAAGCGTGTCGTAAATATTATTAAAAAAGCTAACCCTGATGAAGGCAAAACAGTTGAAGCGTCACTGTTTGTAGAAAAATGTGAATCAGTACTTTTTGAAGCGTTTAATAATGTTGAACAGAGGGTGATTGGAAATCTTGAAGAAGCCAATTTTGATCAGGCTTTAAAGGATATTGCATCACTCAGGCCACCGGTCGATGAATTTTTTGATGGCGTAATGGTTATGGCAGAAGATGGAAAACTTCGTAATAACCGACTTGGCCTTTTAAGAAAGATTGCAAATCTGTTTGCCGGATTTGCCGATTTTTCAAAGATTTCAACCTAAATAAATTGTACAATATATAATAAATTTAATATCATTATAATAATGATACCTTTTAAAGGGAGGGATTTAGATTATGCCTTATGATGCCAGCATGGACAAAGTTTTGAAAGAGTGGAAAAGTGAAGAAACCGGACTTATTATTTCAATCAACCAGTATGGTACCGGTGAACCCAAGGTTCAGATTGGTCCGAGAATGTTTAAGAAAAAAGATGGCGGGGAATCTCAGCGCAAAGCCGGCCGATTGACGATTGAGGATCTGATGTGGTTTTATGATATTATTGATGAAGTGAAAGATGAATTGGCGGGTCTAACAGGACCGGCATAAATAGAATTTCAACACTATCCGGTTATTAGCTTTGTAAGTCGGACGTTTGTGAAACCAAAATAGTATAAAAAGCCATCCCGGCCAAGGGCGCGAAGCAACCATAAGCCGGGATCCATGTTCTTTTAAGTTACGAACTTATAGATCAGGTACCGGATCTATTAAACCCTTCATTTTCTTTGCACAGCCAAAGAAAACGAAGCAAAAGAAAGGCCGCCCCTCAACAACTTTGGCCTTCGGCTTCCTTCGCTTTTGCTATGGCCTGCGGCGGCTCCAGGAACTCGCTATCGCTCAAACAGCCTGGATCCTTTTTCCGCAGTCAACAGCAACGCTCAGCTGCGTTGAAAGGGGAAAACATAAAAGGATGAAAATCAATTATTAGTAAAAACAATGATAATAGTCTATGACCGAAATTGAACAACTCCTTCAGGATCTTGAAAAATATAACGATGCCTATCGTAAAGGCAAACCGCTGGTCTCCGACGACGAATATGATGACCTCGTTGAAAAGTTAAGATCGCTTGCCCCGGACCATCCTTATCTTCAGTATGTGGAACCGGAACAGTTTGACGGCAAACGTGAGATACGTCACCCTGTTGCAATGCTTTCCACAGAGAAAGCGTATACAAAAGAACAACTGGAAAGATTTGTTGCCCGTGTAAAAAAAGAGGCTGCTGAAATAGGCATTTATACGGTAACATTTCGTATTACACCCAAGCTGGATGGCCTTGCAGGCAGAGATGACGGTACGGTTCTGGCTTCTCGTGGGAATGGTGAAGTGGGATATGATATTACAAACGCTTTTACCAAGGGCATTGTCCCCTTTGGCGGGCGTGGTAAAGGTGTTGGCGAAATTGTTATCCGGACCTCATATTTTGAAGAACACCTGTCGGCATATTTTGAACACCCACGGAATATGGTCGTTGGTATTGTTACATCTGATGTGGTAAATGAATTTGCTAAAAAAGCGCTTGAGGATCAAGTTGTTCAGTTTGTCCCGTATTCGGAATTGCAGAATCGTATTGTAACCGCAGATGAACTGGTGGACCGGATTGAGGAGATTACCAAAGAGCTGGCTTCCGATACGGATTTTCCCATGGATGGTATGGTTGCAGAAGTAGTTGAAGAAGATGTAAGGGAATATATGGCGGCCACGGCTCACCACTACCGCTGGCAGATTGCCATTAAGTCCAAAGGTGAAACCGCTGTTACGGTTGTTGAAGACATTACCTGGCAGGTTGGGCGGACCGGCAGTATAACGCCGGTTATGAACGTTAAGCCCGTAACGCTTTCAGGCGCTACCATCAGAAATGTAACTGCTCATCATGCAGGTCTTATCCGTGACAGGCATATTGGTGCCGGTGCAGAAATAGAAATTATTCGAAGCGGTGAAGTCATTCCCAAACTTGAAAAAGTAATTACACCCTCGGATACATATCAACTGCCGGAAACATGCCCCTCCTGTGGAGAGGAATTGGACTGGGATAATGACTTTCTGAAATGCAGTAACTTTTTTTGCCGTGCAAAAACAGAACAGAAGATTTCACACTGGTTTAAAACCCTTGGGACAGCAGACTGGTTTGGTATAAAAACAATCCGGAAACTGGTTGATGCGAAGTTTGACAGTCTTGAAAAAATTTATGCCATGACTGAGAATGATTTTGTAGAGCTGGGTTTCGGGCCGGTTCAGTCAAAAAATCTTGCCGAAGCAATCGTTATCAGTAAAACAAAACAGGTTGAAGACTGGAGATTTCTGGCAGCATTCGGAATATCTGATCTTAGTAAAGGCGACAGCCGGAAGCTGCTTTCGTATTTCCACCTTGAAGAACTGTTGGATGTAAAAGAAGACCGGTTAGAAGCTATCCATGGGTTTGGTGAACTGACAAGCCGGTCAATTGTAAATGGTATTGCCGCCATCAAAGATACCATGCGGCATATGCTGGCACTTGGGTTTAATCTTGAAAAAACATCTCTTGCCGGCGAACGTGAAACACCAGATAGCCCTATATCCGGTAAATATATCGTATTTACCGGTAAAATGCTTCAGGGAAGCCGTGAAGAAATGCAGACCAGCGCACGAAAGCTTGGCGCAAAGGTTCAGACGGCTGTAAGCGCTAATACTGATTTTCTTGTCTGTGGCGAAAAAGTTGGTGCAACAAAGATCGCAAAAGCAGAAAAATCCGGTGCGGCAATTATTTCTGAAAAGGAATACCTAGAGTTGCTAAAATCCGGCAATAAAAAAGATCAGGTTCAAATTCAGCTTTTTCCCGATAGATAATATAATTAATTAAGTTTGAACCGGATTAGCAGAAATAGTATAATTATCACCCAACTATATTTTATGTTAAAACACTTTTAATTTATATTAAGGAACACTTTGGATGACAGAACCGATAACCGCTGATCAGATTGAAGAAGCTCTTTTTGATTTTATTAAGTCAAAACTTGTTGCGCCTGGTGTTGATTTTGATAGTGATACAAAGCTTGCTGATATAGGGATAGACTCCATATCCCTTGTTGAATTGCTTTTATTCCTCGAAAGAAGTTTTAGTATTCGCATTCCGGATTCCGACCTTACCCGTAAAAATCTTTTGACAATCAATACACTTGCCGTATGTGCGAGTCGCTATGAATCGGTTATCTTGTGAGTAAAAATCAAGATTCAACCGATTTACTACCTGGGAAAATTCGTCTGACAGGCGGCGATTATTTCTTGCTGGCGCTTGATAACAAGAGCGACACTACTACCCGGACCCGGTTAAGTGGAAATATTTGTCAACTTCTGATAACGCTCTCTTATCCGGTTGATCCTGATCGCCTGAGATCAGTACTTGCGCAGTCATCGTTTGCTCAATGGCTTCATGGACTCTGTTTTTCACGCCCCTTACCATTTATGAATCCACGCTGGCTTGCAAATCGTCATGGTGAATCAATTCCAGTGAAGACACACAGATCGGAATCATCCGGTAAAAACAGCGAAAAACACGGCAATATAAGGTTTGATTTATTTGATAAGGAATCTGAAGGCACCGGAGTGCTGTTTACCTGGCCTCATGCATTGATGGATGCACGTGGCGCAGAGGTTTTTATACAGAACCTTAATATAGTTGAAAAGGATGGCCATGACCGTGACGGCCTGATAAACCTGAGGCATTGTGATTCCTTACTCCGTCGGATACAGTCAATGAAGACATTCGGATCCCGTATGAATAAAGCTCGCAGATCCGTTCACTATATTACTAACGCCAGCCGTGAACCCTTAGCAGCTTTTTCACCAATCAACAGTTTGTCTTCCGGAGCAACTCAATCGACCCGAATTATTTTTTTCAATGAAGATGAAACTTCTCATATTGAAGAGCAGTGCTATATATCCGGCGCCAATTTTATGAAAAGTCTTTTTTTCATGGCTGCTTCAATAAAGGCGGTAAAGGCGTGCTTATCCAAGCGTAACATAAAAGAGGGTGCCATTGTTGTTCCTGTTCCTAAAAATCTGCGATTACGTGGGAAGCCGGGTCCGGCTTTTGCAAATCATATCTCAACCATGACTTACCGTGTCGATAAAGATGAGGCAATCAGTGTTTCACATATCGTATCGATCCTGAAAGAACAGATGATGAACCAGATGCGGGCAGGAATCCCCGAAGATTACGAGTTGATGATGAACCTGTTTCGCCGGATGCCGCTTTCTCAGTATTCAAAGATTTTGAGGGGGCCGACTAAGGGGAAAATTGCGACATTCTTTTTTTCTGATGTAGGTGAAAGCTTTAAGGGCATGGATACTTTTCTCAGTGTTCCCGTAAAGGATGTGACACACTTTGCACCGGTGGGGTTTCCTCCGGGATTGGCTATTGTTTTTATGCGGTATAAAGGGATGTTACGAACTGTTATTTCATATGTTAAGGATTGTTTTGAGAAGATGGATATTGATTTAATGGAAAGTGCTTTGAGGCAGGGGCTACTGGATGAAGGACGCCGATGAAGATTCTTTTGATTTCCGTTAACCGTGAGCGAATGCCTTATCCTGTGGCACCTATTGGCGCATTATATATTGTTTCCGCTGTAAAGAAGGCGGGCCATGAAGTGGATTTTCTGGATATGGCTTTTGTGAAATTCGCCCTTCGTGTTATTAAATCTAAATTAAAATCAGCATCTTATGATGTTATTGCGCTAAGCATACGAAACCTGGATGATTGTTCTTTTTGCAACCGGAAAAGTTATGTTGAAAATACGAAAAATATTGTTGATGCAATCCGACGTTGGAGTGATGCGCCATTGGTACTGGGCGGGAGCGGCTTTTCCGTTTCTCCCAAGCAGTGGCTTGAGAATCTGAAGGCACCGTATGGTGTGGTTGGTGAGGGAGAGCACGCCTTTATTCAACTGCTTGATCGGTTAACTGCGGGTAAAACGCCTGAAGGAATTCCCGGAGTCGTCTCTTCTGATCGTGGCTCAGTTTATCAGCCGCCTGATTTTTTATCGGATATGTCAGTAAGGGATGTCTCTTTTCCTGCACATGAACGCTGTGAATATAGACGCTATCAGAAGTATGGCGGTTTTGTCAGTATTCAGTCAAAACGGGGGTGTCCCTTCAAATGTATTTACTGTGTATATTCTGCCCTGGAAGGAACCGCTTACCGGTTGCGTCCCCCTGTAGAAGTGGTTGATGAAATAACACAGATTCAAGGGGATCAGAAAAGCGACTGTTTCTTTTTTACCGACAGTGTTTTTAATTCACCCTGCACCCATGCAATGGATATTTGTCAGGAAATCATTCGACGTAATTTAAAAATTAAGTGGATGGCATACTGCAATCCGGTTGGTTTTGATGCGCAACTTGCAAAAGCCATGATTCAATCCGGTTGTGTGGGGGTAGAGTTCGGTCTGGATAGTGCCGTTGATAAGATGCTGGATGCCCTGGGAAAACCTTTTAACGAACGGGATATTATCACCTGCTTTGATGCTGCAAATCAGAATAAACTTCCTTTTGCCGTTCACCTTTTGTTTGGCGGTCCGGGTGAAACACTTGATGATATTTATCAGGCACAACAAATTCTCAATAACTGTGCCCCTGCAAAGGCTGTTTTCGGGTCTGTTGGTATTCGTATTTATGAAAATACCGCTATAGCAGAGATCGCCCTTAATGAGGGTATAATCAATCAGCAGACAAATTTTTTTGAGCCGGTATACTATCTGGCTGAATCGTTAGGCAGTGAACCTGTAACAGCCATTGACGCCATCGCACGGGAACGTTATGAATGGACAACACCGGTAGATTGGAATAAGCGTTCCATGCAGCTTATCCAGAAACTGATAAACCGGTGGGGCAGTCATCCCCAATGGCTAAATATTCGCAATTATGGAAAACATATGAGGCGGTAAACAAATTTGATATGAAGTCGGAAATCCGAAAATGTGATGTGCTTGTTGTTGGCGCAGGTGCAGCAGGGATCGGCGCAGCTGTTGGTGCGGCGAGGCAGGGTGCGCATGTGCTCGTGATCGAAAAATATGGATTTCCCGGGGGGTTAGCTACTGCCGGTTTGGTGGGCATGATCTGCGGCCTCTACCAGAGGGGTGGAGACAATGCCAGATATATTAGTAACGGTTTTGCAAAAGAGTTTGCTGAACGGTTAACGGCTTTGCCTGAAATATTTCCATGTAAACTGTTAGAGGGCCTTTGGGTGCTTCCCTACGATCTTGCAGATTTTGGACAGGTCGCCAATACCGTTGTTTGTCAGGAAAAGACAATAGAACCGGTTTATCATGGTGTTGTGGCCGGCGTTAATACTGAGGCGGAGCATGTTAGTAACGTTCATACATTGGTCTGGAATCGTAATATCACTTTTGAGCCAACAAGTGTTGTTGACTGTACGGGAGAAGCTACGGTTATTGCACTTGCCGGAGGCGCAACCGTTAAAAACACTATTGATCAAAACCCGGCCATACTGTTTGATATGACAGGTGCTACTACTAACCTTTGTAAACAATCTGATCGCCTTGCTGTTATGCGTAAAATTGTAAACGCAGTGGAACAAAAGAGGCTTCCGGAAATATGTCGCGGTATTTCATTTGTGCCGACGGTCAGAGGCGGGCAATATGTTCGCCTTAAATTGCCGCTTAAGTTTAATGAAGCGCGTCACTGGAACAGTCTTTCTCATCTTGAGACCGAAACCCGTCTTATGGCCAATACACTCAGCCGATTTTTTGTTGAAGGCGTGCCCATGTTCAAACATGCCCGATTACGGTTAGCTTCGCAGGTTGGTATTCGTGCAGGGCGTCGTGCTGTTGGAAAGTCTACGTTAACAGAAAAAGATGTCCTTGAATGTCGTAAATACGATGATACGGCGGCACGTAATGCATGGCCAATAGAAATCTGGAGCGATGGCGGGAGTCCTGAGATAAAGCATTTACCAGAGGGAGATTACTATGATATCCCGATGGGGTGCCTGATTTCTGAAAATCTGGAAAATATGTATATGGCCGGACGATGCCTGTCCGCAACAGATGAAGCGATTGCATCCGCTCGTGTCATCAGTGCGGCGCTGGATACCGGATATGCGGCAGGAGCGGCGGCAGCTAAGTCAGGGTGAATAAAACACAGGTGCTTTTATTGAACATATTATGTCGGGAAACTTATTAATGAAAGTAACGGATATTCCATATCAGTCTGCTGAAAAATGGCCTGAACAGACTGCGATTATAGATAAGTCCGGATCACTGAGCTATGCTGATCTTGCAGAAAATATTGCCCGGTCAACGAAGCATTTAAAGGGTCTGGGCATTAAATCGGGTCATGGTGTGGGTGTGATGGCAGATAACGGGCGTGAATTTGTTATAAGCGCTTTTGCGGCCCTTGGCTGCGGGGCTACGGTAATGCCTGTCTGGCGGCAGATGAAAAATGCTGAACTGCTTGAAATGTTTAATGATGCGCCTATTCAAGCTATAATTCATGATTCCCGGGATGCTCATCGTTTCGATGAATCATCGGCGGATGTACCCATTCCCGGTGCCGGAACCATGAAACTGTCCTGGACCAATAATGAAGCTGGTGCCGCTTTTGCTTCTTTTGTGGACGATCCGGCTTTTGTCCGATTTACTTCCGGAACAACCGGCAAGTCAAAGGGTGTTGTCCTTTCCCATAAGGGTGTTATTGAGCGTACGTATGCATCAAATCGGTTGATTGGTCTTAATAATACGGACAAAATAATATGGGTGCTTCCCATGGCATTTCATTTTTTTGTGTCAATTGTTTTGTACCTGCGATATGGTTGTACCATCATTGTCTGTCAGGATCATCTTGCTGAAACAATTCTTGATGCTGCAAATGATCACCAGGCTACCGTTCTTTATGCTTCACCAATGCACATTCGCATGCTTACAGCGGACAAATCCGGACGCGGTTTTCCAAACCTGCGTTATGCCATCTCAACATCCTCAGGATTACCGCAACCGCTTTTTCAGACTTTTCATGAACGGTTTGGCATTCCTGTTTCTCAGGCATATGGTATTATTGAAATAGGATTACCTCTGATTAATCTGGCCGCTCCTGTTGAGCGTCCTGATTCGGTCGGTAAACCTCAACCGGATTATGATGTTGCGATACTGGATGATAATTGTTGTGAAGTTCCCCGGGGTGAGATCGGACATCTGGCCTTTCGCGGGCCGGGCCTGTTTTCCGGCTATCTCGATCCCCCGCGACTGAGCAGCGAAGTTTTGAAAAATGGCTGGTTCTTTACGGGAGATATGGCGTCTGTTGATCATGAAAATTTTGTTTCAGTGAAGGGGCGGTGTAATGCGATGATTAATGTTGCCGGCAACAAAGTTTTTCCTGAAGAAGTTGAATCGGTTCTACTTCAGCATTCTGCTGTGGCGAAAGCGCATGTTTTCGGCCGGACACATTATATGATGGGTGAAGCTGTTTTTGCTGAAGTATCTTTGTACGATAAATATGAAACCATACCGGAACATGAACTTATCACATTCTGCCGTGATCGGCTGTCATTTTTTAAAACCCCTCAAAAAATCTTCTTTACAACAGATATTGATGAAACAGCGAGCGGTAAAATCAAGAGAAACGTATGAGCGGTATTTTTAAACGTTAATTGAGATGTTGACTATTGTGGATTGGATAATCCCATATTGTAAATTCCTGAAATATTTATAATTTTATTTGATCATTTATTATATTCTGATGTATAATCTATTTTTATGATTTCATTTTTTTCAACCAGGTCGTTAATTTACATTTTTTAAGCTTTCCAAATAGTACGGGAGTCCATTTTTTTGAGTTACGCTGTATTTTTATTTTAAATATTCATTAAACGTTCTTTCAAGGAGGTAAAAATGGATGATGTGATGTTCAGAATTCAGGGTTTATTGACAGAATTCGGTTTAAAAATATTGATCGCACTGGCTATTTTTATAATTGGCCGCTGGGTTGCAAAAGGAATCAGAAAGATTGTCAGAAAACTTCTTTCCAAAGGTAATGCAGATGAAACAATTGTAAAATTTGCCGGGAATATTACCTATGTTATTCTCATGATTTTTGTTATCCTTGCTGCGGTCAGTAAGCTGGGCGTACAGACCACTTCGCTGATTGCCGTACTTGGCGCTGCCGGTTTAGCTGTTGGTCTGGCATTGCAGGGATCTCTTTCAAACTTCGCTTCCGGAATTTTAATGATTGCGTTCAGACCATTTAAAGCAGGTGATTATATCGAGGGCGCCGGCACCGGCGGGGTTGTTGATGAGATTGGTATTTTTGCCACCATCATTAAAACACCGGATAACAAAAAGGTCATTATCCCGAACTCAAATCTAACAAGCGATACAATTACCAATTTCACCGCAATGGGAACCAGGCGTATTGATCTTGTGGTTGGCGTCAGTTACAGTGATGATATTGATAAGGTTAAGCGTACGCTCCAGGATATCCTTAAAGCTGAATCCAGGCTCCTTGCAGATCCGGCCCCAAAGATCGGTCTGGTTGAAATGGCTGATAGCAGTGTGAATTTTGTGGTTCGCCCATGGGTAAAATCTGATGATTACTGGGATACCTTTTTCGATCTGCAGGAAACCATTAAAAAACGTTTTGATAAGGAAGGTATATCAATTCCATTTCCACAGCGGGATGTTCATATGTATCAGCATCCGTGATAAACGGTAATTATGATAAATTGACACCATAAGTAATTTTAGTATTAAAATTTATTTTGTAAAATATCTTGCCATTTTTTTTCAGGAGAAAAATATGAGAACTGCCGTATCAATTATGATTGTGTTTTATATCTGCTGTTGTATACCGGTCAGTATATTTGCTGCGGGTGAAGAAATAGATTTGATGAGTGAACCTAACGTTTATACGCTTGTTTCACTGCACCCTGATGAACAAAACAACAGACTTTATACCGTAAACTATCAACTTCCCGGGTTTATTCCTATGTGTTCTGCCGTAGAAATTTTAAGCCTGAATGATAAAAAACTTACATTCAAAGTAATTGGCAGAAACAAAACCTACACATATCTTTACCATAAAACATCACCTGAGTCTCTTAAAGAACATTTAAACAAATTTTTTGGTCCGAAATGCAATAATGCCGAAGTTAAAAAACTGAGTGAGGTTGATCAAAATGGTATTAGTATGGGAAGGGCGTCGATTGGTATGACTAAAAAAGGAGTTCTTTATGCACTTGGATATCCGCCAATGCATGTAACCTATTCTCTGGATATGAATGTTTGGACATACTGGAAAAATCGATTTGTAAAAATGGAAATTGAATTTGACAAAAATGGCCTTGTAACTGCAATACGGTAACGTTGTATATCAAGAACAGTTTATATATCTGATGAGAAAGCATGAGATTAATTACAATAAGTTGGAGTATCAGATGGCCCGACGGTTTTATAACCGGCTGAACGTTATAAATGCAATAATAACCCCGATTGAATACTAATTCCTGTTTCAGGTGTCGTATTGAATCGGGGTTTGGTATAATCTTAAAGCGTGCGATTCAACTATCATAAGTATCTTAAAATTTATTTACTCAAAGAACAGTACTCAGTAATCTCTTTTGCTACTTCATTAAGCATTAAATTATCTGTAGTACCGATACTCCATCCGCCTGACCATGCGTCACCTCTTTCAAAAAACTCAGGGTCTGCAATAACCTTTCCAGTAGAACTATCTCGAAAAGTTACTTCCATAAGAACGGCCGAACTGCCGGCCATGGCTCCAGCCCAAAATCTGGCTGCGCCCCCGACAAATTTTATCTCTTTAATATATGGTGTGATTTGTAAGGTTCTTTCCGCAGAGTCAGAAAAGTTTTCACTGAGTTCTATTCTCTTAAGATTTGGAAAAACCATTTTTATGTCACGAAATAACAATTCATCAATTTTAACCAACGCTTTTTGGTTTGCATCTGAAGATGCAAAATTCTCATCTAATTCAACAGCCTTCATTTCAACGTTTTGAAATTTATTAAATCTTACGGTTGTCGGTTTTGAAAGTTTAGTTGGTTTTGAAAGGTTTGTTGCACAACTTGTCAGAAAAAGTGTAGTAATAGTTACAATAAGAATCCGGTAAAAAAAGGTTCGATTGATCTTCATGCTTTATATTCCTTTATATAAACAATAATACTGTAAACTATCAAAAGTGATATCTATGCCCGATTATTGTTAATTAATAAGTAAAAGTTTCATGTCATAAATTATGATCATTTTCAAATATTAATTTGGGTAAAGGTGAGATTTCCATGCTTCCTGCAAATATTATAAAAACGATTTAGCGCAATAATTTAAGGAATAAATTAAATATTATCAGGTTTTGTCTCTTGACCAAACCCAGGCATAATTAATCATAACAAATAAAAAACCACTACCTATACCCAGCAATGCTGTAAAGCCGATATTGTGAAGTGCAGGATGCCTTGCAAAAAGAAGAGCCCCTATACCAAACAAGGTTGTCAGTGCAGAAACTGTGACTGCACTACCGGCATGAGAAACTTCATTTTGTGACCTGAATGAAGCATGGCCGAGAAAAAGGGAGTAGTCCACAACAAGTCCAAAAACAAAAATGATAACAAGCACGGCCATCAGATTTAAAGGAATATTAAACCATCCCATAAAACCAAATGTAAAGATAATGGCCTGTGCAAGCGGTAGAAAAAACCGGATGGTTCTGAAAAGATTTCCGGTATAAATTGACAGCAGGAGAATGGTTGAAAAAAGTGCAAGGCTACCCAGCTTAACAAATTCACTTAAAATTAATTCAAGAATTTTGCTGACAAAAGATTTCCCGCTTGCAGCAAATGCAAAGGGGACATCTTCTTTCAGCTTGCTGCCAAAATTGTTGATTTCAGACATGTTACTAAGAGAAAAGCGTATCAGCAGTGTACTATGATGTCTTCCGGTTGAAAGCTGACTGGAAATCATTTGTTCCAGCAGGGGCTGGGTTAATATTTTTGTAAGGTCAAGATCCGGCATTGTTCCGGGAAGTTTTTCAATTTGACTGGTCAGAAATGATGAGCGCAGGCCATGTTTAGTTACGATTTCAGTGAGATCGGTAATCAGGCTTGTCTTTTTGTGACTGTTCCAGAAATGCTCCCAGCGGTTACGGTTGGCAAGACGTATTTTACCGGAAGGAAGAATCCCGGCCAGGGATGTATAGCTTTGAATACCCGCAGAATCTTTATGGGCTGCCAGCCAGTTTTCTATCTGTTCACCTCTTTGAAAAAGCGTTTCCTGATCGTTCGCACGGGCAATAATGTATGCTGAATTCATTAACGACGGGAACGTTGACCTCAGCGTATTCATATCCTGCTCTATCGATGGGGAAACCATATTCAACTTTTCAACATCGCCGTCAAATTCTATTTTGAAAAGTCCGGGGAGCGCAATCAGTGTAAGGCCAAGAGAAAACACCATCAATGATGTTCTGCTTTTTTGAGTTGTTTTTTGAAAAATATCCATAAGTGCAGTTAAATTCAGTACGGCGGTATTTTTATTGTCTTTTTGCGAGATTAAAAGCGGAAGTATAAATAAAACAAAAAGAACAGAAACAATAATGCCGATCACGCTGAACTTGCCAAGCTGACTGTAACCTGGAAAGCTTGATGCACTGAGAATCAGAAAAGCGGAAAGAGTTGTTACAGCGCATAACAAAAGCGGAGTTCTGATGCCTGATACCATTTTAAGAATATTATATTGAGTTAATTCACTTTTTTTTAACTGATCGGCCCTGAATAAAACATGGATACCAAAATCCACGACAATCCCAATCAACACACCGCCCATCCCCAATACAATGGCTGAAATTCCCGGAAGAGTTAAGGCAGTCACTGCACTGGCTGCCAGTATGCCAAAAAATGCCGGAATCAGTGCCATAACAAAATAATGTTTTCTTTTAAATATAAGCAGGCATAGTAATGTGATTGCTGTAAGAGAGATACTGACGGTAACCGTTATGTCACGCTTTATAGTGGATGCGTTGTGAACGGCAAAGCGATGCCCGGATAACCATGCGATATTGATATCAGGGTTAATGGTTTTGATATCGGCAATAATCCGGTTGATATCATTAACCAGCAACATGCCCTTATTGGAGTCGGTATCTTTTATTACGGGCTTTGCCGTTAATATGATACTCCGGTTATCAGCAGAGAACAGATATCCATTACTGATTACCATATCGCTGTTTTTGGTACGTGCACGTTCCAGCTTATTTGTCAGGAATGTATCGATTCCCAGGGGATCTGTTTTAAAAAGTTGAGATAAGAACGGAGATGGGGTTTCTATGAGTAATCGTTTCCAGCCGGCCAGCCTGTTATCGATGGCCTCCGGTGTCAGAAGATTTGTCAACAGCGCTTCATCTTCTGCAGTAAAAAGATCGGCACGAAAGGTGCGTAATACATTCAGCGCATCCATCATATCTCCGGCATCCCACCTGGCGAAAACCCGCTCTACCCATGAACTGTTTCGCAGTTGATTTGCAAGTTCGTCCACTGAATTGATCAGCGTTGCTTCATTGGTATCAGCACCGGTCATTTGAACCATGAAAACCAGGTGATTGGATTTCTGAAAGTTTTTCAATACCTCTGAATAACTCCGGACCGATTCTTCTTCCAAGGGAAGAAGGTCCATTATATCTTCTTCCAGTTTCAGTGAGGAGGCAAAATAAACAAGAAATGCACCAATGACAAGACAAAGGAATAACGACGATTTGCGGTATCTGAAAAGAAGAATCTGAATTTTATCAATTAAAGAATTCATTCAGTGCCTTCGGGTAAGATAAATGCGTTATTGGTTTTCAGTCCCATCCACATTTCGGTAATATCAAGTTCAAATGAATAACCTGTTTCATGGTTGACCAGTTTGATATTGGAAGGTATCCGTGTATCTATACCCTCAAAATTTTTCCAATTGTTATAACTGCATTCACGAACCAGAACCCGTTTTGAATACTCCTTTGAGCGAAGAAGTATATTCGCTTCAGAAAACTCAAAAACATGGATAGTGTCACTATCGGATCTTAACAAAATACAGTCGGATCCACATGAGTTCAATCCGCACTCTTTTCGCATAACTGAAAAGATATGGTAAAGGTCATCTGCCGGGCCGATTTTAATAAACTTTTCCGGAATTTGCTCAGGAAAGGCCAGAAGATGAGTTTTGCCATTTACATAGAGAAAATCAAAAAAGGTTAAACCGATTTCGCCCATACCCTTGGAACGCATGTTTATACCATATAGAGCAGTATAGGTAACAAAGTCCATCTCCTTACCGGATATATCCAGTTTAACCCGACCCGAAAAACGGCATGCGTTGGGGAAAATTCGGCGGAGTATTTCAAATTGCTTTACTTGTTTATAGGACGGCTCAGCTACCGGGTAAGTGAAAATGATTTTTGAAGCACAGGACAGCATGAAAACACAAAGAAAAATTCCTGCTGCCCAACGGAACTTCATTCGGGTACCTCCAGGTTAAAACCAACCGGGTTGCTTAATGAAAAGAGCGCCATATCCAGCACCTGATTTTCCTTCTCATTGCTAAAAAGAATTTCAAGCTTATCTTCACTGCCTTCGAGGATAAGGAGTCTGTTAACCCTGAGTTTATCAGGATGCAGGAACAGGGTAATTGATGTGATCATCCCAGCCATACTTTCAGAGTGAGGTGTCAACACAATTTCAATGCCATTTTGCCGGTGAACCGTAATATTGTACTCTTTTTCAACCGCTGAGAAATCACCCTTTAGAATCTTCATCATCTGATTCATAACCTCGGAAAACATTTTCGATTCAGGGAGGTTCATTTTGTTCAGAGAACCGTTTTTGACTTCAAACCGTGCGACATCACCCTGATTAAAGATAAATGCGGTTTGATATGGGTTTCGAGTCTCCCATCGTAACTGGTCCGGTGTTATAAAATAGAGTTTGCCTTTGGAGACTAATGATTCTTCAAAGACCTTCAGATGCCGGATCTGTTCAAAATCGGTTTCAAGGGTTTTTACTGCGCTAAGTGATGTTTGAATTTTACTTAAGATCTCTTCGGGTGTGACATCCAAACTCTGTTCAGCAAAAACTGATGCAGGAGCTAACCATAATGCCAACAGGAATATTACTATATATCTTAACATAGGAACTCTACCTTTGTAACGTTACCAGGCTGTTGCAGTGTCCTGAAAAATTTGAGCAGCCCAAAACCGATTCGGCCTGAAGCAGCAATGTGTTGCCTGGGAGAAAGCCATGCTTTAATGAGAGCGCCGCTGTTGCCAGAGAAAGTGAATCATTACTGGGCATGTATCCATATTGTGATGAGTAATTAAAGTACCTGATACCACTTACGTTAACCGCATCCGTTGAATTATTAGCGGTAATAACCGCATCAAGGCTTTTCATAATATTATGATCCGGCTTTGTGGAACCCATATGAATATCTCCGATGAAACCATATTTGGGATTTTCCCGGTTTTTTTGAATAAGAAAACAGGTAAAGGCTTCGGATGGTTTAATATCCAAGTCACTATGGCATATGGCCGATGCATATTTTCTGACATCGTGATTTTCTTCACCGATTCCTGCCAGGACAAGATCCACCATATCGGATTCAAGAAAGATGCGGGCTGTCTGAAAAACCTGTGCAGTGGTCATTTCAAAACAGGTTACCGTTGTTGTCGGACCCTGTATTTTTAGCCCGATGGAAACATGGGCGGCCAGTGAATTATGTACCGAACTTGAAAAGTGAAGCGGTGAGGCACACGTGTCGCCATGGTCAATAAAGGTGTCCTGAAAATTAAAGGTGGCATTCAGGCATCCATAAGCTGTTCCAAAAACGATTCCGATTCTCAGGTTTTCCCTGCTGCTTATTTCTGCATCTTTTAAGGCCAGGTTGCAGGCTAGAAGAGCTGTCTGAGCAAACGGTTCCATTCGCCTGCGCATTTTTGCAGGGATGTATTCATCAAGACCTTCAGGTTTGGCGTTAAAGCAGCGTAATGTTTTTTCACCGTCAGGCGTTATAATACACGCTTCAGATGTTTCAGCACTCGCTTTCCCCTGGAGCCCGTTCCAGAACTTTCGGCTTCCGGATCCAAAGGGTGTGACCATACCAAGGCCTGTGATTGAAGCTTTTATCATGCGGATCCCCTGAACAGCAGCGCTGAATTTGTGCCGCCAAAAGCCAGCGATGTTGATATGGCCGCTTTTTTATGAACGGACAATGAGGTTTTTGTGGGTTTAAGAGCACATTCAGGGTCGGCCGTTTCAAAACCGGCCGTTCCGGGTATTTTGCCGGACATTAATGATATTGTTGTAAATACGGCTTCCAATCCCCCGGCTGCACCCAGTGTATGACCGGTATAGGCTTTGGTGGAAACAACAGGTACGGACTCAAAAAGGTCATGCAATACAGACCCTTCAACCTGGTCGTTGTTTTTTGTGGCAGTACCATGCGCATTGATAAATGAAATATCTGAAGGCGTCAGATCTGAATTTTTAAAGGCGGTATCTATTGCTCTCCTCAACCCCATACCGCCAGGGTGAGGCGCTGTCATATGATATGCATCGGAACAGGTGCCATATCCACTTATTTCAGATAAGATTTTCACTCCCCTGGTTTTAGAAAAATTCTCACGCTCAAGAATGAGAATACCGGCGCCTTCACCAAGGTTTAAACCGGTGCGGTCAGCATCAAAAGGACGGCAGGGTTCCGGAGACATGACCATGAGTGAAGAAAAACCCAGGTAGGTTGTTCTGCATAATTCATCCGTTCCACCGGTTATTACTACATCACAAAGATCATTCTTAAGCCACCACATTGCGCTGCCGATTGCATCTGTGGCAGATGAACAGGCATTGGCTATGGTAGAAACGGGCCCTGTGGTGCCTAAATGTGCGCTCAAAAACAGTGACGGGTTATTATTCAGATAAACATCAATGCTGCTGAAACCGGGCATCTCATTGTTTCGATAGGCCCGGTAATAGGGCTCATTATTAAGCGTACAGGCAACGGTTGTCCCTAGGCAGATACCGGTACGTGCATTTTGAAGCTTTTCCGTATCCAGGGATGCCTGAGCCAATGCTTCATGTACTGCACAAAGGAGCAGCCGGTTGGACCGGGTAATGGTCCGGTTTTCAATGACAGGAAGCTCTGTCTCAACTTCAAAAACCGGGAAGGGTGAATTCATATCCACCTTAAAAAGTGTTGGCGGATGGGGATTCCTTAAGCCGGATAACATGCTGTCCATATTTTCCTGAACACAGTTTCCGGCGGCACTGACAGCGCCCAACCCGGTTATACCGACCTTTGCTTTCATCAAGCAGCCTTTGTCTCACGAATATATTCAGCCAGTGTGCCTACAGATTGAAAAATTTCACGGGCAGATTCCATATCTTTGATTTCAATTTCAAAGTGACGTTTCAATATGACAACCAGCTCAACTGCATCAAGCGAATCAAGCCCGAGTCCCTCATCGCCAAAAAGAAAGCTGTCATTCTTAATCTCTTCAGGTTTGACATCAATCAGTTTAAACTCATCAATAATAATTTTTTTTAATTGTTCTTCAATTTCCAAAATAATACTCCTAATTTTTCAGGGTGCTCTTGTTCTTTTCCCAAAAGTTAAAAAAGTTATACCACATCAGGGGATATTTTTTGAGGAATTGTTCCAGAAAATCCGCATATCGCCCTGCCAGAATGCTTTGCAGCTCTTCTTTGGTATAATTATCTCCGGTTAACCCTTCAGTTAAACATTTATATTCAATTTTATATTCCATTGGTCCGGTTCTGGCCGTCAGCAGTGCAACAATGTCAGCGCCTGTTGATGTGGCCAGATGATAGGGCAATACCGGAAAAAGTGCATCTTCTCCCAAAAAAGAAGTCTTTATGGTATGCGCCGTATCTACCCTGTCGCCCATAATTGAAAGGCAATCACCATCCATTAAAACCTTGGTCGCTTCTATCATTCCACCGAGATGGCCCCGTGGAGAGATAAAACTGAAACGATCTCTTTGTGATGCAAGATCAAAAAAATGCCCGCCCTGCCAGTTTTCAATATCAAAATGGAAAAAAACGCGGCAGGCCATTTTGTCAATAGTAGCCATTACACTTTGCCAGGGGCCAACATGTGTTGTCAGCAGAACAATACCGGTTTTTTTCCCCGAAAGATGATATAGTGTTTCCCGGTCAGGAAACGAAACTTTCATGCGATCATGGCCCAATATGCCCAGGGCAACCTGTTCTATTATAATACAGCCAAATCCGTAAATATATCGCAGGCTGATAAGATGCCGCATTGCGGTGTGCCTGTCAGGAAAACGGTGTCTTAAATAATGATCTGATGATCGAAATACCGAAGGCCTGAAAATCACATAATACGGGATAACCGCCATTAATATGAGATAGGCCGGAATCAGGCCTAACAATCTTAAAACCCAGTGAAAAAAAGCAAATCCAAGAAAATTGCCGTAAGTTGGTTGTTTTGTTTCTGACATAATAAATAAAAATTTATGGCGTAATCTGTTTTTTTTCAGCTTTATACCGGAACCAGACACGAGAAAGTATATATATTAAAAAGCCTGTAATTAATGCAAATACAGGGGCACACACAATTGCCCCCAGCAGATATTCAAAAAAGCGCAAATGAACTTCCTTAAATACAGCCTGAAACGAGACCGCGTAAAAAAACTCGCCATGAAGCAAAAAGTATCCAATCTCAAAAGCAATTACCGGCACAAAAGGGGGCGCACAAAAATGGCTGATGTTTAAAGCGATAAGCCGGTTAAGCCTTAACCGGGTAGCGGCAAAGACAATTGTAATACTGTGCATGGCAATGAGCGGAAGTGTACCTAAAAATATGCCGAGCATACATGCAATGGTTATTTCCCGTGGAGATGTCGCCTCCGTAAAAAGAAGTTTAAGACTTTTCTTTGGCTGCTTAACCGAAAGTTTTTTTTCACCGGCGGCTTCAGTCTTAAAAAGTATTTTATGTGGAACCGGCAAAAAATTGCGGATTACCAGCTGCGTATATGTCCAGGATATGCGAGCATTATCTATCACAGACCTGAAATGCGATGCATTAATTGTCTCTTCACTGTAAGAAACAGAAACATCTGCACTGTTAACATCAAGACCTGCCCAGACCCCTTTTACCAGAGCTTCCACTTCGAAATCATAGCGGTCGGCCTTGAAATTAATTTGATTAAACAATAATAACGGGTAAGCACGGTATCCGCTTTGTGTATCCTTTAACTGTAAACCGGTGCACATCCAGACCCAGAAGTTCGAAAACTTTCTTCCAAAACGGCTTGAAAAGGGTACGTTTTCGTCCTGAAAATTCCTGTGCCCCAATATGATACTGTGGGGATTACTCTCCAGCGCTGTAACAAATTTATGGATATCCGCAGGATCATGCTGGCCATCGGCATCCACCGTAATAATATGGGTATAGCCGTTTTCTGTTGCCCATAGGGCAGCTTTAATCAGGGCAATGCCTTTTCCCCTGTTTTGCTTCCAGCCGATAGTAAACAGATTATCATGGCCGGCTAAAGTTTCCATGGCGCCGTCGGTTGAACCGTCATTAACAACAAGAACCGGAAATGACTTTTCAAGGGCACTTCCGACAATATCCGAAAGTGTAGCACGGTTATTATAAGTCGGGATGACGATCAGAATTTTAAGGCGTTCTTTATTCATAAATTTTTACTTATTGCCCGTTTACGCTTTCTGTCTGCTTTCAGCAGATAATCCCATATCGGGCCACGGTGGCCCATTTGATGAAACATGGTTACCATTTCAAGATCCTGATCACCCAACGGGTATATCCATTCCCTATGGCCGTTAAAGGCATCTCTAAGCCTCTGGTCAACAACTTTTGTTTCAAGGCCCGGCGCCAGGTAATATTTCGGTTCAAGCAGATTATCATTACCATTAATCAGATTTTGTTCTATTGCCAGTTGCTGAACTTTTGTCCCGGGAATAATCCTGATCCCGATGCATGCCATAATAAGCGCATTCTTAAGTTCATGAAAATTTTTCAGACCCTCTTCTATCGTTTCTGCTGTTTCACCCGGACCGCCAAAAATAATAAAATGTGCGCCGGCTATTCCTTCTTCAGCAAAAAGTCTGTTGCTATGAATTACCGTTTCCCATGTAAAATCCTTTCCAAGGGCCTTAAGGGTCGTATCACTGGATGCATCCGTACCCCACTCAACACTTTTAAGGCCCGCCTCTTTCAGCAGTTGAACATTTTCACGTTGAAACCCGGACGGTTTTAAAAAAGCAGTAAATGGAATTTTAATATCACGTTTCACCAGTTCTTCAGCAATTTCCAGATAATGTCCCTGCGGGTCATTAAATACGGAATCAGCTATTGAAAAATAATCCATTTCATATTGATCACGCATCTGTTCTATTTCATCAACAACATTTGCCGGAGTCCTGAAACGATAATTTTTTCCTTCTATGATCGGGTAGGCGCAGTAGCCGCAATTCATGGGGCATCCGCGTTTTGTGTGCAGATTCAGCATGCCGCCATGTTTCAGATAATATTTGGAGAGCGCAGGATTACGATATGACGAGCCAAACGCTGCAACACTTTTATTTTGTGATGCATAAAATATTTTATTCTTCGGTATGGAACAATTCATCAGTTGCGCTATAAGTTGAGGAAATAAAAATTCACCTTCGCCGACAATTCCGTAGTCCGCACCAATTTTGCTGAGTAGTGCTTCGGGGTAGAGTGAATAACCTGAACCGCCGAGAACGATTGGCGCATTACTTATCTTTCGAAGCTGTTTAGCCAGCTCTTTAAAATCATCGGAATATGACTCAGCGTTAATATGGTTTAAATTATCATTATTACGAATGGAAAGCCCGATTACCTCCGGACCAAATATTGTGCAGGCGGATTCCAGTTTATCTCCCAGGGAAGGAGATGCCAGCACATCATACTCGCAAACCTCATGCCCGGTGCTGATCAGTGCATCCGCAATCATTGCCATGCCAAGCGGATAGACGGGGTAGGGTTCTGTCGTTGTATTGCATGATATTAAAAGAATACGTGCCATAATTACTTATCCGATTGCCTGCCTGTTCGTGATAGAACGACGATCGTTATTGATTGTCACCGGCTTATAGGTGTCGTCAGCAATCTCCCGCCGGATGACTTTCATAAACATATTACCCATCTGAACCTCCTGGGATTTTTCCTTATAAAAAGTATCCCAGGCGTAGTAAAAAGACTGCTGAAGCTCTTCCTGTGTCATCTGCTTGGGCTGAAACACAACCCGGTCACAGGTATAGTCTTCCCATCCATTTTTCAGAAGGCGTCCATTTTTTGCAAAAGAATTGCGGATAGGAGATTGCATGAAGGGCGTCAGAATTGTAAATTCTGCCAGTTCAAGATTAATTTCAAGTAAAAAATCTACCATGCGTTTAATATCATCGACGGTCTGGTCGTCGGTGCCTAAAATAATGGTACCTTCAACACCGATACCATGATCATGGTACCGTTTAACGCGGTCACGGATGACATCCGAGGTGTCCACAATCGCCTGATATACATACCAGGCACCTGCTTCATACGCCAGTTTCAGTAACTTGTCGTTATTCTTGATAGGATGACTGACCCATTTCTTTTTAAGCGGGATCATGGCCTTAAACAGCTCTTCTTCCCATGCATCGTTCTGTGCGAGGGAATTATCTACAATAAAGAGGCGATTATTTTCAATTTGAGAAAGCTCCTCAATAACTTTATCTATAGGTCGGGGCCTGAAAACTTTACCGCCAAGATATCCGGTGCAGCATGGGAAACAGTTAAATCTGCAGCCACGTGATGCATGAACAAGATCAACAAGCGGCATGCCGCGATAAGTATATTTTTCCCGATTCAGGATATCTCTGCGGGCAGTGCCGACCAGCTCAATGGGCGGATGGTTTTTCAGGTAGTCATATCTGCTTTTCAGCTGACCATTTTTCAGATCATTCAGCACGGCTTCCATACGACCCTCGGTCTCACCGATAAAGACGGAATCAACATGTCGGGATACTTCATCTGCATGAAGCGTTGAAGAAATTCCGCCGGCAATAACGGGAATGCCCATGTCACGATATGCTCCGGCTATAGCATATGCACGGGGAAGTTGTGCCGAAAGCATGATGGAAAGGCCGACAACGTCCGGGCTGTCATCAATGACCAGCTCTTCCACATTTTCATCCAGAAAATCTACATCCACATAATCGGGTAAAGTTGCAGCAAAAACAACAGGACCGTGCGGCGGCAGATTAAAAGGTGTTTGTCGTTCCAGTTTTCGCCAAGTTGGATAAATCAGTTTCATTTTCATAATAACAACTCTCAGTCTTTATTAAAAAAATCGAGTATGGATCCGATTTTGTTTTTTTTAAATTCAAAATTATTTCCATCCGCTTTCAGAGTAAACACCTGATTTTCGGATGTGATAACACTTTTTTCCAGAACAATAAAAAAGGCCATAGGACAACCATTCAGGTCGGCCGGCGGGTTTTCAACAACACCTGCCAGCATCCGGTCTGATTTTTCTGACCTGATCATACGGACAGCACTTTTCAAAGCATCCATTCCAACGGTCTCAGGGTGATCGCCCACACAGAAGGTCGGGCCTCTCAAATCAAAGGAGACACAGCTTTCGCCCAGAACAATTACCGGCAGTGTATAAGAAAAAAGATTCGGGCTGCTCATGGCACCTTCATCCTCAAGGGTTGTCTGGTAATAATCCCTGTCTGTAATTATTGTATCATACAATGTAGAGATGACCATTCCACATGTCATACTGTTTTTGTGATATGAAGCATCCTGTAATGCCAGCGCAGCAGCCGTGCATCCCATGCGGGTAAAATTATCGAACCGGCCCCATCTTTTGGGAATTTCAGGAAAAATTAATTTTGGTTCAGGCAGTGAAACAGTACCATTTTGCTCATGTAAAGAAACTTTATCTCCAAGTTTACCCCAGCCTGATATTGTAACAAAACCGCCGCCGGTCACATTGATATTCATGAGATACCCCCTATAATCAGGGCCGCGTTTATTCCGCCAAAGCCTGAATTGGTGGTTAATATCGAACCGTCACCGACATTTTGCGGACTGGCAGAAACCCGGCCTTCTGCACGTTTTTCAGGACGACCAAGACCAAACGTGGGGGGGGTAATCCGATTGTTCAGTACGTTGACACTCAGGGCGGTTTCCAGGGCTCCGGCAGCGCCCAGCGTATGGCCAAGGGCACCTTTTACCGAAAAGAGTGGAAAACGTCTGCTGCCAAAACTGTTTTCAAGGGCGGAAAGCTCCATGGCGTCATTAAAAACGGTTCCGGTGCCATGGGCGCAAAAACTAACAATATCATCAGGTTTAAGTGCGGCCTGGGTCAAGGCGCTATGGATGGCAGCCGTTAAACCGCAGCCGTCACGTGCCGGACCGGTTATATGATTTGCATCGTTGGCTATTCCCCATCCTTCTACTTTAGCCATTGGTGTTACATTATTTTTTTCTGCTTCCTTTTCCGATACCAGATGAACGGCAGCAGCAGCATCTCCCAAGGCAAGGCCATCCCGATTCATATCAAACGGTCTGCATTTGGTTGTACTTAAGGCCCGTAATGCTGCAAATCCTGAAAAAGTAAAACGGCTTACCCAATCCGCACCAATGACAATGACATTATCGGCTTCGCCCTGCGCAATCATATCGGCAGCTATAGAGATGCCAACCGTTGATGACGCACATGCTGCGTTGATATCCATACCCTGGGAACTTAAACCAAGTTTATGGTTCAGCCACTGGCGATATTCGCAGGCATGCTGCGGGGGAAGTATTTTTTTCCCTGCAGCAGAATTTTCTATCTGCTCAACACCGCCTTTAATTCCTGTCCAGATCAGAAAAGTATTTTCAGGTAAGGGTTTAAGTTGCACAACGAGCTGTTCAAGCAGAAGAAGTACTTTGTTTTCAGAACTGCTGTCTAATAAATCTACACATCCTGCCTCAAGCCCTTCAAGCTTGCCGGCGGCAAACCGTTTGATCGGGGCCAGGGCGCTTTTGCCGGCACAAAGATTTTGCCAGGTTTCTTCCAGGTTGTTTCCCAATGCAGTTATGGCTGCTGTTTGTTTTATGAGCACTTTACTCATAACAACTCTCCGGAAAACCAGCGATTACGAAACACTTCAAGAAATGGTGGTGTGATGAGTTGAAGGTCAAAGTTCAGATCCGTTATCAGCTGAACGGTATAACCGGTTGCTATCAGCCTGTTTTCAAAATTATGAATCTCATACTCAAAATTCATTCGTGACGCTTCGGACCAGATGGCACGAGCTTTTATTTTAAAGGGTTCCGGAAACGTCAGGGGTGCATAAAAATCAAAATGCAGCTTGACCAGTGGCGCCAGAAAACCTTCATTATACATATCAAGATAGCCCAGGTTATATCTCTTCCCAAAGGCAGCCCGGCCATCTTCAAAATAGCTGGGATAACGGCCGTGCCAGACGACACGAAGCGCGTCAACTTCCTCAAACCGGACTGTTCGGGTTGTTTCGGCTTCAAGCGGTGGCGGATCACCGGCCGCTCTTTTAAAGTGGTATAGTTTAGGATGCTTTATCATTTTTCTGCCTCTACGCTCATAACGATGGCAGCCAGCTTTTTGCCATCCGAGTTAAGCTGAATTCCGGTTTGCCAGCCGTCACCATCTGAAATAAGCTTGCCGGATATCTGAAGTATCCGGTCCGGCATGACCGTTCCCATGAATTTTACTTTATCTACGGTTTTTATGGTTAACCTTTTTTGTAACAATAATTCAGCCGTAAGCGCAGCAATTTGCAGCATGATAATTCCCGGAAGTATGGGTGTACCCGGGAAATGGCCACTGAAACCGATAAATTTGCTTTCAAAAGATATAGCGGCATTCAGCGCTTCAACAGACCCGTTCAGAATTTGAAGATGTTCCAGAATATAGGCACTGGATCGGTTTCTGTTTTGTGTGAGCCATTCGGGCATGTCATCTTTTATATCGGATGATCGTGGGTCAGGTGCGGCTACGGAAGAAAAGGGCGGGGCCTCATCCAGAATCCACACATTCAAAGTGCCCTCCGCAATGGTTTTCTGATCACTTGAGGTGACCGTACCGTCAATAACCGTTGCATTGTTGATTTCAAATGTGCGCCTGATTTCAATCCGTAAGGTATCCCCCTTGTTCACCTGACACCCTGTTAGTCTGAAGTTTTTGATGCCGACCAGCAGACCCGTGCGGACATTCCGGTCGTTTTTAATATCTTCATATCCGTTATATGCTGCAGCTGTCTGGGCCATGAGTTCAATAAAGGCAACAGGATCCAGGCCGGTATTTTCATGAAAAAAAATATTATCGCTTTTAATAACGGCACGGGCCTGACCCAGGTCAGGAACAACTTTTTCAAGTTTGTCCAACAGCAGCATCGTATCCCGATGAGGAACAAACAATGATGCTTCTGAAGGCAGGGATGGTAAAATCATGTTGTATGCCTCAAATCAAAAAAAGTAACACGTTTACGCTTATCGGGCACCCTGGTCTTATTTTCAAACTCTTTTACTGTAACCGTTTTAATCTCCGGAAGAACACGAGCGACCGCCTGAACCTTTTCACGAACGGGCGTAATTTCTATCGCCGAGTTTTCAACTGCCGCATAAAGCATCACTCTGTCTGTGCCGTCACTGTTTAAATGCGCTTCAACAAACCCGCCGGCTATTCCGTTAATTCCCTGCAAGGCATTTAATAATATATTGGGAAAAGTTGTTGTCCCCTTGATTTTTAGCATCTGTTTTTTGCGGCCAAGAACCGGTCCTAAACGGATGGTATTACGGCCACAACGGCATGGCTTATCTACCAGAAAAGAAAGATCTCCGGTTCGATAACGCAGCAGGGGCATTCCATTGACACCCAAAGGGGTTACAACCACTTCACCTGTTTCACCGGGCGGTACCGGAAGCCCATTTCCATTCACAATTTCAACAATCATCAATTCCGGCCTGAGATGTCCGCCCTGTTGGTAACGGCATTCACAAAAAGCGGTTGCCATTTCAGTTGATGCGTAAGTTGAATAGGTTTTGGCCTGCCAGAGGTTTTCAAGCTGCTGTGCTATTGGAAGTGCTTGCAGGGTTTTATCTCTCAGCGGTTCACCAATGCCGATGAACCGTTTTATTGATGATTGTCCGGGATCTTCACCCCGTTTAAGGGCATCTTCACCACAACGGTTTAATAATGAGGGAACGCCTATAACCGTTTCCGGTTTTACAAGCTTTATCAGCTGCCATAACTGGGCAGAGCTGGAAGCACCGGCACGAATAACTTTGTTCCCATTTTTTATACATCCAAGATAGTATGCCAGGCCGGCCATAAAGCAGCGATCAATTGAAGCGGCGATGATAACGGTTTCATCTTTTTGTAGCCCTGTTGCAGAAAGAGAAACCTGTTCATTATAAGCCAACCGTGACAGATCGTTACGGGTCAGAAGAACGGGTGTGGGTTCTGAGACTGTTGTCGCAGATGTCAGGCATACATCCACAATTTCAGAAGCATCAACCGATATAAATTTACTGTTTTTTTCTGAAAGTGAATCTTTTTCCGTTAGAGGGATCTTTGTAATATCATCTAATGTGGTAAGAGATTGCCAGTCAATACAGTGCGTTTTAAAAATATTTTGATAAAAAGGTGAATTTTCTCCACAGTACTTGAGATGATCCATAAATAATTTTTCCTGAATATGGTGTATCTCATCAGTGGATTTGAATTCCAGATTATAATATTTTTCAACTTCGCATCCCGGTAATACCGGAAGCGATAAAAATTCGTTCGGGTTATTCACCAAGAAACTCCTTTATTTGTCCGTGAACAGCCTGTTTCATATCATATGCCCGGTTCTCGCCTGAAAACCGTTCAGGCAGAACCGGCGGTAAAAGGTGAATATCAACCATCGAAGGTCTGAAGCCCGGTTTTATTTTCGATAAAAATTTTTCCGTACCTTTAATGCAGACCGGTATCACCGGGATATTAAAGCTGCACGATATAAAAAAAGCGCCTGAACGGAACCGGTGTAATCTGCCGTCACGAGAGCGATGGCCTTCCGGGAAAAAAAGCATGGATACCTGCTTTTTGACTATTTCCCTGCCTCTGTTCTGAATAAAATCGGAAAGTGATTGTTCTTCAATATTTACATAACCACTGCGTCTCATAATTGAACCATATATTGGAATTTTGAAAGGCCAGCCTCTGACAAACATGACGGTATGGCATAATGCATATTTTGCAGTAAAATATGCATCTGCCGCAGAAGGGTGGTTGATGACATAGACAACCGGGCCATGGTCAGGGTGCGTTTCCTTACCGGTTACCCTGTAGCGGATATATGGCCAGCATGTTGCCAGCGCAAAATGTCCATAAATATAAACAACTCTTCTGAACGCGCCATCAATTCCTTTCCGCTCAAAAATAAGACTGAAAAGAACATAAAACGGTAAGAAAATAATAAAAAGGCCGTTTGCTAAAGCAAAATAAACCAGGAAAACAATGCCGATAATGATAAAGATATAATCGGAAATTTCCCGACGATTGTTCATATATCAGCCTGTTTAGCGTTAATAAAATCGTATATATCGTTTATTGTTCTGATCGCACGTATTGTTTCCTCATCTTTTTCGCGAGAAATTTTGAAATTAAACGCTTTTTCCAGTGCAACAACCAGATCAACACTATCCAGACTGTCAAGCCCCAGATCGTCGTACAGTGTTGCATCAGGTGATAATTCCGCTTCATCCAGTTCGAACTCGTCGACCAGAACGATTTTTACTTTTTCTTCAACATTATTATGGCTTGATTCCATTAACATCTCCTGAGAATTAATACGGCGTTTGTTCCGCCAAAGCCGAAACTGTTTTTTATAAAAAATTCACCATTAAAAGGTGATGGTTGCAATAAATGGGCAATTCCCTTGCAGTCTTCAGCAGGTTTATCGAGATTTCGTGTGGGAATCAATGTTTTTTCTGTTATTGCACGCAAGCATGCTGAAAGCTCAAGCACACCACTGGCTCCTGCTGTATGACCCATATACCCTTTCAGAGAGCTGACAGGAAAGGCTTCATCTCCAAACACCTTGCGTAAACCCTCTGCTTCTGCTGCATCGCCCTGCAATGTGCCTGTCGCATGTGCATTGGCATAGCAGATCTGTTTTTTATCAATATCGGCATCCTTTAAAGCACTTTCAATGCATCGTGCAATCGTATCGCTGTTGGATTGTGCCATGCTTCCGGGGTCAACAAATGAGGCAAACCCTAAAATTTCTGCAATACAATTGGCGCCTCTTTCCCTGGCAGATGATTCCGACTCCAGTACCAGGCAGCCCGCACCGGAACCGCAAACGGTGCCATCACGATCTTTATCAAAAGGCCTGGGCGTCATTTCCGGCCGATCATTATATTTATAAGAGCTGGCATAAACCAGATCGAAGGAACCTGATACAAGCGGGTGCAGTTCATCGGACCCGCCGCAAATAATGGCGTCCTGAATTCCGGAGCGGACAGATTCAAATGCAAGGCCAATGGCCTGTGTGGAAGATGTGCAGGAGGAGTCAGTTGAAAACATACGACCCGAAAGGCCAAACGCATGGGCAAGGTTGGCTGCAACGGTGTGGCTCATAATTTTAAAAAAGGTTCCTGAACCGATGTTTTTCATGGAACTGTTTTCAAAATAATTTTTAAAAAAATCCGACATAGCTTCAACGGATCCCGTTGTTGATCCGAAAACAACACCCATGCGGCCGCTGTTTTTAAGCTCGTCCGGAATACCGGATGCACTCAGCGCTTCCTTTGCTGCAAGATAGGCCATTTGAGCGGTCGGGCCCATTGTACGACGAAATGTACGGGGGATGTCTTTTTTATTTATGGCTTCACTTAGAGGCGCACCAACGTTACATTCCAGATCAGACAGATGCTTTTGCCATTCTGCCGTCATATTGCGCATTGCAGATTTATTATTTTTAATCGCATCAACCAGAACGTCAACGCCTGAGCCAAAGGGTGAAATTGCACCCATACCTGTTATAAAAACTCTGTTCATTGATACTGCCTTACCTGGTCCCATAATTTTTCCAGACCCAAAATCATGGATGTTGTTAAAAATCCGGATATAATGGTGCCCATTATTCCCGGGAAATGGATACTTTGTCCGGACAGATATAACCCACGGGCAGATATAATCGGTGTTAAACCCCGTTGTGCGGAAATGTGCTTTACGCCATATGCCGAACCATTGACTGTACCGGTATATCGTTCAAACGTGTGCGGTGTTGCCGCATCAATCACAGAATATTCCCCTTTCATTTCAGGGAACATTTTTTCAAAAAGGGCCAGCGATTTTTTTATCTGGATATTTTTACAGTTGTAATATGCCGGGTTGGAAGTACGGTTTTCATACTCATCTTTACCCGGGCATCCATCACTTGCAAGGCTGATAAGGCACAATGCTTTTCTATCGGAATGGCCGCTGTCACATGCCATAACAGCAAACATATCTTCTTTTTTTTCCCATCTGCCCAGACGATAGTAATTAGTTGACCGGAGCCGCCTGGGGATAGTCTCTGCCTTAAGCCATACGACAAAAGGTGCTTTTGTATTGGTGAGACCTTTCAGACGATTGAAAAAAGCCGGCTTTACAATGCCCCGCGGCAGCATATCGTTCAAAAGCTGGGGATGGCCGGTAAATATACATGATCCGGATTCAAAACGTTTCCCGTCAACAGTTGTGAGCCCCTGGAATGTTCTCTTGTCGGATAATTCAATCTTATCAACCTGTTGGGAACAGAAAATTTCTGCACCTTCACTTTTTAATGCCGCTGTAAACGCATCAAGAATCTCATCGCCACCACGGTTAAAGGTGCAGGCGCCTCTGTAAAAAGGTCCCAGAATCAAGGCATGATAATAAAGGGGAATTTCATGCGCTTCTATACCGCAAAGTGCAAAGGCATGACGGCCTGCAAGATGAATCATCTCATCTTCGGCATTATGCTTTTTTAAAAAAGCCTCAAGTGTCTCATCAGATTTAAACTCAGTTGAAAACTGATCAAACGCCATATCAAAATTAACATAGGGTGTTTTTTCAAGAGTGTCTTCAATGAAGTCAAAATAGGCATGAATAGCGACAGAACTCTTTGGAAAAAAATTCAGATAGGCGCTTCTTGCACTATCAAGCCCGGAAGGGATTTCAAACGTTTTACCGCCTATCAGTATACTGTCAAAAGCCTTTAAATCCATAGGTACGGGGTGAATCTGCTCCCAGAGTCCAAGATACCTGAAAAGTGTATGCAGGGAAGAGGTCGGGGAAAACCCCCCGGTGTAGTGCAGGCCCACATCACACCAGTACCCTTCACGCTTAAAACGCCTTAATAGCGGGCCGGGTTTATTATCTTTTTCAAGTATCGCCACCCGGTGTCCGTTTTTAAGAAGAATTAATGCAGCGGTTAAGCCGGAAAGGCCCGATCCTATGACGATTGAATCAAACTTCAACCCGGCGTCTCCAGTAAAAGGCAGGCATTGGTACCACCAAAACCGGCTGAGTTGCATAAAATATGATTGAGCGATGTGTCAATCAATTCGGTGGCAATTTTTAACGGTGCGGCATCTTTTTCCTGATTTTTAAAATTTAAATTTGGTGCAATGAAATGATTTTGGGCCATCAGAATAGAATAAACCACCTGTGCAGCACCGGCCATCCACATTTCATGACCGGCATATGATTTCACAGAAGAGACCCAGGGCATATTATTATTAAATACATTATAAATTGCCGTGGCTTCAGCTTTATCTCCGACCGGCGTCGAAGTGGCATGTGCACAGATATAATCAATGGCTGCCGTATCTGTTTCGCCCAGCTTAAGGCATTCCCGCATGCAGCGTTCAAGCCCTTCGCCTGTTGGTACGGCAAGGTTTGTTCCATCTGAAGAGAAGGCATAAGATTTTACTCTTGCCAGAATGTTTGCGCCGCGTTTGATGGCCAGGTCCTCTCGTTCAAGGCATAAAATAGCAGCACCACCACTTGGTACCAGCCCGTCTCTCTCAGCATCAAACGGTTTTGAGGCTGCTGCAGGTAATTCCTTTTGCATTGAAAAGGCATTTGTTGCATCAAAGGCTGCAACGGATTCCCAGTTTATTTCCTGCACGCCACCGCAAATTGCACGATCCTGACGGCCCAGGGCAATAAGATCTGCCGCCTGGCCGATGGCATGTCCCCCGCTTGCACACGCACTGCTGACCGTCCATGATGCGCCACGATTACCAAACAATGTGTTCAGATTCATCGTAACTGTAGAATTGAGGGAGTGAAAAACAAGGCTGCCGCCAATGGGAAATGTACGTTTTTCTTCAAGCGTAAGCGCAACCTGTTTGTAGTTGGCAAGAGTTGAAGAGTCATTACCTATAATCAGGGCTGTTCTTTCGGATCGGACATCCTCTTCACAAAGTCCGGCCTGTTCGATCGCTTCCAAAGCGGCTGAATAAGCGTGCTCTACAAATTCCGGCATTGTTTTTCTTTTTTTCCGGCCTATGCTCGGCATTTTAAAATCATCAATTACACCGCTTAATGCGCTCCGAAAACCAAGCTTCTGGCGTTCCGGTACGAATTGAATGCCGCTTTTACATTGCTTAAGCGATTGTTCGACTTTCTTTTTGCCTGTCCCCAGACTGGAAACGATACCTGATCCTGTAATAACGACTGAGTGCATAAGCCTTTAAAAATTTCTCCTGTTAGAAATATATGCCTGCATGTAAAACGATGTTGTTTATACCCGTATTATCATCATGTAAGTTCGCATTGGATATATGGTGCAGGCGAACCTGGAAATAATATTTCTCATAAAAATCTGCACCGATACCCAATTGTGGATTAAAATTAACCTTTAACCCCTGGCCTTCAACCTGAAAATCAGTATAGATAAAACCGATTCCGGCTAACCCGTATATGGTAAGCCATTGCGTCGGCTCAGTCTGTGCTCTGACCAGCATACCTGCTGAAGCTATAAAACGATTGCGGTCACCAAGTGTCGAACCCGCCTGAGCCTCCAGCATCCATCGAAGCCATTTTGCCGGTTTATAGGGAAAAAATGGATCTCGGTCAAAAACAGCTGAAAGCCGGGCTGTTAAAAACTCAATGTCATCAGAATCCGGTGACCGGTTTTTCCCGACACCAAACCCTGCACCCCATTTTACAGGGCCGGTTTTTAAGCCGATTTCGTTGGCGATACTATTTGTAGCGGTAACAGTAATTGCAAATAGTACAATTATCCAAAATAGCTGAATTTTGATTATTTTGTCAATATAATGCCTGGATCCTGCGTTCAATTTTTTTACCGCCTGTTTTATAAAATGTATCAAGATTGTAAATCAGCACACGCCGCCATTCACACCAATAACCTGGCCTGTAATGTATGATGCCCTGTCTGAAACCAAAAAACCGACCAGTCCCGCAACATCTTCAGGTTGCCCGATTTTCTGCATGGGGATCATCTTTACAATCTCCTTTACCGGCAATTCTTTTACCATATCTGTTTCAATAAAACCAGGTGCGATGCAATTCACACAAATACCTCTTTTAGCGGTTTCCTTTGCAAGCGCCTTAGTCGCGGCAATCAGGCCGCCCTTAGCTGCAGAGTAGTTTACCTGGCCGGGGTTTCCCATAACTCCGGAGACAGATGCGATATTGATAATTTTGCCGCTTTTCCGTTGAAGCATGGACTGCAGTACCGCTTTTGTAACATTAAAAAAACCGTTTAGTGTCGTATCTGTAACATCGGTCCAGTCATCGGACGGCATCCACATCATCAAGCCGTCCCTTGCTATCCCGGCGTTATTGACAAGAATATCCGGAGGCCCAAACTCTTCTACAAGTCCGTTTAATGCGCCATTAACCAGGGCCTTATCTGCCACATCAAATTTTAAGAGCGTGACTTCCGATCCCTTTTTCCTGATCAGGGCTGCGGTTTCGGCTGCACTTTCATCGCTGCTTCGATAGTTCAGCCAGATGTCATAACCCATATCAGCCAGTTCAAGCGCTATGGCTTTACCAATTCCCTTAGATGCACCTGTAACCAATGCAATCATATTACTCCTTATGTGTCATCCATCCATGGGTTTTTAGAAGATACCTGTAAAATTTCATTTTGAAAATCGTCAGAACAGATTAAATCTCTGACATGTTCAATCTCTTCATTAAGGGGTCTGTCTTCATTCAGCTTTGGAAAAACAGTTCTCACTTTTTCAAAAAGTTTTTTATAGCCTTTACCCATCACCGTATCATCGTTTCGTAATTCAGCCGCCTGGACAAGGGCCATTGTTTCAACCGCGGCAATTTTCCATGCCATCGGCAGTACTTTTTTTGTGTATCGGGCGGCGGTCATTCCCATGCTGACAACATCCTGATTATTACCATTGGTGGGAATACTCTGTATCGAGGCCGGTGCAGTCAACATTCTGGCTTCAGCGGCAAGTGAGGTTGCCATAAGCTGACATCCGGCCATGCCTGAATTCAGGCCCGGATTTGCCCCTGTGAGCATAGGCGAAAGGCCCTGGGAATACCGCCAGTTCAAAAGCCGGTCTATCTGGCGTTCGGAAAGAAGAAGCATTTTTACGATGGAGAGGCGTAAATAATCGGCCGCAAATGAAATCTGCTGGCCATAAAAGTTTCCGCCATGAATTACAATCTCTGTTTCGGGAAAAATAAGGGGGTTATCTGTTGATGCATTCAATTCACAGGTAACAACCTGTTCAACGTGCCAGACAACATCCTGACATGCCCCCAGAACCTGGGGCGCACAACGCATGGAATAGGGATCCTGAATCTCTATTCCCTCTTTTACCGGCTTTTCTCTCATACCCCAGTGATGATTGTTAATCTCTTTTTCATACCGTTCATGAGTGCAAAGATATTCGGCCATACGCTTTGCAACCGATATTTGACCTTTATGGCCCCGGGCTCTGTGGAGCTGCCCGCATAAAACTTCAGGCTCGCCATACATAACCTGAATCAGGCATGAGGACAGAAATTCATGAAAATTCAAAAGTTTTTGAACATCAACAACAGCAAGGCTCATGATACCTGTCATGGCCGAAGTACCGTTTACAAGGGCCAGCCCCTCTTTACTTTTTAACTCAATCGGTTTGAGGCCGGCTTTTTGAAGGGCTTCAGTTGCCGGCAGGCGCTCACCTTTGTATTTTGCCCATCCGATACCTGAGAAAACTCTTGCCATATGGGCCAATGGTACAAGATCGCCGCTGGCACCAACTGATCCTTCTGTTGGAATTTCAGGCAACAGCCCTTTTCTTAACCCATTCAGGATATTTTCAATGACTTCTACCCGTATACCGGAGTATCCCTTTGCCAGCGCATTTACGCGTGATACCATAATGGCACGGGTCTCTTCTTCTGAAAACAGGTCTCCCTGGCCGGTCGAGAGATGGTGCAATAAGTTTACCTGATGTTCTTTAAGTGCCTCTTCCGACACGCGATAACCGGATAACGGTCCAAATCCTGTGTTAATTCCATAAATCGTATGGGCGTTGTTTACAAAACGATCCACCAGATTGCGAGATAATTGCATTCGGTCGCGGGCATCGGTTGTCAGTTCAAAATCAGCATTAGTATATGAAATGTCATAAACATGTTGCGGTAAAAGATTGTTTCCGTCAATTTTTATCATAAAGGTTCCTGTTTATCGATAGTGTAAAAAATCTAACAATACAGTTAGTTATAAAATAACTCCAAAATCCTGAAAACATTTAATAAAAAATTAATACGGCATAAAAGTCAAGATTTTTTTAAACCGGAACAAGTTTGGAGGCACGGTATGGATAAGATATTAAATGTATCCGATAATATTCTGAATTCAATTTTTAGAGGTGGTCTATAATGAGTTTGTGCCGGTTGCTTTTAATGTGCATGCGACGTTCATTATCATTGCTATCATTTAAAAACGATTTATCCCTCAGGAGCGGGTCAATATAAGTAATCACTATAAATGATCTCACCCAAAGGCGGCCCTGGTTCCGGAGCCTGTTATTGAGAAAAAAGAGAAAATTCCTTCTCCCGGGAAAAAGATTCCTTTTGTAAACTTTATGAATATTTAATTATACCTGTTTTATTTCAATATTAAGGGTGTTGTATGAGAAGTATTAGATGAAAAGCAAAGCAAAAATCATACTTAAGTAGTATTGACGACAAGGAATATGTTCGATATGTGACATAGAAAAGTTGTGTCTCTCATATCTTATCCAAAACAAGTTGTATCCAAGAAGTAAATGGTTTTAAAACCATCGTGAAGTTGTCGTTTGGGCTATTTAAGTGATTCGTATGGCAAAATGTCAATTCGCCAAAGAATATATTTTTAGCCCGGCTTATATATGAATGAGTGCTGAATCCATAATATCTCAATAAGGAGAGTTAAAATGAGAAAAGTAATTCCGATTTTTTTTATATGTTTCATTGCAGTTGTATTTCTGATTTCAGGCATCAGTTTTGCCGGCACACTGGCAGTAATGAACAATAATGAATATCTGCAGGGTAATGCCTCAGACGGTACAACACCGAATAATTTAATCGCTAAAGATGATCAGGAGCGAACCGCCATAGTGACAGAATCCGGCAGGCCCATTGTTTTTAAAGATGGTTCAGATGAAAATATATTTATTGACGGAGATGGTAATGTGGGTATTGGCACAACAACACCAGGTGCCATTTTGGATATTTCAAAATCTATTGGTACTGGTAGTAATGGCGTGGAATTAGATTTTGATTTTAATACTACAGGCGGATTTCCAACAGGTCTCAGTACAATGGTAAATTTAACTGGGAACTTTTCTTGTTTATATGGACATAACGCAAGTGCATCTTATGATGGATCTGAATCAGTCGGTACTATGATCGGCATTTATGGATATGCCTCAGCACGTGGAAGTGGTGCTACCGTACCACTTGTATATGGCTTAAGGGGAGAAGTCAATTACAGGAATTCAAATGTGACAACAGCAGTTGGTGTTTCCTCAGAAATATCTCGTAGCAAAGGTACCGGATCTTTAGAAAATGCATATTGTTATGTTGGTGATCTTTCATATACAGGCGCGACAAATAATTGGGGTGTCTATATATATGGGGATGATAAAAATTACTTTTCGGGTAAGGTTGGAATTGGAACAGAGACACCTCAATCAAAATTAGATGTTGCCGGTAAGATTACAGCAACTGAGATGGATATTGCCGGTATCATCAAAGCTGAAGAAATCATTGTGGAGACTCCCGGTGCAGACGTTGTATTTGAAGATGATTATAAACTGGCTTCTCTTGAAAGTGTAGAAAATTTTATCAAAGAGAACAAACACCTGCCGGAAATCCCATCTGCAAAAAAGGTTCAGGAAAATGGTATGCCATTGTCCGATATGGTTACCGGACAGCTTCGGAAAATTGAAGAGCTCACACTTTATCTGATTCAGATGAACGAAAATCTTCAGACGAAAGATGACACCATCAAAAAGCTTGAGGCAAGGTTGACTGCGTTGGAAGCTAAGTAAAATAATAAACGATTATCAGATAGTTTTTTCACTGTCGGTTAGATATAAAATACCCATTAGAGGATAAAGCTATGAAAAAAAGCATACTTTTATGCGCACTTTTACTGATTGCCGGTATGTTTATGATGTTGACAGGAGCTCAGGCGAATCCATTAACTGGTACTTTGGATAGCGGCTCCTATACTTCAGATACCGACATCACTACAGATGAAACAGGCGGATGTATTATCCCTGCTGATCATAATGTCCAATTCGTTTCTAATGGGAAAATTATACTTAAGAACGGGTTCCATGCTCAACGCGGCAGCAAGCTCAATACATATCTGAATCCAACAGACCTTAATGATGTTGACGAAGATGGCATGCTTGATTCATGGGAATTTATACATTTCACAGACATTGGTATTGCAGCGCTACCCGGTGATGATTATGACGATGATGGTTTTAATAATAAGCAAGAGCATGATATGGGGACCAACCCCAATAAGAAGACACCGACAGTGACTATTAGTGCGGATCCTGAGCTTCTTGTAACAGGCAGAACAACAACATTGAGATGGTCTTCCATCAATGCAGTTTCTGCAACACTGGTAACCAAATACGGCAATGGGTCTGTAAAAAGTACAGAAAGTGTTGATACAAATGGATCTATGGTAACTGATCCTCAATATAGTGATATGATCTATGAAATTTCTGTTTTGAGCGAGTCTTCAGAATCAGCAACAGATAGCTTAGCCGTCAGGTTCCCTGAACCGGAAATTGAGCTTTATGCTGATCCTGATCCATTTTACCTTGGTAATTCTACAACACTTTACTGGAATATTAATTATGCAAGTTATGCGGCTTTGCACGTTAAAGTTGGAGATCGATATGAATTAATTAATGAAATTGATTCAATGAATGGATCCATTCCTGTAATAATAGATAAATCAACAGAATATCGTATATATGCAGGCAATGTTGAGAATTTTGATCGTAAATATTTGACTATAAATGTCTTAAGGCCGCCTAAAATAATATCCAATCCGACAACCATTTTATCCGGTGAGACGGCAACATTGAAATGGGATGCTACCGGCGCTGACACTTGTATAGTTGAGCCAACACCGGGAGGCAATGTTAATCCGGTTGGTGAGTTTTCTGTGGTGCCAACCTCCTCAACAACTTATACAATTACTGCAACATACGGTGCTGAGGAAGTCAGTGCCACTACAATTTTGAATGTGGCTGAGGTGATACCTCTTAACGTTCCTTCGGACTTTGCTACAGTACAAAGCGCTATTGATTCGGCATCTGACGGTGATTGGGTGCTTGTCGCTGATGGAACCTATACAGGTACGGGCAATAAAAATATTGATTTTCTCGGTAAGAAAATTACTGTCCGATCAGAAAATGGACCGGAAAACTGTATTATTGATTGTGAGTCAGATGGACGTGGATTTATATTCCAGAATAGTGAATGGTCGAATTCTGTAGTATCAGGTTTTACAATAATAAATGGATATGCTGATAAAGGTGGGGGCATATGTTGTCAGACGTCGTCCCCAACAATTGAAAACTGTATCATTACAAATAATTCTGCTTCAGAAGATGGGGGCGGTATCTATTACCGGGCTATAGATGCCATGCCGGATGCAACATATCCAGAAATTCGAAAATGTATTGTTAAGTATAATATTGCCGATGAAAACAATGACACTTCATATGGCCAGGGAGGAGGTATCTATCTTGACAATTATGATACGGATTATCGAATAACATTATCAGCCTGTGATATCAGCAACAATATCTCAACTTCCAATGGTGGCGGTTTGAAAATTAGCGGAGATGTTGATGTTATTAATTGTATGATAAATCAAAACTATGCATCAGGTGCTGCAGGTTTTTATTCAACGGGAACATCCAGTGTTATTAATATTATTAATTGTACTATATTTGATAACTTGACTGATAATCTAAGTTCATGGTTTGGCTGTGTTTTTAATAATGAATCTATTTATATGACAATACGAAACTCTTTGATTGGAATTGATTACTCTTATTCTATAGGAGAAAATGTTCATCTCTGGTCTTCTGCCGGGGGAATACAATTTCATTATAGCGATGTTTTCAATACATCTATTGTTGATGGTGATTATGGTGAAGGAAATATTAGCACTGTGCCGTATTTTATTTCTAGCTATCGAGATGATGACGAAGACTATCATCTTTATACCTCTATATCTTCAGGCACTTGGGCAGGTAACTACGCTGTTGATAAAGCCGCATATATTGATGCGCCGCTCACAGACATAGATGGAGACTTCAGACCACAGGGCGTAGGTATAGATATCGGGGCCGATGAATATGTTAAGATTGCAGAAGTTGATTTTACGGCCAGCTCAAACTCTATTCAAGAAGGTGAAACGATCACGCTCGCATGGCAAACAACTATTGTTGATTCATGCAAAATGCGATCTATAACAAATGATAAATGGAAGACCAATTATGATAGTATCGATGTTAATGGGACAATGGAAGTCTCTCCTGATGAGACAACTACTTATTATCTGGAAACATATAATGCAGTTTCAGAAGAATGGTATCCTGTCACCGTTTATGTGGATGAAGCACCCAATATCATTTTTTCTGCCGATATCAACAGTATTTTCACTGGAGAATCAGTAACCCTTTCATGGGATGTAACGGATGCTGATTCTGTCAGTATTGATCATGGTGTTGGAGATGATCTGAACTTAAATGATTCAACAGTTGTATCTCCAACGTCGACGACCACTTACACACTCACAGCCAATAAAAATGGTATTCCGGAAACAGCCTCTTTGACAATAATTGTAACTGATCCTGTACCGGTTATCAGCTTTTCTGCCAATCCGGATAAAATTCATAACGGAGAGTCTTCGGCCCTGGAGTGGAATGTAACGAATGCCGATAGTGTCAGTATTGATAAGGGAGTCGGGGACAATCTGTTGTTAAATGATACAGCAACTGTATCTCCGATCTCTACGACCACCTACACGCTTACTGCAACAAGTCCGTATGGCCCTGAAACAGCTACTGCAACAGTATATATTGCACCGGAAATCACTTTTTCTGCAGATTCGGTTTGTTCATTTGCAGGAGAGAACGTGACACTCTCATGGGATGTGGCCAATACGGATACGGTAACCCTTGATCCTGGTAATATTATTGTCGATAGTACAGGCATAAGAACGGTAACACCATCAGTTAAAACAACATATACATTAACGGCTGTTGGCCCTGGCGGTACGGAACAAAGTGCAATTACAGTCGTATGCGATGATGAATCTACAATTGCCGAACAGGTATTTCTGGAAGCAATCAACCGGGCAAGACAAGATCCGGAAGCGGAAGCATTACGTCTGGGTATGGATTTGAATGAAGGATTGCCTCCAGGCACAATTAGTAGTGAGCCCAAACAACCGCTTTCATTCAACAGCAGCTTACTGCTTGCGGCAAGATGTCACGCTCTTGATATGATTAATCAGGATTATTATGAACATAATTCATTGGATGGCCGTACACCTTCTGATCGTGCGATTGAATTCGGATATCCATCTCGATATGTTGGAGAAAATATAGCGCTCAGTGATACAATAGATCCTGAAGCTCAAACAATGCTGAACTTGCATGATGTGCTTTTTATTGATGCGGGTGTTGACGGGAGAGGCCACCGATTAAGTGTTTTAGATGATATTTATAAGGAAGTCGGAGTCGGTATTTCAAAAGGTTATGACAGTGTGTATCTGAATGATGATAACTATAAAATGACATGTGATTTTGGAACTTCATTTTATGATTCAAAACTAACTCTGCTCGGCGTTGTTTATGATGATCAAAATGCCGACAGCTTTTATACCGCCGGTGAAGGAATAGGGAATATTGAAATAAAAATTCTTGAAACCGGAGAAACAGTTACAACAGGTTATGCAGGCGGATATGATATCCATCTGTTACCCGGTGATTATACCATTCAGGCATCTTTACCTGGTGGGCAGGCTGTGAGAAGACAAATAAGTATTGGAAACAAAAACATAAAAGAGGACTTTATCATAAGTGAATTTGCCATGTTGTCACCACAGGTCAGTCTGGTTGCTAAGCCTGGTTATATTTTAGATGGTGATTCCGCCACACTGGTATGGAACTCTGTAAGTGCTGATTCCTGTTCTATTGAGCCGGGTGGGTTTACAAATCTTGATCCAAACGGTTCAATTGATGTAGCTCCTGCCGGCACTACAACATATACAATAACGGCAACAGGCACAGGAGATTCTACTTCACAGGCTGAGACCACGGTAACAATTTCTACAGCAGTACCTACTGTAAGCATAAGTGCAGATCCAACGCATATTCAATCCGGTGATTCAGTATTGTTATCATGGATATCTGAGAGTGCCGCGTCCTGCAGTATAGAGCCTAATCCGGGTATAGGGATAGGGGACAGGTTCGGAGAAATATTAGTAACATTAACTGAAACCACTACATATGAAATTACTGCTACAGGCCCGTATGGCACATCAGTTCCGGCTACCGTAACTGTTTATGTTGTGGATGAAGATACTGCTATCCTGAACGGGAAAGTCACTGATGCTTTAGACGAGTCTTCTTTGGATGACGCAACCGTAACAGTAACCGATGCTGATAAATTGCAAACAGTAGAAACGTTTTCAGATGGCTCCTACGTTGTGCCCGGTATTACCCTGGGGCAAGTTGAAATAACAATCAGCAAAGCAGGATACAACTCTGTTGTTAATGTAATCGGTCTTTCAGGTATTGGACTCAATACACTGGATTTTGCGCTGTATAGTGATACTGCTGTTGCAACCGTCAATGGCATATTTACCAATGCAGCAACTTTGCAGCCTGAACCGGGCGTGACAATAGAAGTGGACGGCACGTGTATTTCAGGCGTATCAGGAGCAGACGGCACCTTTACATTAACTGATGTACCGATGGGAACTCAGTTGTTTCATATTACAAAAGATGATTTTGCTGATTATTCCCTTGAATATGATATCAATGAAGATCCATTTCAAATGGATCTTGTATATCCGACATCAATGGGTATCGCATTTCCTGATACAATTAATACCGATGTAACCGGATATGTTTATGATGCAATGGCAGGTAAGCCTATTGCCGGGGCTATTGTAAAATTAGCCAAATCACCAACTCATACCATAACAACCGACCAGGATGGAAATTTTGCATTGTCTGACCTGCCTGAAGGTTCCGGTATTTTCACCGCAATGGCAGAAAATCATGTTGCTATATTTAAGAACCTTTCAATTATTAATGGCGGGGCAGATACGTTTAGTTTCAGTCTGCCGCCAACAACAAAAGGAACTTTAGAGGGCACCATAACGGATGCAGTTTCAGGCGAGCCGATACCATTTGCGGAAGTATCACTCGGTGAACACAGTATGCTCGGTGCAATGACCGAGGCAGACGGTACTTACGAGATGATTAATGTCCCGGAAGGTACACATACGGTTTACATTACCCATCCTGCGTATGAAAGTGTAACCGTTGATAATGTTAGTATGACCGACGGATCGACTGTAACGCTTGATATGATTTTGACTCATAGTCCGGTAACCGGATCCCTGGAAGGTACAATTACGGATAAGGATTCCGGTGCTCCCGTTGCAGGTGCGAATTTGGAAGTTGACGGAACGGGTATAACCACTACCACTGACAGCGGCGGATACTATTATCTGGCAAATCTTCCCGCAGGTCTGGTAAAAATATTGATTACCAATGCATCCGGTTATGACGATACTTTCAGAACCACACCTGTTATGGCCGATGAAAATGGAATAACACCTACTGTAACAACAGCGGATTTTAAGTTGGATGTTTTTGACCCAGCCCCGCCGGATTCTATTTCGGTAGAAGTCACTGCTTCAGAAGGTGGTATTATTGAAACACCGGATGGCCGGTTTGCAGCCGTTATTCCGCCGGATGCATTAAGTGGTGATGCCATTATTACGTTAATGACACCTGCAGACGGTCCCACCGTTGTTCCGGGTGATGAACTGACACTTGATCCTGATCTTGGTTTGAGTGATGTCAAGGCGCTTGGCAGTCCGATACAGCTTGTTGTGGAACCGGCTGATCAGGGTGATCCCATTCCCACAATAGAAGGCTGGATATTGCTGACTGGCCGATATTTTCAATCCGATGCTGATGATTTTGACCTGGATGAAAGTACGGCATTTCCTTATTACTGGGATGGGACACAGTGGACGGTTTTGCATATGAATCCGGGCGATTTGGCGGTAGACCGGATCAATAATGCCCCGGTAGCTGTTGTTGAACTCTCTACAACACTTACGGGAGATCCTGTAGCATTATTAGGAAGTAGAGAAAGAATCCTGCTCGCATCTCTCAGTGATTATCTCCCTGATATGGATAATTCAAGTTTATTCAAGTTTATATTAGGAGCAATTATCAATAAGGAAGTAAGTGTTGAACCGAATGTAAAAATATATGATAAAGGTGATCTTGAAGTAGTAACAGAAGTACTTGGAACTGATTATGAACCTAATCCCAATGCGTTGCCATTTATGTTTTTTCATGGCTGGCTACCTCAAAATATTATCAAGAATGACTGTTCCGGACCAAACGAAGGGTATGAAGGTGGTCTTTTTGATGAAAATGATGCAGATGGTTATTCATTAGTTTTAAAAGATCTTGTCGAGGCAACGAATGGTGTTTACAGGCCAATGTTTGCTTCATACAATGGCAGGGCAACGATGGATAGCATTGGAAATGCTACAGCAAGAGAGTATAAAAAGTTGAATATAAAGGGTGATCCTGCAAAACCTGGTGACAGCAGCTCAGGAAAATTCCCTTATATTGATACTTTAGGATTTAGTAAAGGCGGCCTTGTATCTCGAACATTTCAGGCGAACTTTAATGATGTGCACAATATGGTTATGGTTGCAACGCCTAACCATGGTACATACAGTGTTATAAAAAATATTGAGCAGGTGCCTGGGAATATCGGGTTTTATTCTAAGATTCTGATGAGATGGAGTCCGGGCACGAAGGACCTCTTCCCATATGATGACGCCAAATCGATAGACGAAACGGTTAATCCACGGATGCATGCCTTAAATACCAATCCCAAAAGTATACCTTCGGGCGATATGACACTTATAGCTGGTACAGACGGTTTGGCTATTACAGGATTGGATTGGCCAAATGATAAAATTGTTCCTTTGACAAGCGTATTTTGCAGACCGACACAGCAACCGTATTCTTCAAAATCTCTGCTGCAAGTTAAAGGTAATGCAAAGAAACTTGAGTATGACTTTCCGTTCAGTCATCTTACTTTTGGGGAATTGAATTTTAGATTAAAAAATAATACTGATGTCAGGGATAAAATTATCAACGGATTTTCTGACTGGATAGTGGCCAAAAGGATAGATAGCTACATTCCCTCTTATTACTCCGGATCCGGCTATCTCGCAGATATGGAGTGTGAAGTAGAAGTTGAATATAATGTGCTGGATCCTCAGTTGGACCCAAGTGATAATAGACAGGCTCGAGATTATGACAGAATTGCTTTGGTAATATATGCTATTGATGAAAGCGGCAACTATCATGTTGGTGGTGATTATGTTAATGCACAGGGGGATTTGATTAGAACAGAGCCAATAGTAGGAAATTCTATAGACAGGGGAAGTAATAATCCCTTAGAATTGTTTTCAAGAGCTTCTTTTCTTGAATCTGATAAAATTGTCTCAGTTGAATGCGAACTATCATGGATTAAACCAAATCAAACAACTGTTTCGTTGGTGCCTAAAGGCAATTTTAAAATGCCTCAATAACTATTAAAGGAAGTTCAATTGTACAAAATAAAAAAAAATAACAAGGCGTTATTAATAACTATACTGCTTATACTATTATTTACCTCCATTGCTAATGCAGGTTGGCACTTTGTTGAACCTATGCCCGTTGGTGTTTACGGACATGATGCAGCGTTAGGAGTGGACGGTAAAATCCATGTAATGGGAGGTTTTGTTTGGTATCATCATGACGGGCGCTATTCAAATATGGTTTATAATCCGGATGGCGACTACTGGGAAGTGTTAATGCCAGTGCCTGGTTTTATTTTAAGACGTAAGATTGGTATATTTAATACTGAACTGAATAAATGGGAATGGAAAAAACTGAATTCTGAGATAGAAATTTCAGACATGAGTATAACGAGAAACACGAGTCTTGACAGGCAGGGAGATGGTGTAGCGATTGTTACCGGAATAGAGGGCAAAATCTATTGGATTGGAGGTAATGGCCGGTGGACACCTGGAGTGGGCGAAAGTATTGTGCTACCCTTTGATCCGGTATTTAACAAATGGCCTGAAGCAAACTCGCAGAGAGTATATTATTCAGAAACAGCATCCAGTGAAACTACAATTTTTGATACAAGTGTTCCTGAAATGAATGACCGCAGAATAGATCATGAAGCTGTTATTACATCAGATGGAAAAATTTATGTAATGGGCGGCCGCCAGACAGAAATGATTGATGGCCCACATGGAGAAAGAGCCGGGAGAGAAGTTTTTGTTCTCGATTCACTTGAATGCTATGACCCGGAAACAAACACCTGGGAATACAAAGCCCCTATGCAACTAAAAAGAATGCTGTTTGCTGCAACAGTCGGCCCGGATGACAAGATATATGTTTTTGGTGGTTCGGTAGGCTTTACAGCAGATCCGGGAGTACTTACGCTGGATACTACAGAAGTGTATGACCCAAAGACTGATTCCTGGTCAACTCGGACACCCATGCCAGAACCCAAGGATAACCATGTTGCGGTATTAGGTGCAGATGGAAAAATTTATGTTTTGGGTGGAAGCAAGGGGGGGGATACGCCACCACAAAGAGATGTCTTCATTTATGACCCTGTAAAAGATACTTGGGAAAAAGGTCCTAAAATGAAACGTCCCCGTGGAGCCCTGGCTGCTGTCGCTACGCCGGAAGGCAAGATCTATGCTATCGGTGGAACTGATGTCGGGGCGTATAAAGGCAGACAAAAATTAAATATGTTCCTTCCGAAAGATTATGAAGTGTATGATGGTAAAGTTCAGGATACGGTGGAGGTACTGGATATTTTTGATTGATGGCAACATAGAAAGCAAAGCGTATCTCAAACAGAGTTCTCAGAGAAAATACAAGTCTTTTATTTAAAAAACATTGTGCTCTCTGTGTGCTTAAGTGAGCGAAGTGAACGGGTGAGAAATTTTTCTTCCCGCAGGTCTTGTAAAAATATTGATTACTAATGCATCCGGTTATGACAATACAACCAGAACAACACCCGTCATAGCGGATGAAGATGGAATAACACCTACTGTAACAACAGCGGATTTTAAACTGGATGCTTCCGACCCAACACCGCCGGACTCTATCTCGGTACTTGTGACGGCAACAGAAGGTGGCATTATTGAAACACCCGATGGCCGGTTTGCAGCCGTTATTCCGCCGGATGCATTAAGCGGTGATGCCATTATTACGTTAATGACACCTGAAGACGGCCCCACAGTTGTTCCGGGTGATGAACTGACTCTTGATCCTGATCTTGGTTTGAGTGATGTCAAGGCGCTTGGCAAGCCCGTCCAGCTTGTTGTGGAACCGGCTGATCAGGGTGATCCCATTCCCACAATAGAAGGCTGGATATTGCTGACTGGCCGATATTTTCAATCCTATGTTGATACTTATAATCTGGATGAAAGTACGGCATTTCCTTATTACTGGGATGGGACACAGTGGACGGTTTTGGAGATAGGCCCTGATCAAATGACGGTGGACGAAATAAATAATATGCCTATGGCCTTTGTTGGGTTATATGCTACCATCACAGGTGATCCTGTGACAGCAAAACTGGGAACCAGAGAACCTATTCTACTGGCATCTCTGGATAATTATATTCCAAATATGTTTTGGGCAGTTAAGTATAATCTGATTTTGGCTGCAATTATCAAAGAGGCACCCGCTGAACCAAATGTAAAAATTTATGATAAAAATGAATTGGGGCCTGTCCAAGATGTTATTGGAGATGAATTTTTTGAACCGGACCCGAATGCTTTGCCATTTTTACTTATTCATGGCTGGGTTGGAGAACATATTATAAAAAACAAAAGCAGAACAGTGGAGGGGTATGATGATCAGGGTGTATTTGATCCTGACAAGGCAAACGGTTATGCATATATTCTTCAGGATCTAATTTCTGCAACCAATGGTGTTTACCGGCCGATGTTTATTTCCTACAATGGCAGGGCTCCCTTAAATAGTGTTGGGAATGCGGCAGCAAAAGCGTATAAGAATATGAATATCAAAGGGGATCCGGCAGAACCCTCTGACAGTAACTCGGGGAGCTTTCCTTATGTTGATACAATTGGATACAGCAAAGGCGGTCTTGTATCTCGCAGTTTCCAGGCCATTTCACAGAGTGTACATAATATGATAATGATAGCAACGCCAAACCATGGGACTTTTAACCTTTCAAAGTTACTTGATCAAACATTAATTATGAAGTGGAGCCCGGGGACCAAGGATCTTTTAGCCTATGATGATTCAAAATCAGAAGATGAAACAGAAAACCCCACCCTGTATTATTTGAATAAAAACCCTGCATGTATACCGATGGGTGATATGACATTGATTGCCGGTACAGATAACAGCGATATATTTCTCCCTGGGTCCTGTCCCGGTTTGGAGGAACCTAATGATGGAATTGTGCCTTTGATTAGTGTATTTTGTCGACCAACCTGTTGCCCGGATGATCCAAATCAATCGCTGTTGAAAGTGAAGGGACCGGATAGTTCTGATAAATATACATCTGATAGATCGGCAAGGAAATTTGAGTATAACTTTCCCTTTAATCATGGTAATTTTGGTGAACGGGATTATAGATTGGAGGCTCATCCGGAAATCAGAAATAAAATTATTACCGGACTTTCGGACTGGGTAGTTGCAAAAACTACCAATAGTCAGATAGATAAATATCCTTCTCCGGATGATGAATATATCATGTATTCAGAGTTTGAAGCAGAAATCCAATACAATGTTTTTAAACAAACAGATCAATCTGATCCGAGGCAGTCACGTGATATTGATAGAGTTGCACTCCTGATTTATGGTCAGGATGAAAATGATAACTGGCATTTGGGTGGTTCATATACAGATGATCAGGGGAACTTATTATATTCTGACAGCATAAGCGGTAATTCAATAGATTTAGCTCAACCTTTAAAAGTAAGTACAAGCGCAGTATTTAATGAAGATCAAAAAATTGTAAAAGTTGAGTTTGAAGTTTTACCGATTCATTCTGACAAGCCAACTGTGCCCTTGGAGCCTTCTGGAAAATATAAAATGCCTGAGAAACCGCAAACTCCGTAATATGTTTTGTGAAGATAGTTAATGGAGATAAAATGAGTATAAAAAAATATACAATTGTATTAACAATAGCTTTTATGTGTTGTACTTTTTCAGTCCAGGCCGGATGGCGGTTTCTTTCACCAATGCCTGTAGGCGAATACGGACATGATGCAACGTTAGGGCCGGATGGTAAAATTCATGTCATGGGAGGTTATGCTTGGTATTATCATGACGGCCGTTATTCAAATATGGTGTATGATCCGAAAAACGATAATTGGAAAGTGCTGACTCCCGTACCGGGAACAATACTAAGTCATACTGTAGGAGTTTTTAATTTCAATTTAAATAAATGGGAATGGAAAAAGAAAAGTGGGGAGATTAAAGACTCTGCCATGCAAAGAAATACTAACCTTGTCAGACAGGGTGATGGAGTGGCCATTGTCACCAGCCATGATAACCGCATATTTTGGATCGGAGGAAATGGTAGATGGATGCCTGGGGCAGGCGAAAATATTGTGTTACCCTATGATCCAATATCAGCTAAATGGCCAGAAGCGACCACGCAACGTGTTCAATATACGGTTTCAGCACATAGCGATATTACAGTTTTTAATACGAGTGTACCCCCAATGATTGATCGCAGGATAGATCATGAAGCTGTAATTATTTCAGATGGAAAGATATACGCCATGGGTGGTCGCCAGACGGAAATGATGGAGGGGTTGTATGGCGAAGTTCCAGGGCAAAGAATTGATGTGCTGGATTCCCTCGAGTGCTACGATCCGAAAACAAACGCCTGGGAATACAAAACCCCTATGTTGTCAAAAAGAATGCTGTTTGCTGCCGCAATTGGCCCGGATGATAAAATATATGTATTTGGCGGTTCAGAAGGATATACAGCAGATCCGGAAACGCCCACCCTTGATACAACAGAAGTGTATGATCCAAAGACAGATTCCTGGTCAACCCGTACCCCAATGCCGGAACCCAAGGACACTCATGCAGCGGTTTTAGGTGCAGATGGTAAAATTTATATTTTGGGCGGAACCAAAGGTGGAGATACCCCACCGCAAAACGATGTGTTTATTTATGACCCTGTAAAGGATACCTGGAAAAAAGGTCCCAAAATGAAATTGCCCCGTTCAACACTGGCTGCCGTTGCAACGCCTGACGGTAAAATCTACGCCATCGGTGGAACCGATGTGGGCGCTTATGAAGGTAGAAAAAAGCTCAATATGTTTCTTCCGAAAGAATATGAAGTTTATGACGGTAAGGTTCAGGATACGGTGGAGGTGTTGGATATTTTTGATTAATGATACCTTAAAAGCATATCTCTCGCAAAGTACACAAAGGACACGAAGGAAAAATCATTATAAAAAATTTGAGCCCTTTGAGTTCTTAAGTGAACGTAGTGAACGGGTGAGAGAAAAGATTACTACCTGCCAGACCAAACATTCTCGCCGGCTTGGTTAAAATATTGATTACCAATGCATCGGGTTATGATGATACAACCAGAGTAATACCTGTAATAGCTGATGAAGATGGAGCAACATCCACTGTAACAACAGCTGATTTTATGTTGGATGTTGATGATGCAACACCGCCTGACTCAATTTCTGTAACAGTTACAGCAACAGAGGGCGGTATTATTGAAACACCCGATGGCCGGTTTGCAGCGGTAATTCCACCGGATGCACTAAGTGGTGATGCCATCATTACATTAATGACACCTTCAGATGGCCCCATAGTTGTTCCGGGTGATGAACTGTCTCTTGATCCGGATCTTGGTTTGAGTGATGTTAAGGCGCTTGGTAGTCCTGTCCAGTTAGTTGTGGAACCGGCTGATCAGGGTGATCCCATTCCCACAATAGAAGGCTGGATATTGCTGACTGGCCGATATTTTCAATCCGATGCAGATGCCTTTAATCTGGATGAAAGTAAAGTATTTCCCTGGTATTGGGATGGGACGCAGTGGACAGCTTTAGAGATTGGACCTGATCCGATGGTGGTGGATGAAATTAATAATATTCCAATTGCATTTGTAGGTTTTTCCAAGACCGTTACAGGTGATCCTGTGACAGCAAAACTTGGAACCAGGGAGCCTGTTTATCTGGCATCGTTGAATGGCCACATACCGAACCTGAGCTTAGCCGAGAAATTTGAATTTGCTTTTGCTTCAATCGACAGAGTGGTGCTTCCTGAGCCAAATGTAAAAATATTTGATAAAGATGAATTAGGCCCGGTGAATGATGTTAAAGGCAATCTATTTCTTGAACCGAATCCGAATGCGCAACCATTTTTGTTTTTCCATGGTTGGCTACCCATACATGTTTTTATGAATAAAAGCAGAACAGTGGAAGGGTATAATGATCAATATGTATTTGACCAGGATGAGGCAAACAGTTATGCATATATCCTTCAGGATTTAATTGCAGCTACTAATGGCGTTTATCGGCCCATGTTTGTTTCTTATAATGGTAGAGCAAAGATGCACAGTACGGGTAATACTGTGGCAAATACATTCAAAAAGATGAATATTAAAGGTGATCCTGTGGATCCACTCAATCCTGATTCCGGGACTTTTTCTCATGTTGACACTATGGGGTACAGTAAGGGGGGGCTTGTATCCAGAACGTTTCAGGTCAATTATGGTGATGTCAATAACATGGTGATGATTGCAACACCCAACCATGGGACATTTAGCTCAATTAGTTACTTGAAGAAATGGTACATTGATTATGTACCAGGTTTAAAGAATAGGGTCAAACCTTGAATAGTGAAAACACTTTGACATCATGTACATGAGTTGATATTTGAATAAGCAATGGCACGACAATGGAGAATAGAATATCCCGGTGCTATCTATCATGTGATGTCCCGGGGCAATGGCAGTCAAGATATTTATTGTTCAGATGAAGACCGGCAATGTTTTCTGGAGTTGCTGGAGAATTTTCCTGAACGCTACAATATCGAGGTGTATGCTTATGTGCTGATGGACAATCATTATCATTTGTTATTGAAGACCAAAGAGGCTAATTTATCCAGAGCCATGCAATGGTTCGGCACAACTTATACGCGAAAATTCAATTTAAAAAATCATGATAAAGGCCATCTTTTCCAGGGAAGGTTTAAGAGTATCATTGTTGAGAATGATGCCTACCTTCTACGTCTCTCATATTATATCCATTGTAATCCATTACGGGCCGGTATCGTTAAACGGCTGGTTGATTTCCCGTGGAGCAGTTACCGGTTCTATGCATATAAAAAAAGACCACCTTTATGGTTGTCAACCAAAACAATAACGAACCAGCTATCCGGTGAAGATCTCCACAAGTCCTATCGGTTAAAAATGCAGCACTATTCAAAAGAACAAGGCAGTGTGTGGGAAGAAGTCAGACACGGGTTCATTTATGGCAGTCAGGATTTCGTCACAGATCTTAAATCTCGTTTTCTGGGCTCCAAAAAAGAAGTAGAACTTCCACAACATAACAGCTTGTTCAAGGAGTTCGATCTTGAATCTTTATTAAAATCCGCTTCGGAGATATTGGACATTAATATCGAATCCGTTCGTCATTCACGTAAAATCGCACCTATTGAGAAAGATAAACGGGATATGCTGGTATATCTGCTATGGAAAACCGGCCGGTTTTCAAATTATGAAATCGGCGATTGTTTAGGTTTGACATATTCATCAATCAGCAAAATAGTAAGCGCCTTACATGGCAGAATAACGACAGAAAATGACTTCCGAGGCAGATGGGCTTTACTAAAATCACAATTCAAGGTTTGACCCTATTCCATCAATCAGCAAAATAGTAAGCGCCTTACATGGCAGAATAACGACAGAAAATGACTTCCGAGGCAGATGGGCTTTACTAAAATCACAATTCAAGGTTTGACCCTATTCCACATTGAATATATTGAAATATTCTACAATCGTGTTAGAAAACATTCATCGATAGGTTATATGCCACCATCGGCATATGAATCGCTGCCTATGGCAGCTTAACTATGTGTCCACTTTTTCGGGGGAAGATCAATATGGGTATCTTAAAAAAGGGTTTAACTGTAAAACATGAAGACATCAGTTGTCCGAAATCCATAATGTATCCTATGTATATAAGCTTTTCGATAAACGACGCATACCTTTTGGGGCGGGGATACGAAAAATAACACAAAAGGGTTGCCTCAAAACGGAAAATGTAATAATAGACAGATACTTTATAAGGTATCACTGTCAGATTTAAATACTATATATTGTCAGGTTCATCCTGATTCCAAAACATTGATGATACCGGTTAGTTTCGATTCAAACTTTATAATAACCATATTGACCGTATATTAATGTCGCTGGACAGATATAAAGTGGCATTTTAATTTTTTAATCTACCATGAAAAGAAGGTGATGACGAAGTTAATCGTTTCTGATGTAACATTATCATTTGGCGGCCTGAATGCGCTTTCAAGTGTTGACCTGGTTATCCAACCCGGGCTGATTACATCTGTTATCGGACCAAATGGTGCAGGGAAAACCAGTCTCCTTAACTGTATATCAGGTTTTTATCATCCAACCATGGGGACCATAACTTACGGTAATCATAATCTCACAAAATCATCTCCTCACCAGGTATCCAATTTAGGTATTGCAAGGGCCTTCCAAAATCTTGAACTTTTCAGCGGTATGTCTGTGCTCGATAACTTGTTGCTGGCCCGCCATAACAACCTTAAATACAGTTTTTTGAGTGCGCTTATCTACTATGGAAAAGCATCTCAAATTGAAGCTGAAAACCGGGCCTATGTCGAGGAAATTATTGATTTCATGGAACTTGAACCGTACCGGCACAAAACCGTGGGCAGCTTGAGTTACGGCGTCCAGAAAAGAGTTGAGGTGGCAAGGGCTCTGACCATGTCTCCCAAGCTGCTTCTGCTTGATGAACCGATGGCCGGGATGAATATTGAAGAAAAAGAGGATGTGGTACGCTTTATTGTGGATATCCAGCAGGAGCGGGGAATTACGGTTGTACTGATTGAGCATGATCTGGGCGTTGTTATGGACATTTCCAACCAGATTTATGTTCTGGATTTTGGAGAGCTGATAGGATCAGGAACACCTGAAGAGGTTGCAGCCAACCCAAAGGTTATTGAAGCTTATATTGGAGAAGAATAAACTGTTTTGACTGACAGAGAAGATTTACAAAAATTTACCATTCCACAGTTGCTTCGCTGGCGGAAGGATATTGCCGGAGACAAGGTTGCCTTGCGCGAAAAAGATTACGGCTACTGGCGTAATATCACATGGAATGAATATTATGATCTGGTCAGAAAAACTGCACTGGGGCTTGAGAAGATAGGCCTCGAAAAGAATGATAAGCTTGCGTTGATCGGTGACAACATTCCGGAGATGCTGATTGTTTCCATTGCCGCCCAGTCCCTGGGAGCGGTATCCGTCGGTATTTATCAGACCAGCCTTCCTGATGAAATTGAACAGCTTCTGGGCTATATGGATGTAACCTTTGTTTTTTGTGATGATCAGGAGCAGGTTGACAAGTTGGTTGAAATCCGTGATCAGGTTCCCCATATCAAGCGTGTGATATATGAAGATCCCCGGGGGATGAGGAGTTATCGAACCGACAACTGGTTTCTTGATCTAAGGGATCTGTATAAAACAGGTGATGCCATTAATGAGAGAGATCCCGAACGTTTTGAAGCTTGTATTGACGAAGGTGCGCCCGATGAGGTTTGCCATTTCTGTCTGACGTCCGGTACAACCGGTTTGCCTAAAGCGTCAATGCTGACCCACCGTAATTTCATTAATATGGGCCTTAGGATAACGGAGGTGGATCATCTTGAAGATACGGATGAATATCTTTCCTTTTTACCGTTTGCCTGGATCGGTGAACAGATGAATTCCTTTGCAGTGGCAATGGTGACGGGTATTACAATTAATTTTCCGGAATCCGTTGAAACCAGCATGGATGACTTCAAAGAGATTGGGCCGCACTTTATGTTTGGTGCGCCCCGAATATATGAAACACTTCGCTCCCAGATCTGGCTTAAAATCGATGATTCCTACAGGCTTAACAGATGGTGCTACAAGTATTTCATGAAGGCAGGGGAGAAAGCGGCCACATTTAAAATGAGCGGCAAAAAAATGCCGGTAATGCTTCGTATTAAAGCATGGCTCGGCAAAGCAGTTGTTTTTCGTCCCCTGTTAAACCAGATCGGATTTATGCGCCTCAGAAGGGCCTATACCGGAGGGGCAGCGCTCGGACCTGAGTTATTTACCTTTTATCAGGCTATCGGTGTAAACCTGAAACAGATTTACGGTCAGACCGAAATCATTGGTATTGCCTATATGCATCGTGATGGTGATATTCATTCTGATACAGTGGGGAAACCGCTTCCGCAAACTGAATGTAAAATATCTGAAGAGGGGGAAATCCTTTCCAGATCGCCATCGGTTTGTGTCGGATACTATAAACTTCCTGATAAGACGATGGAATTGCTTGAGGGCGGCTGGCTTCATTCCGGTGATGCCGGTTATATTGATAAAAACGGCCATCTTGTTGTTATTGATCGTGTTTCGGATGTCATGCACAATTGTAAGGACGAAATGTTCAGCCCCATGTTTCTGGAAAACAAGATCAAGTTCAGTCCTTATGTCAAAGAGGCTGTTATTTTCGGGGACAAAATGGATTACGTATCCGCACTGATTAATGTCAGCCCGCTTGTTGTGGGTAAATGGGCGGAAGATCGCGGCATTTCCTTTACGACCTATATGGACCTTTCTCAAAAACCTGAAGTCGCGGATCTGATTTACGATGAAATAAGGAAAATTAATCTAAATGTTGAAAAAGAACATTACCGGATAAAGCGGTTCGCCATTTTGTATAAACTACTCGATGTTGATGATGGTGAGCTGACCAAAACCGGAAAGATTCGCAGGAAGTTTGTTCAGGAAAAATATCAAAATCTTTATGAAGCACTTTATGATGAAAGTATCAGCGATATGATGGTGTCGGCAGAATATCAATATCAGGATGGGCAGACAACTTCTGTAGAAACAAAGATCTGCTTTTATACAATGGAAGAGGTCTCATGAGTTATTTTTTGCAGCTTGTGGTTAGTGGAATTGTTGTGGGCTCAATCTATGCGCTGTCTGCGCTGGGTTTTGTACTGATCTATAAATCCAGCCGTGTTATAAATCTGGCCCATGGCCAGATCATTGCTTCGGGCTGTTTTATTACATATGCCCTGAATGTCTGGGTCGGTATTCCTATTTACCTTGCTTTTGTGCTGAGCCTGATAATTACCTTTTTTCTTGCAATGGGCGTGGAGCGCCTGTTTCTTCGGAGGTTGATCGGGGAACCGATTATATCGGTTATCATGGTAACCATTGGATTGATGTCGATACTGGATGGTATTATCTATCTGACGCCATTTGGTGCCGAAAACTTTTCCTTCCCGGAATTTTTACCGACTACACCGATTATGATGGGAGACGTTTCCATATCATGGACTCAACTGGTCGGTGTTATTATCACCGCATTGCTTATCGGCGGTTTTTCATGGTTTTTCAAAAAAACGACAATCGGCATTGCCAAAAGAGCTGTTGCTGATGATCAGCTTGCAGCGATGTCCATCGGTGTCTCCGTTCCAAAGGTATTCGGACTGGCCTGGGCTACTGCAGGGCTGACGGCAGCCGCTGCCGGCGGTATTATCGGAAATATTACCGGGCTGAATTTTGATACACTGCATGCAGTGGGCATTACGGTGTTTCCTGTCGTTATTCTTGGTGGCCTGGATTCCATACTCGGTGCTGTTGTTGCCGGAATTATCATGGGACTTATACAGCAGTTTGCCGGCGGATACCTTGACGGCAACTGGGGGCTGAACAGTACGGCTGAAGTTTTGCCCTATATTATATTGTTAATCATATTGCTGATAAAACCGCATGGTTTGTTCGGAACACATGAAATCGAGCGGGTGTAATTTATGGCTGTAAATCGTTGGCTGGCAACCGGAAATTATTTTACTTCCTATAGGGATGAGCAACGGATATTTGCAACACATCTGAATCGGCTTTTCTTTTTTGCTTTCCTGTGTTGTCTTTTTGTGTGGCCGCTTCTTTTTGAAGTGAGTAATAAATACATGCTGGTCATTGACAACATTCTGATCGCCATTGTTGCCATTATCGGTCTTAACCTTTTGACGGGGTTTGCAGGTCTTATCTCCATCGGACATGCCGCTTTTGTGGGTGTCGGCGCATACTGCCTTGCATCATTTGCCCGAGTTATCGGAGATGAGCATATTCTCATTACCCATGCATGGCCGGTGATGATTATACTTTCCGGGCTTCTGGGCGCGGTATTCGGTGCATTTGTCGGGCTGCCCGCACTTCGCTTAAAACATCTGTACCTTGCCATTGCAACGCTTTCCTTTCAGATGATATTTGAGTGGACCATTAACTCCATGACCTTTTTTAACCAGGGTCAGACAATCAGCGTGGGTCGTGTTTTCTGGTTTACCGGACAGGTTATGCGGGCGGATCATTATGTGTTCTGGTATTATGTTGTGCTTACCGTTATCATCATCTGCTGGTTTATGGCCAGTAATCTTTTACGAACGAGATACGGCAGAAGCTTGATAGCTGTTCGGGATAATGACAGGGCTGCCGATGCCATGGGCATGCATCCCGGACTCACCAAAGTATATGCCTTTGCACTGGGCGGTTTTTTCGCCGGCGTTGCCGGTGCATTGCACGCATACCTTTACAGGGGTGTCGGTATTGAGTCATTTACATTGCATCACTCTATTTCATATCTTGCTATGGCCATTGTCGGGGGATTAGGGACATTAAACGGGTCCTTCTGGGGGCCGCTTGCTATTCGGACGCTTGATCTTCAGGTGGATAATCTCGCTGAAAAAGCGGGGCATATTTTTTCGGCAAACCTGAGCCTCGCCACCGCATTAAGACCGCTGGCATTTGGTCTGGTGATTGTTCTTTTTCTCATGTTTGAACCAAGGGGCATTGCAAACTGGTGGCGTATTGTTAAATCGTATACAAAACTCTGGCCGTTTAAGTATTAGGCTAATGTTTTAAGGTCATATTTTAAGGGCACGTAAGACTACTATCATTAACTTTCTAAATGAAATGGGGGCAGAAGCATGAAAACCAACAAAAAAGTACTGATTTGTTATATCGCGGCAAGTTTTATTCTTTTTGCTGCAGCATTACAACCTGCAGCCGCGCAGACTTATAAAATCGGACTTTCTCTGGCTATAACCGGGCCGACATCTGATGCCGGTGTGCCTTATTCCAAGGGGGTTGAGGATTATTTCAAGTATGCCAACGATATGAAACTTCTGGGTGACGATAAATTAGATTGCATGATCAAAGACGATGCCTACAAAACTGATGTTACCAAGAGAAACTTTGAAGAGTTCCTGGATCAGGGCATTGAATTATATCTGAACTACTCTACCGGCAGCACGCTTGGCCTCAAAAAAGATTTTGAGGAAGAGAAAATTCCGACACTCCCGGCATCCTTTCATGCCGGCAACCTGGATGACTCAAACTATATTTTTCTTCCCATTGTATCCTATTCCGGCCAGCTAATCGGCCTTGCCGAATATGTTACCAAGATGCATCAGGGTGAGACGCCTAAGGTTGCCATGTTTATTCATCCGTCTGCATTTGGGCGCGGGCCTGTTGAAGATCTGAAAAAAGCTGTTGAGGCCGGTCTTAATATAGAAATTGTTGAGGTTGTTGAACATGGTAAGGATCTGGATAATACGGCAATGCTTAAAAGACTGAGCAGCAAGGGCGTTCAGTATGTATTTTGTCATACCGTACAATCTCCGGTTGCAACCATGCTTAAAGATGCTCAGCGTCTTGATGTAGCAGCAAGCAAGTTTGGTGAAAATGGCAAAATGACATTTCTGGGTATTCATTACACCGGGGGTAATGATCTGATTGCACTGGCAGGAGATGCCTCAGAAAATTTCTTCTGGACAACATCCTATACGTTGACATCTGAAGATACAGACGGTGCGAGAATTCAGCTTGAAATGGCTAAAAAGTATGGCCGTGATGATAAAATTGCCAATTCGCATAATTATACGAATGGTATCATGGTGGCCCAGATTGCAGTTGAAGCTATTCGCAGAACCAAGGCAAAAGGCAAAAAGATTGTCAGAGAAAACCTTTATGAAGAGCTGAACGCCATGAATGGCATGAATGCTTTTTATCCGGTAACAACAGTGGGGCCGGTTACCTATTCAAAAACAGATCGCCAGGGCGTGGATACGCTCCAACTATATAAAGTAAAAAATGGTGTATTCCGTTCAACAGGATCAACGTTTACATCTGAATATTACAAAAAAATCCAATAAATAAGAATTAATGCGGGCTGCCTGTTAAAAAAGTCCGCCCGCATTATTAAATGTTTTTTACAGGTATCGATGAATAATGGGTAACTCTACATCAGGAAATCTTCTGGACGTCAATAATATTGAAGTGGTTTATAATGATATTATTCAGGTGCTTCGCGGCGTCAGCCTGAGTGTAACGGAAGGAAAAATTGTAGCGCTTCTGGGCACCAACGGTGCGGGCAAGACGACGACATTGCGTGCTATCAGCGGCCTTCTGAAACCGGAAAACGGGTTGATTCGTGACGGGCATATCTCTTTTAAAAATACGGATATTACTAATAAACTGGGCACCCATGTTGTGAAACTTGGGGCAGTCATGGTACCTGAGGGCCGGCGCGTCTTTAAGCATCTTACAGTTGATGAAAATATTCGGGTGGGCTCAATAACCAGAAAAGATGGCTCAAAAAATATTCGTTCCGATCATGACAGAATGTATGAATATTTTCCAAGGCTGAAGGAGATTAAACACCGCCTGGCCGGGTATTGTTCCGGTGGTGAACAGCAGATGATTGCAATAGGGCGGGCCCTGATGGCTGATCCTGAAATGCTGATGCTGGACGAACCGTCACTGGGTCTGGCACCGTTACTGGTCAGGGAAATTTTTGATAATATCCGGTTAATCAACAGGGAAATGGATACAACCATTCTGGTTGTTGAGCAGAATGCAAAGATTGCCCTTGAGATTTCAGATTATGCCTACATAATGGAATCCGGTAAAATTGTTCTGGAAGGATCATCAAATGAGCTTCAGGACAATCCTGATGTTAAGGAATTTTATATGGGGATTACTCAGGGCGGTGGCCGGAAATCTTTTAAGGAAGTAAAGTCATATAAACGGCGTAAACGCTGGATGTAGTTTTAAACCATTTCAAACAGCTTATCCTGAAGGAATCTTTTCAAAAAATAGAACAGGAAATCAAAAATGAACCCTCATGATTTTAGTATCTATAATATCTTAAAAAGAAATGCAGTCATCAATCGGGATAAAATTGCCTGGATCTGTGACAACGAAGAGCTGACTTACGGCCGGTTTTTGGAAAATACGGATAATGTTGCTTTTGGCTTGGCTTCCAATGGCATTGAAAAAGGTGATCGTATTGCTGTGATCGGGCAAAACAGCATGGCATATGTCTACCTGTTTTTTGCAGCAGCAAAAATCGGTGCTATAATGCTTCCGGTTAATATAAGGTTAAGTGAAGATGAGATAGAATATATTATTAATGACGGTTCACCCAAAATAATTTTTGCAGATGATGATTTTCAAGGGTTTGCCGGAAAACTTTCTGAAAAATATGATTTTGTTGAAAAGCTTTACGGATTGGAAAGTGTAGATGGCATTTTTGCCCGATTTGATACGCTGACGGAAAACCATGGAACATGCTCAGCACATATAGTCCTTACAGATGATGCTTTTGTAATAATACATACGGCAGCCATAGCTGGAAAACCAAGGGGTGCCGTAATTTCTCATAACAATCTTTTGATGGCAAGTCTTCAGGCTGTTAATATCTGGCAGATGACGTCAGAAGATCGGCATCTCTGCCTGTTGCCGTTTTTTCATATTGCCGGACTTGGACTTACCCTTGATACAATATTGGTCGGTGGTATTAATATTCTGATGCCAAAGTTTGATGCGGAAATGGCATTGCGGCATATTGAAGATAACAGGGCAACTATTTTCTTTGATTTTCCGCCCATACTGTCCACACTACTTGAAAACAACAAAAAGTCAGGACGTGATCTTTCAAGCCTGAGAATTGTTACCGGTCTTGAATCACCTGAAATAATAAAAAATCTGGAAGGGACAACCCCGGCAAAATTCTGGACAGGGTACGGTCAATCCGAAACAACCGGTTTTATAACGAATACAGCCGTTTCAGAAAAACCGGGCTCAACCGGAGTGCCGTGCTATTTTTCTGAAGTCAATATTATTGATGAACAAGGGGAACCAGTCGAAACAGGAATCGCCGGTGAAATTGCTGTTCGGGGTCCCATGGTTTTTAAAGGATACTGGAACCTTGAAAATGATACGGCTGACACATTTCGGGGTGGATGGCACCATACCGGAGATAAAGGTAAACTTGATGATAATGGCTATCTTTACTATGTCGGGAGAATGCCGGAAAAGGAATTGATTAAGCCCGGTGGTGAAAATGTCTATCCGGCTGAAGTTGAAAAAACTATTCTTGAGGTTCCGCAAATCAAGGAAGTTTCCGTCATAGGTGTGCATGATGATCAATGGGGTGAGGCGGTAAAGGCAATATGTGTGCTTAAAGAGGGGGAGCGCCTTTCAGAAAGTGAAGTAATTGATCATGTCGCGTCAAAAATTGCGCGTTATAAAAAACCAAAGTACATTGTATTTGTTGATGAACTTCCAAAATCGGAAGACGGCTCAATTGACAGAGATAAAGTTAAATCGACTCTCATGGACTTGAAGTAACCTTTAAATCTCATGTGCTGTGATATCGTCGGAAGGTCGTGATCTTTTGTGAAAACAGATACTACCCAACTCTATATTCCTCTTGCAAAGTTAAGCAAAAGTAAAAGCATATTTTCCGACCCGGACAAGGGAATATTTAAAGAAAAATACAAAAAGATTATGCTATCCATAATCGGGAAACAGCTTGCATTGAATACATACTATGCAAATGATCTGGTCGCCCAGGCCAATACCCGGATTACCATTGACTTATTAAAAACATTTGATGAGTTGAAAATCAATTTCAAGGTCAATATAGATGAGATAACCCCGGAAGACCGAAACCATGCCCTTGATCTGGCTATGAACCAGCTTATTCAAAGCAAGAGAACTTTTCTTGAAAGTATTAAATCTGAAGAAGTTCCTGCAATACAAAAAAGTGTTAAAAGTTTTCTCAGTAAAACCATTAACGCACAAAAGTTCGACTTTTTTCAGGACCATTTTAATGAGCTTAAAGAATATCTTGAAATGGCAAATAGTGTAATTACGTCTGATGATAGCTATATCGCTACAGCTGCTGCAATTCAAAGAGTGATCGAAAATGAACAACGATTATTTAATCTGCCAAATGATGATATCGGGGAGACCATTGAACATGTTGTCAAGACAACACATCTTTCACTGATGCTCTCCAGAGAACTTGATGAATTTGATAAAAATGATTATGAAGTTTTAAGTATTATCTGCCTGGGGCATGATGGCGTAAAGGCACTGATTCCGGAAAGTATAATCTACAAGAACGGACGATTAACCCAGATTGAAGACGAAATTATGAAAAGCCATGTATTACTCTCCTTTATACTGGCATCCAATAATCAGGTTGATCTTGATTTTGAATCTTTCACAATGGCGCTGCATCATATTAAGGAAGATTCGAGCCTGCCTCAGAGCTATGGCATTGCGCGTGAAGCTTATACATCCTTTTATGAATACCTTACACCGGATGCCCAGAAAAAGTTAGATGAAATATATCTTTCAACAAAAAAGTATTACAGGGTAATCAGTATTGCGGATACGTTTGAAGCCATTACTGCAGAACGGGTATATAAAAAGAAATCTTCCATTGGGAAAGCCCTGGAAATCATGATAAATGATAATAAAAAAGGTGATTATTTTTATCAGGAATATTTTGATCATTTTATTCGATTGATCATAAAAAATTATTTACCCCAAAACGTTGTTTTTAATATAACAGATGAAATTCTGGAAAATTATTATCTGTCTGCCGGTGCTGCCGTTAAAAACAGGTTAAGACATAAATGGGATTATGCAGGTGTTATTGTCAAGTCTTATCCGACACTTGAAAGGGATTTAGAGTGTGTCATTTATAATAAAAGCAATAAAATAATTGATCGCCATTTATCTATTCCACCAATCTTTTTTTTAAATCAAATTTATTTTCAATAATAGTGTTTTTATTATAAAAGGGAATTCTTAATGCAGTGAACTGCTTTTGAAATTTTCCTACATCAGTTGTATCGCCATTTGTTTATGTCATTCGTTGGTTTTTAAAGCTCTTATAAGCGGTATAAGAAAAATGATACAGGCTATAAAGAAAATGACGCTGCCGATTATAGAGAATATATCGTGATTTTTTAAACTTGAGGTGAGAAAGAAAAGGGCGCATATAATAAAAAGAATCCAGCCCACAAGATAATACTTGAGTTCCATTCTGATTTGATTTTTCTGTTTTTCGTCCATTTAAGCTATCGCCTATTTTTTGTTGAAGGGTTCCTATAAAATCGATTCAGTTAATATTTTTTTACCTGAGCGTTATAAAGTTCCGGACGGAGTTCAGATAATATTGAATAATCGCCTTTTATTTCGTCAATAGACGCCGAGTTAATATCGGCAAAATACAGCCCCTCATCTCTTCCGGCCCGGACAAGCGTTTTTCCATCAGGCCCGCAGACACAACTCAGGCCGGTATAATCTAATTCTTTTTCAGAACCGCAACGATTTACATAGGCAACAAAAACCTGATTTTCATAGGCGCGTGATGGGATAACGTGCTCAGGAACCTGGCTATAGGGCTCCATTAATGCCGTAGGCACCACAATAAGCTCTGCGCCGGCTTTAGCCAGCGTCCGAACCGCTTCAGGGAATTCAACATCATAGCATATCAAAATTCCGATTGTAATTCCTTTTAACCTGACAACAATGAAAGTGTCGCCCTGTTTATAAATACTTTTTTCATAATCTCCATAGAGATGATTTTTACGATAGTTGGCTCGTAACCGGCCTTGGCTCTCTATGAACAGTGCCGAAACATGTCTGTCCGGTCCGGATTTTTCAGGATAACCGTATATTATTGAAATGTCAGCTTCACGCGCAATTTCTGAAACTATTTTTGATGAGGGGCCATCCTGTGGTTCAGCAAGTTCGATGGCTGCATCACCAATATTGTATCCGGTAAGGAATAACTCAGGAAAAACAATCAGGTCTGCTCCTTGTTGAGCTGCAGATAAAGCACATTTACGAATACAGTTCAGATTTTCATCAACGTTTTTTTGATTGCCTTCTCCCTGGTAAATTGAAATTTTCATCAACTAAATACCTCCTGCATAAAGAAATTATAGCTTGTTTATTACTATTATTTAATCAGAATGACAATAAATTTTAAATCGGACCAACCTGATAAAATTTCACAAGAACATATTTTCCAAAACACTATTTCTCGTCCCATATTAACATTTAAAAAAGCCATGGGTCTTCCAGGGTTTTAGGGAAGGGTGTTTGGGGGGAATCTTTAAACATAACGTACTTGGAAGATCCCATGGCTAAGTGTGTATTAATTTCAATGAAATTTTCATGTTTCCTTTATTGAATTATATTCAGAACATGATGAAATTATAATAACGGTTTTGTATCCAGATACTCTGCCAAGCGGGCAATTTTTCCATTTTTCATCTCGACTATTGCCATAAAAGGAAAAGTAAATGCCGAGCCATCTTCTATTAATCTGGAAACAAACAAGCCTTCTACAAAACCAGTATCTGCATTTTCAAAAAGATTATAAACTTCAATTTTACATCCTGTAATAAGATCCATGGACTCTCTACATCCATTTCGGATATTTTTATTTCCTGTCAATGTTTCAGGCATTAAAGGATCTTCATAAACGCCATCCGTTGTAAATAAATCAGCAACTGCATCCGAATCATTATTTTCCCAGGCTTTAAATAAAGTTTTTATAGCTTGTTTTGGTGACATACCTTTTATCCTTTTTAACAATCTTTTTTTGACTTCATTTTAGCTTACAGAACGTCTTTACTTGATTAAAATATTTTCCGCGTTTTTAATAATTATTTGAAGTTCATTTTTCATATTAGAATCCAGTATTTCAGGATTATGATTTTTCAATATCATTTTAACTTTCTCAACGACTACATCTTCAGGATCAGAAAATCTGTTTTCAGGGGATGACCATTGGTATGAGATACCGGGATTCCACAGTTTTCTTAAATTTGTCGCCGTATGCCGTGTGTCAATAAAGTGTCCCTGCGGGCCTACAGCCATAATTTCATCAAGGGCAATGGACTCAGTATTAACATTAAAGCCCTCAGTGATGCATTGTATTGTTTTGATGATATCACTGTCCATAATAAGCTTTTCAGCACTGGCTGCTGTAAAATCTGCCGTCATCCCGGAGCCGATTGTCATATCAGGGCCCTGAAGCATACACTGAAGAGCGCCAATACTGCTTTCAACACCACTCTGCCATGACCACATATTACTTGCATCATTACCAACAAAATCTGTAAGTGTTGGTATTTTATAAAATTGTCCCAATTGAACGCCTGCAGCATTTAACAGGTTCTGTTGAGGGAAACCTGTAACTGGAGAGCCTGTATATGGATTCATCATCATCGAAAACAATGCATAATAGACAGGTGCACCGGGATAAGCCAGCTGTATGAGGGATATTGCACTCAGTATCTCTGCATTGCCGCATAACAGTGTACTTGGAATTGTTGCCGGACTGGTTGATCCAAGGCAGGGCATTGCTGCAATCCCCACAGGAAGACCGGCTTCCGCAAATTCAAGACCGGCTTCAAGTGGTCCGGCTTCATGGCATAAAGGTGATATGGGGCATATAAGAAGTGAAAGGGGTGGACGGTTTCTTGTTTCCTCACTGCCACCGGCAACCATACGGGCCATTTCAGTGGCATATTTTGCAGTATCCGGATCAATACAGGTAATGCTGTGAACATGTTTGTTTGTATTAATAAAGCATGTTTCAATTTCTTTTAAAGCAACCAGATGTGGATTTACATCCATAGGGCTTGTCATTGGCCAGCAAAAAGAAATTTCAGGGAGATAATCACATATTTTGCTGACCTCAAACAGATCATTACATGTAGCCGATCTTAATTTTCCGGTTTCAAAGTCACGAATTGAATTGCCGGTACCACCGCCACCACAGTATGTTTTGGTTCCGTCAAGGTAGAGATCCAGGTTTTTGTCTCCATGAGATGCCATGCAGTATTCCCTTGGGGCTCTGTCAATTGTTTCAAGGAGCAGATCAGGTGAAATTTTAACGATTTTATTTTTTTTATCAACGCCGGCACCTGCCTCTTCAAAAATATTTAACGCTTTTTCCGAGGTAACCCTTACACCGGTTTCCTGAAGTAATGTGAGTGTAGCTTCGTGAATCCGGTTCAATTCATCATCACTCATCATATTGATTTTCTTTTCGGGTCTTATTGTAATCGGTTGAATATATTTTTCATTATTATTCATTATATTCCCTTAGAGAAGATTTAATAATATTATTCGGATTCAAAGTCTTATTTCTTAAGATTTTTTCTCTACCCTGCCTTGTTTGCAGCGGGGTAGAGGATTAATAGAATACTATATAGTTTAAACTTTTTAATATATTATCGATCATAAATGCATTCCAGTAGTCTTCCACTTTTTTTATGTTTAATACACCAAAGAATTAATACCTGTGCCGCAGAAATAAAATTCATATTTCTCATAAACTCATATGGTGTGAAACTCAACTTAAATAAGAGCTTGAGAAAAAGAAGATTAGAAAAGTCAATACTTATCAAGCTAATCTGAGGTTTCATTTTTTGATGTCATGGATACATCATCCGGTCCGATAGCTCTATACTTGTCACCTTCACTCATCCATCTGACAGCTGGTTTCGGCCGATCGTCAATGACTAAGTTAAATATGTCAGGGCGGTTATAATGACCTGTGACATCAAGAAGCAACTTTTCTTCAACTGTTTTGCGAAGATCGATTTCCCCGTAAATAATTTCTTCTTTGCCGCTGACCGGACCAACAATCCATTCGCCATCTGGGCCAATGATCCCTGATCCACCTGGGAAAATCTCGTTCGCTTCACCCCCAAGCTCCCCCATATCTGCAATTGTATCGTAAAGTTCAAAATTTTTCGAAATATGATCCGTCGTCATGTAGAATCCTACACAAATTACATAGCATTTACCTTCGAACGCATAATGGCGGCTTGCCAAATGGTGTGCTTCTGATATATCCGGCCAGGAAGCAATATGCACCTGTTCATTTTTACAATGCATTGCCATTCGGGCCATCGGCATCCAATGCTCCCAACAAATCAGTCCACCAACTCTGCCTGCCGGACCATCGAAGACAGGCATCGTGCTACCATCGCCATAATCCCAAACATTTCTTTCTGTGTAAGTAGGCATCACCTTGCGATGGACACCCAAAAATTTTCCTTCATCACTTATGTAAAATAAAGAATTATAAAGAGAACCGGGATCTTCAGACAACTTTTCATTAGCACCTATAACCACGAACGTCTTGGCTTCCCGAGCAGCAGCGCAGAGCTTATCAAGATGTGGAGATCCGATATATAATGAATTCTCGTATAATCGCGCGTAAGCTCTATGTGCTGAGGGATCACCCCATCCTGCAGCGCCAAATATCCAAACTGGGTATGTGGGAATCCAAGTTTCAGGAAAGGCAATGAGTTTTGCACCTGTCTTGCCTGCCTCTATGATTAAATCGATGGACTTATCAACAGTGCGGTCTATATCAAGGAACACTGGTGCAGCCTGAACTACCGCAGCTATATACTTATCTAACCTTTCTACCTTGCTCATTTCTTTTCTACCTTGGTTTTTTAGTCATTTGGTTTTATTTCAGTTTTATTATTTTAAATCATTTCCTTTAAGTTTGGTTAAGACGCCCGGATCGGTTACAAGAAGTGCACAGGTTCCGCCCAGATCCTTTGCTTCAGGGCCAACTGTGGCGGCCGCCATTTCCAAATTCAATACGTGTTGGAAGGTTAAATGAAAACGTTTTACTACACATATGATTTCCTCCTGTTTACTTATGATGCATTTGTCATCAGCTCGATATATTCATCCCCAATCTTTTTATTCGTCGGACAAATTCATTTTTTTTGATCGAATAGAGAACCCCCGTGATCCCCTGCGGCATGAAAATTACCAGTGCTACCAACAGACCGCCAAAAACCACGTTGCGGTAGGTTTCCAGCGGGCGCAGCCATTCACTGAGAAAAACAGTGATAAATGCACCGATCAAAGCGCCCGGAAAATTACCGATTCCACCCAGTACCAGTATCACCATCAGAATTAAAAACAGATCAAGTCCCAGTATTCGGGGAGACAGTACACCCACATAGTGAGCATACACCGCACTGATCATTCCGGTTAAAAATGCAGATATGGCAAAAACAAATAATTTATATTTAGTATCATTTACACCGGCTTTATTTTCAAGACTGAGGAAATCGATCATCTCGTGGATGGTCTCTTTTTCTTTTCGGGAATTTGAGTGGGTGCCAAAGTGTGCCCCGGCACGAATATTATCATAAACCGAAAGAGAAAGGGATAACTGCGGTATCTGAAATGTGCGGGCAATACCTTTATGACAAATGCTGTAAGGTTTCAATCCGCTGATATCTTCCTTACGAAGAAAAATGTTACCGGAAAAGGGATAAACGCCGGTAATCAGGTTAAACAGTGTGGTCTTGCCTGAACCGTTAGGGCCTGCAATACCAAAAACCTCACCCTTGCCAACGGTAAAACTTAGATCGTCTATTGCCCTGATGTTTCCGAAAGCTTTGGTTACACTTTTACATTTAAGTATCATGGTCACATCTTTAAGCTTAAAGGTAAGGGACGTTATACATCCCTTACCTTATGAGATTATTTTGTATTTATTTCATCCATGACGGGGTCTGGAATTTGTAGTCTAAATATTTTTCGGGGCCATGATAAATGGTTACCAGTTCTCCATTCTGTATTTGCAAATGTGACAGAGGCCATGTTTGAGTGGTGACTAAATTATCTTCATTAAATTTCAACATTTTTCCACCAATACTCTTGAATTCCTTCCCGGCAAGATTGGCATTGATATTTTTATAGTCTTTAACATCACCTGCCATCTTGACTGCCTCAGCCCACATCATAACCCCTGAGTATACGGCAAATGAACCGGCAGCCGGATCTATGTTATAGGTTGCTTTAAATTTGTCCACCCATGCTTTTGATTCCGGCGTAGGTGCTATCGGCCCCGGCAAACCGGTTGTTTCACCCATCAAACCATCTCCTTCGGCGCCGATATTTGTTATAAAATCAGGAAGAGACAGCCCATATCCGAGATTAATTAACGATTTTGTCGGTTGTTCCATGAATTGACGGAAAAAAGTGATCAAGTCAGGGCTATATACGATTTCAACATAAATAATCGCCGGTTGTGCTTCCCTTACTTTGGTTAAAATTGATCCCCATTCTCTGGTACCGTAAGGTACGGTTTCATGTAAGGCAACTGTCCAGCCGTTTTTTTCCGCCTGTTCTTTCATTCCTGCAGCCGATTCCATACCCCATGAATCATCTGCAGTAATAATGGCTATTTTTTTATTGGGATAGGATATCGGCAGATTTTTCATAACGTCAAACATATTCCCGCTAAGCGCACGTTCGACATCATTTAGTTGATATACATTTGAATACCGTTTGGGGTCTTCCCGAAATACGGTAATCGAGTTGATGGATGCATCCCAGTTAAAAAAAGGTACATCATATTTACCGTATGCCCGGACATCCTGTCCCCATCCGGCCCATCCCCCGTGAACCGAATCAACGTTTTTCTGGCCGATCAGATAGTCTGCTGCCTGCATAACCCGTTCCGGTGCAAGTTCCTGAGTATCAAATTTAACGATCTCAAGTTTTCTTCCCAGTAACCCTCCGGTATCGTTGAGATCATTAACAGCCATCTCAATTCCCCTTAAGTAACCGAGGCCATCTGCAGCATAGGCGCCCGTTAAACAAAGTGGAGCACCAACTTTGATTGTTTCTGCCGCTTGCGTAAATCCGGTAAGGCAGAATAAAAAAATAATCCCCAAAATTCCTGTCAATACTTTTCTGATCATAATAACCTCCATTTTGATTAACATTTTTCCGGCCAGACAGCCGGCGCAAGATAAAAAATATTTTAAAAATAGAACAAAAGAAAACGGGTGGTGTGATATTAAACTAACATTATTCGATGTTCTGAGTAAAGCAAATTTAATACCAGATTATTCATCACATTCCCTTAGAGGGGATTTAATAATGTTATTCTGATGCAAAGCCTGATTTCTTATGAGATTTTTCCTCTACCCTGCTTTGTTTGCGACAGGGTAGAGGATTAATAGACTACCATATAGTTTAAACTTTTTGTGCTATTTTATACAGCTCAAGATAATCCTCAACAGTCACACTTCTAGGATTATCAGGGGTGCCCACATTTTCCTGTGCGCGTTCCGCCAGAGAGCGTATATCTTCATCTTTAACACCGACCTCGCGTGCTGTTGGAATGCGAAGGTCTTTAGAAAGCTCCTTTACAGCCTCAACTGATTTTCTTGCAGCAGCCATAGGTGATAAGCCATCAACACATTCACCCATTGCCTCAGCCATATCTGCAAACTTCTCCGGGAGAGCAATGGTATTATAGTCCATTACAATTGGCAGATAGATGGAATTTGCTACGCCATGCGGGGTATCGTAAAGGCCTCCGATAGCTTCGGCCATAGCATGGACGCCTGCCGTAT
>JAIPEE010000054.1 GCA_021737275.1 Desulfobacterales bacterium
TATCAATTAGCTTGTGAATGGTATTGTGGTGGCGCGGATCCTGAACTTTTTCAAAATAATAATCAACGGTCCTTGTTCTCTTTTTTGGCATTGGCAACTCCTTGATTTCGTTGCCAATAGATACCTCATAAGAAACAAAGGGATAGAGACGCCGGAATCAGGAACGCATATTTGTTGTCAATGCTTTGGGGAAAATATCCAAATATTCTCAAAACCGGATAACCTTAAATGACGACTATGATAAGGAAAAACGATGACTCATTACTTCAGGAGTTTAAGTTTTGATAAAGATTTTTATGAAGAAACAGATCCATCCGGCCAGCCAACAACAAATGTTCCCGGAGAGGGCGGAGCCGGTGACTTTATCCCGTTTTCGTGTGTAAAATAGAGATAGCTGGGACAGTAGAACGATAAAAAAGCCTTTCTGCATTGCAGAGGGGCTTTTGAATAATAAAACCATATAACTGAAACTATTTATTCAGCATTTCCTTAATCTTCTGCAATGTTTCCGGATCGCAGGTGTTAATCATCGATTTAAGTTCGTCTTTTTCAATAATAACAGATTCTTCATCAGCCGGCACTACTTCAAGAATATGGTAAATCGTTTTGGCAAGCTTTTCAGGCGTGATCGGTTTTTCCAGTATCACCTTAGGACGATGTATAGCGGCATAATATTGAAATTCATTGATATCTTTTCTTCCAAACTCATCTCTGGCATGTGCGGTAATAACAATTACAGGGATATCTGAAAAACGATCATCTTTGCGCATTTTACGGAATAGCTGAATGCCTGACATTTTAGACATGACCATATCAAGGGTTATCAGGTCCGGTATTTCCGCATTAATTTTTTTTAAGGCATCCTCACCGTCAACAGCAGTATCAACCTGAAAACCCGCATCTTCTATACATGCTGAGAGGAAATTGCGGTCATCCGGCTCATCATCGACAACAAGAACCGTCTTGTCTGAAGCAAATGTTATCAATTAACACCTTTGGCTATTCCTTGGGTTTAAGATGATCCGGAACGATGGCCATTTCAAGGAGAAGCGGTTTTAAAAAGGACCATCTGATGCCGACCTTATAAGTCTCTTCCAGATCCCTTACTGCATCCCAGCAATTGTGGCACGGGGTGATTACAAGCATGGCACCGGTTTCGAGGATCTGATCACGTTTAACTTTAAACCCGGTATTTCGTTCATCGCGATAACGGCCCAAACCATTCATGCCGCCGCCGCCACCGCAGCAGAAGTTATGTTCACCGCAGGGTTTCATTTCACGAAAATCTTCAGCGATATAACTCATGATTTCACGGGCACATTTACGAAGACCTGCATTTCGGATATAATTACAGGAGTCCTGGTAGGTTACAGGTTCCTTGATTTTTTTAGTCGGGTCGATTTTAATTTTCCCGTTTCTCAATGCTTCAGCAACCCACTCAACATAATGAAGGGTTTCAACCGGCGGCTTGCCATCTTTACGGCCGCACCAGTAAGGTCCTTCAATAACAGTTGCCCTGTATGCATGGCCGCATTCGGTTACAACCATCCGCTTGGGCTTAAGGCGGTCAATGGCATCATAAACAGATTCGACCTGCATTTTACAGCCTGCCCAGTCACCGGCAAACATCGCCAGACTGGTCTCTTCCCAACCCTCACTGGGTACTGTCCAGTTTTCACCGGCCAGATGGAAAAGGGCAGCCGCTTCACCCAGATCTTCGGGATAATGTTTGGGTTCACGGGCATTTACGGTATAGATAATATCTGCGTTTTCTTTATCCACAGGAATCTCAATGCCGGGCCAGTCATCTTCATACTCTTCGGCCATCCACTCACAAGTATCCACCCAGTCTTCAGTGGTGATATCCATCTGGGCCCTGTAAACACGGTGCATACCGGAGCCGATCTTCATTTCCCACGGAATAAATCCCTGGGTAAAACAAAGACCCCTGAGGTAGCTGAACATTACGCCCATATCAATACCAAACGGGCAGTATGTGGCACAGCGGTTACAGCAGGTACATTTGCCCCATGCGGTATCCATGACATGGCGCATGAACTCGTTGGTAACCTTTCCCTTTTTCTTGACTATTTCACCCAGCGTTGACTGGATTTTATAAGAAGGCACCTGTTTCGGGTCTCTGTTGTTTGCTATATAGAAGAAGCAGCTGTCTGCACAGAGGCCGCAGTGCGCACAAACCTCGAGCCAGGTCTTGAGACGTGATTTTAATGTTTTTTGAAGCGTCGCCTGGATGGCATCGCTGTCCACATCAAGTTCTTCCATCTCTTTATAGTACGTTGTCCCACGAGTATCAGACAGTAACTCACGGAGTTCTTCTTCAGTATTGATCGGTTTTTTGTTACAAAATTTTCCTTCAGGCATTTTATTATCCCAAACTTTAATAGTTAAAATATATTACCAGGTTTTTCCGCCGCCCTTCATGCCGCCGCGTTTTATACCAAAATCCATTCCTATCTGGATCCTAGAAAGGAAGAAGAGAACAATATGGGAGAGTTTGGTAAAAGGAATAGCAATCAGCATAATTTCACCGCAAAGAATATGAAGTATTACCCAGAACTGATAATCTGATATCTGATGAAAGGAGATGAATCCGGTGATAAACGGTGCCACGGTAATCAGCATGATGAGGTAATCATAGGCAGAAGTAAGAATCCTTACCTCAGGCAGCGCAATGCGGCGGATGATCAGAAAAAGCGCAGAAACAATGACGGCAATGGTCATGATGTCTGCGGTTGTATCCGAAATTGTGGGCAGTCTGAAACCCCATCGTTCTTCAAGAATCAGGTTATGTGCCGGCAGAAAAATCGGTGTAATTACCAGCCCGATATGAAATATAAAAACCAGAATGGTAAAAATCGGTTTTACACGCCAGCTCCTTGAGCCGAAAGGAATAATCCAGTGCAGGACGGACTTTATGGCACTCTTGACACCATATGCCGTGTTGACCCCATACGTTACACGATCAAGAAAAGTATCAAGCCCCTTTATGTAATAAACCGTCCGGAAAATCAGTCCGGCAAAAAAGATAATTAATGATAGCCATAAAAGTGGTCCGGTCACAAAATCGTACATATTATGCTCCTAAATTCAGTATTTCAATCCCAACGGGATCTAACTGCAAGGCATTTATTGTTTAGCGGGCACCTGGTAAACAGTACCCGCAAATTTACTTACTGAATATTCTTGTCTTCATCACGTGCGGTCAGAAACAGCCAGAAACCGACCATTGACAGCAGGGAGATGCCCATAATGATAAAGACGATGCTCTCCGTGTGCAGTAAAAAGTCATGCAATGTATAAATAATATTGTTCATGGTACAGGCCTTTCCTATTACAATTAATGTGAATCTTTATATTCCGGATGCTCATAAAGAATCGGCATTCGGGTAACGATAAACCGGTATGCCAGAACAATGAGTGTCACGATAAAAATTGAAATTGTAAATTCCATCCAATGCGGGAAATAGCGCTCACTTGAGGGCAGTTGCCAGTTGAACGCGATAATGGAAACATTCAGCCGGTTAATGATAATGCCCAGCACTGTCCATGCGGCAGTAAATCTGATTAACTTGAGATTCTGTTCTCTCACGCCCATTGCATAAAGCAGGCAGGGCAAGGCAATGAACCCCATCAGTTCAACGAGAAACCAGAAACCGTAACCGGTTGCGAGGAGGTGCCAGTGGTTTCCGGCTGCGATGCCGATGACCTTGATCGAGAAATAACCGGCCAGCACCAGAGATGCCGCTTTTCCGAATCCCAATGTCAGCGGGTTGTGTTCGGCTTTATGAGCTTCATCCATCTTATGATGAAATGCGCGGTGCGCCAGTGTGCCTTCAAAGATCACCATCGACAGGCCGGCAATGATACTCGATACAAAAAAGTATGTCGGCAGGTACGGTGAATACCACAGCGGATGCAGCTTGGATGGCGCGATCAGAAACAGTGCCCCCAGCGACGACTGATGCAGTGTAGAGAGGACAACGCCAAAGATGGTCAGCACCAGTGTCAGGCGATGAACAAGGTTCCGGGTTCTTTTGTATCCCAGCCACTCCATGGGTGCGGTTGAAAACTCCAGAAACAGTACGGTCAGGTAAAGCGCGACACAGAGACCAACTTCGAACAGCATGGATGTTGTGCCGTATCCGAAAATAAACGGGTAAGGCAGGCGCCAGGGACGGCCAAGGTCATAATGCAGTGCGACTACAACAAAAAGATATCCTAAAAAACCGGTCAAAATAGCCGGCCTTACAGCAGAATGAAATCTTTTCATCCCGAACAGATAAACCGCAGCAGATGTAACATAGCCACCGGCTGCCAGGGCAACACCAACCAGGAGATCAAAACCGATCCAGATACCCCAGGGATTATATTCCGAGAGGTTGGTTGCGGCGCCAAGACCCTGAGTAAATCTTATAAAAGTAACGATCAGCCCGGCGATAACGATTATACCGGCACAGATATTAAATGGTGTCATTATTGATTTTCTGTCAACAGCAGCGTCTTCCGACATCAGGATTCCTCCTCATCGTTCGTTTTGGCGTCTTTTGTTTTTGGCGCCTCGTCGGCTTCTTCAGTTTGCGCTTCATCGATTTTTTCAGCCTGATCTTTACCGGCTGATTTATCCGGTTCAACCTGATCTGCCTTTGCAGCTTCAGCCTCGGTTTTCGCAGCGGCTTCTTCTTCAGCCTGTTTTTCAGCTTCTTCAAGCGCAGTCTTTACCGCTTTTTCGATCGCTTTTTCTTTATCTTTTTCAGCTTTTGCCATGGCATTGGAAAGCTTGACTTCGCCTTCAGCCGTGGTTTTATCAATTGCTTCTGCAACAGCCGTTTCTCTCTCCTCTGTTGCGATCTTCTCTTTACGTTTTGACATGGCATAAACACCGGTCAGCAGTACGGGCCATAGTCCGACTACCATCGGAACTACACCCAGTGCACCGGACGTTAACGATGGTGCCGGGGTAATGCCCAGGTCTTCGCGCAGGGCAATTTTTTCAAATGGTACGGATGAAAGGTAAAGCCAGCTTGTACCGCCCATTTCATGTTCACCATAAATATGGTCAACATAACGGTCAGGATATTTACTGATACGGTCGCGGGCAATTTTGATCAGATCTTCGCGCTTGCCATAGGTGAGCGCTTCCTTGGGACAGGATTCAACACATCCGGGCAGAAGGCCCTTTTCAATACGGGGCGCACACATGGTACATTTTAATACCTTGGGGGTCAGCGGGTTATCATATTCATATGTGGGGATATCAAACGGGCATGCAATCATACAGTAACGGCAGCCTACACATACAGACTCATCCCATACAACAGCGCCCGATTCGGTTTTTTTAAAAGCTCTAACAAAACATGCAGATGCACAGGCCGGCTCCAGGCAGTGATTACACTGGGTTTTTCGGAACACAGGTCCCTTTGATTCGGGAATGCCGTCATATCTGTTCACAACCGTAAAGGCTTCATTTTTGGTCCGGCGTTTTACATCCAGTACCGTCAGATCCGTAAAGGGTTTATCCGGTGCAGATAGTTCATTAACCTTGTTGCAGGCTGCTTCACATTCACGACACCCCACACAAAGTGTGGCATCATGAAGTACGCCCATGCTATCCGGGTAACCTTTAAACACCTTGTTGGAAGCAGCGTTGGCTTTGCTGCCGATTGTTGTCCCGGCACCTGCTGCGCCCAACCAGCCGAGGAATTTTCTTCGTGAAATTGACATTTATCTACCCCTGTTTAGTTCAGTATACTTAACTTTCCTTTTTTTTATGACATTCCGTACAACCCACCGGTTTTGTCATGCCCATGTTTTCATGACATGACATGCACTGCTGATGATACGCACCCACCAGGCCCGGTTTAAACATATCCGCTTCATCAAAAGGTTCGCCATGGCAGCTGCCGCATTTTGGCGGTTTTATGGCTGCAGGGCTGTTATGATGACAACCCTGGCACAATGTACCTTTTTCAGTATGAAAAAAAGTTGCAAGTTTATTGTCTGAAATATTGTCTGCCAGGGTTTCCACAATCTTTCTGTGCGGAAAATCAGCAGCTTCATATTTATCGGACAGATCCTTTATAGCGATCTTTTCCGGAATATCCTTTAGGTCATATGTGCCTGAAACGGTTCTTTCGGCGAGAAGTGCTGCTGCCATTGCGGCATCAGCCTCTGCAGAGGTGCCGACAGTTTTGTCGGCCGGCGCCATATGGCAGGTTTTACAGGCCGCCTGATCCATTTTTGCGTTACGTGCAGCCATTGTATGGCAGCCGGCACAATCCTTTTGCTGCTGCATGATTTCATGACAGCCTACACAGCTTTGTGCGGTTTTTGACTTGTGCATGGCCTGAGACAGTCTGACCTGTCCACCTTTATCATCACCTTTTATCGTATGGCATTTATTACAGGTGGTCATCTCTTCATGGTGACATACCCGGCAATTATTGTTTTTTGTTTCATGGGTTTTATGATCAAAGGGTACAAAATCCATGCGGGCCGTCTGCGGCGCATCCAGCGCCTCTTCACCGGTTCTTATAATAACGGTATCCGGCTGTTTGCGATCCATTCTTGGGACATCTTCAACCTTTTTGATTTTTTTCTGATTTTCAAGGTCATGGCAACCGGCGCACTGAACAGGGCCGGCATTTTTATTTTCAGCAATTGTTTTCGTGTGGCAGGGGATACAGGACGAATGAGCGGCCAGAGACATGGACATCCTGTTTTCTTCAGTTTCATCCCGGTGGCAGTATCTGCAGGTGCCCTCTTTGCCTTTATCATAGAAAAGCTTTTTTGTTTCTTTATCATAGGCATGATGACAGGTCTCACATTTTTTGTCAGCGGCTTTTGAATGACGGAAATGGAGAGACTTGTCAAAACCCACCGGTTGTCTTGATGACATCGTTTCGGGGTTTTTTTTGTGGCAGTCGGCACACTTGTTTATCGGCCCTGATGGTTCACCCTGAGCCAGGGTATCCTTATGACAGGCCACGCAATTATTATGGTAAACATCCATAACAAACTGTTTATCCGTATCTTCAGTACGTTTGAACTTTGGCAGCAGTTTGTCTTTTTCCGTTAAATGGCAAGACCGGCAATCCTTGTTCATTTTTTTCAAGGCGTCCGTATGTTTGTCATGGAGGAACGTTACCGGGGGTCTTTCCAGTTTGCCGAAAGTGGTCATTATGTCAATGGTAATGACATCCGCCCTTGAAGTGGTTTGTGTTTCTGATGTCGTTACAGTCCCCAAAGCGCTTGTTCCGGTAATTAAAAACAAAATTGCTACGATGGAAACACCGACCGGCTGAATTAAATGTCTTTGTTTTTTCATCATCATGTCCTTGCTATGAACGTACTTTTTTAATCCGAATCTTATATACGGTTTTGCTGTCCTTCATATCGCTCAACTCATAGGCAGAGGCGGGCAATACATGGAGTATGTCTGTGATTGTATCCGGGTCCGGAACAAGCACTTCCACCACTTCATTTACCTCCATTTCTCTAAATAAATTGGTTAATTCAAGGAGTGTGATAGATGTTATTGCGCCCCTGAAGTCGAGAATATGGTCGGGTTTTTGTTTCAATTTCAAAATACTCCTTTGCTTTTTTTTGAATAATTGCAAAGTCAATGCCAGTCAGTATGTAAAAAATCACAGTACATCATATGGTTATGATGTATTTTGCGGGCAGGATGCTATAAATAAAGTGTTAAAAAGGTTGAATATGAAATTTTGAAGAGAAGAATATTTTAAGGAAATTTTAATAAATAAGGCCGTTTTATTGTTATTTTTAAGAAATAATATAAAAACTGTTGCAGAAAAGTGTTAAAGTGTTAAGGATTGAAACTTAATAGGTGTTAAATTTTAACAGGGGTATGTAAAATGTTTGAAAAGGATCTGGACCAATACTGGAAAACAGTCGTTAATACAATCCAGGACGGCATCATGATAATTGACAAGGGTGGTGCCATTGTTGCGGCCAACCATGCCCTTGAAAAAATTACCGGATATTCACGAAGAGAGCTGATTGGGAAAACCTGTGAAGTACTCAACTGTAACATCTGTGACAAGGCCCGGCAAAATGGCGGCGAGGATCATTGGTGCGAGCTTTTTAAGACGGGTGGTATTGCCAAGCGTAAATGCATATTCAAACGCAAGGACGGATCATATGTTCATGCAATGAAAAATGCGACCCTTTTGCGAGACAGTAAAGGCAAGGTGATGGGGGCGGTGGAGTCCGTTACGGATATCAATGAAATTATTGATAAAGACAACCAGATTGCACAGTTCAGAAGAGAGTTGAGGTCCGAAGATGGATTTCATGGCATTATAGGGCGGTCTTCAGCCATACAGAAAACTTTTGATTTGATTGCCAATACTGCTGAATCTGATGCACCGGTCATTATACTGGGTGAAAGCGGCACCGGAAAGGAGCTGGTTGCAAAGGCTATCCATGAACATGGTGAGCGCAGGCGCAAGCCCTTTGTTAAGGTCAATTGCGCAGCCCTGACAGAGACGCTTCTTGAAAGTGAACTTTTTGGCCACGTCAAAGGTGCTTATACGGGTGCTTATAAGGGCCGTGAAGGGCGTTTCGAGATGGCTCACGGCGGTGATATTTTCCTGGATGAGATCGGGGATCTGCCTTTGACAACACAGGTTAAACTACTGAGAGTACTGGAAGATAAAGTAGTTGAACGGGTGGGCGATAGCAGGCCGATTCCTGTTGATGTACGGATTATTTCAGCGACTAACAAAAACCTGATCGAGCTTGTTAAAAAGGGATTGTTCAGGGAAGATCTCTTTTTCAGAATCAATGTTATTCCTATTAATATTCCACCATTGAGAGCGCGCATAGAGGATATTTCGCTGCTCGCTGAATCGTTTTTTCAGCGTATCAGGCTAAAAAGTGGAAAGGATATCAAGGGCATCAGTAATGATACCATGGAAACACTCATGATGCACTACTGGCCTGGAAATGTTCGGGAGCTGAAAAGTGTATTTGAGTATGCCTTTGTCAGTTGCCATGAATCCATGATTGAGCCGCATCATTTGCCGCCGAATGTTATCCTTGAAAAAAGTGCGATTAAAATGGAAACGGACACGCCTGTTGATCGAAATGAAATGAAGAAAAAGGAGCTTATTGATGCACTTTCAAAGGCAAACGGTAATCAGTCCGAAGCGGCAAGGCTACTCGGTGTGTCCAGGGTAACCGTATGGAACAGGATGAAAAAATATAATGTCAATTTTTCCAGGCAGATTGCAGTTTGATAATAAAAAAGCTTGGGTGTTATTTGTCCTCAAGGCAGACTTCTATAGTATACTCGCCTTTTTCTGTCTTGTGAGGCATAGAGATGACCGGGGTATCGGGCAGGTGTTCGATTGTGTGCCCCTCGCCCATATGCACATCGGATAACCCGGCTTTAAGATTTTTTTCAAGGGCGTTCAGCTTGGTGGTCACCTGCCCTGAAATCATATTCCCGATTTCTCCCACCGCATCTTTGATATCATCATTAATTTCAGTCATCTCTTCGCCAAACATTTTGGAGACAATATTCAGGATGCATGGAGTAGTAAAGGATACTGCAATAGTGCCCTTGAAATCACCGGTTAGTGCAATCACACATGAAACTTCACCTGCGGCAACGTTGCCTTTTTTCACATAAGGTTTTTGAGGGATGTTCCGGATGGATGAGGTTGTTTCAAGAATATCCCTGGTGGATTCAAAAAATGGATTTATATAGTTTACATCCATATAAAATATTTCTTTGGGTTATGAGTGGTATTTACGGTATAAGTATGCCCTAAACCATGTGCATCGTCAAGTTAAGATACATCATATATAAATATGGTATCATGGCTGGGGATAAAATTTACCGTAAATTTTTTTACGGTGCATCCGTTTTGTCAAAAGGTATGAAATGCAGCCGGCCTGATATTAAGATAAATTTCGCTGCCGGTGGTAATGCCCATATCCAGAAGTGTATTTTTCAGCATCAGGATCTGAAAAATGACGGTGCCGACATTTACGGACACATTAAAATATATCCCACTATCAATAAAGTCTGAGATGCTTCCTTTCAATCCATGGTAACCGTTTTCCAAAATCGGTGTTTTACTGATTTGAATATCTTCCGGTCTGATTGCTAAATATGTGCTGGTATGCCGGACATTTATCCCTATGTCTATTTCGAGATCTCCTAAAATTGCTTTGTTGCCGATGAATGAAGCGGGAAAAATATTTTCCATGCCGACAAATTCAGCTACAAATGGTGATACCGGATGTTGGAAAAGATCATCAACTCGTCCTGTCTGTGCAATACGGCCCTGATTTATGACAGCGGCATTATCCGCCAGATAGAACGCCTCGCCAAAATCATGTGTGACCATTAGAAATGTCGTCATTGATGACTGTTGGAGCGCCTTGAGTGCCGTTTTCATCTCTTTTCTGAAATTGGGATCAAGAGCTGAAAGTGGTTCATCAAGCAACAGTATTTTAGGGTGGACGATCAATGCGCGCGCCATGGCAACTCTCTGTTTTTCTCCGCCGCTCAGATTGACGGGAAACCGGTCCAGAATGTGAGAAATGTTCAGTATGCCGATCAGATCATCAAGTCTTTTTTCAGCAACCGATTTTTTTATTTTTTGATAAGGGATGCCGTAAAGGATATTCTCTTTTACTGTGAGATGTGGAAAGAGTGCCTGGTCCTGGTAAACAATGCCGACGCCTCTTTTTTCCGGCGGTATCCGGGTAATATTTTTTTTATCAACGGAAATATTACCGGTTTTTACAGGAATAAGACCGGCAATGGCTTCAAGCAGGACTGTCTTTCCTGAACCTGTCGGGCCCATTAAAACAAAAAATTCATTTTCAGCAATTGTGAGGTTGATATCACAGAGCTGAAAACCACCGAGGTTTATATTAAGATCTGTAACTCGGATCATGAGGTTGCCGGTTTTCTTAATGTTAGAATTCGGACCGTCAGAAACAATATAAGGCAAACTGATACCAGCCAGACGGCAACGGGCTGGGAATATTTTAATCCAAAGCCTGCAAAGCGTTCATAAATCATGACCGGGGCTATCATTGGATGGTAGGCAACAATGACAACAGCACCAAACTCGCTGATTGCCCTGGCCATTGCCATGATGAAACCGATAACCATGCTGCGCCAGGCCAGCCGGAATGTTACCCGGAAAAAGGTGCTGAACATCGAAGCACCCAGGCTTCGGGATACATTTTCCAGCCTGGGAGAAACGCGTTCAAAGCCGTCTTTTACACAATTGACATAAAAAGGCATTCCCACAAAAATCAATACAACAATAATTCCGGTTACACTGCCCATGATACGAATTCCCAGTTCGTGCAGTATTTTGCCCAACCAGTGGTTTTTTCCTGCAACACTGAGGATGGCAATGCCGACAACAGGGTGGGGGATCACAATGGGAAGGTCAATGATGCTTTCTATCAACCGTTTCCCACGGAAATGGTTTCTGGCCAGGAAATAAGCCAGGGGTGTTCCAAGGAGAAAAGATATCAGTGCGGCTGATCCGGCTGTGATAATACTCAACCGGATGGACCGCACCACATCTTTGTCGCAGATAGTTTTTTTCAGCATGGGTAGCGACGGTGCCGCCATCATTTCGACCAATGGCAGCAGGATAAATGCCATAATAATGATGCCGCAAGATATCGTTACCCAGAAAAACGGATCCTTTTTTTTCATGAATGAATAAAACTTTCTGCCTATTTTTTAACTTCAACCAGTTTTTGTAAGCTCCCGGGAAGGGCGTTTTTCATATCTGCTGAAGGTATTCTACAGGGAATAAAAGGCGGTTGCCCCATCTCCTTGAGTACCTTTAATCCGCCTTCCGGATCCAGCATATATTCAAGAAAAGCAATGGCTGCTTCCGGGTTGGGAGCATCTTTTACGAGGGTGATGCCGTAGGTGCAGGATTTTCCCTTGATGTCCATAAATGTACCGGGTTCCTTACCGGTTACCTGGACGACCGCCTGTGAATAGAAATCATCGAAATTGTAATTTGCAAGATTTATTTCATCCGGCAGAACAACATAGTTTAAATTATGTTGTACGGCCACAGAAAGGTATTCCCACGCATAATCCATGTTGCCCGTCTGAAGGAGAGATATCAGCTCAACGGATTTCGGTCTGACATTTTCTTTGGGACGGTTTGCTATCAGTTTGTCATAAAGCCCGGTCTTTTTGTAATGTTTTTCTGCAAGCTGTAAAACCATCAATGAGCGGTAACCGCAGGGGTCAAGATTGGGATCGGAATGCCCCCAGACAACGCCTTTTTTCTCAAGGATTTCATACCAGTTTTCAGCGCTTATCTCATTTGCATACTCACTTTTATCCGTATAGCAGAGAACAAGCTGGTTGGTTGCAAAACGAATGTTCCAGTCTGCAAAACCGGGGATCAGTAATTTATCAATAACCTGATAATCAGCAGAGGCCATGATGTCACAGGGCTTGTTAATCTCGGAAATTTTTCTGGCTGCATTTGAGCTGCCGCTTGCCTCCCGAAGAAGATCTACCTTGGGATATCTGGCTTCAAAAACTTGTTCCATGGTCTTAAACGGTACGGAGAGACTGCCGGCATGGAACATGATCAGTTCTCCCTGTGGTTCTGCAGAGACGCTTAACGGTAATACGGTTCCAAATAAGGTGATCATCAAAATAACGCTTAACTGTTTTATCAAAGTACTTTTTTTCATCTGCTATGTCCTTTCCTTGAAAAGATCCTACAGTTATTATTTTACTTATTTTATATTGTTCATAATTTTTTTTCAGAGCAGGTAATCGATGTCAAGGTAAAACCGGTTTATGTTTAACAAAGATTAAGGATTACCAGTAATAACTTGTAATAACCAACCATAAAGGTGTAATTCAGGGCATTTTTTTAATCAGCCTAATTCCATATGCGCAGTCCGGGAAAGCGTGTTTGGATATATATGAAATGACATATTTCGCTCTGCCGATAAGTATTGCTAACCGGGTATAATTAATCTATAAACCCCTGTTTGCATAATAACACTTAAAAATATCGGACCGGTTTTCATGGAAAAGAAGTTTCAATCAGATAATGTTCTGCTTATCTCAATTGCGCACATGGTTCACGATATCTATTCATCTTTTCTTGCACCGATTTTGCCGCTTTTGATTGAAAAACTGGGAATGACATATACGATGGCAGGTTTTTTAGCGGTTGCCCAGAGGCTTCCATCCCTGTTGAACCCGGTTATCGGAATCATTGCCGATAAAATAAGCGTTCGATATTTTATTATCGCAGCACCGTCCATAACGGCTGTTTCCATGAGCCTTTTGGGGGTTGTGCCCGGTTATAAAAGTTTAATTATGCTTCTTTTTATTATGGGTTTAAGCTCGGTTATGTTTCATGTTCCCGCCCCTGTTATGATCAGAAAGCTGGCCGGCGATCAAATTGGCAAAGGTATGAGCTTTTACATGCTCGGAGGGGAAATAGCCAGGACCCTGGGGCCTCTTATCATTCTGGGCGCTGTTTCACTTTGGGGCCTTGCGGGAACGTACAGACTTATCCCCTTTGGTGCTACCGCATCCGTTATACTGTATTTTAAAATCAGAAAAATCAGAATTTCAGATGAATTCAAAAAAAACGGTTCCGAACTTATTGGAATAAAAGAGACGCTTAAGGGTTTTGTCCCGCTTTTCCTGAGACTTTCCGCCATTACATTCTTCCGTGCCGTTATGAAAGGGGCGCTCACAACATTTCTTCCCACCTATATCACCGTAAAGGGAGGTTCATTATGGCTCGGCGGGATATCGCTTGTAATCCTGCAACTTGCCGGTGCCGCCGGTGCATTTAGTGCCGGTACCATATCGGACCGATTCGGCAGGAAAAAAGTGCTGATTGTTGTATCCGTATTATCCCCGATTCTGATGTGGCTTTTTATGACAGTGAATACAATTTTTACAATACCGATACTGATTATGCTTGGTATAACCATTCTTTCTACAGGCCCCGTCATGCTGGCAGCTGTTAATGAACGCAAAAATGACCATCCGTCCTTTATAAACGGTATTTATATGACAATTAATTTTATGATAAGCGCGTTGACCATCATGCTGACCGGTTCACTGGGAGATATATTCGGGCTTGAGTTTACTTTCAGCCTTTCTGCAGGGCTGGCATTGCTTGCCATTCCGTTTGCCGTAAAGCTTTGATCGGATATCATAGGCAATGCTATGCATTGAGCCTTTATATTGGTTGATAGTTGATTTCAACAACGCCTTCGTTTATTCAAAATATGGTTTCTCCTGGGGTCTGATTTCGATCAGATTAGATTGCCGGTCGATCATCAGAATTGGAAGTCTTGGTATATTATGGCAGTTTCCGGAACCAAAAACAGAGTATGCACCAATATTAGTATATAGAATAATATCATTTCTGGAAATAATTTTTGGTGCATTAACAGACGTTTCCCATGGTGTTAAAATATCTCCTGAAAAGCATAATGCACCGCCGATGGCTGTCGGCACCTGTTCCGAAGAGGGTATTTGCGGCAAAATATGGAAGTCGACAAAAAAATCAGGGCTTCCCATCTTTTCGTTAATATCGTTGGTTGAAACAGAAGACATCAGCCATCGGATATCATTCGGATATTGTTTTACATTCAAAATATGGCCAATGGCAAAGGCAGTACCGGCTGTAATATGACGACCGGGCTGTATGGAAATTCTGGGATGGTCATTGCCGAGAGCTGATTTTATGCTGGAAGCGATTTTACTGATATAATCCTCAAAAGTATAAGGAACAAAATTCATAAACGCATGATTCTCTTCCGATACCCGGATATCATTTTCCCGGCTTTCCATATAGCAGTGCGGGAAGCCTCCGCCAATGTCGATGGTATCAATTTTGATGCCGTGGTCCGTAAATGATTTATAAACGCCGGTCATACTTTTTAAAGCCAAAAGGTAGTCATCCGGTTCGGAGACCTGGGATCCGATGTGCATATGAAGGACCCTGATGTTGATATGAGTCATTTTTTTTACTTCATTAAAAAAGGACTCGTTCATTTCAGGAAGGCCGAACTTGCAGTCAAGGCCTCCGGTAGATATTTCCTTTTGTGTATGTGAACTGATTGCAGGGTTGATTCTGATTCCGATATCAGTGATGAAATCATAAGATTTTGACAGGTCATTAATCTCTCTTAGTTCCATGAGATTATCTGAAATTGATACACACTTATTTTTGACAATTGCTTCAATATCCCAGTCAAATTTTCCGGGTGCCGTATGGTATATGTTTTTGCCGTCTGTAAACTCAGATGCTAATACCAGTTCTTCGTAAGATCCGACATCAAAGGCGGCATTTTCTTCGGCAGCAATCTTTACAAGTTCCCTGACAGGTGATGATTTGACTGCCCATTCCAGGTTGAACCTTTCACCAAAATATTGGCTCATAATCTCAATTGTTCGCCTGATATTGTTACGGAAAGTCTTTTCTGAGTATACTATTGCACCCCTGAAACGGGAAGTATATTGCTGTTTTAGTTCTTTATAAAGTGTTTTAATGCTTATACGGGAAATTTCATTGTCTATATATATATCATCAGTTTCTCTGGTGAACTGAATAGCGAATTCACTTTTTTTTTCAAGCGTGTTAGATGTAATAACTTTCATTAAAACCTCCATTTGTGTGAAGATTGATAAGAATACTTTGAAAAGACAGCAGCTTAATTTCTTAGCCGTTTATATATATTTTGTCAATTTACAAAGGGGAAAGGTGATTGGTACATTGTGGAACATATATTGCGATTGAATTCTATCTAAATATATGAGAAAATTATTAAAAACGTGGAAGATGAACAAGGTTTCAAAAACTTTCTTATATATATTGGATTGTTTTAAACCTTGAAATAAGAATATATAAGAAAAATCAGATGATTAAACGGGTCTGTTCTGTTTGGCCGGAATAATTTTTTTACAGTTACCCATTTTTTTTAAAATATCGTCGAATAGGATTAAAGATTGGAAAGGAAACCTCTTTTTATATTTGGCTTGATTGTTCTTTGCAGCTTATGCGGGGTCATGGCCGTATCAATTTATTCGAACGCCAAATTATCGGCATTGCAGGAGACTGAATTTCAGTTGAGTAACTTGCTCCTTAACTGGAGAGAGGCCGAGACTGTATCACAGGAACTCCTTACAACATATAATCTCATTGAAACTCAAAATAAATGGCTATCTTTAAATAATCAATTTAATAAAGAGTTTCATAAATTTTTAAAAAATCCTTTTACAAAAAAACAGATCAATAATAATTATTATATACAGTCAAAAATTGCAATTGCAAAACTTCGTTGGGAAATAATACAAAGCAGACTGATTACCGCAGTAAAGCTATTTGAAGATTATAATAAGTTTTCAAATAGTAAATCCAACTCCGGAAACTTACTGATAGACTTTGGTGAGAATATGGCACAAAACAGCCTTTCCAAAGAGCTGATGGAGCTGTTAAAAATATTACGCCGGAATACGACAGTTACAAATTTTGCTTTTACAGAAGGATTGGAAGATATAAGCAAATTTTTGAAAAATAAAATCAAGATACAAAATAAACAGATACGTATTAATTCGTTTTTTTTATCATTCTTAATTATTTTAATATCGGGCTTTTATATTATGTCCCGTTTTCTGGAATTAAATCGTCTGCGATTGTTTAATACCCGGCATGCTAATGAACTTTCTGCCGAGATAAGAGAGCGAAATGCCGTAGAAAAAATTTTAATTAATGAACGTGATAAGCTTCGTACTGTACTGAATGCAATGGGCGATTTTATGTATATCATTAACGATAATTATAATATAGAATTCCAAAATGATATATTGGCTAGCATATATAAAGATAATGAAGAGTATAAATGCTATAAAAAGTACCATGGTTTGGAGGCACCCTGCAGTTTTTGTAGTGCTATAGATGTTTTGAAAAATAATTCTATTAAACAGGTGGAAGCCATTTTTGGTAATAATGAGGCGTTTGAAGTTGTTTTTTCACCTTTTAAAGATATTGATGGTAAAGATAAAATTCTAGTACTAAATCGTAATATAACTAAAAGAAAAAAATATGAGGCGGAAGTGGTTAGAGCTTCACACCTCGCATCAATTGGAGAGTTGGCAGCAGGTGTTGCCCATGAAATAAATAATCCTATCAGTGGCGTCATAAATTATGTGGAAAGTCTTGAAGACATATTACAGGAACATTCCATAGATGCTTTTGATATTCCCAATAAAATTATTGATGAAAGCGAAAGGATTGCAAAAATTGTCAGAAATTTACTTTCCTTTGCAAGGGAAGATAAGGGAGAGCATACGCAGATTAAAGTTGAATCCGTTTTAAACAATTCTTTGGATTTATATGGCAAACAGCTGCTGAATAGCGGCATTAAATTGCTTGTAGATATTCAACCCGATTTGCCGGATATCATGGCACGAAGTGATGAAATTCAACAGGTATTCCTAAATATATTACTTAATGCCAAATATGCATTAAATGAAAAATACCCCGAACCATGCAATAGTAAAAAACTGTCAATAAGGGCTATGGTTGTTGAAATTGATAAGATAAAATATGTTCGAATAATATTTGCCGATTCCGGAACAGGCATCCCGGAAGATGTTAAGGATAAAATCATTAATCCTTTTTTTTCAACAAAACCTAAAAATAGGGGAACCGGATTGGGTCTGAGTATTTCGCATGGAATCATAAAAAGTTTTAACGGCAGACTTAACTTCCAAAGTGAAGCTGGAGAGTACACAGAAGTTTTAATCGATTTTCCGGCAATTGAAAAGTAACTGAAAGGATATAAAAAATATGCCAAATGGTTTTGAAAATAGTAAGATATTAATTGTCGATGACGAACAAAGTATACGATTTAATTTTACCCGGTTTCTAACAGGTGAAGGTTATGATGTAAAAACAGCAATAGACTTTGATTCGGCCATAGAGTTATTAGTCAGCTTTGAACCCGATCTGGTTATTGCTGATATTATTCTTGGCGGGCATACCGGTATTGATTTATTAAGAGAAATTAAAGGAAAAATGAGATGTCCTGTAATTATGATTACAGGTGAACCCAATATTGACACGTCATCGGTAGCTGTAAGATTGGGCGCATTTGATTATTTGTCAAAGCCTATTAGGAAATTTGAACTTTTAAAAGTTGTTTTAAATGCCTTGGAATTGAAACAGCTCAAAGACAAAAATGAAGAGTACAAAAGTAATGTTGCTGCTATATTTCGAAGTATAAAGAGTTCTATAATGACTGTGAATAAAAACATGCAGGTGACTGAATGTAACTCATCAGCTTTTAGGATATGTGGTATTGACCCAAAAGAAGTAATAGGAAATAACATTAATTCCATTAAAACACAATGTAATCGTGAATGTTTTAATGTCTTAAGAAAAACCCTGGTAAATAATATAACCATAAGTGAGCATCTAATTGAGTGTAATTGCACAAACAGATTAAATCAGACTGTCATTGTAAACTCAACACCGCTTATGAATCCTTATAAAAAGTGTATCGGTGCTGTGCTTTTAGTTCGTGACATAACCCGTTTAAGAAAATTAGAAAATAGCTTAAAGGAACAATATAATTTCCATAATATTATTGGCAAGAGTGATAAAATGCAGAGCATCTTTGCTGTTGTTGATAACTTATCCAATATTGATACAACGGTTTTGATAACCGGCGAGAGCGGCACCGGTAAAGAGCTGATAGGGAGAGCACTCCATTATAGCGGTGCCCGCTCTGATCAGGATTTAGTGACAGTCAACTGCAGTGCGCTATCCGAAAACTTACTGGAAAGTGAATTATTTGGACATGTGAAAGGCTCTTTTACGGGCGCAGTTAAAGATAAAACCGGTCGATTTCAACTTGCAGATAAAGGAACCATCTTTTTGGATGAAATTGGAGACATTTCACATCATATTCAATTACGCCTCCTACGGGTTCTTCAGGAAAAAGAAATTGAAAAGGTTGGGGATTATAATCCGATTAAAGTTGACGTAAGGATTGTTGCTGCAACAAATTGTAATTTGCAGGACAAAATCAGTAAGGGGTTATTTCGGGAAGATCTTTATTATCGTTTAAAAGTAGTTGAAATTAAGATGCCGCCGCTTCGTGAAAGGCGAGAAGATATTCCTTTTTTAATTGAACATATCTTAAGCGATTTTAATAAAAAATTTAAAAAATCAATTAATGATGTGTCAAAAGATGTAATGAATTTATTTTTAAATTACCGATGGAATGGTAATGTCAGAGAACTGAAAAATATTTTGGAGCATGCATATATAGTATGTAACAAGTCCGTTATTCATGTTAATGATCTGCCGCAAGAAATTTTCCAGGATAATACGGTCAATAATGTTAATATTAAAAATGATCCGGAAAAGATAGAAGAAATATTTAACTCAACCGGTAAAAATATTACAAAAACGGCGCAAATACTGGGTGTGAGTCGCCCGACATTATATTCAAAGCTTAAGAAATATAATATATCGAACTAAATTATTTTTTCTTATTGTGACCAAAGCAGGTAAAATGAAAGAAAAATTAAATATTAGTTTACTAATTTTGTTGGCTTTAGTTTTTTTTATATTGCGAACTGGAAATTTTGCGATAGCTGATTCATCTAAAGTAATTAAAATTGGCGCTGCGATTCCATTAACCGGTCAATATTCTTCAGATGGAATTGATTATTTAAGCGGGCTAAAGATGGCTGTCGAAGAAATAAATGAAAAAGGAGGGCTACTTGGCCTGACTTTACAAATAATTCATTTTGATACGCAGGATTTGACTCAGGAAATTGTTATGAGCGCAAGTCATCAGTTAGTTAAGGTTGAAAAAGTGCATTGTATTCATGCCGGTTTGGCAGGAACCGGCCAAGATTATCGAGCTTACGGAAGGTATGAAATTCCAACTTTTGTTAAGGATGCATCAGAAGATGCCATAAAAGTTTTCAGAGAAAGTCCGGATAAATATTCCAATATGTTTATGGTTGCTCCTATAGAGAAGGATCATGCAAATGAGACGATGGTTGCCTTGCAACAAATAAAATTCAATCTTACCAATAATAACATTGCTATAATAAATGCAGATGACAAATGGTGCCGCAGGATGGGAGAGGGAATAGAAAAAGTTGCACTGAAAAACGGCTGGGAAACAGTGCTGCATGAAGTCGTACCATATGGAAATAGAAACTGGCTGCCAATTCTTAAGCTTATTCGGGAAAGCAGGCCGGCATATATACATTTCGAAGTATTGAGCACTCCTGACATGATAACCTTTTTCCAGCAATTTATGCAGGCACCTACAAGTTCGGTTTTGAACTTTTCTTATGGCGCTACTTTTGCAGATTTTAGAATAATAATGGATAATAAAATTAATGGTCTGCTGGGCGCATCTTCAGGATTTGAAATTCTAAACCATGCGACAGCAGAAATTTCAAACTGGCTTTTATCATATAATCGGAAATATGGTGAAGATGCCGGTCCCTCTTCCTGGCAGGGGTATAATTGTCTTATGGTATGGGCAGACGCCGTTAAAAAAACAGGAACCTATGATAATTTTAGAAAAATAAATAATTATATTGCCAATCATACCTTTAAAAATATTGCCGGCGGTGAATGGGCCTTTAATGAAGACCAATTGATCCCCTTCAGTGAAAAGGCGCCATGGATTCTTTTCCAGATACAAAATGGTAAGCCGGCAGCAATTTATTCAACCAATGGTAAAAAAAATAAAACCAATCAATTTATACCCCCCCCATGGATTTTTAAACAATTATAATTCTACAAAAGGTGAGAACAACTATTTTTGTAAAGTTTACAATACAACTTTACAAAAATGTAAAATTTGTAAAGTATTTTACAAGTTTTTTGAAACAATTAAATGAAGTTTCCAACTTTTATTTCAGCCCTGCATTTCGCTTATAGAAATAAATTTATTTGATATCGGTACTGAATTTATGACGCATGGATATCATTTGACAGATATATTAAAATACCCCTGAAATAGTTTTTACCCCTTGCGAAATATAAAAATGTTTATTGTGGTATGCTTTGTGCAAAACAATTTATGAATTTATGCAGCAACTCCCAGTTACAGGGAAAATATCTAAAAGCTATAGTCTATAATACACAATAAATTATTGGGTGAGGTTTTTAAAATGGATCTATATATACAGATGGCAGTAACCGCCATAACGCTCGGCTTAATGTATGCTCTGATTGCAATCGGGATGACGTTGATCTTTGGTATAATGAGGATCGTACAATATGCGCATGGAGAATTATACATGCTGGGCGGTTATTTTTTATTCTATTGGTTTTCGGTATTTCATTTACCATACTGGATTGGAATAATAGTCAGCGCTCTGGTTATTTTTTGTGTAGGGGTTGTTTTACAAATTCTGCTTTTTCGGCCATTACATGGTAAAAACATGCTCTATTCACTGGCCGTTTCAATGGGGCTGGTGCTGATTATTTCAAGCGGCGGCTTGCTGACATTCGGAACGGTTGTCCGGGGTATTCCGAGTGTCGTTAATGGCGGCTTCCATATTTTTGGTGCTTTTTTAACATATGAGCGGCTTGTGATATCTATAATTGCCTGCATCATATTATTACTGCTCTGGTTTTTTCTTCAAAAAACAAGAATGGGTATTGCCATGAGAGCTGTGTCTGAAGATCCGGACACCAGCTTACTGCAAGGCATCAATACCCAGAGAATTCATTATTTTGCATTTGGGTTAGGCAGCGCACTTGCAGCGATTGCCGGCTGCCTGATGGGAACGATGACGTCTCTTATACCGACCATGGGTTTTATTGCTACGGTTAAGGCGTTCATGATTGTTATCATGGGCGGTTTGGGAAGCATACCCGGTGCATTACTCGGCGGTTTTATCATCGGATTCATTGACAGCTTTGTGACGACATTACTCAGTGCGGACATTGCCTATATTTTGGGATTTTTAGCAATATTCGGTGTACTTGTATTTAAACCCTTAGGCCTATTTGGACAAGAATGGAAAGATTAAAATGATTGAAAACAGCAAAAACACAAAATACATATGGCTATCTGCAGCTATATTTTTATCGTTAATTCCTTTAATGGCAAGAGGCGATAATTATATAATGCACACCATAATATCAATTGCGTTCAATGTGGGCATGGCAACCAGCATGTGGCTGCTGTGGACACTCGGTTTTATATCATTTGCGCATGCCGGGTTCATGGGCATCGGCGCCTATACCTCTGCCGTATTTTTATTAAAGTTCGGATGGCCCTTCTGGGCAACATTTCTAATGGGGTCATTTGTTACAGCCGTCGTTGCGGCTATAATCAGCTTGCCCTTAATGCGGACAAGGGCCGTCTATTTTTTCATGGCGAGCTGGGCTGTCGGTGAGGTTATAAAACGGGTGTTTGCCTATTTTAAGGGAACATTCGGCGGGTGGAACGGTATTTTTGATATTAATCCGCCTGAGAT
>JAIPEE010000012.1 GCA_021737275.1 Desulfobacterales bacterium
AAAATTCAAACCGCCAAATGAGCCATTTTGTACCTGACTGTAGTAAAGGGTGCACCGTTAATTGTAAAAGAGCAAATTGTTAAAAATCATCCACCTATAAAATGAGATGCCAGGTGGAGCTGTAACTCTAAACTTTAGATCTTAATAAAAAGCTCTATTAAAAGAACATTAGGCGTTACTATAAAATCCAATTAATATTTTTTTCAGAGGTCATTTTCCTTGTCAGAAAATAATTTGAATGTACTTTTTGTAGGAACAACATATCCTTTCAATAAAAAAGATTGGCGTGGTACATTTACAGCAAATCTCGTTAATGCGCTTAGTTCTAAAGAAAATATCAATCTTGGCGTATGGTTGCCTCCTGGTGATTTGCCGGCAAATGCTAAAATTCTTTCATTACGATCTGAATCTGATTTTCTTTATAAACTCATGATGCAAGGAGGTATAGCACATCTCTTACGTTCTAAAAAACTTTTGGCAGCGGGTTCAATATGTAAATTGCTTTTGAACCTTAGAAAAATGTATAAACGTGAACGTAATAATGATATTGCCCATATCAACTGGCTCCAAAATGCCATACCCCTCTATGGATATTCAATACCGGCAGTAATATCAGTATTAGGAAGTGATTTTGGCTTACTTAAATTTCCAGGAATGAAATGCTTGCTGCGAAATGTCATGAAACAAAGAAAATGCATTATTGCTCCTAATGCTGAATGGATGGTTACTGATCTTGAAAATTTTTTTGGAGATATAGCAAAAATTATAACGGTTCCTTATGGCGTTGATGTAAAATGGTTTCAAATAAAAAGAAATTTTAAGGCTGAGGCCCCTTTGAAATGGATTTCTGTCATTCGTTTAACAAAAAACAAAATAGGACCCTTGTTTGAATGGGGGAAAAATGTTTTTAATGAGAGAAATGAACTTCATCTTTTTGGTCCAAATCAGGAAAATATTGATATACCCGATTGGGTAAAATATCATGGACCTGTACGACCCTCAATTTTGAATAATAAATGGTTTCCTGAAGCAACAGGCTTTATTACACTAAGTCGACATGATGAAGGACGCCCCCAGGTTATTCTTGAAGCAATGGCCTCGGGGTTACCGGTTATCGCTTCAAACCTAAAAGCTCATACTGATGTTATTCAACATAGAGAAACGGGTTATATTGTTACATCTCAAAAACAATTATTAGAATCGATTTGTTTTCTCTCAAACCCTGTCAACAACTTGTATGTTGGAAATAAATCTAAAAAACGGATAAAAAAACACATTGGCACCTGGGATGACTGCGCAAATCGCTTTAATAATATTTATCAATCTCTAATTTAACAGGTGGTATATGAGCAGATCAAAAATATTACTTCTCGGTGGGTCCGGTTATATGGGCCGGAGCTTATCTTCTGCAATAAATAGCAATGATTATGAGATCCATGTAATTTCTCCACATTTACCTGACCCTAAAGATGATCTGATTATTTACCATCAAGGCAGTCTGGATAATAAAGCCTTATTAGAAGAGACAATCCCAATCTGTGATACAATTATTCACCTTGCATCCACAACCACTCCGGGCGATTCAGCAACTGATCCAACAATTGAAGTTGATCAAAATATTTCTCCAACAATTAAATTTTTAGACTACCTAAGCAGTTATAAAAATAAAAACTTAATTTTTATCTCTTCAGGCGGTGCAATATACAATTCATTTTTGGATTGTCCTATAAAAGAGTCACACCCATTTTATCCCTTATCTTTTTATGGTGCTGCCAAATTATCTTTAGAGTTTTTTTTGCAAACTTTTTCAAATAAATATAACTTCAACTTAAAAATATTAAGACCCTCTAATCTTTATGGGCCAGGCCAGCCGCTTCGTGAAGGTTTTGGATTAATCAGAACGATACTTCAAAATCTTAAAGATGATAAAACAATGGAAATATGGGGTGATGGTGAAATTGTCCGTGATTATATATATATAGAAGATATGATCAATGCAATTTTAACATTTATTAAATATCCCTCATTAAATGGGATATTCAATATTAGCTCTAATAGTGGATATAATATAAACCAGGTTATTCATATTATTGAAAATGTATGTGATAAAAAGCTAAAATACAAATATACCAAACAAAGAAAAATTGATATAAAATCGGTTATTCTTGATAATACTAAAATTCAGAGCAAGTGTGACTGGAAAGCAAAAACAAATCTTGAAACAGGGATACGCAACACATGGAATTGGTTGATAAAAGAAAAAAAATAAACCCGATTTGTTCAATTTGTGTTGCAAATTATAATGGAATTAAATTTATCGACGCTTGTATTGATTCGGTTCTCAATCAAGACTGCAATTTTGAAATTGAATTACTCATCCATGATGATGCTTCTACAGATAATTCTGTTGAACACATTAAATCCAAATATCCTTTTTTAACATTAATTGAAAGTAAATCAAATGTTGGCTTTTGTGTGAGTAATAATCGGTTGGCTGCTATTGCAAGAGGTGAATACATTCTTTTTCTTAATAATGATGCTGTTCTTTTCCCTGATGCCATTAAAACATTATTCCACCACGCCACTCAAAAGGATGGTTCAAATAAAATACTTGGTCTTCCGCAATATAACGCGTCAACGGATAAAATTATTGATATTGGAAGCACATTTGATATTTTTTTAAATCCCGTACCCAATTTATCTCCTGTTAGAAAAGAAGTTGGAATGGTAATTGGTGCCTGCTTGTGGATACCAAAACCTTTTTGGGAAGAATTAGGCGGTTTCCCGGACTGGTTTAACACGTTAGCTGAAGATATGTACATTTCCTGCCTGTCACGATTAAAAGGATTTCCGGTTAATGTGATTCATGCTTCAGGTTTTTATCATTGGGTTGGTCGTAGTCTTGGCGGAGGTAAAGTGACAAAGAATCGTTTAGTAACCTCAATTAAAAGAAGAACGTTGAGTGAATTAAACAAGACCTATGTAATGATTTTGTGCTATCCCACAATTTTTTTTCAATTCATTTTTCCCCTGCATTTAATATTACTTTTTGGGGAAGGATTATTACTTTGCACTATTAAAAAAGATTCAACAATCTTTAAATCAATATACTTTCATGTATTCGTATCTCTTTGGTCTAACAGGAAAAGGTTGTTACGTTTACGAAAAAAATTTCAAAATGAAAAAAAAATTAATTCGTTAAATTATTTTTCTACTTTTAGTCTTATTCCACATAAATTACGAATGCTGTTAAAACATGGCATTCCAGAATTATTTTAACAATATTCGTAAGTATACTGCTACAGTTAAACAATTATTTCTTTCCAAATTTATACTTCTCAATAATATCAGAAGGAATTACCCCTGCATATGTTTTACCGTCTATTTCGTATGTAGGCGTGCCCACAATACCTGCCTTAATACCAATTGCAATATCCTTTTTAAGTAATAGCCTTATCTGAGTATTATTCAAAGCCCAGCGCAACTCATTATCTTTAAAGTTTGTTTTATCAGCAATGTCCTTTAAACTGATTGAACCTTCAGAGTGATCTATATTAAAAAGGACATCATTCATTTCCCAGAAATGACCATTCATCCCCGCGTAAATTGCAAGCATTGCCATCCGCCCGGCACCCTTATGAAGATCTTCATTAATAGCAGCATTGAACTCCTTGTCCAATGGAAAATTAACATGCACCAATCTTATTTTGTCTGAATTTTCAGCAACAAAATTTCTTAAATAAAAATGCATCTTCTTACATTGAAAACATAAATAATCAGTATATTCAACTATTGTAATTTCCGGAACTTCTGCGCCGATCCAGGGATGACCATCCTCGGTAATCCCCTGTGAAATGCCAGAAACTGTTTCATGGATTTCCATATTCCAATAATCTTCAAAAGTTAAAAAAACGGTTGCCGATATGAGAAAGAATAATAAAAAAACAGGCGTTATTTTTTTTTGATTAACTCTGATATAGGTAATATCGGAAAGAATTCCACTTAAAATGCGGCCATCGTTAAATCTTCTTATAATCAACCAGCTGTAAAACATCAACGCGAAATTTATTCCATAACTTAAAATACACATCAGGCAGTAGCTATGTATAAAAAAAGACGAAATTACTGATAGAATCAAACTGTAAAATGAATATAATGATGCCGTAATAAAAAAAATCGGCCAGATCTGTTTTCGTTTTGCTGTTGTATGATATGCATATGGTAACAACAATAACAAAAACATATATCCAAAAACGCCCCAGACCGGAACAGGAACTCCAAAAAAAATTGAATATGAGCTTTGTGAAACGGTATCACAGTTAAAACTTTTTGAAATTGCACAAAAACTACTATAATTTATATCAGTATATACCCTGTGATGAGAAAAGGATAAATAGCCGGCGTTAATCAACCCGGCCAATGTTAATAGGCATACCGGTATAAAATAAAAAAGGAAATGAAGTGATTTTTTTTGATTGTTGATTACAGGATCGATAATATCATTATTCATTTTTAGATTTCTACTTATCTTTTATAAAATACGAAAAACCTTACCCTCAATCAGATAAAACCGTATCATGAAAAACAAATTAAAAGTCTTTTGAATAAACACCATTCTGAGCAGCATTTGACCAATCAGATGCCTGAGATCGATATGATAAGGGACAACGATTACTTCCATCTTTCACCGCGATTATATAGCTGTCATTTGAATTATTAGAAACGGTTGCCGTGTTCGTTCCATTACACGTGTAAACAATATTTTTCGGAGAGGACGGGAATGTCACATTTCGGGTTCCATTTGTCGGGTTTTGATAACTCTCATTTGTCGGTATGGAAAAGTAGCCGGATAAAAACACCGAAATAGCATTTGCATCGGATTCAGCTTGTTTACAATATGCCTTATTTCGATAAACGATAAAATTCGGAATAACTATAGCTGTCAAAATGCCAATGATTCCAATTACAATTATGAGTTCGATCAGGGTAAAACCATACTCCTTTTGGATTCTGCACATATTTTTCATTAGTTAGCCTCTATGAATAAGTTTTGATAAATTACCATATTCAATTTTGAACTTCAAGCGCCAGAAGCAGCACATTGTTCTTTTCATACAACACCCTGGTGTGCTTCTTAAACACATTTAAAAACACCGTCTGTTCAGCTTCAGGAAGTGTTCTGAGCCAGTTGAAAAACGTACCCTTGTTAATAATCACATGGGTAGTCCCATATCGCATCAGTTTTCTTAAAAGATCTTTTTCCAAATATTGATCTGCTGTTTTCTTGTAAAAATCTTCTGCAAGGTGAACCTTTCTATCGACATAATAGGTTCTGTCTCCAATAGAAAGACATAAAACCCGCGCATCCATGGGTAAAGTATTGTTGGCATAACAAATCACCGGATGCTCTATGCGGAACCGGCTGATATAGGCATCACGATCCACCGCGCCGGAAAGGTAATCAAGGGGCCGTATATGGTGGAACAGTTCATGGATATAATTAGCATTGTAGGCAAAAGCAGACAATATCACAGCGGTAAAAACGGCCAGTCCGAGTTTTTTCTTGTGTCCGGATAACAATGAAATTCTGTCTGCCATATTCCTGATACCGAAAATTGACAAGACCACAAGCGGCGGAATGGCCGGTGCCATATACCTGATACGGAAATCAGCCTTGAAAAAAACAAACAACATAAATAATGTCGTAAAAATGACAAATACGGTCCTATGTACCTTAAACGCTTCAAAAGGAAGCCGTCTAAAACGGACAAAGGCCATCAAGGGGAGCAGCAGTAAAAATGGATTCAGCTTACCGTCAAAATACTTTGGAACGTCATCCTTCCCTTGAAAAAATGCCCGGATAGGAATGGACAGGGTTTGCACAAAAGATTCCCCGTAGACATGGCGCCGCATCCAAAAGGCGTTTTTCGGTAAAGACTTTTCTTTTCCAACTTCAATGGGTACAGGCGTAGCGGGACGGTTAAAAACATTATTATAAAGGGGGTAAACAGGATTATATTTCCAGATAATATTTCTGACCATCCAGGGAGAAAAGAATACCAGTGCGATCAATATAAAGACAGTGGCCCAGCCCAGCCCGGAAAAAGAGTGCTTGTATCGCAGCCGAATCTCCTTTTTTGGAACAAGCCTGTTTTTTTTTGATGAATATAAAATTGGGATAATTCCTCCCATGATGGGAAGTAAAATCAGGCCATTATATTTGGTTCCTAATGCAAGGCCGCAAGCGATCCCTGCCGGTATTAGAAAACGCAGTGAAAAATCCGTATCGTACCATTTAATCAGCAGATAAAGGGAGGCCCATGAAAAAAAAACCAACCCCAAATCCACGTAAACGGTCACAGAAAGCTTGATAATCACCGGGATGGTCAAAAAAAAGAGAGCCCCAATCAAACCATAAACCTTATTCAGCACCTGTTTGAGGTATCGATAGATCAGTCCGGCTGTGAGCAGCGCAAAAATAAAGTGAAGATATTTGGCTGCAATATCATTTTTAAAATACAGGGCCGACAGATAAAGCAGATCCAGATTCATGGGGAAATAAGAGAACTGGATGGATGGGATCTCGTAGATTCCGCCATGAGCCAGATACATTTTGGGGATGGTCAGATGGTGGGTCAGTGCATCCCGGCTGACAGGCGGCACACTTGCCAAGGTTAAAACACACAAAATAACAATGACAATACCAGCCAAAAGTAACAGGCACAAACGAAAATGCCATGCAGATTTATTTAACGGTGGGTTGGGATAATTAAATGAAATGCCCATTGCCCTGCCTTTGTAAAAAAAGTAGAACTTAAATCAACTGAGAAATATCAATAAAAAAAAGGGGAAGTAATCTTCCCCTTTTTTTTATTTTCATTAGTAAATTCAGATTATCAGTTTGACAGTATCTTTATATACGTGCCGTTACCATCCCAATACCCGGTTGGGTTAGCAGTAGCATCCATAGCATCTTGGTATTCATCCGGACAACGTCCACTTGCATCGTCAACAGTAATTTCAATTTCGTTTACATCCGTTGCATCAAGGTCCCATGTATTGTTATTGGAAAGGTTATCCCTCACATCGAGACTGCCCTTGGTTACAGATTGATTGACCGGAATGGAGAAATAATCTGCTACAGCAGCCGTAATGAAGTTGGCATCAGACTCTGTTGAAGAACAAAAAGTCTTGTTTCGATAAGCAATAAAGTTAGGAATGGCTATAGCTGCCAGAATACCGATAATTGCAATAACGATCATCAGCTCGATCAGGGTAAAACCTTTTTGATTGTTCAGTTTAAATTTTTTCATGTGTTGGCCTCCTTTAAAAATGTGAATGTTTTAGTATTAAGTAAATTGTTAAAAAAAAACCTCTTAAATGATGCTGTTTTGCTCACCCTCTTTTGAATAACTTTTAAGTAGTAAAAGTTATTATCAGGAAAGTATAAAGCAAGTCACGTGCCATTTTTGAAGTACAGTGTATTAATTTTTGTTAAAATATTGATAATATTGTGTTTTTTATGTGTTTATACCATTTCTAATTTAAATCTTTTTTATATTATATTTGATTGTTGGTTCTTATTTTTGTAAATGGGTGACAAAAATTGTCACTTTTGGGTTTATCATAAGTTTTTCATTTATCGTTCAATACCTAGCTTGTCAAGCCTGTAACGTAACGATCTGAATGTAATTCCAAGTAGTTCCGATGCTTTATTTTTATTGTTTTTTGTACAATCAAGCGCTTTGTTGATATATGCCTTTTCAATGTCTGACAAAATACTGTCTATCATAACCCCATGGCTAACATCATCCAGGTCAAATCGTTTGTCGTGTATACCCTCTACCCATCTGCGTTTCCTGACAGATAAAGCAAGACTGTCCGGCAAAAGAATATTGGTACTTGAAAGCGCCACACTGCGCTCAATCAGGTTCTCAAGCTCACGAATATTTCCGGGAAAATCATATTTATTCAACAAATCAATGGCATATGAAGATATTTTTTTAACACCTTTCCCCATCTCATCAGCGTATTTATCCAGAAAATGCTGGGCAAGGGATTTTAGATCCTGTTTTCTTTCACGAAGTGGCGGCAGTTTAATTTCGACAACATTCAGCCGATAAAACAGATCTTCTCTAAACTGTCCGGCCAGGACTTCATCAGCCAGATTTTTGTTTGTTGCTGAAATGATTCTGACATTTACAGAAATATCTTCATTGCTGCCGACAGCCTTGAATGTTCTTTCCTGAACCACCCTTAGCAGTTTAACCTGAAAGGGTGTACTCAGTTCACCAATTTCATCCAAGAATATGGTTCCAAGGTTAGCGGCCTCAAACAACCCCATTTTATCCTGGGTAGCGCCTGTAAATGAACCCTTTTTATGGCCAAAAAGTTCACTTTCCATTAAATTTTCAGGGATACCGCCACAGTTAATCGTAACAAAGGGTTCATTTTTTCGATCACTTTGTTCATGAATGGCTTTGGCAATCAGCTCTTTTCCCGTACCGCTTTCACCGGTTATCAGAACATTGGTTTTTGTTTTTGAAAGCTGGCGGATCATGTCATAAACATGCATCATTTTAGGACTGTTACCGACAATCTTACCATAATGAACCGTTTTCTTCAGTTCATCCGTAATGATTTTTCTCTCATGATCGAGATTTTTAATATTAAGGGCATTTGATATGGTCTGTTTTAACTCTTCATTATCAAATGGTTTCGGCACATAATCATAAGCACCGAAATTCATGGCATCAACGGCCGTTTCTGTGGAAGCGTATGCTGAAATCATAATAACAAGCGTATTACGGTTTTTTTCCTTTGCCGCTTTCAACACTTCAAGACCGGTTATATCCCCAAGCCTGATATCACAAAGCAAAAGATCAAAGTTTTGTGATTCTATCCTGGATAAGGCATCTTTGCCGTTTTCAGCACATGAGATATCATAACCTTCTTTTGTCAGCATGAACTCAAGCAGTTCACGCATGCTGGGTTCATCATCAATGACCAGTATATGAGGTTTTTTTTCAGGCATAAATATTTTAGTCTTCTGAAGTTGGAGATTATTTCAATTATTAGCTTTCAAATACAATTATACCGCCTACCATTGTAAGAACTGCTTTTCCCTTTAATTCCCACCCTTCAAAGGGTGTGTTTATAGCAAGGGACCTGAAATGTTCTGAGGAGACTGTAAAAATCAAACCGGGATCAATAATTGTAAGATCTGCATTCATACCTTTTGAGAGACCGCTATCCAGACCAAGGATTTTGGCGGGATTTTTTGACATTTTCTCAACCAGTTCATACATTGAAAGAATACCCTTTTCTACAAGCTTCAGGGATACCGGTAAAGATGTTTCAAGACCGATAATACCATTGGCTGCCCTGTCAAACGCAACATCTTTATCAATTGGCGCATGAGGTGCATGGTCCGTGGCAATGGCATCCAGTGTCCCGTCAGCAAGCCCCTCGCATATGGCCATTCGATCTGCTTCAGTTCTCAATGGCGGGTTCATTTTGGCATGGGTATTATAACGAACAACCGCTTCATCGGTCAGTGTAAAATAATGGGGGGCTGTTTCAGCAGTAACATTTACGCCTCTTTTTTTGGCATCCCGTATTGCCGTAACAGATTCCCTGGTGCTTACATGAGCGATATGCAATGCGGCACCTGTCAGTTCGGACAATGCAATATCCCGCAATACCATAATACTTTCACATGCATTGGGAATACCCTGTAAACCGAGTTTTGCTGAAATCTCGCCCTCATTCATGGAACCGCCGTTTGCAAGGAAGGGGTCTTCGCTGTGCGAAATAACAGGAATATTAAACTGTTTTGCACATTCCATCGACCGCCGCATAAGATTGCTGTTTAAGACCGGTAGTCCATCATCAGAGAATGCAACAGCGCCGGCATCTTTAAGCTCGCCATAATTACAAAGCCCCTCACCTTTTTGACCTTTACTGATTGCTGCTACAGGAAACACCCGTGCGGCACCCGCCTTTTGGGCCTTATCTATAATAAATCTTGTAACTTCAGCACCATCATTAACCGGATCCGTATTCGGCATGGGACATACAGCAGTAAAACCGCCGGCTGCAGCAGCTTTGCATCCTGTTTCTATTGTTTCTTTATATTCAAAACCGGGCTCCCGAAGATGAACATGCATATCGATCAGACCCGGTGTGACATATTTACCTGCAGCATCAATGATTTTAATATCATCAGATATCGATAAAGCGTCATCAATACCATTTTCAATAATATCCTTAACTTTACCGTCTTCGATAATAATATCTGAAATTCCATCCAGATGTCCGGGGTCAATTACCCTTCCCCCTTTAATCAAAATCCGCATCAGTTTATTTCTCCACATGCAAGGTATAAGACAACCATTCTGGCGGTTACACTGAAAACACGCCCTCCAGACATTTAAATCTCACCCTGTCTTTCTTATTTCAATAAATTACCCAGCCTGTTCCATCTGACATTAAATTTATCTCTGTTCCATGACCAGTATATGATAAAGGCCTTTCCTTTCACCGCCTCCAGCTCAACAAACCCCCAAAAACGGCTGTCATTGCTCCTGTCTCTGTTGTCGCCCATAACAAACAGTGATTTTTTCGGCACAACAATCGGTCCGAAATTGTCTCTTCCGGGCATCATATGATAATCCAGATGAATCGCATAGTCAGGTTCGGCAAGCTTTTTATTGACATATACTTTTTTATTTATAATTTCAATCGTATCGCCGGCCACACCGACAACACGCTTGATATAATCGATGGAATGATCTTTGGGGAATCTGAATACGACGATATCGCCCCGCTTAGGGTTGGTAATCGGTATAATCGTTTTTTGAATAAACGGCAGCTTAACGCCGTAAATGAACTTGTTAACTAAAATATGATCACCGATCTGAAGGGTTTCCAGCATGGATCCTGATGGAATTTTGAATGCCTGAACAATGAAAGTGCGAATGAAAAGCGCAAGCAGCACCGCAATAATAATCATTTCGATATTTTCACGAAGCTTGCCTTTTTTACCAATTTTAGGATCGAGATTATCTTTTTTTTTCAAGCTTTTCTTTAGCCTTTCATAGTTAATTAATAAAATGAAGCCCTATCCGTAATATTATATTTCCAATTATACCCGCCACAATATCATCAAGAACAATACCGGCACCGCCATGGAGATTCCTGTCAACATAACGTATTGGAAACGGCTTTATAATATCAAGGATTCTGAATATAATAAATCCTGAAATAACCATCCTGAAGTTTACCGGCAGCCCGATAAGAGTGACAAGCAGGCCTGCAATTTCATCAATAACGATGCAGCCGGGGTCCTGCTTTCCTAAAATTTTTTCAGCCCGGCCTGCAATCCGGATGGATAAAATTATTACGGCTGAAACAATTATTGCCGCCGGCCAAAAATTCACATAAGAAAGCAGATAAACCAGAGGTATACCTGCTATTGTGCCGATTGTTCCGGGTGCAAAAGGAGAATAACCGGTATAACATCCCGTTGCAAGCAGCATTATAAGTTTATCCCGAAATGTCATGTCAGGTTTTTATAGTCATAACGGTATTTTGTCAAGGCAATGTTAATGGCGTCGTAAAAAGTCCAATCTACCGCGTTGCGGTAATTTTTCAGACACTCAACATACTACATGTATGCCTTCATGTCTGAAAAATTACCACGCCTTGTATATTGAACTTTTAACTTAGCCATCGGTTTTACTTTTTCTGAGGTCATCAATGTTAACTATGACCAATCAGGATTTACCTGTAAATTTAATTATCGAATCATAAACATCTTTTATCGGAATATCTCTTTCAAGTGCAACCGCTTTGCAGCTTTCATATTCAGGAACAATAGAGACAACACCATCAGGACGTATAACTCTTTTGCATGTCATCTTCCCAAACTCAGTATCGATTGCAATGATTTCACGATCAAGAATCGTTCTTTCCGCCGAATAGGATCTGATACCAAGCGCTGTTGTTTCAGATAAAATCCTGTTGATAACACTATCCTTTGTTTTTTTGTCACAAATCACCTGAATCCGGGTTCCGGGTCTGTTCTTTTTCATAAAAACAGGCTGCCAGCTTACATCCAGGGCACCATCTTCAAACAGGCGATCCATAACATATCCAAATATTTCAGGATTCATATCATCAATATTGGTTTCAACGATCAATACACTGTCATGATTTATATGAGGCCGGGTTTGAAGTTGCTCTCCGGTAATAATTCGTAAAAGATTCGGTATCTTATCAAATTCCATTGATCCGGCACCATAACCGGTTTTACATATTTTCATATCAGGAACAGCACCAAAAGATTCGGAAATTGTCGAAATAATAGCAGCACCGGTTGGTGTAACAAGTTCATGTTTCAGACCACTCCCATAAACCGGAACTCCCTGAAGAATAGAAACTGTGGCAGGGGCAGGAAGCGGTAATGTACCGTGTTGGCATTCTACAAAACCGCTTCCCATTGGAAGACTTGATGAATAAATGGTTTCAATACCGAGATAATCAAGGCAAAGTGATGTCCCGACAATATCAATAATTGCATCCATACTGCCCACTTCATGAAAATGAACTTTTTCTTTTGGGCAGTTATGGATTTCGGATTCGGCAGATGCAATCCTTTCAAATATTTTGAGACTTCGTGTAACAACCGAAGCCGGAAGATTGCTTTTATTTATCAAAGAAATAATGTGAGTATAATCCCTGTGGGCATTATTATTTTCGATCTGAACATTCAGCTTTGTTGCCTGAATTCCATTTCGTGTAACAGATGAAACTGAAAGATCAAAATTACTTACCGGAAGGTTCCGGAGCTTTTCCTTTAACCAGCTAAGGGGTACGCCAAGATCAATAAATGCCGCAAGCGTCATATCGCCGCTGATACCGGAAAAACAGTCAAAATATGCAATCAAGATTCTGCCGCCCTGTTATTTGAATTACATTTAATGATTTCTATCAGGAGCTCTGTTGTTTTCACAAGGTCATCAAGTGTTATCGACTCTCTTAACGTATGAACATCCGTCATACCGGTTCCCAGAACGCCTGTAAATATACCATGTTCAAAAAATACATTGGCATCTGCGCCGCCACCGGTTGTTTTTGTGGCCAGCTCTCTGCCGAGACGCTTTGCCGCTTCTTTAGCAATAGAAATAACAGGGTGATCTTCCGGTATGTTTGTAGCGGAAAAATCCTTATAAATATTTATATCAAGTTCAGGCAGGTCATCATCATATTGTTTTCGAAAATTTTGGACCGTTTCAGAAAAAGCATCCTTTATACGATCTGTCACTTTCATAAGTTTAGTTTCATCGTGGCTTCGGACTTCACCTTCGACTGTAACAAGGCTCGGCACAATATTTGTTGCAATACCGCCATTGATAAAACCGATGTTGCATGTTGTCTCATGATCAATTCGTCCCAGAAAATCAAGTTTGGCAATGGCACTGCCTGCAACCTGAATGGCATTGATCCCCTTTTCCGGTTCGATGCCGGCATGGGCATCCTTTCCATAAACCGTAAATTCAAGTGAGTTGGCCCCGGGCGCTCTTGTAACAATGCCTTCAGTATCCATTGTATCCAGAACATAGCCATACTTCGACTCTATCAGGCCAAAATCAAGGTATTTTGCGCCAATTAGGCCAATTTCTTCACAAACGGTTATAACCACTTCAATGGGACCATATTGGATTCCATTTTCCTGAATTACACGCACAGCCTCAATTATGTTGGCGATTGCGCTTTTATCATCTGCACCAAGAATTGTGGTACCATCACTGGTAAAAACACCATTTTTAAAAATAGGGTTAACACCTTTACCGGGCCCAACAGTATCCATATGGGCAGATAAAAGCAGCGGTGGGATATCAAGATTGCCTGCAAGCTTAATAACAAGATTGCCGGTGTTGCTTCCTGTTTTTTCTGAAGAATTATCAACCAGAATCTCGGCACCCATTTCAGAAAATATTTTTGAAATATTTTCAGCAATAGCGGCTTCATCTTTTGAGATACTATCAATCCTGACAAGATCTGTAAATGTTTGGGACAACCTGTCTTTGTTTATCACGGGCACCTTTCAAAATTGACAAATTCGTTGACATGTTATTGTTTATCTATAATATAAACCACTCAAAACGGAAGTGGACAGCTCACTGGTGGGGCTCCCGGACTTCAAATCCGGTGTGGGGCGCTAATCACGTCCCGGGTGGGTTCGATTCCCATGCACTTCCGCCATTTTTTTATAATTTCAATAACTTAACTTTCTAAAAATTATTCCTCCATAGTTCCCCAGTTAAATCAATTTTCGAAACCCAAGATACTCCAAGCTTTTCATTTTAAGCAAGAAGAAAAAAGGTGAATAATGTATGATTATAACAGTGAAACAAACCACTGACTGCAGGACGGATCGGGTGTTGAACACGAGTCCTAAGATCTATCTTTATGATATTATTGCCTATTTAAATTATATGCACCACTTTCGGCCAATTTAGTATATATACTTATGCAAACATCTCTTCCGATTTGATTCAAAAAGCCAGCGCCTTCACCGTAAAAAAATATCACGCTGTTGTGGTTGGCGTATGTAATATACTCTTTTTTCATAATGCCCCGATAAGCCTCATAAACTTGATCTTAAGGAAAGTTCAAATGGAAAGATAGATCCAGATCGGCCGTTCTCAGGAAAAACACCTGATGAAGTGTAGTGGGGAAAGGAATTTGGCCAAATGGCGGCATGAATGAATGCCAACCCTAAACAATGTATGCACTACTTTGACTTGAGTTGCTTCGGGAAAAACAAGCATGCTACCGGGAAAAGGCTATATATACTTCAGAAAGGAGGTGAAACCTCATCAAGGCTGAGATTGTAGGCCCTTTTTGACATATTTTTTATGAAACACCGGTTTTACTTTGTGTTTAGATTATTCATTCAAGGTATCCGGACCGCCCTATCGGGGCTCCCAATTACCTTCATCCTTTTTGTATTTATGTTTTACTGCTGCCCAGGCAACCTTGTGGGCAACCGTCTCCCGTGAATCATTGTCACGCCTGTCTTTTGGGTTTTTGTACTCTTCCCAGGCATTGTTGAAAGCGGCCAGATAAATTTCCTGTGCATGTTTCGGCAATACTCCACTGACTGATTTCGGAAGATCCGTCAGATTATCATAGGGCATATTTATCTCCTTTTTTAGCGGGTCTTAATGTTTTATGCTCACAGAGTTCAACACGCACATCAGCAAACAATGTTTTCTGTGATAAAATTGAATATCGGGCGGCGGCATAAACCTGCCGCCCGATATTCAATTCAGACATGCAAATAGTAAGATTTGATTATCCGTTAAACATGCCCGCCCATACTACCCGGCGGATTATTACGTCTTTCTGCGCCTGGCGCCTTGGGATAATCTCCGGAAGAATCCATATCTTCCTTTTCAAGGGAATCCTGGCGATCTTTTTCTCCCTCTTTTACCCGATCACGACATTCACCTTCACAACCCCCACTGATATCTCTTTCCGGCATTTGTTTTGACTCTGACATGATTTTCCTCCTTACTTTATGGTTGAAAGAAAATTTTCTGTAACTGTTTAAAAAATAAAAGATAAAACCATATTTTAAAATACCGGATAAAGAGTACTTCAGTTGGATGAAGTATGTATTGCAGCGGCTTGAGTTGATTAAAATTTTATGATCGTTGTCAACGATTATGCAGAATATCGAAGATAAGCCACAATCCGAGTACGGCAGAGATGAGATAGCCTGCCAGTCCCAGCAGAGGATATCCATAAAAAATCGGAGGGATGCCGGTCGTGATGATCAGAGAAGATCCGATGACCATCGCTCCCAAGATAATTCCCATGGTCAGCCGGCTGAAAATTTTTTCGAGTGTATTTTGAAGGCCGCCCAGATTGCGGTGTTCAAATCCGATTCGCAGATTACCCCTTTCCATTTTCTCAACAATATCAACGATACGCCTGGGGAGTTGGGTGGGTGCGGCAGCTATTTTGAACAGAAAAGCACGTGCGCTACGCAAGATGGATTCCGGGCGGAAGCGCTGTGTCGCAAGGCGCTTCAGGTGGGGACGCATCTCGGCGACCAGATCCATGTCCGGGTCTATCAGTTGCACCGTTCCTTCTGCGGCGACCAAAGCTTTTATCATCATGAACAGATCAGGTGGAATCTGTAAATGGTATTGGCGGATCATTTCAGCAACATCAAGTACCAGTTGCCCCAAACGCAGATCGGATAATGAATCTACCAGATAGGAATCAAGAACACCGAGCAGGTCACGCTCAAGAGCGCGCCTGTCGATTTCAGTGTGCCCGGAAGTTATGGCCAGCAGGGTATCGACCAGCCGACGACTGTCTTTCTCAACAATTGCAGAAATCAGGCCAACGACTTCGTATCGGTCCCTGGCCGTGAGGCGACCGATCATTCCCCAATCAATCAGATTAATCGTGTTTCCATTCGAAATGAGCACGTTCCCCGGGTGTAGATCGGCGTGAAAAAAACCCACTTCAAACAGTTGTCTGACAGTGGCTTTCAAACCGTTGCGGGCCAACACTGCCGGATCTTCAAGAAGATCATGGTTTATGGTTCTCAGGCTTTGTCCATGAACAAATTCCATCACCAGAAGTTGCGGCGTACTGAGCTTCAAAAACGCTTTAGGGACATGAATTCCTTCCATACCCCTCATGTAACTGCGGGCGATCTGAATGGAGCGGGCTTCTCGGCTGAAATCCAATTCCCGCTCGAGCGATTTTCGTGTCAGTTTCACCAGGCGAGGCAATTCATAAATTTGCATTTCCGGTATGCGCTGATGCATACGTTCGGCAATCGTGTCCAGGATACTCAGATCCCGGTTGATCTTCGATTCAATATCCGGCCGCTGGACTTTAAGGGCAACTTCCGTACCGCACTCCTGCAATACTGCCCGGTGGACCTGGGAAAGTGAAGCAGCAGCCAGAGGTTGCTCGTCAAAAGAGAGGAACAGTCTTTCCCACGGCTGGTCTAAATTATCACAAATTACGGCTTTGATCAATTCGATGTCAACCGGAGCGGCATCGTCCTGAAGCTTCTGCAGCTCCTCAATCAGAGGCTTTGGCAACAGATCGGACCGAAGGCTCATTACCTGGCCGAATTTAACGAATGTCGGCCCTAACTGATCCAGCGCCATACGAAAACGTTCGTAAGGTGTCAGATCGGGATCGACATCCATAAATCGGTTCGCGAGATGATGACCCGGAAGATCAAGCAGGCGTATGACATCGGCAAACCCATATTTGACAAAGGTTGTAAGAATTTCTTTCAACCGGCCGAGGTTGACAATTGTTTTCAGCTTCATTAGAAAATTCCTGTTATATTAAGCGATATATAATATTGAATCTAAATTAAGCGTTCAAAATAATTTATTATACCAGTGATGGAACTATCCACATATAGGTTCTACCACCCAGCCCGAGGGTTCAGGGACAGTAGATTTCAAACCCGCAACTCATATTTCATAAAAAAGATCTGGTTTGATTTTTGAAATACCCACCAAAACATGGGGCAATACATGCCGGTACGTATTGGAATTTCGGCATCGTTGGATATGGTGATGATTAAATTCGGTTTTAAAGCGTAATCGGATGGCTAAAATATCATTATCAACAATTAATTTTACATGAAAGAAAACAAGGTACACACCCATGTGTGCCGTAAGAGAGGTCAATATGCCGATTGGATTCGATGAAATACAGGTGGATACAACTGCGGTGGGAACTGTCATCACTCTCAAATTTCGTGAAAAGCTGGATAAAACTGATTACGAAACCTTTGTTCCGATGATCCAAAACCAGATACGAAAGGGTTCCTCCATCCGATTGCTGGCTGAATTGCATGACTTTAAAGGGTGGACGGCTGGAGCACTCTGGGAAGATACAAAATTTGCAGCAAAACACTTCAAGGATATTGAACGGTTGGCTGTGGCAGGTGAAGCCAGATGGCAAAAGGGGGTAACTATATTCGTTAAACCGTTTACCGCAGCCGATGTTCGCTATTTCGATATTCAGGAGATAGACAAGGCGAGGAAATGGGTTCGCGAAGCATAAATGATCATTTTAAAAACTACCGAATGATGAATATGGGGTGAGTCCGACGTATCTGGAGTATGCGATGCCTGGGATTCATAAATATCGCAGAAATCGTATTTTCACCTGTAAATAAAAAAAGCATCAACCGGCGGGTCCATGATCGAACTCGATAATTCGGGCGAATTGTTTGTCCGGACCCGGTTCCACCGCATGATACAACGGACTGTCTGTGGTCACCCGTCCGCCCATGTCATAGTTAAACGACGCTTGGGCAACGTGTCGGAACCAATACCCGAATCGAACAGCACCACGATTGTCGTAGGCTGAGTGAAAGTGGACATATTCATTAAGGGGTGCCGGTCGTGAGTTCAGCCAGGATTTGGGTGCCTGTGAAAAAAAGACCGGTACGATACGTCTGCCGTCTGCCGGGATGACGGTTTGGGTGTCTTCCGGCAGGTGCCGCCAGCGGGCGTGGCCTGAGTACAACTGTGAGTTAGCCGGCAAGTCAAGTGTGTAAAAGGACCGTTCATTGAAACAGACAAAATCAAGCTGGCTCAGATCTTCAACAGACGAAGGTTTGAAGTAGTATCCCACAAACGGACCGAACGACAAAACACGATCGCCTACCTGAATTTCAAGGCGATCCACATAACCGACAGGCACCGGCGGTTTTTCAAAAAGAGCTTCAGTCGGTCCCGATCCGCATGCGCTAATAATAAACCACATTATAAGCCAGCCCGATTTAGTCAGTTGTCGAGTCATTTTTCCAGATCCTGCCGATCAAATAGATAATGATGCATATAATGAATAAAACAATCACCAAAGCCAGAAAATGATTCCCGATCAAATCCGGTACAGTTAGCCGGCCCATATTGGTGGGATCATACAGCAGGGGGATCAACCGTTCATGCAGATGTGCGAATACCGCTGCGCCTGCCATACCCCCCACCAATGCAAATACTGCATCCAGCCGTCCTTCACCCACAGCCGCCCAGGTTGTACCGGGGCAATACCCACATAACCCCCAACCGATACCGAATATTGCTGCAGCCAAACCAGTTGCCACTAAGCTGATGGGCAGTATAACCGTATGTCCGATACCTGCTGTCTGCAGGCCGAAAAGCCCGACTGCTGAAAGAGCTACTGTGGCTAACATAAATTGCGGAATGTTGGCATCGATCATCAAGTGTGAGCGGGTCATGCGGTCGGGATCAGTGGCTCCGCTCCGCTGTATGACAAAGCCAAAAGCAATTCCTGAAAATAATCCGAGTAACAGTTTATCGATCATTTTTCCTCCTTGCCGTAGATCAGACGTGCCGTCAGCATGGCAAAACCAAAAATCAACACACCAAAATACAGTCCACTCAAGGCCAGCTGTGTTGACCCGGAAATAAATAAACCCAGCGTACAGCCACCGGCCAGACGTGAGGCAAACAGGATAAGGAATCCGCCTAAAAAGGTGGCGGTGTATCGTGTTATTTGACTGTCGCCGAAACGCCTGCGCCAGAGGGACGGCACATCCGTAATTGATCGTTTTAAGGTGCGCCCGCCGATGAAACCACCGATAGCCATGCCGAGAATAAATGTAAAAAGCCAGGAGCCCGGACCTGGTATTATTCGATAATGGACTTTGGATTGAACGTAGTCAGGGACAACGTTTGACAAGGCTCCCTTGAGTGTGCTGACAAAGCCGCTGGATGAGGCCGGTGGGCCGAAGGTAGCAAAGATAAACACAATCACTCCGGCCAGGGCAAAGGCGGCCGGCAGCCAATTCCAATATCTGTTATTCTTCAATTGATGTTGATCCATTTTTAACCTCCGCAAGAAACATAACCGGCTTTGGGTGGTGTGTTGCCGTTAGACGAAGAATCCGGACGGCTTGCCGATTGATTGATGTCAGATGACGTTCCCGGCAAACCGGAATCGACCAGGCTGTGGATCACAGTTTCAACCGGAAAGAAATTGGCAGGCTTGCCCCATTGTTTCCAGGACGGTTCGTAGGTCAACACATTATCGATACCCATCAGTCTGAGCACATAATAACTGAAAGAACTGCGACGTCCCGAGTTGCAATAAACGATAATTGTTTTCTCCGTATCCAGTCCGCGGTATAGATCCTGCAACATACTATAGGATTTGATCTTCTTTGCTATGGTGTCGCGCCAGTTTAGCGTATAGTCGATGTTGACAGCCGTGGGGATGTGGCCCATCTTCAATCCGTTGCCCTGAAGGTCCCGGGTGCCCTTTTCGCCTTTATACTCTTCTGGTGAGCGTACATCAATGATCTGATAGTGTAGGTCACCCAATTTACTGTAAACATCGTCCCCGTCGATCAGGCCCCTGCCACGGATCTCCTGCATGGGCGCCTGATATAGGATCGGTGTTAATTCTTTCTGTTTGGAGACAAGGTCGTAACCGGCGGATTCCCAGGCATCAATGCCGCCGTTCAGAATCTTTTTGCTTTCATGGCCTAAAATATCCAGTATCCAGAACAGATAAGAAGCCGTTGCACCACCGTCACGGGCAACCGAGTCATAAAGTATAATGGTGTGAGTGCGACCGATACCCCGGCTCCCGAGAATTTCCTGTGCTCGAGCCACGCCGACGAAAAGGCTGCCCTCATTAGCTTCCGTTTTGTTATAACGAAAGAGCGACCACGGCAGCCGAATGGCACCGGGTATCAATCGTCCGTCAAAATGCTCATCGGTGCGAACATCAACGATTAATATGTGATCATCACCGGCATGTTGATCCAACCATTGCGGCGTGGCCATGAGATCGCCGTTAGGATAATCCGGGACGCTTCCCTGTTCAGCGGATGCCAGGGACCAGACCACACCCAGTAAGAGCAGGGTCGCCAAAATTAAATAGCGCAGCGCTCTTTTTTTATTTGCCATTTTTTCTCCTTTCAAAAAAAATCATGAGCGGACCTGCCTGCAAGCCCTTAGATGAATGAATCGATGATATATTTGAACATAATCATATTTAAATGATACGTGATTGATAAACTTTTGAGAATGGGGTGCAGTATTGATTTTGTGATTATTGAGCAAGTAGATACAAACAAAATCCCCGATATCAAAGATCTGACGGCAGCCTCTGCCACATTGAAAGCTTTCCGGGCTTTATTCTCTTAATCGTTGGTCGTCATGGACCGGCCTTTTTATCCGAAATAAGCCAGCGCCTCTTTCAATTCTTTGTCAATGTCATTCATGAGACCATCCATTTCAGATTTGATTGTTTTCCAAGTACTTTCATCTGCTTTTTCCAGCTCCTCCTCTTTCGATCGGGCCTCCTGGTGTTTGCGGATGACAGCACCAACCTGTAAGGCGGGCCGGCGATCATTTATCAGCTCCTGTTTGATTTTAATCTCATTCAGTGTTTCACCAAATTTGGTGAGCCTGGCATTAATTTCAGCATTGTATTTCTCTTTTTCATTCATATTTCTCTCCTTTTCCATTTTATTTCGTCAATCACAGACCTTTTAATTTTAGAATAACATTACTCAGTAAAACCAGTAAGGGGGTATATTATGCATAGCGACCTGAAATGGACCTTATTTCGCATGCACTCAGGTTTTTTGGCTGCCTGATATTATATATCCGGAGCCGTCTTCTCCAAATGACGGCATACCGGAAAATAGGGACAAAAAATAGGTTATATACGTTCCAAACACTATTGAAAAAAATGGTCAGAAAGGAAAATAGTGCATCCATGACAGAAATATTTATAATCTGATGCTTCTAAACTTTAATCAATAGGTTTTCCAATGGAAATTTTTTATGTACTCCTCATCCTTCTGGTGATAACACGCGTATTCGGAGAAGTGGCGGTTCGCCTGGGACAACCGGCTCTGGTAGGTGAACTGCTGGCCGGCATTGCTCTGGGGGCAGCCATCCGGTTTTCGCCATCAAGCTTTCCGGTCATGCATGCCATCACGGAAAATGAGGTATTCACGACCATAACCGATCTGGGCATTTTTTTTCTGATGCTCATGGCCGGACTTGAAATGCGCCCCGGGGAGGTCACTGAAAAGTCGAGAGCCGCCATGCTGATTGCCCTGGGCGGATTAGTCATCCCTCTGTTGGCAGGATTTTTACTTGGCCTGATTTTTCTGCCACAATCAAATATCAAATCCACACAAGCCCTGTTTATCGGCACGGCTTTGTCTATCACAGCCATACCCGTGGCTGCCAAAGTGCTGATGGATTTGGCCAAACTGAGATCCACCGCCGGTAAAATGATCGTTTCAGCAGCGATCGTCGACAACATTCTGGGGCTTCTTCTCCTGACCGTTTTAACCATGGTGATCCGCACCGGCAAAATGCCGGACCTGACCGGATTGTTGTGGTTGTCCGGTCAGATTTTACTGTTTATGGCCGTGGTGACAATTATCGGGTCATATCTGCTGCCTCGCCTGGGACGCATTTTTCACCACAGTATGAGCGAAGAGTTCGAGTTCAGTATTCTGCTGGTGGTCGCTTTCGGTTTTTCAGTTCTGGCGGAAACGCTGCAGATTCATTTTATTTTAGGTGCCTTTGCCGCCGGGCTTTTTTTTACCAAGCGCACCATGGACTCGAACGTTTTTAAAGGAGTGCAGAACCGTATTTCAGGGATAACCACCGGGTTTTTGGCACCTGTTTTTTTTGCTTCGATCGGCCTGCACCTCGATGTCAGTGCGTTCACAAATATTCCCTTGTTTCTGGTGGTGCTGATTGTCACTGCAGTGTTGTGCAAGCTGATAGGAGCCGGCCTGCCGGCATATTTGATTGGCCTGTCCGGCAAGGACTCATTAATTGTCGGCTTCGGTATGAGCGGGCGGGGAGCCGTGGAGCTGATTATTGCCGACATTGCTTTGCGTGCCGGCCTGTTTTCCCAACCTGATCCGACGCCGGCCATCGTGGCCAACATGTTTTCAGCCATCGTCATTATGGCGGTAGTGACTACGCTGATAACTGCGATTGGCCTGCGCTTGATCGTGTCACGGGAATCCTGAAAAATATGAAAAGTAATAAAATAGCGCTCCGAATTGCCACTTACAACATTCACCGTTGTGTCGGTTGTGATGACGTTGAAGCACCGGAACGCATCGCTGAAATATTGCGGGATATCAATGCGGATGTAACGGCCATTCAGGAAGTAGCTTTCGATCGTGACAATCCGAATAATATTTTGGCCGGCCTTGCCCGGTCAATTGGCGCCCAAGCGATTGAAGGCCCTACTCTCCTGGGGAAAAAGGGCCACTACGGCAATGCGATTCTTTCACGGATTGTTCCAAACCGTATAGAGCGTCTGGATATCAGTGTGCCGGGGCGAGAGCCAAGAGGCGCCATTGCGATAAATCTGCACCTGAACAACACTATCATCAGGGTCATAGCAACACACCTCGGACTGCATCCCAGGGAACGCCGATATCAGGTGGGTCGTCTCCTGTCGTTGCTGGAGGATCCGAATGCAGGAATAACGATCCTGCTGGGGGATTTCAATGAGTGGTTTTTTCTGGGCCGCCCGTTGCGCTGGGTGAATCGGCGATTCGGCAGTATGCCGTCACCGACCACCTTTCCCAGCCGTCGACCGGTTTTAGCTCTTGATCGCATATGGGTTGACCCTGCAGACCGCCTGATATCACTAAACCATCATCTTAACCTGCGAACATCCATCGCATCCGATCATCTTCCCTTGATAGCACAAGTGGCTATTTGATTCCAGGTATACCTGATATATTCATACCGTTGTCGGTAAGCACATTGTTCATATGGGTGTATGAAAGCAGGACAATAGAGTGAACCACCCATATCATTTTAATTGGTTTCGTCATTATAATAATTCGAAAAATCCGGTTAACGAATGAGGCACCGGAGACCCGGTCTGGCCTTTTCGGATACCATATTTTTTCTATCGATCAGTTTAGCAAAAAGGATGCTGGCATGAAGATATGTTTTTTTACAAATACTTACCTCCCCCATGTGGGCGGGGTTGCCAGGTCGGTCTCATTTTTTACCCGGGATCTGAGGGATGCTGGCCATCGGGTGCTAGTCATTGCTCCGACTTTTCCAGGGTGTGAAGAACACGACTGTAATGAATCTGATGTATTCCGTGTGCCGGCCATCCAGAAATTTAACGGCAGTGATTTCTCGGTCCGTATCCCGTCGCCATTTCTCGTAGACGAAAAAGTCGACACCTTTGAGCCGGACATTATTCACAGCCATCACCCCTATCTTATGGGAGATGCAGCATTGCGAATCGCCCGGCGCAGAAAACTTCCCCTCATTTTCACGCATCATACCCTGTATGAGGAATATACGCATTATATCGCCAAAAACCCGGATAATATGAAACGCTTTGCGACTTTTTTGTCCACCAACTATGCCAACCTGTGCGATCGGGTCGTAGCGCCCAGCCAAAGTATCAGGCAATTGATCGTGGAGCGTGGGGTATCTGTGCCGGTTTCAGAAATTCCAACCGGGGTGGATGCCGCTTTTTTCGCCAATGGGAATGGAAAATTATTTCGGGAAAAGCAGGGAATTGACCAGCAATCGTTTATAATAGGCCACCTGGGCCGGCTTGCGCCGGAAAAAAACCTGATCTATCTGGCTACCGCAGTGGCCCGAGCCATGCTGCAAAACACCCACACACTTTTTCTGGTTGTGGGATCGGGCCCCAGTCAAGAGGCCATTGGGGAAATCTTTGACCGGTCGGGATTAAGCGGGCGGTTGATTCTGGCCGGCCAGTTGACCGGCCAGAACCTGGCGGATGCCTATAATGCAATGGACATATTTACATTTGCATCCAAATCCGAAACACAGGGGATGGTTCTGACAGAGGCTATGGCAGCCGGCGTGCCGGTTCTGGCACTGGATGCCCCCGGAGTCAGAGAAGTACTGGACAATGGTGTGAACGGATGTCTTCTGGATAGTGATGCTTTGGAAGAACAGTTCGCCAATGTGCTTGCATGGGCTGTGGATGAGCCTGAAAAAGTTGCCGAGTGGTCCGATGCCGCCCGCCAAACGGCGTCGGCCTTCAGTCGGAGACGCTTGTCGAGAAAGATGTTACGCCTGTATGCAGATACCGTTGGTGCCAGAATTGAGAGAGGGGATTTTAAAACTACCGACCTTGATTTATGGGATAAATTTTTACTGGCTTGCCGCGCAGAGTGGGAGTTGATTACCGAAGTGGCAAGGAGTGCCATCCAGGCAGTAGACGATACCAGAGAAGTGGCCGGTCTCGATGAAACCGGTTGATTCCATAGCAAGCGTTTATAGGCGTTTACGAAGAAAAATGTCCCGTGCCGAGTGGTCCGTGCGATTGCTGGGTCTGTCGCGCTGTATCGACACGAAAAATGAGCCGGGGCTGATCATGATTCAGATAGACGGACTGTCTTTGACCCAATTCAAGCGGGCGCTTACCCGCGGACGTTTACCGTTTATTCGAAAATTAATCCTAAATCGCGGATTCGTGATCCACTCATTTTATTCCGGTGTGCCGTCTTCAACACCAGCCGTTCAGGGGGAGCTTTTCTACGGTGTCAAAACTTCGGTGCCGGCATTTGAATTCATTGATCGCAGAGCAAAAGAACACCATGCCATGTTTTACCCGGCATCAGCCAACCATGTGACCGCTCGGCTCAAACGTGCCGGGAATCCACTACTCCTCAAAGGCGGTTCAGCTTATTCTCACATTTATTCCGGTGGCGCGGACACTGCCAGGTATTGTTCCGAAACTATGAATCTGCAGTCATTGGCCGATGCTATCAATCCGTTGAAACTGGTCTCAATTTTTTTGTTTCATGTCCTGAAACTGTTCAGGGTGCTGGGTTTTGCGTGTATCGAGTTGATATTGGCCTTATACGATTTTTTCGGCGGTGTGTTCCAGGGAGAGAATGTTTTCAAAGAGCTGAAGTTCATCCCAACCCGTTTGTTTATATGCGTCATCTTGCGGGAAATGATCCGTTTTCGGGTAAAAATGGATGTTACATGTGGGGTTCCTATCGTTTCAGCCAATTTTCTTGGTTATGACGAACAGGCGCATCGCCGTGGCCCGCAATCGGCCTTCGCTCATTGGACATTGAAGGGTATTGACGAAGTGGTAAAGGATATTTTTAAAACTGCGGCTCTTTCGGACAAACGGAATTATCAACTCGTCGTGTATTCGGATCACGGCCAGGAATCGGTTCAAAATTTTCAGGACCTTTTCGGCAAGTCTTTAAAACAGGCTGTGAATGAACATATCAATCAGTTTTATGGCGGCACCGGACATGGCTCAAGCGAACATGAGGAAAATATATTGGAACAAGGGTACAGGCAAGCGGCTAACCTTCTTTTTGATAACGCACTCTGGATAAAGAAAAAAGAGTTATCATCGCCCAACTGTTTTTCAGATCGTGTGGAAATTACGACAATGGGACCAATCGGGCATGTATATCTGCCAAAAAGCGGCAACTACGGGAAAGATGGCAATTCCCATCCTGCAGGTCTGACCCGGTTGGCCTTCCTTCTCAATCGAAAAGCAAAAATTCCGCTGGTGCTTTTCCGTCAGGATGACAAAGTCATTGCTGTTAATGATACCGGCGCTTACGATCTTAAAAAAAATGGTGAGTATATTGTGGGCAGCAACCATCCATTTTTAGATCAAGTCGTTGAAGATTTAACGAGATGTTGCCTTCATCCCGATGCCGGGGATCTGGTACTTTCCGGATGGAAGGCTGAAGGGACGCCGATCTCCTTCAATATCGAGAGCGGCTCCCACGGAGGCCCGGGAAGAGAGGAAACCCGGGGCTTTGCACTGTTACCACCTGAAATGATTATCGACAAACCGTTCATACGCCCCATGGATCTGAGAGATCAAATTTTTATTTATCGCGGAAAAAAACTGACAGGGAAAGGAAAAACGCTTGTTTGACATGATAAATAAATATCGCACTCTGCTTTTGCCGGTAACGCTTATTATTGCTCTGGGGGCTGCGATTATCTTTTTTCACGAGGATATTCAATCGGGCTTATTACTGTTGAAAAGCGACCGGACACATCCCGCAGTAATCATTTTCTCGTTTCTGGTTTTACCGGCGATATTCTTTCCCGTCTCCGTACTGCTGGTGCTCATCGGCCTCCGATTCGGTGTAATATGGGGGATTGTAATCATGTTTCTGCTGATTCCCGCTCATCTTTTTTTCTCTTATTTTCTGATCCGCCGGGTATTTCATGACCGCCTTGAGTGGTTGGCCCGAAAAAAGAATTTTGGCATCCTTAATATACCCAAAGGCCGGCATATAAAATTCGGCATTCTGTTTATGGTCGTACCGGGTTTGCCGTATACGATAAAAAATTATTTACTACCATTATCGGGTATCTCTTTCAGGCACTATTTCTGGATCAGCTGGTTGACCCAGGGCGTGATGGGGATCCCTTTTATTGTATTAGGTGAGGCTGCATCAATATGGAACATCTATTTCGTTTTTATCGCCATTTTGCTGTTTTTCGCTGGGTATTTAATAAACAGGCAGATCCGAAAGAGATACGGCCACATGGTTGAATCCGTTTTGGATCAGCATATAAGGCCTTATCAATCAGGAAAGGAGTAACATCCATGTTGAAAAAATGGCTGCCCTGGAAGTTTATTATAAAAAGAGCCGCAAGAGCCTATGGATTCCTGGATCCCATAACATTGCTGGCCCGGTTGCGCCGATTCGGCCATCCCTCGGAAGTACATGAACCGATTGAATTGATCCGGGCCGGTGTGGTTTTTCATGCCAGAGGGCTGGTCAACACACGTGCCATACAATACAACTTGGATTGGATCTGGCCTTTTTGGATTGTCAAACAGTTCAAACCTAATGATATATCTTTTATTCCCAGAGGATTCGCTTTCAGCCATGTCAACCTGACCCACCGTAACTGGACGGCCGTGGGACATCCGGACCTGCCGCATTACCCCATCGTGGATCCGAGGGGATTGGTGACGCCCTATCTTGACAGCTGGTCGATCGATTGCTGGTTGCTGCCGGAAAATGGTCCTATGCTTGTTCCCTCAGAGGTCGAAAAGGTGCACCAGCGCCTCAATCTGGAAGACGATGCACTTTCCGTTTTCACTCGGACGCAAAAAGCGGGGCTACGGCTCGATACAACCGTGCGTGTAGATGAAACATCGGATGGTTGTCAAACACATATCCACGCCAGCGGTTTTGCTGAAAACGGCGGATATCTCGTTCTGGCTTTACGCCCCTATAACCCGGAAGGTATTCAGTTTATCGATTCAATTGCCTTTGATCAAGAAGATTGCTGTTTTTTAATCAATGGGCAGACTGGTGTTCATTTTAATCACGAACCGGAAAAAGTTATCTTCTCCAATTATGAAAAAGGTGATGTCGCCCATATCCTGGACCAGGCGGAACAGGAAACTGCTGTGAAATGTGATATCGGTATGGCCACGGCTGCAGCCATTTTCCCCGTCGCTAAAAAACGGACAACTGAAATTACGGTGTCGATGCCCCTGGTGGATGCAGCCGCAGCCAGTTCATCATCCTCCGAAACAGTCATCGGTGAATCACCGGTTCAAGGCTGGCAAAGCTGTCTTGATAACACCGCACGATTGAAAGTACCTGATGAAAAGATCCGGTTTCTCTATGATGCCGCCGTACGTACTATGCTGCTGTTGAGCGCGGGTAATGCCTACCCCGGCCCATATACATACAAACGCTTCTGGTTCAGGGATGCATGCTTGATGATCCATGCGCTATTGGCAATTGGCTTGTCCAAACGGGCGTCACGCATGATTTTAGACTTTCCTTCACGACAGACATTGACGGGATATTTTCAATCTCAGGAAGGCGAATGGGATTCCAATGGCCAGGTTCTGTGGATTGCCGGCAGACTACACGAGCTAACCGGTATCACCTATGACACGGCTTTTATAAAATCGATTTTCAAGGGAGCAAACTGGATTATCAATAAACGCAGCCAACTGGACACGGATAAACCTCATCACGGACTACTGCCTGCCGGCTTCAGCGCCGAACACCTGGGGCCCAATGATTATTATTATTGGGATAATTACTGGGGTTTGGCCGGGCTGCGCGCAGCCGGGCGGATGGCCGGTGATTATAATTTTCATAAAGATCAGGATGAATTTTATCGTCAGGCAGCTGCCTTTCATCAACACATCATGAATAGCATTGATAAGGTTTCTGAAAAGAAAAGGCAAGGAGGTATTCCGGCATCTCCCTATCGGCGGATGGATGCAGGAGCGGTCGGGTCTATTGTGGCCGACTATCCCCTGCAGCTGACATTACCCAATGATCCCATGATCATGAAGACCATCGCTTACCTGATGGAAAACTGTTTCCATTCCGGGGCATTTTTTCAGGATATGATCCACTCGGGGATCAATGTCTATCTGACGCTCGCGATTGCCCAAAGTCTTCTGCGGGCCGGAGATCCGACCTATCGACAACTGATTCAAACCGTCGCCGATCTGTCCACTCCGACCGGGCAGTGGCCTGAGGCCATCCATCCGTTTACCAGGGGCGGCTGCATGGGTGACGGCCAGCACGGTTGGGCGTCTGCCGAGTGGTTGATGATGATGCGTAATCTGTTCGTACGTGAAGAGGGCAATACAATAATTATCGGTTCGGGTATTTTCCCCAAATGGATTGAAAGCGGCAAGGAAATATCCTTCGGCCCCACCCTGATTCCCGGTGGGGAATTGACGGTAACCATGCGTGGTTCCGGCTCAGCCGTTTTTTTGGATCTCGATGTTGACAACCGTAATGCCGCCATCAATATAGTTGTGGCAATTCCAGGTTACCAGACACACAAGCTCTTTAATACGTGTCATGCGCTGGAAATCAAACGATTGCCTTTATCATTGTTTTAATTTGGATTGTGCAGACTGGATCGCATATTTGAGAGAACCGGCAGCATTTTCGAAACCGGCTCTTAATTCTTTCCAGGCACTTTCTCCGGCCTGACGCAGGTTGTCGAGTTCTTCTTCAGTCGATTTGCGAATTGTTTTCAAGACTTCAATCTGTTCATTATATCGTTCCTGAATGTCAGCCTGTTTTTGTTTAGCTTCAGCCTCCAGTCCGGCAATTTCGGCATTCCATTCATCCAGCTTGGCTTTCATTTTTTTTACGTATGCATCTCTGGTATTACTCATAACCATCATCCTCCATAACATTCACCACTGAAAATCACCTACTACAATGGCAGCGATTTCTGTAGTCCCATAATGACACTTTTCAGCATAGGATGCTGAACAAATATCCGATGCCTGAGAAGTGCCAGCACCATTTTTAAATCTTGCCAATCGGAAACGATCGAATCTGATCCCGTCAGCATCTCTTTAGCTTGCTGCAGGCTGATTTTGACAAATTCAGGTGCTGATTTTTTATTAGCCTCATCAAGCAGAGCATTGACGAGATATAAAAACTGTCCGGCATCAAGCCACGTTCCATTACACGCCGTACAGATTTTGATTTCTACTGTAGATTGCGAATTCTTAATCTTGGCCAAGGTAATATCGCGGCATTTCGGACATAAACTCAAAGCCTTGCCAGCCTGGAATTCGGCCTGCTCCTTCCAGGTTTCAATTTCCAGCCATCCCATATCCGGCAAGATCTCATCTTTAACATCCTCCAGTTGACCATTTTCAAACCACATTCCCTTGCAGCAGGAGCATTCACTGATGATGATGCCGTCGATTGAGCTGCATTTCATAGGTTCTTTGCATTGAGGGCATTGCATGGCAGACTTCTCCCTTTTAATCCCAGTATTTCGGGCGGCCGTAAAAATCATACATTCGTTCTTCATACTCACGATTCACCAGCATCGTCGGGTCATATTCCGGACTATTCCTGATTTGCTCACTGGTTAAATCAACACGCACATCTCTTTTCGCCCAGCTTACCTTATCAATCCAGTTGGGTGCTATCAGTACCTTCCTGCCCGGCAACCAATTGCGCGTATCAACAACCATATAATGGATGACCCATGTTTCGTCGTTTAGAATGAAATCCTCTACATGGCCCACAGCGTCGTCCAGGGCCTTGATGTGGTAGCCTGCCACCTCGTTTGCAGAACGAAGGTTGTCATTTCCTGAACGGGGCTCACTTTTTTCATTTTCTGATATTTTGTTACGATACAACAGGCCAGGATGGGTTGCAATTCCCCAAGGGTGTCTGCCAACCCAGTAATAAGGCCATCCGTAATATCGGGTCCAGTTGAGTTCATGCTGGCGGCTGACCGGTGCGTCGCTGTCCAATACCGGTGCCCCTTCGATTCGTTCCTTGGTCAAGCGGATCGGAAAGGTTCTGGATTGCCAGTCCGGATCACCAAGTGATATCGGCGAAATAAGGACTTTTATTCCCGGCAGCCATTTTCCGGTATCCGCCACCATATAACGGATAGTCCACAGACGGTCGTCAAAGAGAAAATCTTTACAACGGCCGATTTCACCATCCTCTGCTAATAGAACATAATTATAAAGCCCTTTTACGCTTCGTAACATTTTTTCTCCTTTCTGTGTTTAATGTGAATTGCAAACAGATAGCCTGCATCATCAATAACAAGCCACAGTTTTATTTATTCTTTTTCTCTCCGACAGAGGTTTAAGCCTGAAATCAGGAACCGCCGGATGCCGTCGAAACAGAATATGGTTTTCATAGTAACAGTATGCATAAAAAACAAAACCGGGTTTTCCATGTATATGGATCAGAAATTGACTGTATTTAAGGCCGATTGCCCGACCGTTCAGTCTTTTTAAGACGGCATATAACTGTGGAGATTAGGAAGAATTCGTCTGAATAATAAATGCTGTTTTTTTTGAAGCAAACTAAACCCTTCACCTGATGGTTTTTTTTTATAGGTGAATTAATATAAACTAAAATTTAGAGTTTCATAAAGCAGACAGGAAAAGCTTCATCGCAAAATAGGAAATGCTTCGGCCTGCCGCTTATCTCCAATGTTAGGCATACAAAAGAAAGGGGGTACAAGCGAAAAATCCGAAATGTTGACAGTGCAGAAGTTCTATTAACAACCTTACTAAACAGGAGAAAAACCATGAGCATGAAAGAAGCATACGAACAGAAACTTCAAGCGCAATTAGACAAGTGGAGTGCGGAGATCGACAAACTCAAGGCAAAAGCCGACAGTGCAGACGCTGATGCACAACTTGAATACTATAAGAAGATTGAGGAACTGCGGTCTATGCAGGAAACTGCCACTAATAAGCTTACCGAGCTTAAAGATGCTGGTGACGATGCTTGGGAGGACCTTAAAGCAGGTATTGATAGCGCGTGGAACTCTCTCGGTAATGCATTGAAGTCTGCTGCTTCGAGATTCAAGTAAACATCATACTTGATCGCAACCAACAATTAAGGAGGTTACAAATGAAATCAAACATCTGCGCATTGATGTTGATCGGCATACTTGGTGTTACTCCGCTCTGCTATGCCCAAACGGAAAACACAAACACTTCAATAGAAGAGGTTAAGAGAGAAACTCAGGATTTGCTTCAAACTATCGGTTCATATACTGCCGATAAAAGAGATGAAGCAGTTCAAAAAGCAAAACAGGGCCTGGATAGGCTGGATAAAAGTATCGATGCGCTGGAGGCGAGGATTGATAAAAACTGGGACAAAATGAACGCGGCCGCGCGTAAAGATGCTCGTGAGAGCCTTAAGGCGCTTCGCAAGCAACGGAATCAAGTTGCCGAATGGTATGGCAGCATGAAAACCAGCTCAGCCGATGCGTGGGACCACATAAAAAAAGGCTTCTCTGATGCATATAAGGCTCTTGAAGATGCCTGGGAAAAGTCAGAAAAAGAATTTAGCCCCAAAAAATAAACTGGCCTAACAACCGCTTTAACTCGGACTGGGAAAAGTTGCGCCGTTTCGCTATGCAGCTTTTCCCAGCCGATTATGTGAAGCGTTAGGCTCAAAGAAAATAGCAGTTTTTTACAGCTTCAACAAAACGATGAATATGAAATAAGTAGAATATTTGCTTGTTAAGAACTTTGATTGGTGCTTTGTATTTTAATGGTGGTACTTGAAAATATAAAAAGGACCGAGAAACGTTTAATGATCGCCGTCATTTTTCAGATTTCCCGGTGGGGCAATATACTCATCTCCTTCGGGTTTAACGGTATCAAAAAAAGCATTTGTCGGATGACGGAGAACGTATTACAACAATTTAAAAACTGATGCTCATATATTGCGAAAACAACCCGTTATGAGAAGAAAAAATCGTTACAGGCCGGATCCTAAATGGGAAGGATAGCTTTAATCCTGGTTCCCTTGCCAATTTGCGAATCAATATTAAAGGAACCACCGAAGATTTCACAACGTTCACGCATGGCGGTCAGGCCGTATCCGCTCAGGGGGTCTTTTTCAGAAAGTGCCTCTCTGACGTCAAAGCCCCGGCCATCGTCTTCAATAAACAGAGAGATCGATCGGTTTTCATCGCTATATACCAGCTGCAGACGGACCGAGACGGCCTCACTGTGCTTTTCGGCATTGCTCAAACCTTCCTGTATAATACGATAAATAATAATTTTCACCACTTCGGGGACATCTTCTTCAGCTATTTCCGTATTGTAATCGACACGGATATTCCGATAAAGTCTTTGAAACTGACGGAGATACCACTGGATGGTGGCCATCAGCCCCAGATCGTCCATCGTCGTCGGACGGAGATTGGCAGAAATTCGTTTGGTTTCTTTAATGGTCGCCAGAAGGTAGGCAATCTCCTGATCCAGAGATTCATCCAGCCGGTCATGATTTTGTTGCCGCTTCATCTCTTTTCCTTCAAGGCTGAATTTAATGGCCGCTAAACTGACACCGATGCTATCGTGCAGTTCCTTGGAAATTGTACGCCGATCTGCCTCCAGCACATCCAGCGTCCGCCTGGACATTTTTTTCAGACGTTCCCGGGAAAGGGTCAATGTATCACTCATTCTTTTTCGTTCGGCAACTTCACTTTCCAGGGCACTAATCGTGGCATTGAGCGCTTTTGTTCTTCTGGAAACTTCTGTTTCAAGCCGGCTCATTACAGATTCCAAATGCTGTTCGCGTTCCACGGTTTGAGTGGCATCTGATGCGATAATAATGAACATACGCCGGTCGTCTGTAGTCAAGCCCAGTGATGAAATAAAGAGATCCCAGGTCAGCATTTGGCCATTGGGCGTTTTTAACGAAATATATAATGGTTTCCGTCTTTTTTCCGGTTCGAACAGGCTGTTGAAATGCTTTTCGGTCCCATCGGTGGAAGACATCGAAAAGTGTTCGGCCCATAAGTCCATGGTCGGAATCTCTTGATGGGCTAACCCGGTTGCGGACTGAAAAGCACGGTTTATCATCAAAATATGTCCATCATCACACACTATGAGAATTGGTACTGGTGCACTAAGCAGTGCCTGAAAATAAGGGGTTTCGATGTTGAAACTGAAAACCTCACCATCATCGGGTCTTATTTTCTCTGACATAAAATTACCTTTCGAAAAATCATGAAATAAAGGGGAAAAATATCTGTTACCCGTTCCGATACCGGTATTGGTATTTACTATTTCTTCGTTTCAACGAGCCCGTTTTCAATGGCATAAACTGTCAGTTGAGCAATATTGTGCAGATTGAGTTTGCTGATCAGATTGGACCGGTGCTTTTCGACTGTTTTGACGCTGATGCATAGAAAATCAGAGATCTCTTTGTTGGTGTGTCCTTCAGCCAGAAGTTTTAACACCTCGCGCTCCCGCTGTGTGACCGTCTCCCATCGGGAGTTTTGTTTGAGTTCTTTTCTGCCGGTCAGATATCCATCCATGACCTGATCCGAAACGTCCGGGCTGATATAGGTTTTTCCTTCCAAGACACTGTCCACGGCCAGCATCAACTCTTCCCTGCTGGCATCTTTGATACAATATCCGTTGACACCCGCCTGAAAAGCCTCCAATATATACTGATCGGATTCATGAATAGTCAGTGCCAGAACACGTGTTTCCGGTAATTCTCTTTTTATCTCTTTCATCACCGAAATGCCGCCCATCTTGGGCATGGACAGATCCAGCAGCACCATGTCCGGTTTTGCTTTTCGGATACGACGTACCGCTTCCAGACCATCTTCAGCCTCTCCGATAATTTCGATATCCCCACGCTGGTTCAGCATGGATTTCAGGCCTTCCCGAAACAATTGATGATCCTCGACAATGAAAATACGATATTTTTTTTCCAATGTACTGGCCCTCCGGTGAATTTATGAATATTTATTGAGTGCCGAAACAACAGATGAAGATATCGGCTTGTCGCAACAGAATTAAATTTAAAAATTTGTTATACGTCAGTGCGCTGTTTTTGACAATATATTCGTCGGATATTTCTGTTATGCAATTCCGAAGCTTATGTTCTGCGGATGGCGGATCGAAAAACATCCATCAGTTGTATGCTGCCGGATTGCTCTTTTGAAAGAAAATAATCCGCCCCCTTTTTGATCGAAGCCGCTTCGTATTCTGTTGAATCGTGGCTGGTCAATACAACAACACGGCTATTTGGAACCAAATCCTTTATGGATGTAATAAAATCGATGCCGTTACTCCCGGGCATGGCAATATCAAAAAAAACAACATCCGAAAGATCACTTTTCAAAATATCCTCAGCCTCATCAATATTATGCGCCTCCCTTACATCGACATGCGTTTCATTCTTCTGGATTGCCTCTTTCAGGATGCGCCGATAGAGTGGTGAGGAGTCTATGATCAAAATTTTTTTACGGTTTAACATCTGAACCCCCGTGTATTGAGATCATATCAAACGAGATTAAAATATCCTGTTTCCCACTTTCTGACTATGGGTAATAGACTGTACATGTATGCGTACGGCAATGTATAAATCGTTTATAAGATCACTCTTGTTAAAATATTCAAAGTCTTGACACACCGATTTTCTCATTATTTTTATTTGATTAAGTTGTGCAAAATTCCAAAGACCGGAAATTCAATCGATCCAATTGCGGTAGCTTTTGTTGAAAAAAGTGTGCCAAAAACTTTTCACTCTTTTTTTTAATTAGAAAAAATTCCTGTTCTGTGAAGATTCATCACGGATATTTTGTCAATGAAACGATTTGTTGTTGCATTGCCTACGAAATTTGCCAACCTGTGCGGCCATATTATTGCCCCGAGCCAGAGTATAAAAAAACTATTTGAAAAATGCGGTACTGAAAAACACGTTGACGGTATAACCACCGGATTTGATTTGGAGCTTTTTTGAAAAAGGTAATGGCTATAATTTTCGAGAAGAACACAGGCATTATGGTTAATCTGAAATGCCCCTTCTGTGCTTCTGAGATCGACTGTAAACGAAACAATGCATATTGAATAGCCGATAATACGAGAATAGCGATTTTCCCCAGCGTCCGATATTTCCGAATCCATGGTACTATTTTCATTTATTTAACATTTTTGCATTAATTGCCACAATAACAGTTGAAAGCGACATTACCACGGCACCGGCTGCGGGAGGGAGAAGAAGCTGGTAAAACGGATATAAAATTCCAGCGGCCAGCGGTATGGCAAAGGCATTGTATCCAGTAGCCCACCACAGGTTCTGAACCATCTTTGCATAGGTTACGATAGACAACTCAATGACGGTGGCAACATCTCCGGGATCGGAACGAACCAACACCATATCAGCGGCTTCCATGGCCACGTCTGTACCAGCCCCAATGCCGATACCAACATCGGCCTGGGCCAGGGCGGGGGCATCGTTTATTCCGTCTCCTACCATAGCGGTTTTCAGTCCTTTATCCATGATCTTTTTAATTTGCGTCGCTTTTCCGTCCGGCAGAACTTCAGCAAAATAATCATCCAGATTCAGCTTCTTTGCCACTTTTTCTGCCACCGCTTTTGAATCGCCGGTGAGCATCATGACCTTCAATCCCATCTCCTTTAATCGGGATACCGCTTTTTCGGCAGACTGGCGAACAATATCTTCCAAGGCCAATGCGCCTTCAAGAAGGTTGTCCACTAAAAGATAAACAACCGTTTTACCCTCGTCTGCCAGTTGTTTAACCGTGTTATTGTCAATGCTGATATCATTTTCATCTAAATATCCGGGACTGACGACCTTGATGTTTTTTCCATCAGCAATTGCTTCCGCCCCTTTTCCCGGAATAGCATTAAAATTTTTCGAATCGATAAGATCTATGTCGCGATCCATGGCCGCATCCACAATTCCGCGGGCAATGGCATGCTCGGAATGATTTTCCAGCCCGGCAGCCAGCTTAAGAATGTCGTCTTCGGACCGATCGTTTAAAGAAACAATATTCGACACACCGAAACGCCCTTCCGTTAAGGTGCCGGTTTTATCAAAAACAATCACGTCAAGATCTTTTGCTTTTTCAAATGCCGTCCGGTTCCTGATCAAAAGACCCTTTTTTGCGGCCATGGCAGTGGATACCGCCACCACCAGGGGTACGGCCAGACCCAGTGCATGAGGACAGGTGATTACCATCACTGTGACCATCCGTTCCAGCGAAAATACAAACTCTCGGTCGGCCAGCAGCCAGGCAAGCAATGTCACTACCCCTGATGTCAGAGCAATGATGGTCAGCCAAAAGGCGGCCCGATCCGCTGTGTTCTGCGCTTTGGAGCCGGATTCCTGAGCCTTTTTAACCATATGGACCACCTGGGAGAGATAGGTTTCATCACCGGTTTTTTGAATATTTATCTCAATGGCGGAATCTCCGTTGACACTGCCGCCGATCACTTCGTCGCCCTCGCTTTTTTCCACCTGCCTGCTTTCGCCGGTAACCATGGATTCATCAATGCTTGTGCGTCCATCCACAATGACACCGTCCGTGGGAATTTTTTCCCCGGGTTTGACTGCCACACGGTCGTCAGGCTTCAGGTCGGAAACCGTCACTTCCTCAGTTTTACCATCTTTAGTGATGCGATGCGCTTTTGACGGAATCAGCTTAACCAGTTCCTCTAAAGCCCCGGAAGCCCCCATCACGGACCGCATTTCAATCCAGTGGCCGAGAAGCATAATGTCGATCAGGGTGGCCAGCTCCCAGAAAAAAACTTTTCCCGGCAAACCGAAGACAACTGCACTGCTATAAGTATATGCCACAAGAACTGCCATACCGATCAGGGTCATCATGCCCGGTTCTTTTTTTTTCAGTTCATCAAAAAGCCCTTTTAAAAAAGGCCAGCCCCCGTAAAAAAAACAATGGTGGCAAAACCGAACTGGATATAGCTGTCGCCGGCAAAATCCCATTTGCTCTTAACATCCATAAATTCCTGGATGAGAGGCGCCAGCAGGACGACCGGGATGCTAAAAGCAAGAGAAACCCAGAACCGAAGCCTGAAGTCGACTACCATGTGTGCATGGTGGTTCTGATGGTCCTCGTGTTCACTATGATCGCCATTATTTTCATGGCTCTTGTGATTTTTGTAATTCCCATGATCCTTATGGTTATTGCTATGTTGATTATTATGCTTTTCATGGTCACTACGGCCATCTTGCGGAGTGTCATGATTCTGTTGATCTGAAGATTTACTCATAGTTTTTCAACCTTTTAGTTGAGAAATCCCTGTATAATCCGATTAACTGCTTCATCATAAGTAAGCCCCAGGCTCATGAGCTTCATAAGCTGATCATTGGCGATTTTTCCGATAGATGCCTCATGTGTTAATTCTGCGTCCGGGTGTAGGGCCCTTAAGGCCGGAATGGTCTGATTGTTTCCATTATCCATAATAATAGCATCACATTCAATATGTCCATAGCATTTGGCTCGTGCTGTCAGATTGACATAAAAGTCCTGTTTGGAATCACCTTTCAGAACGGATCGGGAAACAATATTCGACTTACTGCCGTTTCCGGTCAGGGAAATTTCATTTTTAGATTCCGTCATCTGTGAACCCTCAGTCATAACCCTTTCGGTAATCAGCAGCACACTTCTGGCACCAATTTCAGCCTCGTTGTATCGTTTGGCTTCATCCACGCCCCCGAGTTGGGTCAACACCATCTCCGCCTGTGCATTTTCTTCCATAAATATTTTTGTGGTGGGATTTAAAATGCGCCGGCCTGAACCCTCACCAATGGCAATATGCTTTTCAACATATTTAACCTTTGCACCCGCCTTAATTTGGAACTCGTGAATCCCGGAATGACCCTCGGATTCTTTGCCTCCGCAATGAATTCCGCACCCGGCAATAATAGTCACATCCGCTCCTTCTCCAATGATAAATGTATTATAGACAGTGTCATGAAGTCCTGCCTGGGAGAGAATGACCGGAATATGAACGGATTCATTCTTCGTGTCCGGTTTGATGTCAATAAAAATGCCGTCTCCTTTTTCATTGGTCTCAATTTTGATATTTGCGGAGACCTCGCGTCCCAGAAGCTTCCCATTTTTACGGATATTATAAGCTCCTTTGGGAAGACCTTCCAGATCAGCAACTTCTTTTAAAATTTTTTTATCGGTAGCATCTATCATCATTTTCTCCCTGGCATGATTTACTGAATGTGCATACGCTTAAATCCTCCAGCATGGGTATGGCTCCTTTCAAATTTCCTGAATAAGCGATCTTTCCATTCAGGATCAGCAAAAGCGTGTCTGCGGTTTCCAGAAATGCCTTGTTGTGGCTGACCACAATGGTGGTGGTGTTATTTTCTTTCTGCTCTCGCTTCAGCAGATCCACCATGGGACCGATGGTCCAGAGGTCGATGCCGGTGTCCGGTTCATCATAAATGGCCACCTTGGGATTTCTGGCAATCACTGTTGCCAATTCAATTTTTTTTATCTCTCCGCCGGATAATTTGCCGTCCACGGGCTTATCCAGAAAATCCATGGAGCAAACGCCTACCCTCGCAATAATCCGGGCAAGTGTATCTTCGTCATCAGTCCCCGCAGAAATGGATAAAAGGTCCCGGAAATTGGTCCCCTTGAACCGTGCCGGGTGCTGAAATCCATAGACGACGCCCGCATTGGAGCGCTCATTTATAGGAAGGGCGCTGATGTCTTTTCCGTTAAACATAATTTTCCCGGAACTTAATTCGTTTATTCCCATAATCAGCTTGGCAAGTGATGTTTTGCCGGACCCGTTCGGCCCGGTGATAGTGTAAAATCCGCCCGGTTCAAAGGTAAAACTAACGTCATCTACAATCGTCTTTTGTGAAAGAGTTTTGTCTTTGGTTTTGGAATCCGGCGCTTTGAATGTAACATTTTGTAGTTGCAGCATGGCTGGTCTCTTTTTCTGAATCATTAAAATTCGATTATACCGATCAAGGACTTTTGTTTTTTAAATCCTTTATGGCGTGAATAACATCTTCAATTGCCTCATGCTTTCCTTCACCGCCGGCTGTAATCTCGGATGATTTTTTTGATCTATTTTTTCAAAACAGACAGTTCGGACCAGGTCTGTTCAATCTTTCGGACCTGTTCTTCAAATCGCGGTGATGCGATTCCTGATGAAAATTCCTTTCTCCGCGGAAAGGGGACACGACCCCCTTCCCGCCCGATCAATCAGTCGTTCGGCAATGAATGATCAACTCTTCCACAAACCATGAACATTACAGTATTCCCGGGCAGTCACACCGGTTTTGATGGATTTGAAGATTGCTTCAGGGGATTGGCCGGGTTTGAGATACTGTTTGCAAACAATGTCGCCATCGGTAATCTCAATCCATTCAATATAATGTTTTTCCTCCATGGGATGAGGATTGCTTCCAACTTTAACCGTGACGCCTTCTCCGGACGGTTCGATCACCGGTACATGTTTTTCTTTTCCTTCATCAGCGGTTTTTGCCTCAAATAATTTCATATCTTCACCGCAGCAGACCAGTTGACCGTCTCCGCTGTGCAGGACTTCCACAATGTTTCCACATATATCACATTTGTAAATCTCTTGTTTTTTTGCCATTTCTTTGTCCTCCTTTTTTTATGATTCTTTTTTCTTTTAATCGAGCGTCTGCTTTTTTAGTTTATCGTTTGAATCGTTGTAATTATTAACGCTCATATGGCATATCAACTAAAAACACGGTTAATAGCCTTATCACATAAGTATCATCTTTATCGGCAGTTCACGTGATGGCGGTTTGATCGGTGGCACTTCTTCCGAATCACGGCGAGGGGGCATTTCCTTCGGTGGTCTGCCTGGAACCGACGGATCTTCCATTGGCGGTGGCATTTCTTTCGGTTTTGGTGGATCTTCTATCGGAGGTTCTTTTTTTTTCTCCGACCGAATGCCATTATCATTCAAACAAATATAAATGCTATTTTTTTCAGGTTGGATGTCTTCCACATAGGCCTCCAATATTCAATTTATTTTTTTTTATTTAAAATTTAGATGCTTACTCAAATTTAAATCACTATAGGATTTAGTTAACGAACGGCATCAACTGGAAATGACATTACACTATATGTGAAAAATATAAATAATGGTAATTTTGTATTTTATTACAAATAAGTATGTATTGGCCTGCTGCGCAATTTTTTTATCATTACAAAATTTTTCTCGAAAAGTTCAAAAAATGGTGAGAAACTGATCTGATGAATTAAAAAATATTGGAACAACCCTGATGGATCACAATGGCAATTATCCTGAACATTTTTATTATGTCCTTTTCAGTTGTGCATATTATTGCAGGGGCTTTCGGAATAAGGTGGTTTAAAGATTGAATTTTGGGTACGTTTATCAGTATGTTTCCCAAGATTATTTTATTACCTGCCGGTTTGCTGATTTAATTCAACTGGGTATTTTTGTTGAATTAAAATACTGTGTTCAACTTATTGTTTTTCCGCCCAATGCATACATATTTGGGATAAAAGTTTTTAAAACTGGAATAACAGTTAAAAATCTTTCTTAAAAGGAACATGATAAATGAAAAATAAAATTAATTATCGATGTGAAGTTTGCGGCCAAAATGTTGAAATCGTAGATGGTAAAATCAATATACCGGAATGTTGCAAAAGGCAAATGGTTAAGGTCGACGATCTCGACTTTTGTGAAAAACCAAGTGATCAGGAGTTTGCGAGACTGTATGATAATGACGGGCCCTGCGATGATGGAAGGCGTGGAAAAATATAAAAATCATTTTTTTTAACACGAATTAGAAAGGAATATGTTTATGGTACAAAAGAAAGTAATTATTGATCTGGAAAAAATAAATGGTTCTCTTGCAGATGGATGTGCTGCCTGCGGAAGAAAATTTTTACTGGGGGAAACAGCCGTTCTTGCCATCGGATCATGGGAAGGCGGCCCGAGATATATTCATGAAAGTGAAGCGGTTTTTGACAGCAACATCTCACAATATTTTGAAAAAAAATATTATCCGCTACGCCTTAAATAATTTTTTAAATGTAAAAAATTGCTAAAACACAGACCGCTAATGATATAGTGAACAATCAGTTAAGCTTGAGGTATTATCCCGTTAATTGCCTTTACAACTTCATAAGGTAGCGTTGTAAACATGGAAAGCTAAAACAGGCAGAAGGAGATAACTGTTTTTTATTTATTTTTCAGTCAGTCATAACGTAATATATCAGAGAAGAACCGCTGCCTCTTTCTTTTTAAAATTTGATTACTTGTAAATGGCATATCAATCTGATAAACCACCGCCATGCAAATGCTTAACAACATACCGCCATTAATTCTGGCATCCAAATCTCCCAGGCGTAAGTATCTTCTGGAACAAGCCGGTCTGACGTTTTCAATTATTCCAAGCGATTTTGATGAACGCAGCATTCCGATGACGGATCCGGAGCGCTATGTTAAGGTTCTGGCTGAAGCCAAGGCAATGGATATTGCCAGGCAGTATCCGAAAAACTGGATTATAGGTGCAGATACAATTGTTTTGATTAATGACACCATTTTAGGCAAACCAAAATCAAGAAATGAAGCACGTCGGATGCTGAATCAGCTCAGCGGAAATATTCACCATGTATATACCGGCTATACCATCTGCTGCATTGAAAAGAACGGCTATTTTACGGATGTTGCCAAAACGGATGTATTTTTTAAAAATTTGACCGAAGAAGAGATTGAATGGTATGTTCACACAAAAGAACCGTTTGACAAGGCCGGCGCCTATGCAATTCAGGGACTTGGTACTTTTCTGGTTAAAAAAGTTAACGGCTCTTATACCAATGTTGTCGGGCTTCCGGTTTGTGAAATTATTGAATATCTGATTAAAAGTGGCGTTGTCGGTTTTAAAAATGACAATTCGTAAATTAATTGTGGAGTGACCTGATTTTGAAAAACCGTATTGAGGAAATACAAAACCGAATTAAAACTGCAGCACTACGGTCCAGTCGCCGGCCTGAAGAGATTACACTTGTAGCGGTCAGCAAAACAAAACCGGTTGAAGATATTATTGAAGCCATTAATTCCGGAATTAACGTTATCGGTGAAAACTATATCCAGGAAGCTCGTGAAAAGTATGAACAGTTAAAAGATAGTGACCTATCATGGCACTTTATCGGCCACCTTCAGTCCAATAAAGCCAAATATGCTGTAAAAATATTTGACCTTATTCAAACGGTAGACAGTCTTAAACTTGCACGGGAAATTGATAAGCAGGCGAAAAAGATCAATAAAATTCAGGATATTCTTGTTCAGGTTAACATTGGAGAGGAAGCGTCAAAATCCGGTACCTCCTCAGAAAAAACACTTAATCTTATTAAAGAAATCAGCTTGCTTGAAAATATTGCCATAAAGGGATTAATGACAATCCCACCCTATTATGACGAACCGGATAAAGTCGGTCCTTTTTTCAAGGCGCTTCGTGATCTACGTGATAACATTATCAGGGAAAATATTCCCGGCATTGATTTGAACGGGCTTTCCATGGGCATGAGCGGTGATTTTGAGGTTGCCATTGAAAATGGCGCAACACTGGTCAGAGTAGGAACTGCAATTTTTGGAGAACGAAATTGAAGCTGCTCCTCCATGCCTGCTGTGCACCCTGCCTGATTTATCCGTTAAGAGTGCTGCGCGAAAAAGATATTTCAATTATGGGATTCTTTTACCGGCATAATATTCATCCATATACCGAGTGTAAAAAGCGTGAAGACACATTACAAAGCTATGCCGAAGAAAAAGAACTTCATGTTATTTACCAGGAAGATTATGACCCTGAAACATTTTTAAGAAATGTGGTATTCAGAGAATCAAAACGCTGTACATATTGTTATCATGACCGTCTCAAATCAACTGCACTTCTGGCCAAACGGGGCAAGTTTGACAGTTTTTCCACCACACTTTTATACAGTAAGTTTCAAAATCATGATTTGATCAAATCTGTGGGCGAATCCATCGGAAAATCAGTTGGCATACCATTTTATTACCAGGATTTTCGTGAAGGATGGAAAGAAGGAATTAATACGTCAAAAGCCCTTGGCATGTATCGCCAGCAATACTGCGGTTGTATTTATAGTGAAAAAGAACGATACCTGAAAAAAACAGTCTGAAAAATCATTATGTTTGCAAATTTTTTATATTTTATAATTGCCCTGCTGATCTATATTGTTCACCAGCCAAAGGCAGAAACCTACCTTGGCGGGATTGAAACCTTAGCTGCGTTTATATGCCTTATCATAATCTTTACGCTGATTGTTCGGTTCTTGTTTAACCGGCTGCAAAAAAAGGCAAAAACAGAAAACAGTATTTTTTCCGGTAACCGCTTTGATCGTCTGATGACAAGGATGTCTATTTTCTCTCTTTTCATTTTAGCAATCAATATTTACGGGCTCAGCCTCAAATCTTTTTTTATCGACATCACTTTTTTTACAAAATTCCCGACAGCACAGGCATTTATTTTCATGGGTCTGTTCATATTTTATTTATCAATTTTATGGCGCTTTGCCTACAAGACGTATCAAAAGGTTTATAATGTTGATGTTTCCAGAAAAGAATATATTCTTTCTAACATATCTTTTTCCGTACCGGTTCTTCTTCCCTGGTTTGTACTCTCCATAATACTTGATATCATCAATAGCCTTCCATTTGAGACACCCAAACACATTTTAGCAACCCCTGCTGGAGAGTTTGGTTATTTTCTCTTTTTCCTTATTATAATTGCTGTTTTTGCACCGCTGATCATTAAAACATTCTGGAAATGCACACCGCTTAAGGCGTCTGCAAAACGATATCAAATTGAATCTTTATGTAAAAGGGCCGGCCTCGGTTATCGTGACATATTAGACTGGCCGCTCTTTGGCGGAAAAATGATTACAGCCGGTGTTATGGGACTTGTTCAGAAATTCAGATATATTCTTGTCACTGATGCCATGCTTAATTTTCTTCTTCCTGAAGAGATTGATGCCGTCATTGCACATGAAATTGGTCATATTAAAAAAAAGCACCTTATATTCTACCTTCTGTTTTTTCTGGGTTTTATGCTGATAACCTACAGTTTGTTTGACCTGTTTTTTGTATTGTTTATATTTATAGACCCCTTATTTGTTATGCTCAGTAAAACAGGCATTGATCAGGGCACGGCAACATCCGTTCTGTTCAGCATTTTACTTGTAGCCACCTTTTTGATTTATTTCAGATATATCTTCGGTTATTTTATGCGCAACTTTGAGCGGCAGGCGGATGCCTATGTCTATACACTGTTTGACACAGCCCTTCCCATGATTTCAACATTCAGAAAGATAGCGGCTACAAGCGGCCAGTCTCCGGACAAACCCAGTTGGCACCATTTCAGTATATCCGAACGGGTTAATTTTCTGCAAAAATGTGAAACAAATCGAATATGGATAAAAAAACAGGATGGTAAAGTTAAAAGAAGCATCATCATCTTTATAACAGCCCTTACAGTTATAACCGGCTCAGGTATTTTTTTGAAAAATAGTGACGCCGGCAAGCTGATTACCAACCGACTAAATATGAAGATTGTAATTAATGAGCTTGAAAAGTCTCCGGATAACACCGATTTACTTCATCTGCTCGGTGATATCTATTATGGAGATAAAAAATTCGGCGATGCAATTTTAGCTTATGAAAAAGCCATTTCATTAAATCCACACCGGGCCGAAACAGTTAACAACCTTGCGTGGCTCTATGCAACCTGTGAAGAGAAAATTTTTATTGATCCCGAACGGGCACTTTTTCTGGCACGGCGGGCAGCTTCCTTAAAGCCGGCACCACATATCCTTGATACGCTTGCAGAAAGTTATTTTATAAATGGATTATATGATGAAGCTATAGAGACAGAAATGCACGCCCTTGAACTTGTCAAAACGGAGCGCGCATATTATGAAGCTCAACTTAAAAAATTTAGAAAAGCAGCCGGCATGAATCGCAGTGATTTTATTTAATACAGACCTTTCTAACCTGGATCAAGTCTGTGTATCCTGCAAAAACTTTTTCAATTCCATCCTGTTTTAGCGTCGTCATCCCGTCCTTTATCGCCTGCTCCCTGAGCTCTTCCATATGGGCTTTGCTCTGGATAAAACGTTTCATTTCATCAGTTCCCAAAAGGAGTTCATGAAGTCCCATTCTGCCGCGATAGCCTGTATTATTACAGATACCGCAACCTTTAGGTTTGAAAAGTTTCAAGTCGTCAGAATAAGTAATACCGGTATTTTTTTCAAAAGATTCTTCATTATATTCCCGTACAAGTTCATCAAATTCTTCCCGGGTTGGATGATACGACTGTTTACACTCTTTGCATAGTGTCAGCACAAGGCGCTGTGCAAGAATACAAAGAATAGCATCTGCGAAGTTGAATGGATCCATACCCATATCAAGCAGCCTTGTTATACTTTCCGGTGCACTGTTTGTATGAAGGGTTGAAAATACAAGGTGACCTGTCAGGGATGCTTCAATCCCAATATGGGTTGTTTCCCTGTCTCGCATTTCACCAACCATGATAACATCCGGATCCGCCCTTAAAAACGACCGCATGGCTGCAGCAAAATCAAAACCGATTTTGGGTCTCACCTGAACCTGTCTCAACCCTTTCTGGGTAATTTCTACAGGATCTTCAGCCGTCCAGATTTTCGTTTCAACTTTATTTATATATCCTAATGCAGAATGAAGTGTTGTTGTTTTACCTGAACCGGTGGGGCCGCAAACAAAAATGATGCCGTATGGATTCGTAATACAACCGATAAATTTATCATAGTTATGCTCTGAAAAGCCCATTTTATCAAGAGGTATCGGTTCACCGGCTGCAAGAATACGCATAACAACATCTTCAAGGCCACCCTGGGTTGGAATGGTTGCAACACGAAGTTCAATGTTTTTCCCGCCATATTTTTTGAACTTGATTTTACCATCCTGCGGTTTACGTCGTTCTGCAATATCAAGATCAGACATAATCTTGATACGTGAAACGACCGCACTTTTATAATTATAGGGTATTGTCTGATATACATAACAATTGCCATCAACCCGGATACGAACCTGGGTGTTATTTTTACCGGGATAGGGTTCCACATGAATATCAGAAGCGCCCCGGGCATGCGCATCCAGAATAATTTTATTTACAAGCTGGACAACAGCGCTGTCCTGCTCATCCAATAGTCCTTCCTGGTCCTCAGTCTCGTCAGACTCGGCTTCAAGTTGGGAAAGGATATCGCCAATTTCAGCAAGTTCCTGAGAGTCCTGTGTAAACAGGGATATAAACTCTAAAATGTCCGGTTTTAATGCGACATGGAACGTTAATTTTTTACCTGAAAAAAGAGATTTTATCTCATCAATTTTTTGTAGATCTCCCGGGTTATCTACAACAATAACAATTTTATCCTCTTCTTTGCAAAGGGGAACCCAAAAATTGCTTCTCATAAAATTTAATTTAAGACCGACAAGCAGTTCTCCGGGAATCGCTGTCTGAGGGTTATATTCAACAAACCTTGTATTAAAAAACTTTGCCAGAGATTTTCCAACTTCTTTTTTGGGGATTTTAAATTCATTAATCAGAACTTCTTCAACAGATTCTTTGCGCTGCCGACCTTCAGAAACCGCTTTTTCAAGCTCTTTCTGTGTCAGAAGATGATTTTCAAGCAGATAAGCAAATTTATTATTTACCCGGCTTCTTGCAATTCGTTTCTGATTATAAAGTGCAATGCCCAGAATCTTCGATAGCTCGTTAACAGACTGTTCATCAATCTCCGTAAACGCATCGCCCGAAGTTCTGTTTATAATCTGAACAACACCCAGCAGAAAAGTTTTAAAAAGAATTGGAACAGCGAGTACTTCTTTAGTTTTGAAGCCTGTTTTCTCATCCCAACTGCTGTCAAAATTAAGCTGATCATCTATGGACTCAAGTTCGTCTTTATTGTAAACATTCTTGATGTTAACCAGAGTCTGTTTATATGCAGAATATCCGGCTATACTATGTGTGGAAAGGGGGATTCTGATTTCAGAAATTTCTGCACCGGATTTAAAACGTGATACAAGTTCCCGTTTAACGCCATCAACCACATAAACAGTTAACCGTTCAGCTTCAAAAAGGGATGTAATATCATCTTTTAAATCAATCAGTATCTCATCAAGATTGGCTGCAGCGTATAGCTTATTGATAATGTCCTGAAGCTTGGTCCGATATTCAACTTCAGTTTTCAGGCTTTGAACATCAGATTCATCATACTGTGCATTTAACATAATAATACCGACCGTATTGTTTTGATTTAATAAAATGGTACGCTATCAATTATTTCTTCCAGAGCTGATCATAAAGTTTTTTACCACCTGCACCGGAAAGAATAATGCTGATGAAAAGATAACAGAAATATTTCCAGATTTCACCTTCAATTTTTTGCATAACAACAGGATGTTGAATAATTACGGAAACAATCATTGCAACACCCATAACAATCAGTGCAACACCCCAGATAACCTGAAATCTATCAAAATCTTTATTCATAAAATCTGCTAAATCCGTTTGTATAATTACAGGGTATACAACGTGCTGCCGCCGATAGCCCGAACACCCTTTTCCTCAAGCAGTTTGAGAGCGTCATCTATCTGATCAAATCTGAATATCATCACTGCATTATCACCGCTGTTACGTACAAATGCATACATATATTCAACATTGATACCAGCTTCAAATAAAAGCTGAAGGATATCATTGAGTCCGCCGGGCCTGTCTTCAACCTCTACAGCGGCAACCCTGTTTTTCCCAACAGTAAACCCGTGATTTTTAAGGGTTGTCTCCGCTTTTTCAATATCATCAACAATCAGTCTCAACACTCCGAAATCAGAAGTATCTGCCAGTGAAAGCGCTCTGATATTAATACTGTTTTCAGAAAGGATCGAGGTAACTTCAGCCAGTCGTCCGGCCGTGTTTTCAAGAAAAACAGATATCTGTTCTACATGCATATTTGGCCTCCCGTTTATATCAAAATCAGATCTTGCGATTATCAATCACGCGTATAGCTTTACCCTCACTTCTTTCAATAGCCTTTGGCTCTACAAGCTTAACCTTTGCAGATACACCAAGAAGATCTTTGATATTTTTTTCTATGTTTCGCTCCATATCCTGAAGCTGTTTTACTTCATCTGAAAAAATCCCCTCACCTACTTCAACCCTGACCGTAAGTTTGTCCAGATTATCCACCCGGTCAACGACCAGCTGATAGTGCGGTTCAACACCACTCATCTCCATCAGAACACTTTCAATCTGTGATGGAAACACATTTACACCGCGAATAATCAGCATATCATCACTTCTTCCGGTCACACGATTCATTCTGACATGTGTTCTTCCGCAAACACACGGCTCCGGATTAAGAGATGTAATATCGCGGGTACGATACCTGATAATCGGAAAGGCTTCCTTGGTTATAGAAGTAAAAACAAGCTCCCCGGTTTCACCGTAAGGAAGCGTTTCTCCTGTTTCAGGATTAATGATTTCAGGTATGAAATGATCTTCAAAAATATGCAGTCCCTGCTGAGCTTCATGGCACTCAATGGCAACACCCGGTCCCATGACTTCACTCAGGCCGTAGATATCAACAGCAACAATATTAAGTTTTTTTTCAATTTCATGTCGCATATTTTCAGACCAGGGTTCAGCACCGAATATACCGAATTTGAAATTAAGATTTTCAAAGGAAACACCCATTTCAGCTGCAACTTCTGCAAGATGAAGGGTGTAAGACGGAGTGGCAGTTAAAATAGTCGGACCAAAGTCCTTCATAATAACAATCTGTCTTTTTGTATTTCCGCCTGAAACCGGAATAACAGAGGCGCCCAGTCTTTCTGCCCCATAATGCACGCCCAGACCGCCTGTAAAAAGACCGTAGCCATAAGCATTGTGAATCATATCGCCACGTGTTGCACCACCGGCTGCAAGAGATCTGGCCATCAACATTGACCACGTCTGAACATCCCTTGCGGTGTAACCAACAACAGTGGGTTGGCCGGTTGTGCCCGAAGAGGCATGAATTCTGACAACATTTTCCATGGGTGTTGCAAACATACCAAACGGGTAATTATCTCGTAGATCCTGTTTTGTGGTAAAAGGAAGACGCTTTAAATCATTAAGGGACTTGATATCGGTGGGTTTAAGACCGGCTTCAGCAATTTTTTTCTGATAAAACGGGACGGTTGCACATACCCGTTCTATAGTTGCCTGAAGCCGTCTTGCCTGTATTGCTTCAAGAGCCTCTCTGGGCATAGTTTCAAATTCAATATCGTAAATCATTCCGGACAACTCCTTGATTCTGTTCTTTTAGCTGTATTGATGTAACAGGATGTTTGGTATTAACATAAAAAAACAAATAGATGTTATATCCACCGGATATAAATTTCAATAAAAAAAGGGATTCGGCAACACTGACACCGTTTTTTTGTCATTGTTTTAACCGGTTACCTGACTGTTAACTGCCGGAAGCAGTGGAATTTATATTTATAAATGCTGTTGGATTTGTTTCATTAATGTATTTTTTAACACCTTTAAGAATGCCCTCACAAAGTTTTTCCTGATAAGTCGGATTTGTCAGCCGTTTGCACTCTCGTTCATTACTGATAAAGGATGTTTCAATCAACACTGCCGGCATACGGGCACCTAATAACACATAAAAAGGTGCCTGCTTAACACCCTTGTTTTTTACCGAACTATAATTTTTTTTCAGGTTTGAATACAGTTCTCTCTGCACATGTGTTGCCAATCTGGCAGACTCATCAATTTTAGTGTTCCTCATGAGATCACTTAAAATTGTCTGAAGGTCACTGATATTTTTGGTAGAAGTAGCATTTTCACGTGCAGCAACCATGATAGCATCTTCATCCGTGGCAAGGTTCAAAATATATGTTTCAACACCGTACGCCCTTTTGTCTCTTGCAGCATTGGTATGGATTGAAATAAACAGATCGGCATTTTTAGTGTTGGCAATGGCCGTCCGCTCTTCAAGGGTCAGATAACGATCAGTAGTTCGGGTGAGAATAACGTCGAAGTTAAGTTCCCTGCGGATTTTCTGTGCAAGGCGGTTAGCGATTTGTAATGCGATATCCTTTTCATGAACACCCTTCAGATAACCGGGTGCACCATAATCTTTTCCACCATGCCCGGCATCAATTACAATCCGCTGGACACCCAGTGAAAGTTGTGTTGCAAGAGAACCTGCCGCAGCCTTACTGTCATAATTCTGGATTGTTGGCGGCAGGGATGCAACGGTTTTGCTGTCGTTTTTTCCCCATACATCAATAACAATTCTGAACGGGTTTCTCAGAGAAAATATATTATAATTCTCGAAAGATTTTATATCGACAACAACCCTGACAGCGTTAGTCGTATACTGACCTGCCCTTGCATTTATCAGCAGATCATCATTAATGGGAATAACTTTTTGAAGATCTTTTCCCAGGCGGCTGTTGTGTACATCCACATATAGCCGCTGCGGTTTATTTATTGAAGGATCTTTTTTTAATAGCCTGTGTGCAAATGTGGATTCCCTGTCTGCATCAATTACAACGCGTGTGTAGTTGGGGTTTGACCAGAATCTGAGCGCACTGACCGTACCCGGGCTTCCGGAAGTGGCCGCAACTGTATTAGTTATTGAAGGGCTTGATGCAGAACTGGAAATAATGCTTGAAATACTATCGCCGGATGAAGTCCCGGCAGTGTCGATATCCGGCACGTATTCAACAGCAGCTGTTTTTATACCATACGAATTAAGTGCCTGTGCGGCTTTATCACAATATGCACTGTCAGGATATTTACTGACAACCTTTTTATAAATATCGATGGCATCCTGCTTGTCTGAAGCTTTGTATGATTTTTTATAAAGCTCCCCATATAGGTTGCCGGACATATAAAGGCCGGCAGCAGCCCAGGAGCCGGTCGGATCATAACTGTATGCGGCCTGAAACTTTTCAATACATCTGAGCCAGTTATCACGGTATTTCTGTTTTCTTGAAGACTTACGAAGCTCCCGGTAACTTTTATCTGCGATCAGATATTTGCCTTTTGCTTTACTATCCTTATAGTCGGAAGATTTTGAAGTAGTGGATAGTGTTGTTGTTGTTGTTGTTGTTGTTGTTGTTTGGACAACGGCTTTACCGGATAACGTTTTTAAAGCTTCGGTCGCCTTTTGTTTATAAAGGCTTTGGGGAAACCGTTTGATGATTCTTTCAAAATGATCAATGGCCTCTTTTTTATCGGCTGAAAGATAAGAAAGCTTGTAAAGTTCAGCATAAAGTTTCCCGGACATATAAAGACTGGCTGCAGCCCAGGAGCCACCCGGATCCTGTTGATAGGCTGATTGAAATTTCTCAATACACCTGAGCCAGTTATCACGATACTTTATTTTTTTAGTATCTTTTTTAAGCTCATAATAGCTTCGTTCGGCAACAAAATATTTCTCTTTTGCAGAAGCGGAAAATGCAACGGCCGGAAAAACAAAAAGGCATATGAGTATAAAAGCAATGTATATAATATGTGATTTTCTGAATATCATTTATCCGTCAGCAGCTGCCTTTAGTCTTTTCCTGTAAATCACTCAGACAATTCATCGCTTCGAGCGGTGTCATCTTGAGAATTTCAAGGTTTTTCAGTTTATCAATTATTAACGTTTGTGGTGAACTGAACAGTTCAATCTGCTCATGTACCTTAGGTCTTGCAACCGTTTCCAGTATTTCATGGACAGCCGTTTTGATGTGCCGGCCTTCATTTTCAATATCAAACATAATCTTTTTGGCCCGCGTAATAACATCATCGGGTATGCCGGCCAGTCTGGCAACCTGTATACCATAGCTCCTGTTTGTTCCACCAGGAATAAGTTTTCGTAGAAATATTATCTCATCGTTCCACTCTTTTACGGCAATATTAAAATTTTTAACACGCGCCTTTTTCTCTTCCAGTTCAGTAAGCTCATGATAATGGGTAGCAAAAAGCGTTTTTACGCCAGTATTATTTTTATCATGAAGATACTCGGCAACGGCCCATGCAATGCTAAGGCCGTCATATGTACTGGTTCCCCGGCCAATCTCATCCATAATGACGAGGCTTCGGGCGGTGGCGTTATTCAAAATATTAGCTGTTTCCTGCATTTCCACCATAAAAGTACTCTGGCCTTGAGATAAATTATCCAGCGCCCCCACTCGTGTAAAAATCCGGTCCGTAATTGAAACGTCCGCTTTTTCCGCCGGTACAAAAGAACCCATCTGAGCCATAACAACCAGAAGCGCAACTTGCCTGAGCATGGTAGATTTACCTGCCATATTCGGGCCGGTAATAACCAGCACCTGGTTCTCATCATTATCAAGGTTTATGGTATTGGGAACAAAACGTTCGCCGGATATCAGTTTTTCCACTACAGGATGGCGGCCGTCATCCAGGTTGATTCTGCCGTCCTCGTTAATTTTCGGCCTGTTATAATCATTTTGTTCTGATACTTCACCAAGGCTCAAAAGACAATCCAGCCGTGCGAGAAATGCGGCTGCATCCTGAATATCCGTATTATTTTCAATTACCATTTCCCGGATATCATTAAAAATCCGGCTTTCGAGCCGGGTCCGTTTATCTTCAGCGCCCAGAATCTTCAGCTCAAAGGATTTCAACTCGTCCGTTATATAGCGTTCGGCATTAACAAGTGTCTGTTTCCTGACATAATCAGGCGGAACAGATGAAGCTTGTGCCTTGGGTACTTCAATATAATATCCGAAAACCTTGTTATATTTCACCTTCAGAGACTTTATGCCCGTGGCTGATTTTTCATCAACTTCAAGCTTTGCAAGAAAGCCCTTGCCATCACGGCTGATCTGAATCAGCTCGTCCAGCTCGGCATTAAACCCGGTTTTAATGATGCCGCCTTCATTTATAGTCGGTGGCGCATCTTCACGAATTGAATTTTCAATGAGGTCCGCCAGTTCAATCAGGTTCTCCCGGTGCAGATCGCCCTGAAAAAGATCAGCCTTCAGCTCTTTAAGTAAATCACATATCGGTGAAATGGCCTGTATGGATTTTTTCAACGCAACCAGATCCCTGGCGTTGGCATGACCCATGGTTATCTTGCTGCCCAAACGTTCAAGGTCATAAACATTTTTTAGCAGATCAATCAGTGAATCTCGTTGCGGGGTATTGTTTTTTGCCTCTTCAACCGCATCCAGACGGCGTGAAATCTCATCAATATCAAGCAGCGGATATCTGACCCAGTGATTTAATAATCGGCCGCCCATGGCTGTTGTGGTGTGGTCAAGGACACCAATGAGCGTTCCCTTCCGGGTTCCTGTTCTGATATTTTTAACCAGCTCAAGATTCCGGCTGCTTAAATCATCTACCAGCAGGTACTGATCCAGAGGATATGTCTCAATTTTTGATATGTGTTTGATTTGCTGTTTCTGGGTTTCCTGAATATAACTCAGTAAAGATCCGGCTGCCCGTGTTCCGGCGTTAAAAGCTTCACACCCGAAACCTTCAAGAGATAATGTTTTAAACTGTTCCAGAAGTCTCTCGCGGGACCGGCTGTATTCAAATGTCCGATTTTCAAGAAAAGAGACGGCTTTGTCCGTCAGCAGGTCAAAAAGGGGTTTGAGTTTCTCATCTTCTTTGGCGGTTTCAGAAAAAAGGATCTCACTGGGATCAATCCGTAATACTTCATCAAAAATTCTCTGTATATCTTCAGTCTCTGCTATTTTAAATGTGCCGGTTGATATATCAATGTAGGAGAGGCCGGTTCTGCCGTTATCCCGAAACACAGAAAGAAGAAAATTGTTTTTCCTGGCATCAAGGAGCTCGTTTTCAAATATCATTCCCGGTGTAACAACCCGGATAACATCGCGTTTAACCAGACCTTTAGCTGTAGCCGGGTCTTCGACCTGATCACAGATTGCTACTTTATATCCATTGTCAATAAGACGGGAGATATAACCCTGGGCTGCTCTGTACGGGAATCCGCACATGGGTACGGGAATGGAATTATTTTTATTTCTTGACGTCAGTGTTATCTCAAGAACACGGGATGCCACCTCGGCATCCTCAAAAAACATCTCATAAAAATCTCCCATCCGATAAAACAAAATAGCATCCTTATATTTATCTTTAATAGACAAATACTGCTTTATCATGGGGGTAGCTTTAGATTTCGTCATACGTTATAGAACAACAAATATAATATTATCCTTCATGTAAAACTATTCTATTTTTTCAGGATCTTCTTTAGGTGTTTCAGTTGTATCAGCGTCAGAAGAAGGTGCCATTTCAATAACATCCTGAGATGCGGCTTCTTCAGCAACTTCTGAACCGGATGCCGTATCATCCTGTGCGGTCGGCTGGGCAACTGCCAATACTGAGTCATATTGAGCCTGAAGAATTTTAATTTTCTTTTTAAGTTTAAGCCGGGAAGTCATGTTCAACAGATAAGCAACAATCAAACCGGCGGCAAAACAGATTAAAAGCCAATATCCGATAAAAAGTGCCTTTGTTTCAAAATGTTTTATTATATCAAGAGATATCGCTTGTTGTGTGCTGAAAAATTCAATGTTCTGATAGCCGATAAGTACCAGTAAAACAAAAATGATGATCCAAAAGCCGACTTTCAGTTTTTTCATTATTTTCTCCTTTATTTTAAGTCACTTATATCAACTTTATCAAAGTATGGTTTTAAGTTATTAAATGTCTCTTTAAGGTGTTCGGGAATCACACGGACATCTGCAAAAACGGATAATGCATTAACGTCACCATACCACCTGGGTACAATATGAAAATGAAGATGTTCTTCGACACCGGCACCGGCGACTTTTCCAAGATTAAGCCCGACATTGAAACCGTCAGGTTTCATCGATTCCTTTATGATGCCAACTGCCTTTTCAATCGTCATCATCAGGGTTTTCATCTCGTTGCCGTCAAGTTCATCAAGCGACGCAATATGTCTGACAGGTGCAACAAGCAGATGGCCGTTTATATAAGGATATTTATTCATAACAACCATCGAGATATCACCCTTGAACAGGGTTAGCGCATCATGTGTTGTCACGGCATTGCAAAAGACACACCCCGGCTCTTTATCACCGAGAATGTAATCGATCCGCCATGGAGCCCACATGGTTTTCATAAATAATCCTTTATCTTTGTATGATACTGCAGATATTCTCATACCTCAGCATATTTTAACTATATATTGTACCTTTTTAGCTTGCAAAACACAACATCTTTTTACTGATTTCCTATTGGAACCAGCTCTACATTGCCCCACAGGCCGATCTCATCTCCGGATATAATGAGGATGCCGTCAACACCTTCAATACTTGTCCCGAATTCAACTGCAGCCTGAATATCCGTTTTTGTTTTCACATGATTTCCAATTGAGGTGGCTGCAGCGTCCGCAAGAGAACATGATTCTGAAATGACACAAACCGCATCTGCCCGACCCAGGCTTAATGAGTGGCCTATGGTGCCGGATGAGGTACAAACCGCTACAGGGTTTTTGTCGCTTTTAATAATGATACCAATCTTCATACTTAAAGGAGACGCACCGGCATAGATGCCGACAGTCAGGGGTTTATCGGTTTTGATAAAAAGATCACCACCATTTTCAACAATAATTTCATCAGAACTTTTAAGAAGTGCCTTTCCGACATATTCAGCCATAGCACCGGCTACGGCAGCCATGGGCCCGACACCTGACCGCTGTCCGGCTTCAGCCATGTCTGTTATAATTTGAGCCTCAGGTGTGTTGATCTGCCAGGGAACAAGTGTTTTTTGAAATCCGGGATACCGGCTGATATAGTTTTCAATATATCCTCTGTATTGCAGAATCAGATCCTTTGCCAGAACGTCAAGCACCGCTTTCGCATAAATAGAGAGATCGGTCTCCTGAACAACAACATTAAAAGGAACAAGATTTTTTTTGGGTGTAATTAGGTGACGGTATGTTCTCTCTTCAGTCATAATTATTATTTAGCAGACTATCGGTTGAGGTCTCATATTTTCAGGAAACTGTCTGAGAAAATAATGGTCTGTCATACCGGCAATAAAATCTCTGACAATTTCTGCAGAAGAGAACATTTCCGTATATAGTTCAGACATATTACCTAAAAAACCGGTAAAAATAACTGAAGAACGGTTTTCTTTTTCAAGATCTTCAAAAAACTTTTCGAAAAGTATTCCAAACAGCTGTTTAATTGCTGATGTATATTTTTTTATCTCGGCGTTCAGGTAGATGCGCTCCATATTAAACAGTTTTAATTTTTTCAACGCATCGGATACTTCAGGACTGAAAGCGATACTGATCTTTCTATAACTGTTCCGGATCACATCCGTTACCAGTGTGTAAACAATCTTCCCATTTGTATTCCCCAGAATATCAACACAATCTTCAGGCAAATCCGACCGCTTGATAATATTCAAGCGAATGGCATCTTCAATGTCCCGCCCGATATAACTAATCGTATCAGCCATACGAACGACACAACCCTCCATAGTCATAGGAACAAGTGCTGTTGCAGGTGACGCTTTTTTAGCTTCCATCAGTCTGTCAAAATCTTCAAAAGATTTATCTCTTTCGGGCTTAAGCATCTGATTATGCACCTCACCATCATGACACAGGATACCATCCAGTGTCTGAAGACAGAGGTTCCACCCCCTGCCGTCTCTCTCAACCCGGTCAAGAAACTGAACACTCTGAACATTATGAAGAAAGTAACCGATACCGTGTGACCTGCAAAGCTCCGAAAGGAAACGTTCACCGTCATGCCCAAAAGGTGTATGTCCGATATCATGCCCCAATGCAATCGCCTCAATAAGATCTTCATTCAGACCGAGAAAACGACCGATAGTACGAGCGATTTTGGAAACAAACTGAACATGTAGAACGCGATGTGTAATATGGTCATGCTCAATCAGTGAAAACACCTGCGTTTTGTCAATATAACGGGTGTAGGCCATGGAGTGCATAACCCTGTCAGTATCAATGGCATATGCCTGACGATAGTCGGATTCCAGACGGTCGTCATTCAGGCGCCGCTGCGCATCATGACTGAAAGCCGCCAGCGGATTAAAAATATTTTCTTCCCGCCTGTTCAGTGCAACGGTAATTTCATTTAAAACAGCGTCTTCAAATTTCTCCATTTTGGATCATCTTTTCCATAAGTTTCAGATAATCTATACCGGCTTGCCGGAACCCTTCTTTTCCATACTTCATATTTGCTTCAAGGATATAAAACTGTCCGTCATGCTCACATATATCGATTCCCACATCGTCCCATCGGCACAATGCTGATGCTTTCACGGCAAGTGCTATGGCTTTTTCCGGTAGTGGCTCAAAAGATATGGCGGCACCGGCACCGACATTTGTCCTGAATTCACCGGGCGCTGCAATTTTCCAATATGCATGAACAGCCCTGTTCCCGATTATCACAACCCGCATATCCCGATCCATCGGCAGGTATTCCTGAATATAGGCGACATGCGTCATGCCACAATACGCATCGAGATCCTTTCCGTTTTGAACAAGAAAAACACCCTGTCCCAGTGCCGACCCCCTGGGGATTTTAGCAATAAACGGATAGCTGAAATATTGAAGAATTAATCCTTTTTGCCGGTCACCATAAAAAACCCTGGTCCGTGGATGTGAAATACCGGCCAGATTAAAGAGTGCCGTCTGCTTGATCTTATCCTGCACACATTTATAGGTATGATATGATGGAAACGTTTTTTTCCCGACAGCATCAAACAGGTCGGCATAAAATGTTGTCGGGTAATAGATCTTATCCGCTGCCCGGATTAAGTCTGCCTCCTGCGCAGAGTAAGCGCCAAAATTTGTTTTTACCCCAAGCGTCAGAACATTACTGCAGCCCCGAAGCCTTGATTCAAGCGCAATGACTTTGTTCATTTCCATCATAGTAAATCAAAATCTTATAATTATTTAATTTTCAAAAACAGCTGCTTCCGGTTGTTCAACAATAAAAACCGAATCAGATACTGATGCATTGGGCCAATATCTGTCAACCTGAATCCGAAACAAATTTCCATTATCATCTGATATGGCAATGATCCCCGGAAGGCCAAACCCATCAAAAACACTGTTTTTTTCAAATTGAACTCTGTAGCGTAAAGCATCATCCCTGCCGAACATTTCAATCTTACGGGGTGTCATTTTATCCGATTCAAAATATATTTTTTCAAGAAGGCGCGTTCTGCCGCTTAATATCAAAATTTCACTATCCGGTTCAAACGTCGCTGAATAATGGTCCCGAACCGGTATCCGTCCTGAAAAAAGAAGCAAAACATCTTCAAAACTGATTGGAATAGATATCAACCGTTTCAAAATACCACTGGAGACGGTTTTTTCATAAAACTGTTGATCCGTATGGGATAAGAAATAAAAGCGGTTTCCATCACTGGCGGCTGTAGCAAGAGGCTTTCCTGAAACATCAAAAATATTCATTCTTATTCTGTCAGGGTTTGAAACCGCCCATGCAAATCTTGAACTCAGGTAAAAATCCGCATTAATAATTTTCACATTGCCGATACCCTTAATGGAAAGAAGGCCAACATTCATTTTTTTTATGGCGTCAAGGGATTGTTGTGCATCTTCGCCGATATAAAGGGTATACGGTTTTTCTTTGAAACTTGCACATGAAGAAAAAAAGATGACGGATACAATCAGTACAACCGGCCAGACAGCAGCTTTCATGAATCAGATTCCATTTTTAGTCAGATCTTTAATTTTTTTCTCAATTTCAGATTTATCATCTTCCCTGTTATCAAGAGATCGTTTGTAGAATTCAAGGGCCTGATCATGATCATTTTTTTTCAGGTAGGCATCTCCAAGGTGTTCCAATATCGTGGGATCATCCGGAACAAGTTCAAAAGCCTTCAGCAGATAAAGCACAGCCTTATCATAATCACCTTTTTTATAATAAACCCATCCAAGACTATCTGTAATATAGCCGTCATCCGGTTTCTGTTTTAAGGCTTCAATAATAAGCTGTTCCGCCTCATCCAGGTTTTTACCCATATCTGCATAGGTATAGCCGATATAGTTCATGGCATTGGCATGTGCAGGATCAATTTTCAACACCTCTTTCATGGCAGCGATAGAGGCGTCCTTCCTTCCCCATTTATCATAAATAACACCAAGCCTGAAATGCATACGAACATTCTCCGGTTCAAGCTTAATTCCTTTTTTTAAAATCGTCTCCGCTTTTTCAAACTCATCCGTATCCTCATAAAAAGAGCCGAGATATAACATCAGATCAATGTTATCAGGGGCTATCTCCAGTTCCTCATTCAAATATTTCACAGCGTTTTCTACCTGTCCCAATTCGTTATAGAGATAGGCAATATGAATAATTGCATCCTGGTAGAATGGGGAATCCCTTGAGATTTTTTTGAAACTCGCAAGTGCTGATTCCTTTTCATTTTTCCCGTCATAGGAAAGACCTGTAAGGTAGTTAATAACGGAACTTTCAGGTGCGCCGACCCTCATACCATCCAGAATGAAAAGCGTTTCATCAAACCGTTCCTTTTCTATATAATACTGAACAATGTATCTGATAATATCAGTTTCAGTATCAATTCTCCGACCTAAATCTTTTAATATTGACGCCGCTTTATCTTTTTTCCCCACACGCTGATAATATCCGGAAAGCTCAATACCGGCCTCAACATTATTTGGATTCATTTCGAACAGCGCCATGTACTGCTCAAAAATCTTATCATTTTTATCTAAAAGTAAACCCTTTTCAGACAATTGCCCGGGAAACCTTAATGTCTGCCCTATCTGAATATTATCAGCACTTTTCAATCCGGGATTATACTCTTTGATGACATTGAGTACGTTGTCGTTATAAAAACCATACCGGCCTATAGAGATTCGCCCGATTGTATCAGACGGTTTTACAGTGACAACAACAACCTCCGGGTCAACGCCGCTATAATCTTTATAAAGTTTAATCAGTGCCAGATGAGGTTCTTCAAGATCGGGCCTTAATTCAAGTGTCCGGTTAAATGCTTTTTCAGCTTTAAGGAAATGTCCCTGTTCCACATATATTTTTCCAAGAAAAAAATGACCGACATAAGCATCATCATATTGTTTTACAAGCTTGTCGTAGATTTGCTCCGCCTTTTCATATTCGCCTGCATCCAGGTAGATATTTCCCAGAAATATATAGACATCTCTCTGGGCAGGATCCAGTAAAAGCGCTTTTTCATAGGCTTTTTTTGCAGCGTCATCATCTTTAAGTGTTTGTTTGATCTTTCCATAAATCACTAACGTCTCAACATTGTCCGGTTCCAGTTCAAGCATTTTTTCTACAACCGCAAGCGCGGATGAAGTGTCCCGCTGGTTGAGATATAATATGGCAAGTTCTTTTTGAAGATAGAGTTCATAAGGGTCTATGTCGATTGCCTTTAAGAGGTAATGAACAGCCCGGGGAAGATCACCGTTAATCTCATTCATCTGGGAAAGAGAATAATAGTAATAGCTGTTTCCGGGTAACTCGCTGTTTTCAGAAGAATCTTCTGTCTGAAGGTCTTCCGGCATCTGTGATTGAACGGTATTATTATTTGAAACGGCACAACCAAATCCCATGCCGACAATAAGTGCTGCAAAAAACAGATATCTTAAAAAGAATTTCATAAGATCACTGTTAATAATATCTTTGTGAAAACAGAATTTATGCATAAATAGTAACTTTCAGTTTTATATGGCTTTGTGTTCTTTATTGATTTAACTTAGTCTAATAGAATTACTTTAGAAGTGGCCTTTAGTTAATCCGTTCCAGGTTTATTAGCGTAAGTATCAAAATCTTTTATCTCTCGCTTAAAAAACTCCCGCATTTTTTTTATGATATTTTTTTCAACCTGCCGAACCCTTTCCCTTGAAATATCGTATCTGTCACCGATTTCTTGCAGCGTAACCGGTGAGTCTGTAAAAACACGCTGTTCAAAAATTTCAATTTCTCTATCGGTCAGTTTCTTTTTAAACTCATCAATTTTGGTATGTAAAAGCGATTCCATCTCTTTTTGTGCAACCGTTTCCTCAATGGATTCGGTTGACGTGCTTAAAAATTCAATGCGTTCCGTATCGGAATCCTCCTTAAGAGGGGCATCAAGAGAGACATCCCAGCCATCAAGACGCTGATCCATATCCACAATTTCACGTTCGGAAACACCAAGTCGTTCTGAAAGAAGTTTGGGCTTCGGATCAAACCCCTGTTCAACAAGTTTCTGTTTTTCCTTTTTCAGCTTAAAAAACAGTTTGCGCTGCCCCTGAGTTGTTCCTATTTTCACAAGACGCCAGTTATCCATTATAAATTTCAGGATATATGCCTTGATCCAGAATGAGGCATAATAAGAAAACTTTACATTTTTATAAGGATCAAACTTTTTTACAGCCTGCATCAAACCGATATTCCCCTCCTGAATTAAATCCAGCAGGTTCTGCATCCAGACTCGTTGAAACTCAAGCGCAATTTTAACAACCAGCCTGAGATTTGATGTTACAAGTGCATAAGCTGCATCCTGGTCTTCATCTTCCCTGACTTTTACAGCAAGCTCCTTTTCCTGTTCCCGGGTCAACAGTTTATACCGGCTGACCTCCATAAGATAGCGCTGAAGCGGGTCAAATTTTGCAACGGCCTTATCATCAGGATTTTTCAAGGCTTTTCTGGGATTATTTAATATCTCGTCAGCATCTTTATAATATTTATCATTATCTGTCATTTTTATTTTCCCGGCACCATTTTCTGCAATATCAAACTATCTGAAGCAAATGGGAATTTGAATTTTATTTACCAAATGGAAATCTTGATAAAACATTTCTCTATTTTATTTTTTATAGACAATCAAAAATACATATGTTAATGACAGTCTCGTTTTTAAGCGCCCGTAGCTCAGCTGGATAGAGCAACGGACTTCTAATCCGTAGGTCGCAGGTTCGAATCCTGCCGGGCGTACCACAATTCACTTAATGATTTCAAATAGATAGCCCGATGTCTTTTTTATGTCATTATTATTAATATCGAAAATTCCTGAATTAAAACGCAATATTCAAAAAATAGTATGTTTCTCCGGCAGCCTGCGATTATCTACAGAATTATGTACTATATCATTCACAACGATAAATTAAAACCTAATTATTAAAAGGCTGTCTAAAAATACAAATCGGTTTGTGTGCCGGCGGTATTCGATAAGCATCGTTACTAACCAGGTATTAAGTAAATCAAAGAAATGTGCATTGCAGTTTCCCTTATAAATATCAAACGCTGATTATCGTTAAGACAATGCCTGTAAAACCATATTGCCGCTTGCAATCCATTAATTTTTATCTTAATTTATAATTCATGTAATTATTTTTCAGCTTTTTAATGCGGTACTTTTAATTAAGATATTCTTTCACATTTTATTCATAACTGACCACGACATTTCGTTTTTAGTTTCAAATTTACTTGTAATTCAACTTAAGGGTATCTCTATAAGATTTCCGACTTAAAATTAAACTCACCGGAGCATTATTATGGACACATCTAAAACTCATCAAAATCAGCATAAAATTAATAACCGGGATAAGACGATTAATGTCAGAAAATTTCCTGCACACCACAAACTTGATAATTTTCTCCAGACCGTTACAAAGAATATAAATATTTTTGCATCATCTCAGGTTAGCCGGTGCCGGGATGCCGGTATTGATGCGCTTGCCACAACCCTGGAAAAAGACATCAATGGTTTTTCAGAAAAAATCGTATCAGACATTAAGGATTATGCCCTTGATCAGGTTGAATATATTGAACAGAGTGCCCGGATCGGCATTGCACTTTCAGTTGAAAAAAACATCAACAAGCTTCTGGAGATGATCGTTGACCATTCAAGAACCTTTTCCCATGCAGATGCCGGTACACTCTATACGGTGAATGACGACAAACGGACCATGTCTTTCAAGATCCTGCAAAACGACAGTATGAATATCCGAATGGGCGTTTCCAACGGAAAAGGTATCAAATTTCAAGATGTGCCGCTCTATATTGATGATAAACCCAACAATGCCAATGTCTCATCTTATGTGGCCATTTCAGGTAAAACAGTTAATATTCCTGACGTTTATGAAGCGGAGGGTTTTGACTTTACCGGTCCCAAAAAATATGATGAATCAACCGGATACCGATCAAAATCCATGCTGGTTATTCCTCTGAAAAATCATGAAAATGAAATTATTGGTGTCCTTCAACTTCTCAATTCCCAGAAGCCCGGCACCACAGAAGTGATTCCTTTTTCTGAAGAGTATGTTGAACTTGTTGAGTCTCTGGCATCTCAGGCTGCCGTTTCTCTGACCAATGCCCAGCTGATTCAAGACTTAAGAAATTTGTTTGATGCGTTTATCAAAACCATTGCAACCGCAATTGATGAAAAATCACCTTATACCGGCGGCCATGTCAGTCGTGTTGTGAAACTGACCATGTTAATAGCCGAAAAGGTTAATCAGGCAACATCCGGTTCTTTCAAGGACATATCTCTTTCGGATGAAGAGATGGAAGAGCTACGGCTGGCGGCATGGATGCATGATGTCGGCAAAATCACAACCCCTGAGTATGTTGTTGATAAACAGACAAAGCTCGAAACTATTTTTGACCGGATTCACCTCATCGAAACTCGCTTCAACATGATTGCAGGTCTGATTCAGAACGAAGGAATGGAGAAAAAACTCACGCATTTACAAAACGGTATCAGCGACACTTCTGTTCTTAATGAAATTGACCGGCAAACAACAGATGCTGTTAAGGCTGTTTACGATGATCTTGAGTTTATTAAAAAGAGCAACACACCCGGTGAATTTATGACTGATGATCATCTTGCCCGTGTTAAACAGATTTCAGAAAAAACATATAACCTGAAAGGCACACAATTTAATTTTCTTGATGAAAATGAAATGATGAATCTGAATATTCGAAAAGGTTCACTTACAGATGAAGAACGGGATGTGATTCAAAACCATGTGACCATGTCCATCAAAATGTTATCCCAGCTCCCCTTTCCCAAAGGGCTTACCCGTGTTCCTGAATATGCCGGTGCCCACCATGAAAAGATTGATGGTACAGGTTATCCGCTGGGACTTTCAGGTGAAAAACTTTCACTACAGGGTCGGATCATGGCTATTGCAGATATTTTTGAAGCCTTGACCGCTAAAGACAGGCCGTATAAAAAACCGATGCCGCTTTCACAGGCGGTTAAAATAATGGGTTTTATGAAAAAAGACCGGCACATTGATGCGGATATCCATGATCTTTTTATAGATGACAAAATTTACTATGACTATGCTAAAAAAGAATTAAACCCGGAACAAATCGATGAATAAGAACCGACAAAAATTTAACAAAATATTTTTGATTTTATTTCTTTTCCTTTTTTTAATATCCTGTGCAGGCTCGCCTTACACCGGACGCCGGCAGTTTTTGATGATATCTTCCGAACAGGAAGTGGCATTGGGCGAACAGGCATATAACGATATGCTTCTAAAGGTTAAGTTAAGCAAAGATAAAGATCTTGTTGAAATGGTCAATCGTGTTGGCAACAGGATTGCAAAAGTAGCTGAGCGCCCTGACTATAATTGGGAATTTAGTGTAATTGACGATGACAATGTTGCCAATGCATTTGCCCTGCCCGGTGGGAAAACGGCTGTTTATACCGGAATTTTGAAATATACTGCCGATGAAAATGGTTTGGCATTTGTACTTGCCCATGAAATCGCCCACGCCCTTGCCCGGCATGGTGCTGAAAGAATGAGCCAGATGATGCTTCTTCAGCTTGGACAGGCAGGAATCGGTGCTGCCCTCTATTCTGAAAGCGAGGCAACTCAGATCGCTGTAAGTCAGGCATATAATATTGCATCAACTGTTGGAATTACGCTTCCTTACAGCCGTACCCAGGAATATGAAGCAGATCATATCGGATTGATTTTGATGGCAAAAGCCGGATATGATCCCAAAACAGCAACAGCGTTTTTCAAACGTATGTTGGCGGGAAACAGCGGCGGCAGGCCGCTTGAGATTTTATCAACCCATCCGGCAGATGATAAGCGTCTCGCAGAACTGCAGGCGCTCATCCCTGAAGCACGGAAATATTATAAAAAGAGAAAAAATTAAATACATTGACCCCTGCTGTCAGGCGTTATTTTTAAATGAAAAGGTAAATTCAGGCTGCCAGAATTTTTGGTAGGGCTTACAGCTCTTTTTTCTCGCACAATTTTTTTTGCACGCCATGGGGTTTTTTTTATAGGTACCTTTTTTTAACGGACACCAGATATATTTTTCAGTATCAATCATAGTTCAATTCTGTTCATTATAAAATCTGCTATTCGATTAGTATTTTTTTATTCAACAATCAACCGAAATAATCTGCTTATTGTATAAAGGGAGAAATTGATGGAGAACAGACAAAAATGGAATCCCGGGGCCTTGTTCAAGCTTTCAGGCAGTTACTGGAACTGCTGTACATTACATGCAGCTGTCAAGCTTGATATCTTTACCATAATTGGGGATGATACCCTGCCTGCTGATGATGTGGCGTCATTGATAAACGGTTCTGCCAGGGGTACTGAAATGCTGTTAAATGCCGTTTCAGCCATGGGGCTTTTAAACAAGGCTGACGGACTATATAAAAACACACCGGCGTCAACCGAATGGTTATCCAAAACATCTCCGAAATATATCGGTTTTATGATTATGCACCACCACCATCTTGTAGATTCATGGTTCCAACTTGATGAGTCTGTTAAAACCGGCAAGCCGGCAAGGGATCGGGCATCGTTCAGTGAAGAAGAGACTCGCGAAAGTTTTTTAATGGGCATGTTTAACCTGGCCATGGGCCTGGCCCCCGAGATTGTCTCAAAAATTGATCTTTCCGAAAAAAAAAGGTTGCTGGATCTGGGCGGCGGCCCCGGAACCTATGCCATTCATTTTTGTCAAAAAAACCCCGGCCTGACGGCCGTCGTTTATGATCTGCCAACAACAAAGCCTTTTGCAGAAAAAACAATAAACAAATTTGACCTATCAGACCGAATCAGGTTCAATGACGGAAATTTTATCACAAAAGGTATTGAAGGTACGTATGATGTGGCATGGCTATCTCACATTCTTCACGGTGAAGGCCCTGAAGATTGTTTTAACCTGATTCAAAAAGCGGTTGATGTCCTTGAATCCGGCGGCATGATCGTTATCCATGAGTTTATATTAAATAATGAAATGGACGGCCCGCTGTTTCCGGCTCTCTTCTCTTTGAATATGTTAACCGGCACGCCTTCAGGCCAGGCTTATTCTGAGCGGCAGTTAGGCGATATGCTGAAAAATGCCGGTATTAAACAAATACACAGAATTGCAGTCACATCACCCAATGATTCAGGTATAATCGCAGGATTCAAACCCTGATTTTTAAATCATCCGTTTTATATTTTGTGCCTGTCTGAATGAATATATGATATCAGACAGGTTGTTTTTCTGCTTGAAAGAATTCCCCTTTCTCTGTATCACTTTCAAACTATTCAACTTAATCAGACAGGAATTTTATGTTATATCCAATTCTATTAATGACCGGTGTTTTTGTTCTGGGGTTCATTGTTTTAAGAAACCTGAAGCAGCAGCTTACAAAAGTATCCCTCAGGAGTTTGAAGATCTGCATAGAAAAAAGATTTGAGGGGCAGGAAATTATCATGAAGACATTTGAGGCCAACTTTCTGGGCCTGAAATCCCATGGACCCCGCCAACGCAGAGGAATAGGTGCGCTTGTACTCACAAAAGACCGGCTTTCATTCAGCCTGATGTGCCGTAGAAGAGAAGTTGTCATCCCTGTTGAAAAAATTTGTCTGGTTACCCTTAAAAATAATTATATGGAGCAAGATTTGAGATTTCCGATGCTTTATATCGAATACCCGATAAAAAATTTTATGGATCACGGTGCATGGTTTGTTGATGAACCGGAAAAATGGATGGACGCCATTAACCTGCTGATACAATCAGACAATGAAACGATAAAGGACACTTAATATGCCTAATGTAATTGTTCCAAATCCGGAATCTTATTTCAGACAGTTTGTACCTTCTCAACAGGGGGTATTAAAAACCATTGAAAAAGAAGCCGCACAGGAATTCATACCGATTATTGGCCCGGTTGTCGGCACACTTCTGAATATTCTGGCAATTACATCCGGTGCAAAAAGAATACTCGAAATAGGAACGGCGATCGGATACTCAGGTATTTTCTTTGCTGAAGCATGTAAGATAACCGATGGAAAACTTACAACCATAGAGATGAATCCGGCCCATGCTGACCGGGCAGCAGACAATTTTAAAAAATCCGGGCTCTCAGATTTTACAGAGGTATTAAATGGTGATGCTCGGGACATATTAAATGGGATGGCAGAATCATTTGACATGGTATTTCTGGATATTGACAAAGTTACCTATATTGACCTTCTGGAGCCGTGCCACAAAATTTTAAAGAACAATGGACTGATGATTACAGACAATGTAGCTTTTAAAGAATCCGATGAATTTAATCAGGCCCTGAAAGCGCATACGGGCTTCAGGTCTGTCCCTCTATATGCATTTCTCCCTGACCATTCTCCGGAATATGACGGTCTCAGTTTTGCCTTAAAGCGGGAATCATAAAATTTTGTTATCAAATTTCCTTTGACAACAATCCGGTTCTTTTCGTATTAAACCCGACATACTTTTTATCTTTATTATTTTTATTAAAATTATGAGGTGATCAATGGGTGGTTTGTTTGGTTGTGTATCGAAAAGTGAATGTGTAGATGAAATCTTTTATGGAACTGATTATCACTCCCATATGGGTACCAAACGGGCAGGCCTTGCTGTCAGCAACGGTACAAAATTTACACGGGTTATTCACAATATTCAGAGTGATTATTTCCGATCAAAATTCGAATCCGACCTGCCCCAACTAAAGGGCAATCGCGGTATCGGTGTTATCAGTGATACGGATGCCCAGCCGATTATCATCCGTTCTCATCTCGGCACCTTTGCCATCGTTACCGTTGGTAAAATCAATAATATTGAAGAACTGGCAACAAAGATCTTCACAAATAAAAAACATTTTGCAGAAATGAGCGGGCAGGGTGAAATCAGCCCGACGGAACTTGCCGGGATACTGATCAGTGAGTCAGATTCTTTTGTTGAAGGAATTACCCACGCCCAGGAGACAATAAAGGGTTCCTGCTCCATGCTTGTGCTTACGGATAAAGGTATTTATGCATCAAGAGACAAACTGGGCCGAACACCCATCACCCTTGGTAAAAAAGATGGTGCTTTTGCCGCAACATCGGAATCCTGTGCATTTCCCAACATCGGATTTGAGGTGGAAAAACATCTTGGACCCGGCGAAATCGTTTTGATGCATGAAGATGGATGCGAACAGGTAAAAAAACCGGGCGACAAAATGCAGGTATGCTCATTTTTATGGATTTACTATGGATACCCGGCATCATGCTATGAAAATATCAATGTCGAAGAGGTCCGCTACAGATGTGGTGCCGCTCTTGCCCGAAATGATGATGAAGAAATTGATTTTGCCGCCGGCATTCCGGATTCCGGTATCGGACATGCTCTCGGTTATGCCATGGAAAAAAAAGTGCCATATCAGCGGCCTTATGTAAAATACACACCAACGTGGCCCAGAAGCTTTATGCCTCAGAATCAGAAAGTACGCAATCTTGTTGCCCGTATGAAACTCATCCCGATAAAAGAGTTGATAAACGGTAAAAAGATTCTCTTCTGTGAGGATTCTATCGTTCGCGGTACCCAGTTACAGGATAATGTACAGGATCTTTACAAGTGCGGTGCAAAAGAAATCCACATGAGGCCCGCCTGCCCCACCCTGACTTATCCATGTGAGTTCCTGAACTTTTCGACATCACAGTCATCACTGGATCTTGCAGGCAGAAAGGCGATTCTTAAACTGGAAGGCAACGAAACAAAGGATCTTGAAACATATGCCACCTGCGGATCAGACAAAAATCTGGCCATGATCGAACACATCAGAGAGCAACTTAAACTGACAACATTAAAATATCAGAAACTGAATGATCTTGTAGAGGCTATTGGGCTTCCCAAGGAAAAGCTCTGTACACACTGCTGGGACGGGTCGAGTTATTTTTAATGACCATCAATAGAAAATATCATTTGTTAACTCAACTATAGAAATTGAACATGGGAGGAAAAAACATGTTGATTATATAAGTTTTGCCTCCGAATCACTAAAGAAAATATTCATGTTCAAAAAAAGACTGATAATCCTTTACTACATACCCCAAAGTACATTGAAGACATGTCCGAGGAGCAGATACATCATACCGGTGATGATAAAGATCATCAGGATGTTAAATATAAATCCGGCACGTGCCATCTGCGGTATACTTATCAACCCGCTGCCATATACAATCGCATTCGGAGGAGTGGCAACCGGAAGCATGAATGCACAGCTAGCACCAACGGTGGCCGGAATTACAAGTAACAACGGATTCTGGCCCATGGCAACTGCAACTGAAGCAAGAATTGGCAAAAAAGCTGCACCTGTGGCTGTGTTGCTGGTTATTTCTGTTAAAAAAATAACAACCAAAAGTGAAAACACTACCAGAGCAATTACCGGCAGCCACTTCAGTCCTTCAAGTGATGCCCCGATCCATTCCGCCAAACCGGTGTTTGTTATTCCTGCAGCCAGACTCAGTCCTCCTCCAAACAATATCAGCACATTCCAGGGTATCTTTTTAGTATCTTTCCAGCTTAGAACAAAATCTCCTTTTTTAAAATCCACAGGCAATAAAAACATTATAATCGAGGCAAAAATCGCAATACCGGTATCAGAGATATTCGATATGGATTTTTCAAGCAAAGGTCTTGTCACCCAAAGAATTGCTGTTACCCCAAAAACAATCGCCACCATGAGTTCAGCCCTGCTTAAATTGCCTGTTTTTTTAAGTTCCGTTTTTATCATATCTGCTCCGCCCGGAATTTCTTTTGTTTTCATTGGAAAAACGACTTTAGTCAACACCAGGAACACAACGGGTAATGATACGACCACTATTGGAATACCGATCATCATCCATTGGGCAAATCCGATTTCAACCTGGTAATTATCTAACATATACGCTGCCATCAACGCATTCGGAGGAGTACCGATAAGCGTCCCGATTCCTCCGATATTACAGGCATATGCCAGGCACAATAAAATGGTAAGCGAAAAGCTATCACCACTATTTTCTGCTTTTTTGGCTGTATTATTCTTAACCAACGATATTATTGAAAGGGCTATCGGCATCATCATCATAGCAGTAGCTGTATTGCTTACCCACATGCTAAGAAAGGCTGCCGCAATCATAAACCCAATAATAATCGAATTCGGATGAACGCCCACTAAATTGACCACATTGAGCGCAATACGTCGGTGAAGGTTAGTGCGCTCCATAGCAAGAGCGATAATAAACCCCCCCATAAAGAGATAAATCAGCGGATTGGCAAAGGGTCGGGTTGCCTCGGCTATTGTCCCAACCTCCAGTATCGGAAATAAAACAATAGGAAGTAATGCGGTTACAGGGATGGGAATTGCCTCCGTCACCCACCAGACAGCCATAAATAAACCAACCCTGGCCACCGCCCACGCCTCTGAGGCAAGTCCGCTGGGCGCAGGGCTAAACAAACTTATCAAGAAAACAACAGGCCCCATAAAAAGTCCCACGCGTTGTCTCATACTATATCTATCAGCGGGTTTTTTTACCATTAGTTGTCTCCTAATTATATAGGGCAATCACCGGATTCATAATTTTCAATCCAATCTCTAACGTGCATAATGTTTTTGATATTTTTTAAGTGCTGAATATATTCAAATACAGTTCATCGAAAACGAAAGTTTATCCGATCTTATTCGAATCGGTATCTGAGGTTCAATCTTTACGGCGCTGCCTGCCGCCTCCCATGCCACGGCCTCCCATTTTTCCGGGACCTGCTTTTACGTTGTCTTGACTGAACTCCGCCAGCTTATTCAATTTCAAAGCATCAATGGCATTTTGAACCGTTCCACCGGTGCATTCATAAATTTTAATTCCGGCTTTACTCAAAACTATGTTTGCTTTTGGGCCTAATTGTCCGGTAAGAAGCACCTCCGCCTTTGCATCGGCGATCATTTTAGCGGCTTTGATTCCCGTCCTCTGAGAGAGTTTGCGCTGGGAAATGTTATCCAGAAAAAGAGTGCTGTGGTCCTCGGTGTCATGAATAATAAAACCGTCACAACGCCCAAAACGAGGGTCCATGAAACTGTCCAGCGTTTCACCTTTTGAACTCACTGCGATCTTCATGATTGAGACTCCTTATAATATTATACTGTAATATCGTGTAATTTTTTTGGATCAGGCGAAAATAAAAGTTATATTTTTCTAATTGATTTTGGCCCGCCTAAAAACCACAGAATAAAGCCAATGACAGGGAGAATTAAAATAAGTAAAATCCAAAATACAATTTTTCCCACACTTGCCCGGCTTTGAAATAGATTGACCATTGCATAGATATCAGCAATCAAAATAATCAAGGCAAATAAACCACTTACTTCAATTCCCATGGTCACCTCCGTATATATCGTTTTTTCATATCACTTCTGAAGTATATTAGCCGCAATATGCTTTCAGTATTTATTATTTATTTATATATCAACGAATTGACTCTGCCGGCAATGGGTTAAATGCTGTATAATTTCCTATATATACCCCCTATCTATTTCTCAGAGCGATAGCAAACTGAACGGATGCACTGCAGAATCTTATTTTCTGTAATGCCGGTACTTTCTTTATCCGTATCTTTTGGCCGATCCGTGTGACAGAAAATGCATATATCCGAAACCTTAGGAAAAAGAGGTAGTGGGAATAGGTATCGTTATTTATCACAAAAATGGACGCTACTGGCCACATAAACCGGCCCATATGGAAACTAATACCAAATTAAAATAGGTTTTAATATATTTTAATATACTCTCTTTCACCTATGGTAAAAACTGTCTGTTAATATATATTTTGAAAGTAAAATAGTGTTTTTTATTGCCAAACCATTACGATAGCCAACAGTCATTATTATGATATTGATGAACAAAATGAGGCGGAACACCGGCTAAAAGAGGATTTTTAAAATTGCCGCTGTCTGACAAACCTAAACTGAATTCAAAAATGTGCACTGAAAATAAATACTGGTCACAATCATGCCATGAAGTCCTGGAATCTTTACAGGTTTCATTGCAAACGGGTCTTGACCGTCAAGAGATCCAACGGAGATTAAAAAAATACGGCAGTAACCGTCTTCGGCAAATAAAACGTAAAAACAGTCTGTCAATCCTTTTTGAACAATTCAAAAGCCTCATCATGGGGCTACTGGTTATTGCTGCCGGTATATCTTTTGTATTCGGACAAACCATGGAAGGCTATGCTGTTATCATCGTCATTCTTCTGACAGCTGTCATTGGATTTTTTACTGAAATTAAAGCCGTACGCTCCATGGAGTCACTGCGCAAACTGAGTCTTGTACAAACAAATGTACGCCGCAACGGACAAGTGTCACAAATTGCAGCCACAAAACTGGTCCCGGGAGACATTGTTTTACTTGAAAGCGGCGACATCGTTACCGGAGACATGCGCGTAATCGAATCAAACAAACTTCAGGTGAATGAATCAACTTTAACAGGTGAATCCTTTCCAATCACCAAGAATACCGACCCTCTTGATGGAAAAACGGAATTGGCAGAACGGACAAACATGCTTTTCAAGGGTACTGCTGTAACACGAGGGTCAGGGTTGGGGGTTGTGGTTACCACAGGTATGTCGACTGAACTGGGTCACATTTCTGCCCTGGTCGAAGACGCAAAAGAAGAAATAACGCCGCTTGAAAAAAGGCTTGACCGGCTAGGCCAACGGCTTATCTGGCTGTCCATTGCTATTGCGATAATGGTAGCGGTTGCGGGCATCATTAGTGGAAAAGAGCTTTTACTCATGTTCGAAACAAGCATTGCCTTAGCTGTCGCAGCGATTCCGGAAGGCTTGCCTATCGTTGCTACTGTAGCACTGGCTCGCGGAATGCTGGAAATGGCAAAATGCAATGCACTGGTCAACCGCCTGAGTTCGGTCGAAACTTTAGGTGCAACAAATGTTATTTTTACAGACAAAACCGGCACCTTGACAGAAAATAAAATGACCGTTACCAAGCTGGTATTTGATGAAGACGAGATTGAATATTCCAGTGCGGGCAAAACCGAACCCAACATAAAGGGATTCGAAATCTCGGCCCCAAAAAACCGCTTATTGCATGAAGCTTTGGAAACAGGTGTTCTTTGCAGTAATGCAAGTTTGTCTAAAGAACAAGTGGAAAAAAATCAGGACGGTGTCGGTGATCCAATGGAAATCGCCCTTCTTGCTGCAGGAGCATCTGCAAATATATTCCGATACGACCTGCTTAAGGATTTACCTGAAAAGCGCGAAGAAGCTTTTGATACAGACACAAAAATGATGGCGACTTTTCACAAGAAAAAGGATATTTTTCATGTTGCCGTAAAAGGTGCGCCGGAAATGGTGCTGGATTCCTGTTCAACAATATTGACCAAAGATGGCCCAAAAGATTTAACTGAAGAAAAAAACAACCGTCTCAAGGATGCTAATACCGGTATGGCCCTGAACGGATTGCGTGTTTTAGCACTCGCCACAAAAAAAGTTGAGACTCTGGATGCGTTTCCCTATAAGAATTTAACCTTTATTGCTATGGTCGGTCTGCTGGATCCTGCTCGCAGTGAAATCAAGGAAGCTATCGCATCGTGCAAAGCGGCCGGCATCCAACTGATCATGGTGACGGGAGATCAGCCTGTTACCGCACGCCACATTGCAAGCAAGATCGAAATGGTCGAACGCAGTGATGCCGAGGTGATACGTGGCAACGAGATTAACAATTTTCAAGATATGTCCGGGGAAGAAAAAAACCGTATTCTCGATATTCAAATTTTTGCCCGTGTAAGTCCAAAACAAAAGCTGGATCTGATTTCTCTTTATCAGGAAAAAGGCGCCATTGTCGGTATGACCGGAGACGGAGTAAACGATGCGCCTGCTCTTAAAAAAGCGGACATCGGCATTGCCATGGGCAACAGAGGGACGCAAGTGGCTCAGGAAGCTGCAGATATGGTTCTAAAAGATGATGCATTTGCCACTATTATAATTGCCATCGAGCACGGGCGGGTTATTTTTAATAACATACGAAAATTTATACTGTTTCTTTTATCCGGCAATGTCGGAGAAATTATAGCTGTCGGGACCGCGTCATTAATTAATTCTCCACTACCTCTTTTACCGCTCCAGATACTATTTATCAACCTGTTGTTGGATGTGTTTCCGGCACTGGCGTTGGGCCTCGGCAAAGGCGTTCCCGGCATTATGCAAAAACCGCCGCGTGATCCCAGTGAGCCGATCCTGACCGGAAAACATTGGAAAAGTATTTTTGGATACGGTGCTTTAATCAGCCTTTCAGTGCTTTGCGCATTATGGATTGCGTTGTATTGGTTTAAAATGCCTAAAGCTCAGGCAGTTACCATCTCTTTTTTAACCTTGGGTTTCAGCAGACTGGGGCACACTTTTAACATGCGGGATACTGACTCCGGATTATTCAAAAACGAGATAACGGGTAATCCCTTTGTCTGGTGGGCGCTGCTATTATGTTCAGTCCTATTGCCGGCTGCAGTCTTCATACCGGGATTAGCACAAATACTTCAGTTAGAGGACCCGGGCAGACAAGGCTGGCTGCTGATTTGCGGTATGAGCCTCGTACCCCTGTTTTTTGGGCAGGTCTTTAAGATGTTCAGAAAAATAAAAAATCAAGGTGCCGACAGTTGATAATAATATAAATATACAAAAAAAAATAGAGGACTTTCTTCCGCCGGTTTCTTGAAAGAAGCATTGCCATAGTATGATATCAAATTTGGCAAAAAATCGGATATTGCTACCGTCCTTGATCATATCGACAACCGGCTTTAAGGGCAGAGCGACAGATGAATGACGGACAAGAGAATAACGGAGGTAAAAAAATCAAAAAATCATTAGAATTAGACAGAACAATGCGAACGCCGGGCATAACTGCCCTCGGTGTAGGAGCGATGATCGGTGCCGGCATTTTTGTACTCACCGGTATGGCAGCAGGAGAAGCAGGCCCGGCATTGATTCTGGCATTTGCACTTAACGGCATGATTGCTTTGATTGTAGGGGCCTGTTATGCCGAACTGGCGACAATGATGCCCAAGGCGGGCGGAGCATACATCTGGGCCAAAACGGGCCTGGGGTCTTTTTTTGGTTTTTTTGCAGGCTGGCTGAGTTCTTTCGCCCAATTAGTAGCCTGTTCACTCTATGCATCGGCCTTTGATTCTTTTGCGAGAAGCTTTTTGTATGAAATTACCGGGCAAGGCTTACCTTCATTTTCGGAAAATTTTTTCTCATTAGGGTTACTGATCCTGCTGCTGTGGGTTAATGTTCGCGGGGCAGGTAATACAGGCCGGCTTGCGATAATCATCACCGGACTAAAGGTTGCCATCTTACTGATAGTTGCGGGATTTGGTTTGCACGTTGTTTTATTCAATACAAGAGATCTGTCTGCATTCAGGCCTTTTTTTCCCCAGGGATTCGGTGGCCTCATAAGCGCCATGGGTATTACCTTTGTTGCCTTTGAAGGATATGAGATTATCGTACAATCCGGAGAAGAAGCCAAAAAACCGGGTAAAACCATTCCAAGAGCCATTTTAATGAGCATCGTGATTGCGGTTTTTCTTTACATCTTGATGGCCGTCGTTATGATCGGCGCAGTAACAACGCCTGATGGACAGCCGGTCTACAAATATCTTGGGCACCTCAAGGAACTCGGGCTTATGGAAGCGGCCGGACAGTTTGTGCCTCATGGAAAAATCGTCCTGCTTATTGCAGGTCTCGCAAGCACCGCAAGTGCATTGAATGCGACCATCTATGGCTCCAGCCGAATAGCATTTGCAATGGGCAGAGACAACGACCTGCCGCCAATTTTGGGCCACGTCCATAAGAAAAGGAAAACGCCTTATATGGCGATCTTTGTAACCGGTTTGCTTATGGCGATTATGACAATGGCTTTGCCTATTGAAGATATTGCTGCAAGCACCAATATAATGTTTCTGCTGGTATTTATAATGGTGTGTACCACAGTGATTCGGCTCCGAAGCCGCCGTCCGGAGCGTGAACGGCCATTTAAGATACCGTTATCCCCATGGCTCCCCGGAATAGGCATCATTGCCGGTGTTATTCTGTCAGTGTGGTTGCTGCAAATCAGTTTGGTTGCTTGGTTTGTGGCTCTTGTTTGGACTATATCGGGAGGAGTGCTATATTGGTATCAGCAACACTATTCAAATAGGGTAACATAATAGTGAAAATCGATACTCTTTCTTTTCACTGATAATGAGCAGGAGGAATATATGTTTACAAAAATATTAACCGCAACCGATAAGGTGACGGTTCGTGATATAACGGTTTTAATCGCTCAGCGAATTGCCAATCAGGCCAATGCGGAGTTGCACATCATTCACGTACTCGAATCCGTTTCAACGAAAAATTGTAATATTATCAGACACTATCTATCGGGTGAAGAAATGTTGGCCGACTCAGATTACAAAAAAACGATTAAAAACGAGATATCAAGAAACTATGCCGGGTTGCTAAATAATAATGGCAATTCGACAATCACCGTTGTCACGGGTTTTCCATGGCAAGAGATCATAAGATATTCAAGAAAAATCAGTGCCGATTTAATTGTGATGGGTTCTCTCTCTTTGAGAGCACAAACAGATAAGGCTGTCAGCTCTGCCGAAAAGGTTGGAAATAATTTAAAAGAGGTGATAGTGAGAGGGAAATGTCCGGTAATCATTACCAATAAAAAAATCACAAAAAAAAGGGTGAAAATTAAATCTGTTCTGGCGTGTGTCGATTTTTCAAAATCATGCATTTATGCCCTAATGTTTGCAGAAAAACTGGCCCGGTACAGCAATGCAAAACTTTTTATCTTCCATATGATACCGATCCCACCACAACCAAAATATTCCCAGGCAGATTATGAAGCGGACTTCAATACTGTAACCGAAAAGCTTAGGAAAATCTGTCCCGATTCCATCAAGAGGCTGGATCGTGAATATTGTATATGGGGAGGTTCTTTGCCCCATACAGAGGTATTAAAATGTGCTGAAAAAAAAGATGCGGATTTGATTGTGATGGGATCTCACACTAAAGAAAAACATGGAAAATGGTATACAGGTAGCGCCGTGGAAGGGGTCGCATATCGTTCGAATTGCCCGGTCATTGTTCTAACAGACCCTACTGATTTAAAACCCATGGGAGAACACTAAATATTAGATAAAATCGGGAATCCTGATACGAACAGAACGATTCATGTTTTTAACAAGAAAGAGAAAGGGCTTTAATTTATGATTCAATTAAAAATTAAAAATATTGATAAACGCCCTGTCAGGGCTTTTGCCATTACAGGTAATGTATAGCGGCATGATAAGGATTACACCAACCATATCCATCCATGAAAATGAGCTTCACCTTGATTTTATTCGTGCATCAGGGCCTGGCGGACAGAATGTTAACAAGGTCTCTTCTGCGGTCCAGCTTAGATTTGATGTAAAAGGCTCCCCTTCCCTGCCGGAGGATGTCCGCAGGCGTTTAATAATTCAGAACGGCCGGAAAATCAGTGAAAACGGTATTATTATCATAACCGCCAGAAGTTTTAGAACTCAGCGGAAAAATCGTGAGGATGCAATCGAACGATTAAAAACATTAATTCAAAAAGCGTCCATAAGGCCCCGAAAACGCGTTAAAACAAATCCCTCCCGTGCATCAAAAACCCGTCGACTTGACTCCAAAAAACACCGCTCCAAAACCAAACAGATGAGAAAATCGGTAAAACGCTCTTTTGATTAATCAGACTTTTCACATTGATTTCATCTCTCAAATCATATAATTTATAAACTGATGTCTCCTTTCATTAACCCCTCAAACGGTGCATTTATTTTATGAATATACCAACAATGACAATAGAATTACCCCGGTGGCTCAAAGACCATATTTCGAATATTGACCCGCATTTCACTGCAACAGAAGATATGATGCGGTTTGTTATCGAACTTTCCCGGATGAACATTGAACATAATACCGGCGGTCCTTTTGCTGCCGGTATCTTTAATATGGATACAGGTGAACTGCTCACACCCGGCGTAAATATGGTTCTTTCTTCCAACTGTTCTGTCATGCACGCAGAGATTGTAACCATCTTGATGGCCCAGACCATCAAAGGCACATATGATCTTGGGGGAAATGGCCTCCCGCCATATGAGATGATTGTCAGTTGTGAACCCTGTGCCATGTGTTTCGGCGCCATACCGTGGTCAGGCATTAAACGATTAATCTGCGCTGCCCGTGATTCAGATGCCAGAAAAATCGGATTTGATGAAGGCGCCAAACTGCCGGACTGGAAGAAAACCCTTGAAGAGAGAGGTATAGCCGTCCTCACGGACATTTGCAGAAAAGAGGCCGTTGATGTGCTGAATTACTATCAGGAGATGGGCGGTGAGATATATAATGGCCATCGTTCCTGATTGTAAAACATAACCCCATGTCTCTCACGGAAAGCACAGAGATCTCAGAGAAAAGATTATGTCTTTTTATTAAAGGCTTTTTATGTCACAAAAATCCAAAATCCCCTATTCCATCATCACCATCATCTGTTCCGCCGTTTTATTCATCGCCCTGCTCGCCATACGTCTTGATTACTTCAGAGACCTTCCCTCTCCAATACTGCCAGACACCCGGGTGGCTGAAAAAGAGTCATGGATGAGCATCACTCAAAATGGCAATAAAATCGGCTACACCCATCGCAAACTGACACCAACCGATTGCTGCTATGAAATTTCGGAAACAATTTTTATGAAAATCGATACAATGGGTATTGCCAATGACCTGAACATTAAAACGAATGCCGTTCTTAATCCTGATTTTACACTATTCTCGTTTGATTTCACTTTAATGTCGGATATTTTTAATTTTACGGCTAAAGGCCAACTCAGAGACAGTATTTTTACCATCTCTACCGGCGACCAGAATATTCAGATTGAAACCAAACATCCGGTTTATATCTCTTCTGCCATTTTAAGTGCAGCATGGTCTTCCGGAATTTCACAAAACATGACAAAAACATTCAACGTATTTGACCCATCCACAATGTCCTCAAAACCGGTTGAAATTACTTTCAAAGGAAATGAGTCGATTGAGATTCAAAAAGAAAGCATTATGGCAACTGTTGCGGAAGTAGATTTTATGGGAACTAAACAGACGGCCTGGATAGATGATCAGGGAAATATTGTTAAAGAAAAGGGATTTATGGGCATAACCCTGACAAAAACATCTAAAGAGGATGCCCTTGAGACAGACGCTGTATCAGCATCTGAGGATTTAACAAAACTTGTATCAGTGCCGGTTAAAACGCCTGTAAATAATAAAACAGACCTGTCAGCTTTATCACTTAAATTATCAGGTATAGATCTTTCCGGTTTATTTCCGGATGGAGGCAGACAGTCATTAAACAATGACATACTTACAATAACAAAAGAAGATTTGTCTTACAGCCGGCCAATCAATAATGAAGACAGAATATTATATACATCTCCTTCATTACTTATCCAGTCCGACCATCCTGATATTATTGAAACGACTTTCATGATTATTTCTCCTGAAGATGACGATCTTGTAAAAGCGACAAAACTGGTTAACTGGGTACATGATAATCTCGAAAAAAGACCGGTCATATCCATCCCCAGTGCCATTGAAACCCTCAACAACCGCATGGGAGACTGCAATGAACATGCAGCACTATTAACTGCGCTGGCACGTGCAGCAGGTATACCGGCCCAAATTGAAGCGGGCCTTGTCTATACCGACAACCGGTTTTATTATCATGCATGGAATGTACTTTTTATCGACCAGTGGGTTACGGCAGACTCACTGATGGGTCAGATTCCGGCAGATGTAACACACATCCGGCTGGTTCGCGGCGGGCTTAATAATTTGAATGAACTTGCACGAGTTATAGGAAAAATAAACATTGAGATTCTGGAGCATCAAAAATGATCAGACTTGAAAATCTGACAAAACAATATGGAAAACTGAAAGCGGTTAATGCAATTAACCTTCACATTAAACCGGGAGAAATTTTTGGATTTATCGGGCCCAATGGTGCCGGCAAAACCACAACCATTAAGATGATGTCAGGCCTGCTCTCTCCCACTGCCGGTCATGTTACGATCAATGGTATCAACATGATCAAAAATCCTGAATCAGCCAAAAAGAATATCGGCCTGATCCCTGACCGACCCTACCTCTATGAAAAATTAACCGGGATTGAATTTTTAAGGTTCACTGCAGATCTGTATCATATTCCAAGTGATATCTTCAAAAAAAAGGCCGACCATTTTCTTGAAATGTTTGCACTTAAGGGCCGGGCCAATGAGCTGATTGAGGCCTATTCCCATGGCATGAAGCAACGCCTGATTATGTCGGCAGCCCTTTTACATGACCCGCCGCTGGTCATTGTCGATGAGCCCATGGTAGGACTTGACCCAAGAGCGATAAAAATGGTCCGGGATCTTTTTCGAACTCTTTCAGAAAACGGTACAACCGTTTTTATGTCCACCCATACCCTGAAGCTGGCCGAAGAGATCTGTAACCGTATCGGCATCATTAATCATGGCAATGTAATTGCCACAGGCTCATTAGAAGAGCTGAAAGAGGCTGCAAGCATTGGTGACAGCAATCTTGAAGAAATATTTTTCAGATTAACGGATGAAGGAATCTGACATGAGAGATGTTATCTCCCTGCTGAAGCCCAGATTATGGGCGTTTACAAAAAGAGGCTTTACTTTTCACAGCGGCCTTAAATCAATCATCTTTGCATGTGTAGGGCTTGTTTTCTGGGCAGGTATTTTCATGGCCGGTTATCGCGTACTGGCGTATTGCAGCCAGGCCGAAGATATCGGTGAAATACTGACCGGCAAAATTCTATCCATGGCTATTATCACCTTTTTTTCTCTACTCATATTCAGTGCATTGCTCACGACGTTGTCAAAACTTTATCTGAGCCGGGATCTGAATCTGGTCCATGCCCTGCCGGTGTCTGCTGACAAAATTTTTCTTTCACGGTGGATTGAAAGTACGGCTGACAGTTCATGGATGGTCATTATATATTCTATTCCCATATTTATTGCTTACGGTATGGTTTATAAAACCGGTATATTTTATTATATGGCAATTATTTTAACAATTATCCCGCTTTGCATCGTGGCCTCCTCTATAAGTGCCCTTGTTATCCAACTGGCGGTTATCATTTTACCGGCAAATCGTATCCGAAGCATCTTTGTATTTCTCGGGCTGATTGCGTTTATCTTTCTATATGTATCATTCCGTATGCTAAAGCCTGAACGGCTGGTAGATCCGGAAGCTTTTTCAACTGTTTTAATTTATGTTCAGCAGCTCAGTACGCCAAACTCTCCGCTGCTACCCAGCACATGGGCTTATGACGGTTTAACAGCCGCCCGGTTAGGAAATATCAGGACTGCTCTTTTCCATATTACGTTATCGATATCCAGCGCCATATTTTTCATATTAGTTAATCTTCAGATTGCAAAATTGATTTATTTCAAAGGTTTTTCAAAAGCACAATCTGCCATGATCAGGCTTTTCCGGAGCAACGGCATTATCCTGGAAAAATTATTTTTCTTTTTAAAACCACCGGTCAGGGCTTTTGTGATCAAGGAGTTTAAAACCTTCTGGCGCGATCAGACACAATGGTCACAAATCTTTCTAATCGGCGCATTAATTATTATCTATGTTTATAATTTTTCAGTACTCCCTTTAGAAAAATCGCCCATTGGCACATTCTATCTTCAAAACCTCTTCTCATTTTTAAATATGGGCCTTGCGGCATTTGTTCTAACCGCTATTACAGCCAGGTTTGCTTATCCGTCTATCAGTACAGAGGGCGGTGCCTTCTGGATCGTCCGGTCCAGCCCTGTATCCATCCGATCCTTTCTATGGATAAAGTTTTTCATCTATCTCTTTCCGCTTCTGATTTTATCAGAAATTCTTATTATCGCAACAAATCTGATGCTTCATGTCACACCATTTATGATGTGGCTTTCCGTCATTACAATATTATTTATGACACCGGGTGTAGTGGCACTTGGCATAGGCCTTGGTGCCGCATATCCGGACTTTAATGCAGAAAGCCCGGTACAGTCGGTTACCGGTTTTGGCGGGCTGCTGTTTATGGTTATCTCTGCAGGATTTATCGGCGTTATAATAATCCTTGAGGCTGGACCTGTGTACACTGTTTTCATGTCAGATATCAGGAATTTCCAAATTTCAAATCTTCATTGGGCATGGGTTTTCGGGTCATTTTTTACTGCTTTTATAATATGCATCCTGGCGATGGTTGTGCCCATGCGAATAGGAAGTCAGATATTAGGCAATATAAAATAAGAAAATCTGATTCAATATGATCTTTTTTTGTATTTTTGCAAGATATCATTAATATTAATTTATTTATAAGACATTATTATAATATTTAATAGCTGTATCAATCTTACATTGCGTTTATGCAGCACAATAAAATGAATTACTGAATTTTATTATTAACGTTTGGAGAAGTTCCCTTTGGTGCATATTATTATCAGCTTTATCTCATGTCGTAGTTTTTATTGTAAGCTACGCTGAGGAGCTATTTCCAACAGTTTTTATAAATTTTACATTGTTAAAAACATAACCCGATGTTCACTTCAGGCGACAGTGGGTAAATCGTCGCTAAATCAAAGTGTCGTGTGCCGTCGCTTAGAATAGCGCTATACCAATGAATCGAGAATATTCAGACTCATTATTTCCTTCTGGGATAGGAATAAGTTTTATCATTACCCTACTTGCATTCTTGTTTGGAGGATCATTAGCAGGCGTTTTATTGAGGCCATTTCTGGCGCAGAAAGGTTTTAAACAAGGCGGCGGTATAATTCTTATTATTATTGTTCTGGTGATAATAGTTGGTCCAATTATTTACAACAAAAAAATATCGCGTTTCGAAAAAGAAAGAACGCCCCTAAAAATAATTGATCACTTTGGCATTATACAAGGCCTTAGAGGAACTTTTATCAGGTTACTTTTATACGAGGAAGGCTTAGAAATCAGAGCTTTCTACCATCGGTACTATATCCCCTTTGACAAAATTATCGGTGTTTCAATTAATAAATTATTATTTGAAAAACGGATTAGTATTAAAACCACAATAACGGGTATGCCCGAGTTCCTGACGTTGCCCGAAAAAAAGCTATCAGATTTAGATTCCATTATTCAAAATAAGATTGGGTATTACAAAGCTAATTCAGCAGACGCAAGAAAGCGTGCGGCTGAATAGCATCGTTATATATCGGAACTAAAATGAATATACTTATCGTTGCCTTTTCAGTTTTGGTAATTGCTTTTTTAATAGCGATCCATTTTTAAAAAAGGAAACGAATACCACTTGATTCTGTGGTCTGCGATACAAGAGACACCCCTGTAAAATTTGTTGTTAAATTAGATGACTCAAGCCACGGCAAGCAAAATCAAAAAAACGAGATTTTTTCGTTAATAATACCTGTAAAGCTTCCGGTTTGCTTATATTAAGAGTTAAAGCATCTAATGGCTATATTGTAGAAATAATAAGGTTTTAAAATATCAGCCCATTGCCAATCCGTTTTGAGTTCATGCTTCCAGCAGAGATTAAGACCCAGCCGGTCAACTTTGACTGTGATCCATGAAAGCGAATCCAGCAGCTCACCAAAATAGACTTGCAACTGTTTTTGGGTTAATTTGTAGAGACGGCAATTGAAATGTTCGCTGATCCATCGGACGGCACGGGAATAAGCATCAATTGTTTTTGGGGCCTTGCCCTGGAATTTAAGCAATCTCAGATAGCCTTGATAGCGTTCATTAAATCGTTTAAATTCTTTTTTGGTCATGATATATACGCACTTTAAGTTTAAGTGCCCGGATTTGGGCAATTGTGAAAGTTTTATACCATTTTTGAATTTTCTGGCACAAAGCGGCTTCGTTCAACACGGCGCTGAGGCCGACCGCGTAATCTTCATCACAGATAGAAAGGCCGTGTGCGATGTCTCGGCAACACGCTGAGTGTCTGAAAAAAATAGAATTAATAATCTTGTCGGCTTGAAAAAAATTTAAGGAACACTATGAGCAATCACATAAATAGAGTTACATTACACCCTGAAAAGTATCCGTCGGGTTCTCATTACCCCTTCTCTTTGCCTGTTTTCAATCAAACAAAACAAATTTTATTCGAATTCCCGGTAACTTTCTTCGTGGGAGAAAATGGAACGGGGAAGTCCACTTTTTTGGAAGCATTAGCCATAGCAAGCAATATCCATATTTGGCGTAAGTGTGAAGGTGCGCGCTACCAGTTTAACCAGTATGAAAAACAATTATACAAGTATATTTCCATAGAGTGGGTAAATGGAAAAGTACCTGGATCATATTTCGGTTCAGAAATTTTTAACGACTTTAGAAGAATACTCGACAGTTGGGCGAGTTCGGATCCTGGACAATTGAAATATTTTGGTGGCAAGTCTCTAATTACACAATCGCATGGCCAATCCATAATGTCTTATTTTCGTTCCTGCTATAGTAGAAGAGGTATCTACTTTTTGGATGAACCGGAAACAGCACTATCTCCCAAAAGTCAACTTCAGTTGTTAGATATTCTTCGTGAAAATGGTAAAGCAAGACATGCACAGTTTATAATAGCGACACATTCCCCAATTTTATTGGCTTACGAAGATGCTAAGATTTACAGTTTTGACTATAGTCCGGTAAGTGCTATTGAATACCAGGAAACTGAGCACTATAAAATATACAAGCGTTTTCTTCTTGAAACTAAAGTTTAGAGTTACAGCTCAACCATCCATCGCATTTTTTAAGGTGGATGGTTTAAAACATTTGCTCTTTTACAATTAACGATGCGCCTTTTGGTGCAATCAGGTGCAAAATGGCTGATCAGGAGGCTCGAATT
>JAIPEE010000055.1 GCA_021737275.1 Desulfobacterales bacterium
AATTCAAGACTCAACTAACTCTATATAGTTCAAAATTTTAAACCTGATTCTTACCCTTTTATAAAGAATAACGCCTAACAGCCCTGTTTAAGCCAAACAAGCAGTTCAAAATTTTGAACCCACATTTTACACAATCTTACTAAGAACTTTTAATTAAGGGAAAGGAGTATCTTATGAAACAGGCTTTATATATCTTTCAATAATTTGTTTTCCGGAGACTTTTCTACAAGAACGCTGAATGACTGGACTATATCTGAAAGTTCTTCAAATGATTCCGTATGGGAAATCGGAATTTCATTCATACCCCGGTTATCCAGGGCATCAATAACATTTTTGATGGTAAACTTACCAATGTCAAAAGCAGGTTGATACATATCGATATCTTTCTTGAGCTTAGGACCGGTTATCGCAAAAAGCTCGCAATCCACCAGCTCATAAAGTATCTGGCGGACAAGACGAATGGGAATATCCAGCTTTAATGAAATCTGGTTGGCTGTAAGTGCTTTTTCTTTTTGATGAAAATTTTTAATAAGCAGATGCGCGACCTGAAGAGATAAAATCCTTTTAAATGAGGCGCTGATTCGCTTGCAGTCAGGCTCAAATTCATAGGTTTCTACATTCTCATGTGCAAAAGAAAATTCCGCGCCAAACAAAACGATCATCCAGCTAACCTGTAACCATATCAGAAATAACGGCAGTGCCGCAAAACTTCCATAAATAGCGTTATATCGCGACATGACCATCTGTCCATTGATATATCCCCACTGTACAAACTGGTACATTGTCCCTGCAACAACTGCAGCAAAAAAACCGGCCCTGAACTCAAGTTTAGTGTTGGGCATCAGCAGATAAATAAATGTGAACAGTGCCCAGGTCAGAAAGTAAGGTGAAAGTCTTAGTAAAAAAAACAACGCAGGGCCTATGGTCTCTATTATTGAATAACTCTCCGTCATTAGTCTTAGTTGTGTATTAATAAAAACGTTCACACTTCCTGCAAGAATTAACAAAAGCGGACACACTATCATCACGGAAAGATAATCGCTGAATTTTCTGGCGACAGACCGGGATTCTTTTATACCCCAGATATCGTTAAAAGAACCTTCAATATTATTAAGAACCTTTATAACAGCCCAGAAAAGCATTATAACGCCAATTCCTGCAATCATTCCCCCTTTAGTATTTTCAAGAAGTGAATTTGAAAACTTTATAACATGAACAAGTACCTCATCCTGACCGGGAAACTGTTCATAAAGCTCCCGTTCAAGCATGTTTTCAAAACCAAACCCCTTTGCAATACCAAAAGCCATAGCCACAACCGGGACGATGGACAAGAGAGAATAGAACGTCAGTGCAGATGCTCTCAACTGGCATTTATCTTCACTGAAACCACGAATAGCCAGAAGAAAGATTCTGAGCCGCTTGATCAAAAAAGATTTACCTTTGGGAAGATCCCGGAGACGAATACGCCAGATATCAGTCAATATGAATTTAACAATTTTTGTAAGCATAAATTATTTCAACTGATGTGAGTGCTTTTGAAATGTTCAACCTAAACGCCTGACACATAAGAAGCAAGCCGGTCGGCCTGCTTTTTATGTGTCAATAAACATAAAAGACTGAATACGATCTAATCAGATAACGTCTTTTTCCGTTAAGCCTCTATAAAATTGAGGGTTGTCGGCATGGACGGCGCCGGCCTCAAAGGTAATGAGTCCCTGATTATAAAGTGCTGCAATACCAACCTCAATAGGTGAAAAATGGTCAGACCCGACCTGCATCTGGGTCCGGATATGAGCGGTTTTTTCTTCTTTGATAAAATTTTTGACACTCTGGGAGTTTTCAAGTTTTTCAAGTGCAAGCCTTCTGCCAGTCCCATTTTTAAGAGGAATCAGTCTCTGTGCAAGACAAAGGAGCAGGTTTTCAAGAACCATTTCCCGGTAGCGGTATTGATCCTTTGCAGGGAACATATGAATTATTCGTTCTATGGCAGATGTAGTGGTACTGGCTTGAACAGTCGCAAGCACCAGAAGGCCGGTTTCTGCAGCACGAAGGGCTATCTCGACACTCTCCTGATCTCTGAGTTCTCCGATTACAATAACATCAGGGGCCTGCCTGAAAATATGATTGAGTCCTGCGGAAAAAGATTCCGTATCCCGGCCGATCTCTCTCTGGTTAATATTACTTTGTTTATGCCTGTGCACATATTCAACAGGGTCTTCCAGCGTAATAATATTGCATCTTCTTTGTTCATTAATAATATCAACAATGGTTGACAATGTTGTTGATTTGCCATGACCGACAGAACCTGAAATCAGAATCAGACCTTGTTGTTTAAGTGCGTATGAAGTAAGCCAGTCCGGTAAATTGAGATGCGGAAGTGAAGGCAGTTTCTCAGCAATAGGCCTGATAGCAATAGAAACATTGGCCAACTGCCTGTACACGTTGATCCTGAATCTACCGATTTCGGGATATGTGGCGGCCGTATCATGATCATTTGCAAGTATAAAGGCATTCCAGTCTTTTTCAGACATCAGTTCCTTTGCATATCTTTCGCAGTCAATTGAGGAGAGGACTTGCATCTGAAGACGCTCAAGCCCTGCTGCAGTACCAAGGGTCGGTGGCACGCCGGCGCAAAGGAACATATCGCTCGCACCTGATTTTACCAGATGTTTGAGCAGGGTAATAAGTTTCGGTGCGCTCTTCTTGCCGGTAGCAACATCAAGTGAAAGCTTTTCAACCCGTTTCCCGTCTAATGAGCCATCATCACTCGAAAAAAGACATTTTTTAGCCGCCTCCATCATGAAAAATGGAACAACAACCGGATTCACCTTCTTACCAAGCGTAAAACCTATTTCGCTGATCGTCATAAAATCCTGGGGATTAACCATGGCAAGGGTCAGTGTGTTGGCATCAACAGCGACAGGAAGAATATTCAGGGCATCAATTTTCCTGCTGGGAATAAGCCTGATGACATCCGGTGATATCTGCCGTTTAAACAAATTTACACCCGGTACACCAAACGTTTTGCTCAAATATTTGAGCAGGGAGTCAATGGTGATAAATCCCATCTCTATCAAAATCGAACCAAGGTGCCCACCAACCTGCGATTGTCGTTGCAAGGCCTGATGAAGCTGCTCTTCAGTTATCAGATCAAAATCTATTAATGACTCACCGATCCGCTGTTTTTTTGGCCTTACCGGTTTCTCTTTAACAGACTCATTTTCCATTTTTGCCTCCTGCAAAAGCTCAGTACTTTTGAAGAAATTTGGTGAATTATATGTTCACAGGAATGTAAATAACTAAGACTTGAATTATTTTTACCTGTTTATAAGATAATTTTAGATTTGTCAAAATAAAAAAATGCCTTTTTTTGATTAAATCAATATACTTACGTTATTTATTGCATCATTTTTTTCCCGTTCTGATTTTTATCGAACCGGCATGTGCGGTAAGACCTTCCACCTCAGCAAGGCGGATAACATCTTTGGCCTCCTTCATGAATGTTTCTTTTGAATAATGGATGATGCTTGTCTTTTTGATAAATGTTTCAACGGAAAGTGCCGAAGAGAAACGAGCCGTACCCGCAGTAGGCAGGACATGGTTCGGCCCGGCAATATAATCACCAATCGGCTCAGGTGTATATTCACCCACAAAGACGGCACCGGCATTACGGATCCGGCCAATATGTGCAAACGGCTCTCTTACCAGCAATTCAAGATGTTCCGGTGCAAATCGATTTCCAAGCGCAATTGCTGACGAGAGATCTTCCACGACCAGAATGGCACCATAATTGTCCAGTGATTGTCTGGCGATATCCATTCTGGAAAGTTTCGTAAGCTGTTTTTCAACAGCAGATGAGACCGCCTTTGCCGTTTCCGAAGAGGTTGTAACGAGAATGGCCGAAGCAAGAGGATCATGCTCTGCCTGTGAAAGAAGGTCTGCAGCAATATATTCCGGATTAGCTGAACCATCAGCAATAATGAGAACCTCACTGGGGCCGGCAATCATATCGATCCCGACCGTACCTGAGACGATTTTCTTGGCAAGTGTCACATAAACATTTCCGGGTCCGACGATAACATCTACATTTGGAATGGTTTTTGTTCCATAAGCAAGTGCTGCAATAGCCCAGGAACTTCCTGCCTTATAAATCGCATCAACGCCCAGTTTTTTGGCAGCCACAAGCAGATGCGGGCTAACCGAACCGTTTTTATTGGGCGGTGTCGCCATAATAATATTCTTAACGCCCGCAATTTTTGCGGGGATAACGCCCATGAGAACCGAAGATACCAACGGAGTTTTACCGCTCTTTCCGCCCGGTACATACACACCGGCCGCACCAACCGGATTAACCATCTGACCAAGCAAAGTGCCGGGGCGATCGGTATCAATCCATGAATTTGAGCGTTGTTTCTTATGGAATGAAGATATCTGTGATATCGCAAGGTTCAGTGATGAAACAAATGCCCGGTCAACTTTTTTTGATGCGGCATCAATCTCTTTTTGGGTAACTTTAATGTTTTCCAGGGAAATTTTGGGAGAGTCAAATTGTCTGGAATATTTGACCACCGCATCATCACCATTTTTTTTAACATCTTCAAGAATACGACTTACAGTCCGGACATCTTTTTTATTAAAATCAATGGTTCTGTTTTCAATTGCAAGCACCCGTTTTTCAGCAGTTTTTGATGGATATGTAAAAATATTCATGGCACCATTCTATGATATAAAGTCCTAATCTAACCAAAATATGGTTTTAGTATAGATTTCATTAAACATTAAGAACGATTAACCTTATGACACGATACCGGATCTTGTCAATATCGGGCAAAGGAAAACGGCAAGAAAATACTGTTTGACATAACAGAATTGATCAGTAAAATAAATTCTTTTTGTTTTTAAATGCTAATTACGGAGGATTATTGAGATGAGTGATAGAATTTATAATTTTAACGCTGGACCGGCGGCACTGCCCCTTAGCGTTCTTGAAGAAATACAGGCGTCCTTTCTTAATTTCAAAGGTTCAGGGATGTCCATTACTGAAGTCAGCCATCGTTCAAAATGGTTTGATGATGTTATCAATGATGCCGTTGCCCGTACAAAACGGCTGTTAAAACTGGATGACAGTTATGAGGTTCTTTTTCTACAGGGCGGTGCCAGCATGCAGTTTTGTATGATTCCCATGAACTTTCTGAATAACAATGAAACGGCTGACTATGTCAACACCGGTACATGGTCAACCAAGGCCATAAAGGAAGCTGAAATCCTGGGTAAACCGATCAAGGTTGTCGCTTCTTCCGAAGACAAGGATTTTTCTTATATTCCGAAAAATATTCCATTTAACAGTGACGCAAAATTTGTTCACCTTACTTCCAACAACACAATTAAGGGGACCCAGTGGGCAGAGTTTCCGGATACACAAAGTATTCCCCAGGTTATTGATATGTCCTCTGATATCATGAGCAGAAAGCTGGACATGTCCTCTATCGGCATGATATATGCCGGCGCCCAGAAAAATATCGGCCCGTCTGGTGTATGTATGGTTATTATCAGAAAAGATATGCTGAACATGGTTCCGGAAACACTGCCATCCATGCTGAAGTACACCACTTTTGCTGCCAAAAACTCCATGTATAATACACCGCCCTGTTTTGGCATATATACCATTCAGCTGGTAATGAAATGGATTGAGGAGACCATTGGCGGCCTTGACAAAATGGAGCAGTTAAACATTGAAAAAGCCGGTGTTCTTTATAAAGCAATTGATGACAGTGATTTTTATCGTGCAACCGCTGCTGAAGACAGCCGTTCATTAATGAATGTGACTTTCCGCCTGCCAAGTGAAGATCTTGAAAAACAATTTGTTGCCGAAGCCCTTGAAAACAGTTTTGGCGGATTAAAGGGTCACCGTTCAGTTGGCGGATGCCGTGCATCCATCTACAATCCGACAACAAGAGAAGCCATTAATGCACTGGTTGATTTTATGAAGACATTCGAGCAAAAAAACGGATAAAATATCCGGATATAAAATTAAAAACCCCCGGATATCCTTTGGCATATCCGGGGGTTTTTTTATCTCTTTATTCGTACCCGTAATCCTAATCGGGTTTCCAGTTTTTATAGGGTTAGATGTAATTTATAAAAGCGATTACGATTAGGATCACGGGTACGATTAAGAAGATTAATGATTATGGATGTTCCGGGTAGGTCTCTAAAATATCACTTAGCCTGACAAACTCCGCCACCGTCAACGTCTCAGCACGCCGCTTCGAATCAATTCCCGCTTTTTCCAGAACGGCACCGGCCATTTTTGTATCGATGTGGAGTTCACTTCCCGAAAGTGCGTTCCGAAGCGTTTTTCTCCGTTGTCCAAAGGCAGCCTTGATCACCTTGAATAAAAACCGTTCATCCTGTGCAGCAAATTCAAGCGCTTCATGAAATGTAATATCAACAACAGAAGAATCCACCCTGGGTTTGGGAAAAAACATATCGGCCTTAATTTCAGCCAGCGATTTAATGGTTGCACAATATTGAAGCATAACGGTCAGACGACCGTAATCTTTGCAGTTGGGTGTCGCAACGATACGCTGTGCCAGCTCTTTTTGAAACATCAGTATGGCTCTGGAAACAACATCTCTTGAACTGATCAACTGAACCAGCACTTGTGAAGAGATGTTATACGGCAGATTACCCATAACCACCAGCCTGGCATCCGCCTCTTTGGCAATGGCAGCAATATCTACATTGAGAATGTTATTTTCAATCAGGATAACATTTTGAACATCAGCAGCTGCCAGCTCATCTTTTAAAATTGAAAGAATCCGGCGGTCTGTCTCGACAGCATAAACTTTATTTGCAGCTTTCGAAGCGGCAAGCGTTAACGCGCCGAGCCCGGCACCAATTTCAAAGACAACATCATCTTTTGTTATACCTGCTCGTTTTACAATCATCTCCGGTGTAGATGGATCGGACAGGAAATTTTGCCCCAGCTGCTTTTTGGGATGTATCCCCTTTGCTTTTAGGAGTGTTCGCGGTGATGTCATCATATTATCTCAATCCGGATCCTTATTCGTTAAACCATTTTTCCTGTTTTGAGCGGACCCGCCTGGCGCGGATGGATTTAAATATTTTCAATGTAATATAATAAGCCATAATTCCGGGAACAATGCCAAGCACCACCCCCCCGGTCAGCATGACAACAGCAGCCTTCCAGCCCATGTGCAGTAAATCGGTAACAGACTCATATTGCATCTCCAGCGGTATTAAATCACCATAAATCAATTTACCTGCTTTGAGACTGGCGTAGTACAAAGGCGGAATTGTAAGCGGATTGCTGAACCATACGCCCAGAGCCGCTGCCGGCTTGCTGCACTTTAGAACAATTGCAAGCGCAATAGCAATGACGGTGTGCAGTGGGATTGTAGGCGTTATCGCCACAAAAACACCAACAGCCATGCCCATGGCAACATAATGGGGATCGCCCTGAAGCTTTTTGACCTTCTTTATATATACTTTTACCTGTGACCTAAAATTCATAATTTTAAAATGCCGATCCTTGTCTTGTCATTGAGCGCAACGTACTACTGAACTGTTTTTTTTACAAGACAGATGCACATCAAAAATAATTTTATAATATGGCTTTTATGTCACTTCTGTTGTATAATTTGAATTTATTTTGCTTCTTCTGAGCACTGTGTTTACTTATCATTAACAATAAATCTCACACAGGTGAAAATTAATGAGCCCCTCGACAGACAAAAACAATCCTGAAATCAACTCCGGTGACAGTTGCTGCGGTTATACCGTAAAAAGAATTGAACGGATCTGTGAAAACCGGCTGTTTTATTATGAGCTGGAGCACGACCAATCCGGTGCCGGACATATTCATATCAGTTGTGACGACCAGGAAAATACATTTGGTGTTGCACTTAAAACGGTACCGACAGATTCAACGGGCGTAGCCCATATCCTTGAGCATACCGTACTTTGCGGATCAGATAAATACCCAGTTCATGACCCTTTTTTCTCAATGCTCAAACGCAGCCTGAGCACATTCATGAATGCATTCACAGCCTCTGACTGGACAATGTACCCTTTTTCCACACAGAATGAAAAAGATTATTATAATCTTATGGATGTTTATCTGGATGCCGTTTTTTTCCCCAACATAGATGAGCTGAGTTTTAAGCAGGAGGGCCACCGACTTGAGCTGGAGCCCGACCCTGAAAACCCGGATACAACCCGACTGACTTACAAGGGCATAGTTTATAATGAAATGAAGGGCGCCATGTCTTCACCTGACCAGATTATGGTTCGCTCCTTATTAAAAACGATGTATCCTGACACAACCTATCATTTCAATTCCGGCGGAGAACCGGCTGAAATCCCGAAACTTACCTATGAAGAGCTGATAAGTTTTCATAAGCGGCACTATCATCCCAGTAATGCCTTTTTTTATACCTATGGCAATATTCCATTGAACCGGCATCTCGAAGCCATAAATGAAAAGGTTCTGGAAAAGTTTAATCGTATTGACCCGCAAACGGAGGTACCGCCACAACCCCGCTGGACTTCACCAAGGGAAACGACTGCTTTTTATCCGCTCGATAAGAATGAAGATCCGGCAAAAAAAAGCCAGGCCTCAGTTGCATGGCTGACAACCGATATTCAGGATACATTTGAGGTACTGGCACTGTCACTGCTTGAACAGATTCTGCTGGGTAACTCGGCATCCCCCCTGAAAAAAGCGCTTATCGAGGCTAACATTGGCACAGCTTTAAGTGACGGTACCGGATTTGATTCGGATAACAGAGACACAATGTTTGCGTGCGGTCTTAAAGATGTAAAGGCAGATGATGCCAAAAAAATTGAGGCTATTATTTTCAAAGTTTTAAATACACTGGCTGATGAAGGCATCGAAAAAGAGCTGATCGATTCAGCCATTCATCAACTTGAATTTCATCGCAAAGAGATCACAAACACCCCGTATCCTTATGGCATAAAAATTCTGCTCTACTTTACGGCCAACAAGTTGCATGGCGGAGATCCGGTCAAGGCTCTGGAATTTGATACTGACCTTGTACGGCTGAAAACCGAAATCGCCGAAGAACCTTTTTTTGAAAACCGGATCAGAAAATATCTGCTGGATAATCCTCACCGTGTTCTGTTTTCAATGGTGCCGGACCAGGAGATGGAACAAAAAGAGAGTGAGCGGACTCGTAATGAACTGGCAAAAATAAACGCCGGTCTGAGCAGTGCCGACAGGGAGAAAATTATTAAAGATACCGAACTGCTGAAAATACAGCAGGAGGCTGATGAAGATATTTCATGCCTGCCGACACTGATGCTTTCCGATATACCACCGAATGTGCACTGTGTTAAGGAAACAGAAACAGATCAAAAAAGTTCAACTATTTGTTACCATCAGCCCACACAGGATATCTTATATTTTACCTCTGCCGCAGGTACAGGCGCACTGGATGAAACACTTCTTCCTTATGTACCTTTTTTTTGTACGGCACTTGCTCGCGTCGGGACGGCCGAACACGACTACACTGAGATTGTAAGACTGATTGATGCTTATACCGGTGGTATCGGGGCCTCTTCACATGCCCGCATCAGTTTTGAGGAAAATGGCACCTGTACGCCGTTTATATCCATAAACGGCAAATGTCTGGGTCGAAACCAGAATAAAATGTTCGATATCCTTCAGGAGATCATTTTCTCCGTAGATTTTTCGGATCTGCCACGCCTGAAAAATCTTCTGCTGGAATACCGGGCCGGTATGGAGTCTATGGTTGTTCATAATGGCCACCGGCTTGCCATATCGCTTGCATCAAGGCGGTTTTCATCGACACGGTATCTGAGTGAAAACTGGCAGGGTGTCCACCAGCTGCAATTTATCAAAAAGATTACAGACCGGCTTACAGATGCTTCTCTTTCTGAAATTTCAGAAAAACTTTCAACCATCAGAAAAATCGTTATTACTGAAAATAATTTAAAAATGGCCCTTGTCGGAGAAGCGGATGCAATGCCGGATGCCCTTAAATCCGCATCATCAATTTTCAACAACCTTAAGGCTGGAAGCGGTAACGGCTTTACATATTCAAAAAATATGATTCGGGATGATCAAGTGGTGCATGAAGGGTGGTCAACCTCTTCAGCCGTTTCGTTTGTTGCCCGAACATTTCAAACCGTTCGTATGGCGCATAAAGATGCACCTGCACTTTCCGTACTCAGTAAACTTTTAAGATCAATGTACCTTCACCGTGAGATTCGTGAAAAAGGCGGCGCATATGGCGGTTTTTCCCTTTACAATTCAGAAGACGGCCTGTTCTGCTTTGCTTCTTATCGTGATCCGCATATCGTTAATACCTTGAATGTGTTTGATGGTTCAGCCGATTTTATAAGAAAATCCAACTTAACGGATGAGGATGTCAAGGAAGCTGTTCTTCAAATATGTTCGGAAATTGACAAACCCGATCCGCCGGGACCGGCAGCAAGAAAAGCTTTTTACAGAAAAATCATTTCTCTTTCTGATGAAGCAAGACTCCGATTTAAAGAATCACTTCTAAAAGTATCCAAAGATCAGATTATTGAAGTGACAGAAAAATATTTTACTAATAAAGAAGGGGCATATTCAGAAGCCATAATTTCAGGTGAAGAGGCTTTAAATGCAGCAAACGAAAAACTGAAAAGACCTCTTGAGTTACGACATATTTAAAGTTTGTCGACGTTAAGGTATTTATAAATGACTGAATTTATTTTTATAAAAAACTCCCAGGTAAATTATTATAAAGACATCCCTTTGTACGATAAGACCGATGAGGGTGAATTCGTACTGTATAAACCGGAAAGTACAACGCTGGATAACAAGAGAATAAAAGAGTCCAGACATCCTCAGCTTTATCTCCATCAGAATGACAAAAAAACCGCAATTAAAGAACTTCAGCATCCGTTCAAAACGCTTCAACTGATAAAAGGTGAAGTGATCGAAGAAGGTAAATTTAACAGGGAAATTTTTATCACCCGCTGTAACAGTCTGGTTTAAGGGAATATTTAACAACACCGGTCTATGGCGTTATCAGTTTATTTTAATAATTTTTTTAAAACATCCGCCGCTGTGCTTGAAATCGACCCCTTTGCCCTGGCAATATCAATTGTTCTGCCACCTAATATTTTATACAGCGCAACAAGATCAGGCGTTTTTCTATCCATTTCATCTAAATGTTTTTTAACAACTGAGTCATCACCCCTTGCAATAGGTCCGGTCAGCGCATCTGTTATACCGATATTTTCAATATTCGAAATTGTTCCTTTTACCAGCGGCATGAGTAATTTTACAACGTCTTCATTTTTTACGCCCGCCTTTTCAGCAAGCGTTGAAGCAATATCAAAAAGTGTGACCAGATAGTTTGATGACACAACAGCCGAGGCATGATAAAGGGTTTTATCTTCGGTATTTATTCTGATTGGCGTCCCGCCAAGCGCAATAGCCATTTCCTGAGAAACCTCAACAGCCGCATTACTACCTTCCACCGCAAAGTTAATTCCCTGAAAAGGATTCCGCTCCTTACTGATTTTTGCAAAACTTTGAAGGGGGTGCATAGAACCCTTGTGAATATTATCACCGGACAAAATTGTTGAGGGTAATGCACCGCTGCAGTGTAATACTATTGCATTATTTTTGAATCCCCCTTTTGTCACAATCCGTGCACACGTTTTTTCGATGTTGCCATCCGGAGTGGTTATAAAAACAATATCTGCTACTTTAGTGATGACTGTATAATCATCACTAAAAGGAACATTTTTAAAAAGGGATGCTGCTCTTTTTGCTGACGCCATACGCCTGCCGGCAAGACCGGAGAGCGGGAACCCGGCTTCAGATAGAAAAATCGCAAGCGCTGTTCCTACTTTTCCACACCCGACGATGGCAAATGATGGTTTCATGTTATCCATAAAAATGTTCTTTAGCCGGAAACTTACTCTCCTGCACTTCTTCTACATACTTCCTGATCCCGTCTTTTGCCGCACTACCCAGATCAACATACTTTTTAACAAACTTTGGTACATGTCTGTCTGTAAGCCCCAACACATCATGAAGCACCAGAATTTGACCATCACAATTTATACCGGCACCTATCCCGATGGTAGGTATATTAATCTTTTCAGAAACCTTTTTAGAAATATCATCCGGGATCCCCTCAAGAATAACCGCAAATGCGCCGGCAGTCTCAACCTCAATCGCATCAGCCAGCAGCCTTTCTTCATCCCGCTGCACCTTAAATCCGCCCATCTGATGTACGGACTGGGGCAGCAGCCCGATATGTGCCAGCACAGGAATACCGGCTCCGGTAATCGCCCTTATGGTTTCACTAACAGCGGCACCGCCTTCAAGTTTTATGGCTGCAGCATCTCCCTCTTTTATAAATCGCCCTGCATTCGTAATCGCTTCAGACTTGCCGGTCTGATAAGACATGAACGGCATATCACCAACAACTATGGCATGATTCACGGCACGTGAAACCATTTTTGTATGATAAATCATCTCATCCATGGTGACAGGTAATGTACTGCTTTTCCCCTGGACCACCATACCAACGGAGTCACCCACAAGAATCATATGTACACCGGCCTCATCAACCAGTTTTGCAAAGGGGTGATCATAAGCAGTAAGGGCTACAATCTTTTCACCATTGGTCTTCATTTTTTGAAGCTTTGTAACTGTAACGGGTGAGTTCATCATTACCTCCGGTATATCGAACTGCAGCAGAATTCAAAAACTTCTCTGAATCTCTCCGCAGGCTAGGGCTACCCTTAAGACATGGGTAAATTCAGCAGGCTGTTCTGCAACCTGAAACAGACGCTCATTTACAATATTTTTAATTATTCCCAACATATCTGCATGTCAAGGAAAACAGTTATTACAGTAGCATTTCATATATTCTTAAATTCAAATTTATTTACCTGAAATTAATAAACGCCCTAATCAATATTTATAAATTCTCCTTTAATATCCAATGTTTTCATAAAAAATGGCCAAATATTATTATTGACTAAAATGGCTGTCCTGAGATATATAAAAATGTTTATACATAAAGAGAATACATCTTTTTTTCAGAATATATAAGCATATATTTAGAGGTAAAATATTAAAAATGATACAGCTGATACGAGGGTTTAAGGATATTCTGCCTGGAGAAGTCGAGCTCTGGCAGGAAGTTGAAAAAACTGCCCGCTCACTTTTCGAAGATTTTGGTTTCAGAGAAGTCCGCCTTCCCATCATGGAGCGGACAGCGCTTTTTACACGGAGTATTGGTGAAAATACCGACATCGTTGAAAAAGAGATGTATACGTTTCCTGACCGAAAAGGTGAAATGATTACACTTAGACCTGAAGCAACCGCTTCGGTTGTCCGATCATATATTCAGCACAAGCTCTATGCGGTTGATCCGGTTCAGAAATCATATACCATCGGCCCGATGTTTCGCAGGGAGAGGCCTCAAAAAGGCCGCTATCGCCAGTTCTACCAGATCAACGCCGAAGTATTTGGAATCGAATCCCCACTCATCGATGCCCAGATCATTTTTATGCTTGTCACCCTTTTTACACGCCTTTCCGTAACCGGCCTGACCGCCAATATCAATTCTCTGGGATGCCCGAAGTGCCGGCCAGCTTATAAGGAAAAACTTATTGAGTTTCTTGACGGACTGAGTGAAAGTCTGTGTTCGGCCTGTAACAAAAGAAGTTCTAAAAATCCGTTAAGAGTGCTCGACTGCAAGGTGCCGACATGTGCCGAATCGGTAAAAGATGCGCCTTCAATTCTGGATTATCTCTGCCCGGATTGTAAAGACCATTTTGAAACCGTTCAGGATCTGCTGAATAAAATGGGTGTGGAATATATCATCAATAAGCGCCTGGTAAGAGGGCTTGACTATTACACGCGAACATCATTTGAAATTCAGACCACCGCACTGGGTGCCCAGAATGCGGTTGCCGGTGGTGGCCGTTATGACGGCCTTATTAATATACTTGGTGGTCCGGAAATCCCGGGCATCGGTTTTGCCATAGGCTTTGACCGCTTGATCGATATACTGAGTCAGAATATGGAACCCCGAATCCGGCAGCCGGAGGTCTTTATCGCTGCACTGGGTGATGACTGCCAGAAAGTCGCATTTGAGTGGACAAATGCATTATGTGCCGAAGGTATCAAGACTGAAATGGATTTCAGCGGGAAAAGCCTGAAAGCGCTCATGAAACGGGCAAATCGCCTTGGCGCCCGGCATGTATTGATTTTTGGAGAAAGTGAAATGAAAGAGGGTGTGGCCGCATTAAGAAATATGGCCACTAAAAAACAGATACTTGTTTCACTAAACGATATTGTACGAAATATTATTAAAAATATTATATAAAAGGAGTTAACCATTGGCTGACTTGCTCGGAAGCATGCGAAAAACACATCACTGCAATGAACTTTCTGCTGCAGATATTGGCAATGAGGTAGTCCTTATGGGCTGGGTACATCGCCGCAGGGACCATGGTGGTGTCATTTTTATAGATTTGAGAGACAGAGAAGGTCTGACCCAGATTGTATTTAACCCTGATCTTGAAAAAACAGTACACGGGAAAGCCCATGATCTTCGATCTGAATATGTCATCGGTATACGCGGACAAGTTGAAGGCAGACCCGGAGATATGGTTAATCCTAAATTGAAAACCGGGGAAATCGAAATTCTTGTAACGGAATTAAAAATTTTAAATTCTGCAGAGACACCGGTTTTCCAGATTGAAGATGAAATTGATGTTTCAGAGGCCGTAAGGCTGAAACATCGTCATCTGGATCTGCGTCGCCCCAAAATCCAAAAAAATATTATTACACGCCATAAGGCCGGCATGGCTGTTCGAAACTATCTCAATGCCAATGGGTTCCTGGATATAGAAACACCGGTTCTGACAAAAAGTACCCCTGAAGGTGCAAGAGATTATCTTGTTCCGAGTCGTGTTAACCCCGGCCAATTCTATGCACTACCTCAATCTCCACAGCTTTTTAAACAGCTGTTGATGGTTTCCGGATTTGAAAAATACTATCAGATTGTCCGCTGTTTCAGGGATGAAGACCTTCGTGCTGACCGTCAGCCGGAATTTACCCAGATTGATATGGAAATGTCGTTTGTTGGAGAAGAAGACGTCATGAGTATCTCTGAAGGCATGATAAAGGCTGTTTTCAAGGAAGTGCTTGATAAAGATCTGAAGGTGCCTTTCCCGAGACTGACCTATGCTGAGTCCATTGACCGTTTCGGCCTTGATAAACCGGATATGCGGTTTGCCCTTGAACTTAAAAATGTTTCCGACATTGTCGAAGGCGCCGGCTTCAAGGTATTTGCAGATGTTGTTAAAAAAGGCGGAATGGTCAAAGCATTGAATGCAAAAGGCTGTATTGGTTTTTCCAGAAAGGAAATTGATGATCTGACCGGTTTTGTTGCCGTTTATCGTGCCAGGGGTCTGGCATGGATTAAAGTAAAAGAGAATGAATGGCAGTCACCCATAGCCAAATTCTTTACGGATGATGAAAAAGCTGCGCTGGCTGAAAAAATTGGAATGGAACCGGGCGACCTGATATTCTTTGTTGCTGATCAGCCCAGGGTTGTAAATGAAGCGCTGGGCCATCTCAGAAATCATCTTGGCAAAAAACTGAATCTCATTGATGAAAATGAATATAATTTCTTATGGGTCACTCACTTTCCGCTTCTTGAGTATGATGAAAATGAAAAACGCTTCCAGGCGCTCCACCATCCATTCACATCGCCTTATGAAGAGGACATTCCCCTGCTCGCCACAGATCCGCTGAAAGTCCGCTCTGCAGCCTATGATATCGTACTGAATGGATATGAAATCGGCGGCGGCAGTATCCGTATCCATCAGTGGGAAACCCAGGAAAAAGTTTTTAAAACTCTTGGCATGGATAAGGAAACATATGAAAGCAAGTTCGGCTTTCTTCTGTCTGCACTCAGAGACGGTGCACCGCCCCATGGTGGAATTGCATTCGGTTTTGACAGACTGGCCATGCTGCTTTGTGGTGAACCGTCAATCCGTGATGTAATTGCATTCCCCAAAACCCAGAAGGCGGCTTGTCAGCTGACAAATGCACCTTCTGAAACCAGCAAGGAACAGCTTGAAGAACTTTCCCTACGGGTGAGAAAAATTAAAGTTTAATGTCAAATTCACTTGACATTCAACTGAATCTTTTATAGCTACAGAACGTCTTAAGTTACTGATCCCCAATCCCCAGTAGCTCAGTCGGTAGAGCAGGAGACTGTTAATCTCTTTGTCCGCGGTTCGAGTCCGTGCTGGGGAGCCAAAAATTATAGCCTGACCAAAATGGTCAGGCTTTTTTATTTACGAAGCGGATAGAAGTTCGAAGCAAGTTATGAACTTTCCAGACTTTTAATCAGTTGATTCGCAATATTTGAACTTTGCTGTGCCGTAACTTAAAAAATTAACACTGCCATACAATGCCACCTTCTTGTCAAAAACGGCAAATTTCCGGTGAATATCGGATTTGCATCGATTTTGTGTGACCGGATATCAACACCGCATGGGCTTATGCAGAAACACAGGAGGGTTTTATCATTCCAAAAAATATTTTTGATGACAAACAACTTAATCGTTTTGATGACTGATCATAAAACACTGGCTGTTATCTCAAAAAAGTGAGCCCGGCTGTTTTCAGCCGGGCTCAAGCATATCTTTGAAATCAAAAAAACATTAAGCTTTGCAAGAAATTCCTGAACTACGCTCAAACATTGCAACAAGATCAGCCTTCAGAGCACTTGCCCTGTCAACGGCCTTTGAATATTCTTCTTTAAGTTTACTGATCTTATCCATGGCATTGGGATATTTATCCTGAAATGCCAAGAGACTAGCTTCCAGACTTTTACCATATTCTTCCTGCAGAACGCTCAGTGCAGCAGCGTAGTCTTTACCGTATTCTTCCTGTAAAGAAGTCAATGCGACAGTATATTCCTCTTTCAGAGCAGATAGCCTCTCAAGAGCTTTTTCATATTCGCCCCTCAGTCTGCCTGCCCCCGCTTTTTCAGCAACCAGATAATCCCTTTTCAATTCCTGCATCAACTCTTTCACAGCAACAATATTTTCAACCCTGTATGCATTACTTCCGGCAAAAGCAAACCCCTCTTCCAGATTTCCCTTTCTGGCATTATCAAGCGCCAGAGAGATGCAATATTTTGCAGTTTTAAGGTCACAGCTTTTGAGGCATTTCCAGGCGCACCTAAGCCCCTTCCTCTTTTTCCCTTCTGCAGCATCCTTTAAAAACTGATTCTGAATAGCCCGCCCCGGTAATCCGACAGGACTTTTAATGATGCCGACATCGCCTTCCTTGCATGAAACATATGCTTGTTTGAACCTGATATCAGCGTCACATTCATGCGTGGCAACAAACCGTGTTCCCATTTGGACACCACGGGCGCCCAACTTGAAAAATTTTGATATATCAGCACCTGTAAAAATACCGCCGGCAGCTATGACCGGTATAGATCGGCTACATTTCTCTTCATAAACTTTTATTTCAGCAATTACATCCGGTACAATGTTTTCAAGAACAAAGTCAGGATCATCAATTTGATCTGCCTTAAATCCCAGGTGGCCGCCGGCCATGGGCCCTTCAACAACAACCGCATCCGGGATATCATTATAGCTTTTCATCCAGGACTTAAAAATCAGCTTTGCCGCCCTGCCGGAACTGACAATCGGCACAACCTTGACACCGGCTTCTCTCAGCTCTTTTACAGGAATATTCTTGATTGGAAGCCCCGCACCAAGAAAAACCATATCAGCGCCTTCCTCCATCGAAACACGGAGAAGATCAAGAAAATCATCAACAGCTACCATAATATTGACACCGATCAAGCCGGAAGTCATCTTCCTGGCTTTTCTAATCTCTTGCCGTAACGCAATAGAGTTGGCATCTTTATGTTTGGCATAATATTCCGGATTAAGCATGCCAATTGAATTTGCAGCAATTACACCGATACCGCCCTCATTTGCGACGGCAGAAGAGAGCTTGGAAAGGGAAATACCGACCCCCATTCCACCCTGAATAATAGGTAACCTTGCAACCGCATCACCTATTTTAAGTTTGGGCATCTGCGACCATTGAAGCATGGACACATCAAACTTGGGCCATTCGATATTGCTAAGGTCTATTTTGGGTAACTGCAATTTAGATATTATATTAAAATCCATTTGATACTCCTTTTTCGAAAGAGAGATCTTATCTCAACTTTCTTTCCTATCTTTAAACTTTGAAGCTATGCTAATTAACACTTTGTGTCAACAATATACATCCAAACATAAAACAACACGATAGAACATAACGACATCAATAGCAGTTGAAATAAATTTTTATAAAAAATTATTTGATAATATATCGTTTTTTTTATATTAAATAGTTTCATTCCCCATAAACCTCAACCCAACTTTTCGAAAGTGAGAATAGCATGGCAAAACTAATTAAAGAAAATTCGGAAAAAGGAAGGCTTCACATAGACACGCCATTATTAGGTGAATCATTGGTCAGCAAGGAGTTGCTTGAAAAAACAGAGGCAAAAGAGTATTTCCGAATGCACCCTGATATCAATGTGTTGAAAATCGGTGGACAGAGCATCATGGACAGAGGGGCAAAAGCGATTCTGCCAATCCTTGATGAACTGATCAAGGCAAAAGACCGGCATAAAATCCTGCTGATGACAGGCGGAGGAACCCGCGCCAGGCATGCATATAATATCGGCATTGACCTGGGAATGCCGGCTGGCGTTCTGTCTAAACTGGGAGACAAGGTATCCTGGCAAAACGCCGAAATGCTTTCGGTGCTTCTCTCCAAACATGGCGGTGTAAAAATCGGCCATGGTGATAACCTTGAGCAACTCACGATGTTCTGCCGTTTGGGTTTTATACCGATTACATATGGTATTCCACCTTATGGTTTTTTTGAACATCCGCCTGAAGTGGGTTCAATCCCGCCGCATCGAACGGACTGTGGTGCGTTCTTACTGGCTGAAAATATTGGTGCACGTTCTCTGATCTACTTGAAGGATGAAAAGGGCCTGTTTGAAAAAGATCCCAAAAAATTATCCGGATCTGAAAAAAAACAGCTGAAATACTTTGACCGGATATCCGCCCGGGAACTGATTGATCTGGATCTGGATGATTTAATTATCGAACGTCCGATTCTTACATTCCTTAAGCAGGCTAAATGCTTAAAAGAACTTCAAATAATTGATGCGCTGAACCACCCTGAACATATTATTCCTGCACTCGAAGGAGAACATGTCGGTACGATTATCTACAAGGAGTAAGATAGAACGCAGTCCGATTCTTTATAACCGTTAAAATGATGTTGGCGATATAATTAAACACATTGGATATTTGGGGGAATTAATCTTTTCCCCCACCGTCTCTCTGACCCTGACCGGCATCCAGATATACAATTTCAGCGCCCATCTCTTTGCAGATATGCTCAAGCTCTTTTTTTCTAATGTGATCACAATAGAGTTTTAGATCTGATCCACTAACACCCACGACTCTGAAGCGTGCTTTTTTTTCACCTTTTTCAATTTTTCGCCGTTCACGTACAAAAATTTTTGTTGCCATGATGCCCCCCTTTATGTATTAGGTTTATATTCTTTATAAAATATATATGTACTTGAAGGATATATGTCAAGAAAAACAACTAAATCCGGTAAAAGAACATTCCAGCCCGGTTCCAAAAAGGCTGAAAGATATATACAGCCTTCAATCCTTCTCGCGCTAAAGGAAGGGTCCACTTATGGATATGAACTCATTCAGGAAATTTCAAAATTCGGATTTGTCGAGGGACAGGCGCCACCCGGCATGATTTATCGTCATCTCAGAGATCTGGAGGAAAACGGACTGGTTGTTTCTGAATGGGAAACACAGGACTCCGGGCCCGCAAAACGAAATTACAACTTAACGGATGAAGGCCAGGAAGTGCTATTATTCTGGATCGATTATATGCAAAACCAGGCTGAAAAGCTGCTCGGTTTTATTGAAATATATCAACGGATAAAAACCGAAGCAGATTTAAAACGTCAAACCCGGGAACCGGTAAAAAACTCTCCATTGAAATGATCACTTTTAAGCCTGCCGGGCCGGAATATGGGAGCCTGTTTGCTTAAATCCAACCCTTTGCAAAACGCGGTTATCCGGTCGTAAATTTTATCCAAACCCTTGGTATTGAGGGCAGATAGGTATTCCCGCCCGGCCATACCTGAAAAAACAAGGCCCTATGAAATATAAAAAACCTTAGCAATTTATCCAATTAACAGGAAATATAACAATTTTTTTACTTAATTCTAAACGTTTTTTCATCTGTATTGTTATCGCGTGAATCCGACTTTTCTCCCAGTCGATTGGAAGGGTCAACTTCCACTTCCAGACGATAAGAACCTTCACTGAGATCTACATCATAATTCCAATCTTCCCACATTCTAAAACTGGATATATTAACCTTTCGGGGTTCAGGAGTTTTATACCAAACCATGGGACATATATCGGAAAGGCCCCATTCTTCCTGAAAGACAACAACATTCTCCGGTTCCTTGATAAGTCTGACGAGTACAGTTACAAAATCAACCTTTCTTTTTGTTCCAAGATTTCTCAACCATACATCGAACTCCAGCCATTCATCTCTCTCAGCATAAACAACATAATACTCACTTTCCCATACCTGTTTCACATCCATTATGAGGCAGTCCATATCCAATTCATCTGTAAAGACAGAGAATCCGCGTGAAAAGCCTTCAACTGATCCATCAAGGGATGATACACGAACTCTGTTATGCCAATGTGGCCAACTTATTCCTTCAGGCACCTGAAATTCAAAATTGCCATCATTTTCAGTTGATGCCACTATCGGGTGAATCTTTTCATATCTGGGATCTATTTTTACCAAGTCAATTTTGACTCTACTGTCAAGGTGTGCCCCAGACCAGTTTATAAGATATGAATTTCCCCCCATCCAATCATTGTTACCGTCTGGTTTATAAACCGAAATACTCTTATCTTCTGTCCTGATTTCGATATCTGATTCCATTTGCTGCACTTCAGCCAATGGTGTAGTTGAAGGAAGATAAAGCTTTGGCAATTCATTCTCCGGCACCCTAACTGAAGGTCGATCTATATGCGGTATATCAGATGTTTTTCCGGGTATCTCTGTTGCATGTGTAGGGGATAGAACCTGCGGAGACTCAACTTTTGTATACGAATTATTTGAATTGCCCGTTCTTTCAAGGGGTTGTTGGGCTGATGGTTGAGTTTTAGAAGACTGTACGACGTTCCCTTCAGAAGAGCCAAAGGACATCACCGGTTTAAAAACGCTCTCATCAACAATGGTCAGATACTGCTGTCCCAGATTGGCCACTGCATTAAGTTCACAATAAGTAATGCTGCCATCGCCTCTCGGGATCGTAAAAGTTAAAAGACCTTTCGGATCTTCCCAAAGTATTTCACCACCGATCCCTTCCACAGCAGCCCGGAAATTATTATGAAATTCATTTTTCGATATGTCTTGAACCCGGCTGCCGTCCGGATTGCGGACTTCATAAAGCAGCCGCCAGTACTCGCCCTTTACCTGCTTTTTCACAACCTTTCCTGTGTCGGGATTTATTACGCTGAACTCGTGGGACTCAAATGAATAGTGTTTGCTCATATTTTGGGCAAGTACTGATCCTGGATATGGCCTGATAACTGAGTGTTCCGGAAATTTATCCGCCCCAAATGCGATTGTGACCCATATTGCCAAAAAAATTGTTACTGCTGCGTGTCGCATTCTTTTGCCTCCTTCATTCGTATCGTTTGAATTTCCATCATGAAAGTGGGATCAGTATTTTTATAACATTAATTATTATTACTATAGTTTAGAGTTTCATAACACATTTGCTCTTTGAAAAATTACAAGAAATGTAAAAAATATTGTAGAAAGTACTTGACATCATAGCGGATTCGCGCGCCGCGCCTTTATTAATTGTTATTAAGGCGCGGCCTCTA
>JAIPEE010000056.1 GCA_021737275.1 Desulfobacterales bacterium
TGGAGATTTTGTTGGTTTCATAATAAAATTTGCAAGAAAATGTTAGGGTTAGTATCAAAATCCTGCAAAAACCATAGCACATTTCTATTATAATATCCAATTATTTCTAATATTTATATGCTTTTTCAGTATCGACTAAATCATAATATTGGGAACATCCATCTGATCGTTTTTAAACGCTTTCTGAAAAGCCTTAACAACGACAGGATCAAAATCCTTGCCAGATCCGTTTACAATGATTTCCTTGGCCTCAAAGGGTGACATGGCTTTGCGGTATGGTCTGTCACTGGCTAATGCATCATAAACATCCGCTACAGCAAGAATTCTTGCTTCAAGGACAATTGCATTTCCCTTGATACCATAATACCCGGAACCGTCATATTTTTCATGGTGTGCCAGTATAATCGGAAGAACCCGTCCCAGTGGGCTGCGAACATTTTCCAATACCATGCCGCCTTTACCCACATGAGTCTTCATATCGTCAAACTCCTCATTAGACAATTTAGCCGCTTTGTGGAGAAGCTCTCTGCTGACATCCAGCTTGCCCAGATCATGGAGCATAGCCGCGGCCCTGATATCTTCAATTTTTTCAGGGCTTAAACCCAGGTAGCCGGCAATTTTCACCGCATAAACGGATACCCGGTAGCAATGACTTTCCGTATATTTATCCTGTGAAATAAAATGGCGCAGAATAATAATAACCCCATGATAGGTGCTGCGAAGTTCTTCCATCTTTTTTTTATTTCTGTCATAAAGTGTCCCCATTGCATAGGCCATAATAATAAGAATACATCCCCATGACAGAATATCATACCATCTGTTGTCCACAGATGCGGCCACCTCACTGGTCATGTAAGATGGGTTTATATAGAGGAGAATACCGACAAGTAATATACTGGCAAAAGCAGTCAATGTGGCATGACGCCGGCCAAAAAAATAGGCGGAGAGTATGGTCGGAAGCATATAAAGTCCCAGCAGAATTTTCTGGGAAGCAACCAGATAATTCATAAGCCCGGCAATGGCAAACATGCTTAACAGCAGCCACAACTCCTTGTTAACCGACTCAATATTTTGCCACAGCTTTCCCTTGAATGTATCTTTTGTCTGTGTCGTCACCTTTGTATCATAAAGCTGTTTCAACACATAGTCATGATACCCGCTGCCATTTTCTTTTTCTACCGGCGGTGCAGGCTCACTCACCTTCTCACCACACTCAGATGAACTTTCCGGAATAAAAGCTGCATGAGCGCCAAGACTATTCAACTTTGAAATTATCTTTCGAGCAGCATTTTCAGGAACATTTTTTCCCAGAACAACAGGCGCTTTTTTAATTTTAGCTCTTCATTATTTTATGTTTGTTCATCTTCGAATACAATAAAAAACTGCAGGAAACGTTTATTGAATCAAAAGCATACTGCCGAGACAAACAGAACGTTGAAACCTGTTACCGGTAAATAACATGCGGAAAAAGATTTTTAATAAATCACGCTACCGGCATACATTTTCCATATCACTGCAATAATTCCTGCAATAATAAATTGCGACTCTACTATGAATTTTACTTTGAGATCGGAAATATATTTTTTTTGATTATACAACCTTAGTCCGAATAACAGGGCGATTGGACAGATGCAGAGCGCTATGGCCAACCATGAAGTAATCTGTACCAGCGTTGAAATGATCATAAATGCGATTATTATCCAAAGTAGTTTTTTTAATAGCTTAAGTGTTTTTTTTTCACCTAACAATATCGGTATGGTCTCCTTACCGACAATCCGGTCGCCCTGCATATCAAGGATATCAAAAAAAGCGGTACGCACAAAGACCATGGACATCACCCAAATAAAGGTTATCAAGGTCAAAACCGTAATTCCGTTCCCTTCAATAAGCGGTGGAAAAACAGCAATGACCACCGCCCATGCGCCGGCAATAAAAACCGTTTTAGAACCGGGAATCTCTCTCAGACTTCTGTACCGCCATAATGAAATATTATCAGGGATGAGTTTGAAATTATAAAAGGTTCCGGTAATACTCATGGACAGAAGAAGTATAAAAGGAATAACACCTGATTTAAGGGCAATGCCCAGACCTGCCACTCCGGATACGGATGCCAGTATAAAAAGCAATGTGGTGTATTTTTTATAAAAATTTGCCCTGTCCGGATTATTATAGCGATCGGCTTTTCTACCGGTCAGGTTATTGAACAGATGCATACATAAAACATAAAGCGCAGCCATTAATATCTGAGGATAAACACAACATATCTGCTGAAGATGGGTGGATGCATAAAAAAGAAACCCCGCACCGGTTGCAAGATAAAGATGAGTAAACAATATTGTCTGTTTTGCAGCACTCCAAATTTTCCGGCCGGCTGTGTCCTTTTCAGAAACTATACTTTCCAGTTTTTTTTGTACACTGTTAATAATCCAGTTTGGTGTTGATGCACCGGCAGTTATGCCGACCCGGTCACTACTTTTAAAATCTATTTCGTCAAGTCCATCTTCTGTTTCAATATGATATGCCGTTTTTCCATGTTCTTTAACAATTTCAGCAAGGCGCCGTGTATTGCCGCTATCGCAACCGCCAACGACGATAACAGTGTCCACTGAATCAGCCAGCCGGCTCACCTCTGTTTGTCTCTTTTCAGTAGAATCGCAGATGGTATCAAAGGTAATATAGTGGGGATATTTTTCATTGGCCCAGGCTTTAACATTTTTATAAAATCCTGAATTCTGTGTTGTCTGGGCGACAATGATTGCATTTTCAAAAGATGTCAGATTATGCAACTCATCCATGGTTTCAACAACAAAACCATTTCCTCCGGCATAGCCAAGAAGGCCCTTAACTTCCGGATGATCTCTGTCCCCGATAATAATTGTAGCAAACCCCTTTCCGGCATGCTTTCGGATAATGGTCTGAACTCTGATTACGCGCGGGCAGGTTGCATCAATAACGTAAAAACCTGCTTTTTTAAGTTTTTCCTTGTCTTCCGGCGGAACACCATGAGCCCGAACCAGAACAGTACCCGAACCTTTTGGGGGAATTTTGAGTAAAACGTTGATCCCACGTTCCTTCAGAACTTCCAGAACCTGGGGATTGTGAATCAGTGGACCATAGGTGTAAATTGGTGTTTCATAGCGGCCCGGGGAGTCGAGCGCCATTTCGACGGCCCTGCGTACACCCATGCAAAAACCCGCACCTTTTCCGATTTGAATATTCATACAGCGACCGTATGCCCGGAAATTTATGTTTCCTTGAGGAACACCTTGTGATCAACAAGGGATAAGGCATGAATATGTGCCTTGATAAATTTCTGATCGCCAAAAATACTTATAAGCCGGAGTCCGTCGCCTTCAGGTTCAACCGTATCAACAGCTTCCATGATCAACTTTTCTTCTTCATCTTCTATCAGGTATGCGTTTGCTTCACACATTTTCTATCCTCTATTTACACGTTATTAACATATGGTTTCAGGCTATCCTGAATAAGCGCGTCGATCAAATGGGGAAACGGCACATCAGGCATTCCGATAATCTTAATATTTTCCCTGGAAAGCGGCAACAGAAACTTTTTTGCGGGGCTTAATGAAATAGCTTCAGCTATCTTTGGCGTCAGCTCTCCCATCATGGCATTGGGAATGATTATCGCTATCGGCCCGATAATAATATCAACCCGTTTAACGGTCTGAACAATGGCATTTTCACCGGAAGCACCACAATTCGCCCTGGCCTTAAGCATCTGGGCTGTCGCAATAGCATTGGTACCCAGGGCAATTATTTCAACGGTCTCACCAAAAACGTCCTTTATTCTTTTGATGATGGTGCTGCCGATACCACCGCCCTGGCCATCAATCACACATATTTTTTTTCTGTTATCCATCAGATTTACAATTAACCTTTAGAGTTTAGCGGCTATTTTTTTATGTTTCCTGGCTCTTTTCGAAAGCCGCTTGCCTGGCCCCTTTTTTTTGGTTGTTACTGTCCAACCCCGATCAGGTAAATCATCATCAACGTCAAAATATTCCATAGCAGCCGCCATTTTCATCTTATATTCAAATTCCGGCGACGTCATTACTTCTGCATTACACATCAGGGCATAATCGATAATTTCCCTGTCCGAACTTACAACAATAGCTTTTTCACGCTCATGGTCACACATTCGTTTGATTACATCATCAGCCGGCTCTCCGTTTGAAGAAAATTTTATTTCAACGCCTTGTACCCGGTCCCGTCGATCCATATACGATATTGAATTGGCGCCGTCAAAAACGACCGTGAGCTTATGTTTTTTTTTGTCCCGATAAGCGGCCAAAGCATTTACCAGCGTCTCCCTGCCGAGCTGGATATCCCTTAAATCAAACTTGCGAAATGCATGTGATTGCCTGATGAGATTATATCCGTCAACTATTATATGATACGCCATTGTTCTTTTATTTCTTGCCTAAAAGCCCTAACAGGCGATCAAGATCATCATTGCTGTAAAATTCTATCTGCACACTGCCCCGCTGCCCCCGGCGTTTGATCTGAACCTTGGTGCCAAAGTTCCTTGAAAGCTCTTCTGCAAGATCTGAAAAGTAAAGGTCCTCCGAACTGCGCCGTGGTGGGCGATCCTCGGTTTTCTCATCCTTCAGTTTTTTGATCAGTTTTTCCGTTTCACGAACAGACAGTCCTTTTGCAATAATGGACCGCCATACGGCAATCTGCTGAGCTTTGACACCTGTACCCAGGATCGCCCTTGCATGACCCATACTGAGCTTGCCATCCATAATACTTGTCTTGACCCTGTCCGGCAGTTGACGAATACGAAGAAAATTGGCAACCGCAGATCGGCTTTTCCCCACACGAACGGCAGTCTGATCCTGCGTCAACGCAAATTCAGTCATCAGTCTGTGATAAGCATCCGCCTCTTCTATGGGATTCAGGTCGGATCTCTGGATATTTTCTACAATAGACATCTCCAGCATTTCTGCATCGGAAATTGATTTTATTACAACAGGCACCTGTGAAAGCCCGGCACGCTGAGATGCCCTGAAACGACGCTCACCGGCAATGAGCTCATAGAAATTGCCCTCTTTTCTGACAAGAAGCGGCTGAATAACACCCTGTTCTTTTATGGAAGCACTCAATGACTCCAGATCTTCTTCGGAAAAACGTACGCGAGGCTGATACCGGTTTGGCCTGATCATATTAATATCACACTGGAAATAATCTCTACTGCTCAGCTCTTCCATTGATTCCATACCCGGAATCAGGGAACCCAGACCCCGGCCTAACGCTTTTTTAGGTTTTTTCCTGGAACCGTCCGTTATCTCCTTTTGCGTTTGTCCTTTCTTCATGCTTCTCCCCTGATTTTTTTTAACAATAAAGGTATTTTTTAAAACTTCCGTTTCATAACCTCTTCGGCCAGACTGTTATAGCTTTTTGCACCGACCGATTCAGGGTCATAAAGTAAAATGGGTTTTCCGAAACTGGGTGCCTCACCAAGACGAACATTCCTGGGAACAATTGTTTCAAACATCATTTCACTGAAATACGATTCAGCATCTTCAGCTACCTGATGGGCCAGATTTGTCCGTTTATCAAACATTGTCAGTAAAATCCCGGCAACTTTCAGATCCGGATTAAGACTCTGCTTGATACGCTTGACCGTTTGAAGAAGCTGGCCCAGACCTTCCAATGCATAAAATTCACACTGAAGCGGAATAATTAAACTACCTGCAGCCGTCATTGCATTCACTGTCAACAAACTTAAAGAAGGCGGACAGTCAATAATGATATAATCATATCGGTCATTCATATCCGAGAGCATATTTTTCAAAGACATTTCACGATCAGGGGCTGACATCATTTCTACTTCAAAGCCAATCAGCTCCACACGGGAAGGTATGATATGAAGATTTTCAATTTCACTTTCAATTACAATCTTCCGGGCGGTTGCACTGCCGATAAGACCATGATATAAACTGTTATCTATTGTAGATTTATCAATACCGATACCGGTTGTTGCATTTCCCTGGGGATCGCAATCTACAATAAGCGTTTTTTTGCCCGAAACAGCCAGGGCTGCTGACAGATTGATTGCCGTTGTTGTCTTGCCAACACCGCCTTTTTGGTTGGCTATGCATATAATTTGTGCCATAGCTTTACTTGCTAACATAAAACCTGATATTTGAAAAGATATAAAAATATGATCGCATGGCTTAATATTAGAATTTCCAGGGTTTTACAACATACAAGCTGCATCACCAATCTTCCTTATTTAAAAAAAATGATGGTCTGTTTTTCTCTTGTCATGTTTGCTTCCGGAATCTTTTTTCCGCAAACCGCCCAAAGTATTACAATCAAACAGGAAGAGGAACTGGGAAAAGAGTTTATTGTGGCTGTAACCCATCATCTTGATATAATTGATGATACCTATATTTCCAATTATGTAAAGGCCATCGGCAACAAAATTATGACTGTTATTCCGCCACAGCCCTTTGAATACTCATTCTACGTGGTTAATGAAAACGTTTATAATGCGTTTGCCGGACCCGGCGGCCATGTTTTTATTAACAGCGGTCTTTTTGAAGTTATGGAACAGGAAGAGGAACTGGCAGGCATTCTTTCCCACGAGATTTCTCATGTCATATGTCGCCATATTTCACAGAGAATTGAGCGATCAACTGTGGTTAGTGCTGCTCAACTGGCCGGCTTATTAGCAAGTATCCTTCTGGGTGCCGGGGGATCGGGTTCTGCGGCAAGCGCTGTGGCAATTGGCTCAATGGCAGCAGGACAATCGCTCATGCTGTCCTATACGCGCGAAAATGAAATGCAGGCGGATCAGATAGGTCTTAAGTATCTTAATAAAGCCGGATACAGTGGTGAAGGTCTTTTGAGAATGCTGACGATTATTAAAAGTAAGGACTGGTTTACCGAAAATGAAATTCCAACGTACCTTAGAACTCACCCTGCGCCGGAAGACCGAATAATATATATTGGAAACTGGATTGACGGGTTTGAAAACGACGGTACCCAATATCGGAAAACCTCTGATGAATTTAAAATGGCTCATACCCGGCTGGTCGGTTTGTATGGCGATGAAAAAAATGCACTTAAAAAATTTGAAGATGCGATCAAAAAAAACCCTGATGACTATCTTGCCCATTTAGGATATGGCCTGGTTCTTGACAGAATCAATGACAGGAAAGAAAGTATCAAACACATAAAAATCGCCCTGAAAAAGATGCCTTTTGATCCTTATGTTCTTACAGATCTTGGACGGATTTATGCGCTGGACGGCCAGTTTGAAGAAGCCATTAACACCCTTAAAGGTGCTGCCAAAATAAATAACAATATCCATGAAACATTCTTTTACCTTGGCCGCGCCCAGATGGCACTGGAGGAGTATGAAAAAGCAGCTGTTTCATTGCAACGGCTTGTCGATAAATGGCCGGAACATCCGGAAGGCATGAAGTTTCTCGGTACAGCTTACGGACGGTTGGGCAACCTGGCTGATGGACATTATTATCTCGGTATTTACTATTTCAAAAAAGGAGAGATCAGAAACGCCGGTGTGCAGCTTGAACAGGCATCGAAACATATGGAAGATCCGAAAAAAAAGGAAGAAATTACCGAAATACTGCAAAAAATTAACAAGGATTTAAACAAACAACGGTTTGACGACGCCCAAAAAGATTTAGCTGATAATCCGGTACGGTTTAATGAAAATATTTATTTTTCGCTCAGCACAGATTCCGGTCTGCAAGGTATGCCGCCGCTGACAAAATAATCAGTTCTTGTCAAAGTGTGAAAACTGCATAGAAAACGTTCCTCTGCCCTGGCTGGCTGATCTCAATACTGTAGAATATCCAAACATACGCTTTAAAGGTACAATGGCCTCAATAACCTGGACATTGGATTTGGCATTGATCGATTCAATCTTTCCGCCTCTTGAGTTCAGGTCACCAATCACATCCCCCATAAACTGTTCAGGCACAAATATCTCCACATCCATTACCGGCTCGAGCAAAAAGGGGCCGGCTTTATCAAGCGCTTCCTTGCAGGTCATAGAGGCACTGACAGTGAAAGCCAGTTCAGTACTTGAATCCTTGAGCGACCCGCCAACGAGAACGGCTTCAACATCAACAACCGGGTAACCCATCAACGCACCACTTGCAAATGACTCCATTACACCTTTTTCTATAGCCGGTATCATGGATTCCGGAATGATATCATCAGACACTTCCGACCTGAATTTGTTACCTTCCCCTCGTGAACGAGGTTTAACAGCCAGTCTGACCACGGCAGCCTGACGCTGACCGGCAATTTCCCGATCAAACTCAACGGACGCCTCAGACGGACTTGAAATTGTTTCCCTGTATACTACCTGTGGTTTTCCAACATTGACATTGGTCTTAAATTCCCTCAGCATGCGGCTGATAATAATATCAAGGTGAAGCTCTCCCATACCTGACAATATGGTTTGCCCGGTGTCATCGTCCTTTTTAACACGCAATGTCGGATCCTCAGCCACAAATTTATCCAGCACCTCATCCATCTTATCCTGGTCACTATGCGTTTTAGGCTCAATGGCGATAGAGATAACCGGTTCATAAAATTCAATTTTTTCAAGCAGGATCGGTTTTTCCGGTGCACAGAGTGTATCACCGGTTGAAGAGTCCTTTGCGCCGACAATGCCGACAATGCTTCCGGCACCCGCCTCATCAACCCGCTCTTTTTTGTTGGCGTGCATTCTGAGGATTCTGGATATCTTTTCCTTCTTGTTTCGCGATGAATTAAATACATCCGCACCGGCGATCATCTTGCCGCTGTATATTCTGGCGAACGACATTTTTCGGCCGTCCATCATGGCCACTTTGAATATCAGCGCTGAAAAGGGTTCCTTGTCACCGGCAACCCTCTCTTCAATTTCATCTGTTTCAGGATTTATGCCCGTTACCGGTGGAACATCCGCAGGACTGGGAAGAAAGTACTCGACGGCATCAAGCAGCGGCTGAATACCTTTGTTCTTAAGTGCGGTTCCACACATAACCGGTACCAGTTTGAGATTAATGGTTGCCCTGCGTATGGCGGCAATCAATGCATCACGGGAAACCGGTTCCTCCGCAAGGTAGGCTTCCATGATTTCATCATCATTTTCTGCAACGTTCTCAATCAGTTTTTCCCTATACTCTTCGGCCAATTCAACCATGTCCGGACCAATGTCGACAGTTAAAAATTTTGCGCCAAGTGAATCATCATCCCAGACAATCTGCTTCATGTCGATGAGATCAACAACCCCTTTGAAGGTCTCTTCGGCACCGACAGGGAGTTGAATAATCAATGGATTTGCATTTAATCGTGCCACCATCATATCGACAGTATCAAAAAAGCTTGCACCGACCCTGTCCATCTTGTTGACAAATGCCATTTTGGGAACCTTATATTTATCCGCCTGACGCCAAACTGTCTCAGATTGAGGCTCCACACCGCCTACCGCACAAAAAACACCGATAGCACCATCCAGAACTCGCAGGGAACGTTCCACTTCAATGGTGAAATCCACATGGCCGGGCGTATCAATAAGCTGTATTTCACTTTTATTCCAGTGACAGGTTGTAACCGCAGAGGTAATGGTAATACCGCGCTCCTGCTCATCCACCATCCAGTCCATGACCGCTTCACCATCATGGACCTCGCCAAGCTTATGGGATCTGCCCGTATAGTATAATATCCGCTCCGTAACGGTAGTTTTACCGGCATCAATATGTGCCATGATACCGATATTTCTAATATTTTTAAGCATTACATTTTTTTTCATCTTATCAACCGCATTTCAGCCCTCAAGGGCATCGTCAAGTCCATATGGCCGGCCAGTGTCCGAACCTCATTACCATCAATCAATATTTTTACAGCATTAATCTCTTCTATATTCAATATCAGTGAATTAACAATGGAAAAAATGGTGAATATCTCAGCTTTTATGCCACCCGGGTGATTTTCTCTTATCCCCCCGGTCAAATCGACAAAGGCAGTACCCTGCTTTGTTATATAAAATGCCCGGATAACGGTTTCTTCCGGAATAGTCCGGACATGATTTCCCCTGGGTCCGGAAAGCAGTGCCTCAAGTATTTTATATCCAAGCTCGGAAGGTGAACCGGAATAAACCAGCGCCCACTCTTCAGCTGTTAAATATTCCTGGTCCATACCTCCAAAAAAGAGATGTGCAACAAACTTTTCAAGCTCACCGTCAGGTGAAATTCCTTCCAGATCGACACTTTCCACGATGGAAGCAGAGTCTGGCCTGTTGAGCATAAAAGCAAGAAGAACACCCAGAAAAATAACCGGAATTACAAATAATATTCGAGTTCTGCCGCTTTTCATTCGGTTATACCCCGCAGAAGATTTCATTAATCTTTTAATGAATTTCAGATTTTTATTTTAATACGGTGAGGTTGTCAAGTAAAGTTCCCTATTGTTTCTACCTGTTACAATCTGCTATGAAGTTATGGAACAAGCAGTTCAAGTTATGTAAGCGCCTGATCTGCTTTCACCTTTATGTTAACAGGAAAGTATAATGAAAGATTTCTTTAAAGTTGCTGATCTAAATCAGGTTCTTGGACACGCAGCCGAATTCCCTGTCGTTGAAACAGAAAGTGTCTCACTTGCAGAAACCACCGGACGAATTCTGGCACAGAACATTCTGTCTGATATAAATATTCCCGGATTTACACGATCCACAATGGATGGATATGCGGTCTGTGCAGTATCCACTTTTGGGGCCTCCGAAGCCAACCCTGCTTACCTGACAGTAAAAGGTGCTGTGGAAATGGGACAGGCTCCGGATATGACCATCGGCCCGGGAGAAGCGGCAAGCATACCGACAGGCGGTATGCTGCCCGATGGTGCTGACAGTGTAATCATGATTGAGCATACCGAAAAGATCGATGATACAACCATCGAAATTTATAAAAGTGTTGCACCGGGCGGGCATGTTGTTGAAAAGGGAGAAGATATCAAACAGGGCGCTGATGTACTCTCATGCGGCCGACAGCTTCGCCCCCAGGAGACCGGTCTTTTGGCGGCACTGGGAAAAACATCGGTTAACGTGTTTAAGAAACCGAAAATAGCGATTATCTCAACCGGCAATGAAATTATTTCCATTGATAAAAAACCTGAACCGGGCCAGATAAGAGACATCAACAGCTACTCACTATCAAGCCTTGTTGAAACTGCAGGCGGACAACCTGTTCCATATGGAATAGTCACCGATAATTATGATGCCCTTTTTGACGCCTGCTCAACAGCACTCAAAGCGTCGGATATGCTGCTGATTTCCGGCGGCAGCTCGGTGGGAGCCCATGATTATACCGTTGAAGTACTTTCATCGCTTCCGGATGCCGGCATTCTGGCACATGGCATCTCCATCAGTCCGGGAAAACCTACCATACTGGCTGTATCTCAAAACAAGGCTGTCTGGGGACTTCCGGGGCATGTAGTATCTGCAATGGTTGTTTTTGAAATGGTTGTAAAACCTTTTATCCGGCGAATCAGCGGCCGATCAGATTTTTTAAAAAAAGGCATGCCACTTCCGGCAATACTTTCCAGAAACATATCATCTGCACAGGGCCGTATGGACTATATTCGTGTCCGTTTAACTGAAAATGGGAGAGATCTCCTGGCGGAACCTATTTTGGGAAAATCCGGCCTTATTAATACTATGGTTCAGGCGGATGGTCTTATCGAGATCGGCACCAATACCGAAGGACTTAACAAGGGCGATAAAGTTAATGTAATCCCCCTGTAAACCTGCTACACAACGCCTTTTATTAAGGTACGGCAGAATTAAAAATCGGAGTTTAAAATGTCTTCAAAGCGAAATGTGTATCTGAAAATGAAATCTCTGGCTGAAGCAAGAAAAATTATCCTTGATCAGCTTCTCGATAAAGACTGCCTTGCAACAGAAACCATCCCCGTTCCGGATGCAGTAGGCCGATCTCTGGCTGAACCGGTTGCGGCAAAAATTTCATCACCCGGTTTCCATGCATCGGCCATGGACGGCATTGCTGTTGATGCGGCATCAACATTTGGCGCCCATGAGTCAGAACCAAAAACACTTATCATCGGAAAAGAGGCCTTCTATGTAAATACCGGTCACGTTCTACCTGAAAGTACCAATGCCGTTATCATGATTGAACATATCAATGTTACTGATGATACACGTGTTACCATAGAAGCACCGGCTTTCCCGTGGCAGAATGTCCGTAAAATGGGCGAAGATATTGTTGCAACCGAACTTCTGTTTCCCCGAAACCATGTTATTACGCCTTACTGTATCGGCGCACTTCTTTCCGGAGGTATATTTAAAGTTGCCGTCAGGGAAAAGCCCGGAGTTTTGATTATCCCGACCGGATCAGAGCTGGTGGATTGGCGGAAATCCGACCTGTCCGACCTTAAACCGGGCCAGGTTTTTGAAACGAATTCATTTATTCTCGGAAGCCTTACAGAATCCTGTGGCGGTACTTTTGAACGCAATGAAATGTTGTCGGACAACCTGGAAAATATCATACGTACCATAGACAATGCGGTTTCAGATAATTACCATATTGTTCTAACCGTAGGCGGCTCTTCTGCCGGTTCGGAAGATTTTACGCGGCATGCCATTGAAAGTATTGGGAAAATCCTGATCCACGGCGTAACGATGATGCCGGGCAAACCGGTAATTGTCGGAAATGTAAGGAATAAACCGGTTATCGGAATACCCGGATACCCGGTGTCCGCCATCGTTGCATTTGAACAGATTGTTCAACCCCTCATTGCAGGAATGCTGGGCCGGCCTGATGATACAAAAGAGAAAATCCAGGTTGAACCCACCAGAAAGATTACATCAAAACTGGGCGTTGAAGAATTTTTAAGAGTCAAACTGGGACGGGTTGATGATCGCGTTGTGGCAACACCCATGCCAAGGGGTGCCGGTTGTATAACAACCATCACCGAAGCGGATGGTATAATTCGTATACCCAATAATGTTGAAGGTCTCAAGGAGCATACGCCGGTTACAGCGGAACTGCTAAGTCCGCTTCAAACCATCAACAATACGGTTGTCATTGTAGGCAGCCATGATAATACACTGGATATTCTTTCGGATGAGCTTATGGCTTCACACAGTCATACGGCACTCTCCTCCAGTCATGTAGGCAGTATGGGCGGCCTGATGGCAATCAAGAGGGGCGTCTGCCATGTTGCCGGATCACACCTGCTGGATGAAAATGACGGCACTTACAATCTCTCCTATATAAAAAAATATCTGCCGGATATGGAAATCAGGCTTGTAAACCTGGTTTTCAGAGACCAGGGCCTGATTGTTCCACCCGGCAATCCGAAAGGAATAAAAGGTATTGAAGATCTGGCAAGGGAAGATATCACTTTCATTAACAGACAGGGCGGCTCAGGCACCCGAATCCTTCTGGATTACCGTTTAAAGCAGCTCGGTATAAACCCTTCAAATATTAACGGCTATGAAAATGATGAGTTCACCCATATGTCTGTTGCTGTTTCTGTTTTAAGTGGACGTACAGATGTCGGACTCGGTATATATGCTGCCGCCAAAGCACTTGATCTTGATTTTGTTCCGGTTGTAACCGAACAGTATGACCTTGTAATTCCTCAAAAGTATTTTGAAACAAAAAATATTATATCGTTGCTGGATACCATTAATACCGACAGGTTTAAAAAACGCGTTAATGGATTGGGCGGATATAGTACGGAGAAAACGGGAAAAGTAATTCTATAATTGAGCGAAAAATACAGTTCGCTTTAACCACTATTTTCCGGAACATTATACGATAAAAAATGGAACTTATACAATTAGACGACTATCGATGGGAGCTCCCAAAATCCGGGAATATGCGAGTTGCCGGCCGCATCATTTCAAGTAAAAATCTTCTTCGGCATGTTCAGCAGGATGAAAGCCTCAAGCAACTTGCCAATATCGCTACCCTGCCCGGTATATTGAAAGCCGCCATGGGCATGCCGGATATGCACTGGGGTTACGGTTTTCCCATTGGCGGAGTTGCAGCCTTTGACTGGGATACCGGCGTTATCTCACCGGGTGGTGTCGGCTATGATATCAATTGCGGTGTCAGACTTGCGATAACTACTTTTAAAGAAAGCGATGTAAGGCCTAAACTTGAAGATCTTGTAAACGCACTATACAGGCATATCCCGTCAGGAATTGGATCTACAGGCTCAATCAAACTGTCACGGAAAGAGGTGAAAAGGGTTCTGGTTCAGGGCAGCCGGTGGGCAGTTCATCAGGGTTATGGTGAAGATTCTGATATTGAACATACCGAAGAACACGGCTGCATGACCAATGCAGACCCCGGTGAAATCAGTGACAGGGCTGTTGAAAGAGGCCTTCGGCAACTTGGCACACTTGGTTCCGGTAACCATTTTCTGGAAATAGGTATTGTCGATGAGATCTTTGATGAAACCGCAGCCGGCGTCTTTGGGCTTTTTCAAAATCAGGTGGTTATGCTGCTCCATTCCGGCTCCCGTGGCCTTGGATACCAGGTATGCGATGATTTTCTGGCTTTTATGACAAAACATGTAAAAAAGATCGGCATTGATCTGCCGGATCGCCGGCTCTCTTGCGCCATGATAAAATCTGAAGAGGGCATGCGATACTTTAATGCTATGGCGTGTGCAGCCAACTATGCATGGGCAAACCGCCAGATTATGATGCAGCTGACGCGGGAAGTTTTTCAGAAAGTATTTAATGTCGGCCCGGCATCACTGAGTATGCGGCTGGTATATGATGTTGCCCATAATATTGCAAAAAAGGAAATGCATACGGTTGATGGAAATGAACGAATAGTTTGTGTTCACAGAAAAGGGGCAACCCGGTCATTCCCGTCGGGTCATCAGGATGTTCCGCTCGCATACCGGAATATTGGCCAGCCAACCCTGATACCGGGCGATATGGGCAGGGCCTCCTATGTCCTCGCCGGCACACAAAAAGCCATGGAAGAATCATTTGGTTCAACCTGCCATGGTGCAGGCAGAATGCTCAGTCGAAAAGCGGCTGTCCGACAAAGCAAGGGGCGCTCCATTCATCGGGAGCTTGAAGACAAGGGTATTCTTGTTCGCTGGACAGGAAAAAACACACTCAGAGAAGAGATGCCCGATGCCTACAAGGATGTGTCACAGGTCGTTGAATCGGTGCATGGCGCCGGTATATCAAAGATGGTAGCAAAACTAAGGCCTATTGGTGTTGTCAAAGGATAGATTGAAAAAATAATATTCCCCACCCGAAAGGAATCTTTTAAAAAAAAATTAAATGTGCTAATTGGTTAAAGATACTCAATTAGTACAAAATAATTATGTCATCCAATACTTAACGGATTAAGCGGAAACAGAATACATGGACCTTTTTCAGGCGGTAGTTCTTGGCATCATCCAGGGTCTTACAGAGTTTTTACCGATAAGCAGTTCCGGCCATCTGATAATTTTTCAACACCTTTTCGGGCTAACAGAGCCGGCACTTTTTTTTGATATCAGCCTCCATGTCGGAACGTTGATCGCTGTTATTGTTTTTTTCCGGCGGGATATCCGGAATATACTCTCAGCCCTTCAGAAGTTGATAATTAACAACAGTCAGTTTTCCGCAGTTCATGAAAACCCGGATATAAGGATTACATTCCTGATTATTCTGGGGTCAGTGCCGACAGCTATCATCGGCCTGTTTTTTAAGAATATTGCCGACCGGATATTCTCATCAGTAACACTGACCGGAATTATGCTGTTGATCACCGGCCTGTTTTTATGGAGTACCCGCTGGATTAAAAAAACCGGTAAAGATGTTTTAAAGGTTTCAGTGCTTAAGGCATTTATTATTGGTACTGTTCAGGGACTGGCTATTTTACCGGGTATTTCAAGATCGGGCTCAACGATTGTTGCAGGCCTGTTTCTGGGGCTTAATCGGGAAACAGCTGCCAAGTATTCATTTCTGCTGTCTATTCCGGCCATTATCGGGGCAGAGATATTGAGTCTTAAGGATCTTTTTAATGATAGTGCGGTTTTGGATTTAGCCACATGTCTCGGCACTGTTGCCGCAGGTATAACGGGTTACTGCTCTCTTAAACTGCTGTTGTTTATAATTAAAAAAGGAAAACTGCACTTATTTGCACCGTATTGCTGGCTGGCGGGAGTAGTTGCCTTGACATTGATTCGGTAAGAAAGGAGATCATTATGAATCCGGGAATTTTTAGAGAATATGATATCAGGGGTATTGCCGGCGAAGATTTAGATGAAGCGGATGTGGTTAATATTGGTAAAGCGACCGGTACATTTCTTATTAATAATGGTTCATCCCGAATTACGGTGGGACGGGACTGCAGGGCAACATCAGACGTATATACGGAAAAAGTTATTGAGGGACTTCGCTCGACCGGATGTGATGTCATTGATATCGGGGTATGCCCGACGCCGGTACTCTATTTTTCGATAAAACACCTCAAGACGGAAGGCGGCGTAATGGTAACTGCCAGCCATAATCCCAAGGAATACAATGGATTCAAGCTCTGCATTAACTCTGACTCCATTCATGGAAAGGATATCCAGAAAATACGGGAGATCATTGAAGCCGAATCATATGTTTCCGGAAGCGGTTCTTTTTCTGTAGAAGATGTTGTAACACCATACAAAGCGTATGTTATAGAAAACATTAAGCTGTCCAAACCGCTCCGGATAGGGGTAGATGCAGGTAATGGAACCGCCGGCGTTGTTGCTGTGCCTGTTTTAAAAGCAATCGGCTGCGAGGTGCATGATATCTACTGTGATATGGATGGTGATTTTCCAAACCATGAGGCGGACCCGACGGTTGCCGAAAACATGCAGGATCTCATTGCCCTCGTTAAGGAAAACAATCTTGATATCGGCATCGGTTATGATGGTGACGGCGACCGCATCGGCGTTGTCGATGAACAGGGAAACATCATCTATGGCGACCGGCTTATGATTATCTTTTCAAGAGAAATACTGCAGCGTAAACCCGGCGCCACTTTTATATCTGAAGTAAAGTGTTCCAAAACCATGTATGATGATATTGAAAAACATGGCGGACGGGGTATTATGTGGAAAACAGGCCACTCCCTGATCAAAAAGAAGATGAAGGAGGAAAAGGCAGAACTCGCTGCAGAGATGAGCGGCCATATCTTCTTCGCAGACCGCTATTTTGGATTTGATGACGCGACCTATGCCTCCTGCAGACTGCTTGAAATCATGTCTGACACAGACAGTAAACTTTCAGAACTGCTCGCCGATGTCCCCAAAACATTTTCCACACCGGAAATTCGAGTAACGTGTCCTGATGACATTAAATTCAATGTCGTAAAAAAAGTGACCGAGCATTTCAGAGCAATTCATAACATCATTGATATTGATGGTGTAAGGGTGCTTTTTGATGACGGATGGGGGCTCGTCCGCGCTTCCAACACCCAGCCTGCGCTGGTATTGCGGTTTGAAGCCATGACGGAAGAACGATTAACTGAAATCAGGAAAATTATTGAATCGGCACTGGCATCATATATTAAATAAAACATAAAAAAGCCCCGTACCATATTACAGTACGGGGCTTACAATTATATTTATGCAGTTTATAGTTCAGGTTATTTTTTAGTCGTCTCCACCATCAACGCCCAGTTCTTTTTCCGCTTCCACAACAATGGAACGGACATTCTGAAGAATATCGTCCGACAGTTTCGGCGGTTCGTAGGTTTCCAGAATATCAGTCATCCTGTCATGGGACCGTTTATAGGCATCCGTGCTGCCGTCAGCCTCCCAGTCCTCTCGCATCTTGCGATCCATGATTTTGGGCTGAGATTGAGACCGCATATATTCAAAGGTCGTCGGGTGTGCGAGAAAATCCTTGCCGATGCCCATCTCCTTGATGACATCGACCGCAAGGGTTGTATCATTCACCGGAATCCCTTTAAGAGCGTACAGAATCATTTCAGCAATTTCATGGTCCCATACCAACTGAGCAAGGTCGAAAGTGATACCCATTTCCAGCATTCCCAATCCGTAGATAACATTGGCACCTGCCAATGCGGGAAGTAAACCGGTCATGGTTTTTTCGAACCCAGCCTGGGCATCGGTTACTTTGCTGTCGCCCTATCCACCGGCTACAAAGCAGGGCAGGCTATAGTATCGGGCCAGACGTGCCACAGCCGCGCTGATCATTCCGGTCTCAGGTGATCCGACAGAGGCCGTAGCCATACGCAAGTCCAGCGGGCAGGTGGAACTGCCGTAAACAAATTGTGCCCCTTTGCGTGTCAACTGCGATAGAACCAGGCTGGATAAAAGTTCACAGTTCTGGATAATCAATGTGCCGGCCAGGTGAACCGGGCCGGATCCTGCCGACATAGCCATACCAATTACATTGAGCCCCATATAACTCTCGGCCGCCTCAATAACAATATCACAATGGTGGGACGGGAGTTTCAACGGACTGATGGGGCAGGTGGTAAAAGAGAGTATCGGCCTTTTTTTGAGAATCTCTTTGCCGCCGACAATGGCCGCACAGATTTCCGTAATTTTTTTAGCCTGAAAACGGTCTACCGGGCACAACCAGTGGTGCTTGGTGGTGTTTGTGAGAGATGCCTCGGCATTGTGCATTGCCTGTGATTCCGGTGGCTTGTCATGAGCACACATACATCTTTCGTAGGTTTCAATATGATCCAGGGAGTCAATAATCCTGGATGCCTTTACAATATCCGCTTTGATGGTGTCCCGATGCTCGCCGGTTTCAGGATCTACAAACATGATGCCTTCACCAAAATTGGTAAAGGACACCCGATCGTCCTCCAGAATAACATCATCTTCGGGCCTGCGCCCGCAGGCATAATAGCTGGCAGGAGCGGATGCGATGGCTTCTTCTACCACCCAGTTGGGGAATTTAACGACTTTATTTTTTTTGTCGACTTCACATCCCCCTGCATCATAGCGCTCAAGGGCCTCCGCACTTTCAACAAAAACACCGACATCCTTGAGTACTTCCAGGGTACCCAGGTGGATTTCATGGATTTCGTCATCAGTCATCACATTCAGACTGAATCCCGCATTGCGGCTCTTCCCCGCTTTAAATCTTCTTTTCATAGTTTTTTTTCTCCTTCATCTTTATTAAAAAACCAAATGAAGACGGTTTTCGGAAACGATCTGTCAGGAAGACGGTTTTCGGAAACGATCTGTCAAAGTTTCATACAGGTGGGCAAAACCACCCGGATAATAAATCATGATTAAAATCAAAAATAATCCATAGAATATGAAGTGCAGGCCCGGATAATCCGAGAATTCCGATCGTACCAGTTCCATGGCAACAACAAAAGGAATCGCTACGGCGGCTCCGCCCCACAAACTTGCCCGCCCGCCAATATAAACGATTACCAGCACTTCAACCGTTTTTGTGGTATGCATGATTTCGGGCATCAGGATACCGTAATAGTGGGCATAAAATCCGCCCAACCATCCGGCAAATGCACACGAAAGGGTAAAGTTTATGATACGATAGCGCACCGGATTGATACCGGATGTCCTGGCAGCGTCCATATTCTGCCCTATGGCTGTGAACGCGAGCCCCATGTTGGATCTTACAACACGTTTCAAAATAACATAGGTGATTATGAACATCGCAAAAATGATATAGAAATAGGGAAGATTGGATGAGGTTTCCAGCAGTGTCGGACAATTCAAACCCAGGGGTCCTTCCGTAAGAAAGACCAGTTTTATGGCCAGCCCCCATATGGCCAGACCGATAAACCAGGCCATTACCGCGGCAAAAATGCCGCGCAGCCGTAAGGTTAAAATACCGGTAAGAAAGCCGACAAGACCTGCCGGTATAATACCGACAAACATACCAATCCATGGGGAAAGTCCAAGCTTGGCACAAAGAATGCCTGATGTATAGGCACCCAGCCCCACAAAGGCGGCAAATCCAAAATTTACGATGTTAATATATCCACCGGTGAAATCAAAGGCTACCGCCTGTGCCGCCATGAATAATCCGACCACCATCCAGCGAATCAGGTATTCCTGATTGAAAGGAGGAATAACCGGCACTAATAGCAGCAGTACCAGTGCAAAAAAGCCCAAAGGGGTAATGCATAAAGCATTCAGTGTTTTTTGAAAAGTATTCATTGTTGTTTTTTCCAGAACATGATCCACAATATCTCCTATTGGTCCAAAATACCCCGGACACTACTTCCGAAAATTCCCGAGGGTTTGATAATCAAAACCAGAATAATAACGGCTGCCGGAATAGTAAATTCCCATCCTTCACCAAAATATACGGTCGTCAGCACCTGCAACAGGGCGACAATAAAAGCACAAATAGCTGCGCCCGCAACATTACCCATACCTGCCAGGATCACGATAAACCATGAATTATATAGCGGGCCCATTCCGACGGTGGGATAAGCCGGATACATAAACAAAAGACAGGCACCGGCAAGGGCAGCGAGGGCTGCGCTGAGAGCCATTGTCAGGGTCTGGATTCCGTTGATGTTGATGCCGACCATCCGGGCACCGGTCTCATCCTGGGAAACAGCCCGGATGGCACGGCCTAATTTTGAAGCACTCATGAACCACCAGAACACCCCTAATATCAGCATTGCCAGGATAAATACCATAACCCGGTCAAAAGAGATATAAACATCAAAAAATGACAGTGTCGGATAGGGCCAGTAACCGACAATCCCTCTGAAATCCGTACCGAAAATAAATTGGGTGCCGTTCACGATAAGCACTGACAGGCCCAATGTGATGACGAAGGAGTTCATCACCCATTGATCACTGGTCCGTTTACGTAATGGCCGGAAAATCATCAGCTCGGATAAAATTCCCACGACCACTCCTGCAACAGCCGCCACCAGCATCACCAGTATCGGTATAAAAAATGCGACCACGGGGTTGGGGCTTTCCATGAGATAATCGGAAAACGGTGTAAAGACAAAATAGGCAGTCAAGCCGCCGATCATGAAAAACTCACCGTGCACAAAACTTGTAATGTTCATTACACCGAAAACGAGCGCCAGTCCCATGGCGACAAGGGCCCACATGCCGCCGGTCACAATCGTGTTGACAATAACATAAAAACCGCTGTCGATGGATGCCAGAATTGCTGCAATTATCGATAGGGTAATAGTAATCGCGGGGGGTGATTTCAATTTTCTGATCACCATTTCAACCATACCCTGACTTGTTCCTGAGGTCATAACCATAATGATTTATTCCTTTATATCTCTCTCCACAAGCCTGCTAATCTTGTTTAAAATCAGGCCGGCAGCCTTTATATACCCAGATAGGCTTTACGAACGTGCTCATTTTCATTGAGTTCACTGCTGAGTCCTTCAATTACGATTTTTCCTTTTTCCAGAACATATCCCCTGTCGGTTGCCTTCAGGGTCTTGGTAACATTCTGTTCCACCAGAAGAATGGTAACTCCTTTTTTATGCAGAACATCCAGCGCGTGAAAAACAGTATTCGTCAATTGGGGGGCCAGCCCCAGACTCGGCTCGTCAACCAATAGCAGAGACGGACCCGACATCAGCCCCCGGCCGATCGCCAGCATTTTCCGTTCTCCACCGCTCATGGTGCCGGCAAGCTGTTTGCGGCGTTTTTTCAAAATGGGAAACAGGTCAAAAACAAAATCCTGATGTTCCAGAATCTTGTTTTTATCTTCCACCGTAAACGCGCCCATAGCGAGGTTTTCCTGTATATTCATACCGGCAAACAGGTTCATCTCTTCGGAGATGTAGCTGATGCCCAACCGGCAGATTTTATGTCCCGGCATATGCTCAATGGGTTTCCCGCAAAAATTGATACTGCCGCCTAAGGTATTTATCATTCCGGCAACCGATTTTAGAAAGGTACTTTTCCCGGCACCATTGGGCCCCACAATGCAAACG
>JAIPEE010000057.1 GCA_021737275.1 Desulfobacterales bacterium
AAATTCGAGCCTCCTGATCAGCCATTTTGCACCTGATTGCACCAAAAGGCGCATCGTTAATTGTAAAAGAGCAAATGTTTTAAACCATCCACCTTAAAAAATGCGATGGATGGTTGAGCTGTAACTCTAAACTTTAGTTAATACTCATATAAATACCTTTTAATATAAAGATAGCTTTTATGGTTCATATGCTATGCTCAAATATGTATGACAAGTTGTGTGAAATTGCAAATCCAAGATGAACGTTGAGATATCTTATACCACTCCCGGCAGTTGTTGCCAGTTCGTTGTATATGCCGGTGAACGGTAATTAAATATGGTTTGCCATTTCTGTTTCGGAGACAGGCCGGTTGCGGCATATTTTAAGGTATTACATCCCATACGGTGATTGATCGTATCCAGAGCCTGCATCAGTTTTCCGGATCGGGATCGGTCTTTTGTATCAAAAAGCGTTGCCTGTATCGGTTTGTCCGGGGTGATAGCTTTGAGTATGATACCGGCTTTTTTATACAGGCGGCCCTTTTTAAATGCCATTCTAAGGCCCTCACCGGCAAAATGGATAAGTTCTGCGGTGTCGCTGGTGGCCACCGGCATACGAACTGTTTCAAAGCTGACATGACCGTTTTCTCTGAACCGGTTGGTCAGCAGGAATACAACTATTATTTGAGCAACAGCATTTTCCAAACGCAGTTTTTCACCGGCCCGGGAGGCATAATTAGCGATGGCACTATCCAGATCATCAAAATTACTGATCTCTTTTTGAAAAGTTCTGGATACCGTGATACCCTGTTTGGGTGCAGGCTGGTATTCGAGGTGATAACAGGGAATGCCTTTAAGCTCCTGCTGAAGCCGGGTACCCATGACGCCCATTTTGCTTTTGATAAAGGTTTCATTGAGATCACGAAGCTGACGGGCATTTCGGATATCGTGGGCGTTAAAGAATTTACCATATCGGTGGCCGATACCCCATAAATCCTCAATATTTGTTTTTTCCAATATCGAGTCAAGGCTGGAGAGTGCCAATAAATTGACAACACCTTTTGCGGTATGGGATTTTTTGGCAATATGATTGGCTAGCTTGGCCAGCGTTTTTGTCGGTGCAATACCGACAGATACCGGAATACCGGTCCATTGCCGGACGGTTTTCTGTATCTTGCGGCCGTATTCAATCAGATCCTGTTTCCTGAAGGCGGACAGATCCAGAAAGGCCTCATCAATGGAGTAGATTTCCATATTTGGAACAAGACCGGAGAGTGTCTCCATCACCCGCTGTGACATATCTCCATACAGGGCATAATTAGATGATAAAACCTGTACATCGTATTTCTTGATTATATGCCGGATCTTGAAAACCGGTGCAGCCATCTGAATTCCAATGGTCTTGGCTTCATTGGAACGGGATACCGCACATCCGTCATTGTTGGACAGTATAATAACCGGTTTTCCGTTGAGCGTAGGGTTAAATACACGCTCACAGGATACATAAAAATTATTGCAGTCAACAATGGCAAATACTTTGGGCATAGTACCTTGGTTAAATAAAAAGATTACAGTGGATGGATCACGTTGGTGACAACACCCCAAATCTCGCAGTTCATTTCACTGGTGATCTCCATGGGGGCATATTTTTTATTTTCAGGGACCAGAAAGAGCCGGCTCTCCTGTTTTTTGATTCTTTTGACGGTTAACTCTCCGTTCACAACCGCAATTACCACTTTCCGGTTTACCGGATCAAGAGAGCGGTCAACAATCAGGATATCACCCGGGTGGATACCGGCATTGAGCATGGAATCACCTGAAACCCTTACAAAAAAAGTGGCGGCCGGATGTTTGACAAGATACTTGTTCAGGTCCAGCTTACCTTCAATATAATCTTCCGCCGGGGAGGGGAAACCGGCCTGTACGCACGACATGAACAGGGGTCGTTCACATTCGGTAGTCGAATCCGGAAAATAGATGGCCTCAATCTCTGAGGATTTCCCCTTTTTCATAAAAACAGTGTTCCTAAAATTTGATGAATCGTAAAAACTTAAATCGATGGGCTTTTTATGATGCCGTCAAAACTTGCCCATGGCCATCAGGTTTAACGGGTAAGGTGATGCCGGTATTTTGGAACGGGCCATCCGGGTCAGGTGAAGCTCAAATTTAAAATCTTCAGTTTCGGCAAGCTTTTTGGCGACCTCATTATTCGATGAAAAGCAAAAGTCGAGCCGGATACCGGGTGAAAGATGCGAAAGCGCAAAAAAAATCATTTTTCTGGCTGTTTCCACATCCGGTTTTTTCATCAACCACGGGCCGAATTCTGCCCAATCATCATCTTTTTCCAAAACCATCAGATCTGTGAGTGTGTCGCCGGAAAAATTACCGATTGTTATTGATGGTGTATCAAGCAACGCACCGCCCAGAGACTGTTCCAGACTAAATTCTACCTGCTGCTCAAGGGCGGCAACCTCGGGATCTGTTATAGAGATTATCTTAAAACTGTTTTCTTTATCTTGAGCAGACGGTGCCACTTTCCCCGGCAATATTTTGCTGTAATAGAGGATCGTTTCCACCTTGTTAAAACCGAATGGCTCATACATGGTTTCAACACCACAGGAGGCAAACAGCTCTATACTTTTGGTTCCATCAGCATCAAGCGTGTTCAGTATCATTTCAATCAGGGTTTTGCCAAGGCCATTACCCCGGAATTTATCTTCGACAACCACATGTGGTAAAAAAGCCAGTTCATTGAGTTGAAGAATAGTGATTACGCCAACAATTTTATCATCAATGGTTGCAACAAGCGAGTTCTCAGGATCAAGTTCCAGGATTCGCTTTACTTCGTTTAATGTCCAGTACCACTCCTGCCGGTCAATCATGTCAAAGGCCCGGGGAATATCTGCTTTGGTAATTTTACGTATATTAATTATATCAGGACTTGTCATACTTACTTATTTTTCTTATGAAGATTATAATTGTACTCTGAAAGCTGAAAACAGATTAAATTTATTATCATACCGGATACGAAAATCAAAAGGTATCCATCGGTCCTAAACGAAAGGGCCATATCCTTATGGACAGGCCCTTTTTTAATTTAATCAGTGTGTTATGGCTATGCTACTTCTTCCTTTACGGTAATGGCCATCTTATAAAATGCGGTCAGAACCAGAAATCCGGTTGCATAAATACCTACCGCAATCATAATCTCCGGAAATGTCGGCACATATTCGTTTACATGGTGAAGCGGATTCGGTACAAAACCACCGGCAATCATGCCAAGGCCCTTGTCGATCCAGGTACCTGCAAATACGGCCAGACAGGCAACGGTCAGGATTCCTTCATGTTGGCGTGTTGCCGGAATCACCAGCAGGACAATTGCCAACAGCATCAGAGCCATGGATGTCCACATCCAGGGAACCAGTGCGTTGTGTCCATGCAGACCAAAGAACAGATACTTCAGATGATCCATATGTTCCGGGATGTTGCTGTAAACTGCCACGAACACTTCGCAAAGAAGAAAGAACACATTCAGGATAATCGCGTAAGTCACAATTTTGGAAAGGGACTGAATCTGTTCCCTGCCCGGATCAAATTTGCTGATCCTTCTGACAAACAGGCAGAGCAGGATCAGTAGAGACGGCCCGGCTGCAAATGCTGAAGAGAGAAAACGTGGTGCCAGAATAGCGGTCAGCCAGAAACCTCTGCCGGGCAGGCCACAGTACAGGAATGCTGTAACCGTATGGATGCTAACAGCCCAGGGCACAGAAAGATAGATCAGTGGTTTTACCCAGGACGGAGCATGTACGCCGTTCCTTTCCGCTTCCAGTACTTTCCAGCCAATTATAATATTAAGAAAAAGATATCCGTTCAAAACAATCATATCCCAGAACAGCATGGAGTTGGGTGTGGGATGTAAAATAACATTCAGCACTCGCATCGGCTGTCCGAGGTCAACAAAGATAAAGAGAATACACATCAGCACTGACGAGACGGCAAGGAATTCTCCCAGAACGGTAATTTTACCAAAAGCCTTATAATTATGCAGATAATAGGGGATGACCAGCATAACGGCTGAAGCGGCGACACCAACCAGAAAGGTAAACTGGGCAATATAAAAACCCCAGGATACATCCCGGCTCATGCCGGTGATGCCGAGGCCGAAAACAAGCTGCCAGAAATAAAATCCGGCGCCAATCCCGATTATACCGAGCAGGGCCACTATCCACGCATAATATTTGTTGCTTCCTTTAAATGCAAATTCAAGCATATTCACCTCATACTATATAGAAGACAGACGGTTCTGTTCCGAGCGCCTGCTTCCGTTGAATCGTATAGTTAGCGCTCAGTAATTTTCTAACATCTGATGCCGGGTCATCCAGATCGCCAAAAGCAATTGCACCGTTAGAGGCTTCAACACATGCCGGCAATTTGCCGACAGCCAGTCTCTCGGCACAGAAGTTACATTTTTCAACCACACCTTTCATCCGGGTGGGGAACTCCTGATTTTTATTATCTTCAGGAATGAAAGGGCGGGGATCTCTAAAGTTAAAACTCCTTGAGCCATAAGGGCATGCGGCCATACAGAAACGACAGCCGATGCAACGGTGAAAGTCCATCAGAACAATACCGTCTTCCCTTTTAAAAGTCGCTTTTGTCGGGCAGGCCCGGACACAGGGAGGGTTTTCACAGTGGTTACAAAGTACCGGAAATGAAATGTGGTGCACTTTATCCGGCAAAAACTCACTATCCTTTTCCGGAAAGGCATGCTTGAACTCTTCACCCCAGATCCATTTAATCTCATGGTCCTTGTTTTCAAATTCCGGAATATTGTGGATTTTATCGCAAGCTTTAATAATGGGTTCCAGGTCTTTTTCAGAATGGAATTTTCTGGTATCGATGACCATGCCCCACCGCACTGCCGTTAATGCCTCTTTATTTCGCTTTACCACAGCTTTTGAACCTTCATCGCTACCGCCTGAAGCAAAAGCATTCAGTGTCGGATGCATACCAGCTCCCAGCGCTGAAATTCCGGCAATCTTTAAGAAGCTTCTTCTGCTTTCCATTACATCTTCTCCTTCGGATTATCTATATGGCAATCCCAGCAATAGGGTTTTACTGACGCATAGTTATGACACCTGTCGCAAAAGTCTTCTTTGGATGAATGACAGTCCAGACACTCGTTGGAAAGGCTCATGTTAAATTCTTTCCCGTGTTCGTTGACATACATGCGGTCAGCATTGCGGACAACATCATTACGCCAGTCATTAAGAAGTTGCATATGGCCGGTCTTCATCTCGTCAGCGGGCAGAACACATTCTTTGGCTGCTTTGGCTTTTTCAGTCAATTCCGGTTCCGGCGCAGGAGCGGCTATGCCGCGGTTGTACCAGAAAGGAAATGTGATCAGGGCCAGAAAAATGACCAGACCGGTAAAAACTATGCCTTTATCGTATATTTTTTTATTATTCGACATCGTCGCCCTCCATTCCGGCAAGCGGTTCGCCACGCAAGTCTGTCGTTCTTTCGTTTTCACCAGGTATAATCAGTGCATTGGCTACCATTTCATGGAGACCGTTTACTTCGACTTCCGGTACCCAGTACTCCATTAGTGGCGGCAGGGCCGCTCTGTCAATGGCGCAGACACAGGACAATGTATTGACACCGTATTTTTCATGAACATGTTTTACGGCATTGGCCCTGGGCAACCCGCCCATCATTCTGAGTTCTAAGTTTTCACCGGCATTCAGACCGGCACCGGAACCGCAGCAGAACGTCTGCTCACGGATGGTATTTGATGGCATTTCATAGAAGTGGTTACATACATTATTGATAACATATCGGGGTTCATCCAGCATACCCATCGCTCTGGCAGGGTTGCAGGAGTCATGAAAAGTTACCTTGAGATGATCATTACGGCTTTTATCAAGATCAAGCTTTCCGTGTTTGATAAGGTCTGCAGTAAATTCAGCGATATGAACCATTTTGGTAGATTTTGCATTTTCAAACTTTGTACCGGTGATGGGTGAAACCGGCTCTTCCATAAAATCCGTCGGGCCGTTCATCGTATCCATATACTGGTTAATAACACGCCACATATGGCCGCATTCACCACCGAGAATCCATTTGACGCCAAGCCGTTTGGCTTCAGCATACATTTTGGAGTTGAGACGCTTCATCATCTCGTGGGAGGTAAAAAGACCAAAATTACCACCCTCTGATGCGTAGGTACTCCAGGTTACATCCAGTCCATATTTTTCCTTAAGGAAATGGAAATACAGCATATATCCCATACAGGTATATGTTCCGGGATCGGCAAAAACATCACCGGAGGGTGTAATAAAAAGGATATCTGCGCCTTTTTTATTGTACTGCGGTTCAACGGTGATACCTGTTATCTCTTCAATATCTTCCACAAAGAAGTCCAGCATATCTTTAAATGCATGGGGTTGAATGCCGAGATGGTTACCGGTCCGATTACAGTTTGCAATAGGTGTTGCAATCCAGTCGATATTTAAACCAAGCAGGTTCAGCAGCTCACGGCCCATTATGGTTATTTCCGCGGTATCAATACCATACGGGCAGAAAACAGAACAGCGGCGGCACTCAGTGCACTGGAACAGGTAGTACCACCATTCCTTCAGTACATCCATGGTCATCTCTCTTGCACCGACCATCTTGCCGAAGACCTTGCCGGCTGTTGTAAAGTCATTTCTGTATATTGATCTTAAGAGTTCTGCACGAAGTACCGGCATGTTTTTAGGATCACCGGAACCGATAAAAAAGTGACACTTATCAGCACAGGCACCGCAACGGACACAAATGTCCATAAAAACTTTAAAAGAGCGGAACTTGTCCAGTCTTTCACGAAAACCGTTAAAGATGATATCTTTCCAGTTCTCAGGCAGTTTCCAGTCATCTTCAAGCGGGTTCCAGGGTCTTGCATTGGGCAAATCCAGAGAAGCAACACTTTTATGGTTCGAAGCGTAGCAGTACATCCCCTTCCGGATATTAATAGGGGTGTCCATCCACCCTTTTCTGGGTGGTGCAGGCTCTATATTTGCGATCAGTTCATCCGGTTTCAGAAGTTCATCTGACATCATTTACTCCTTTTCAACAGGCAGTCCAGCCTCAATCATTTTTTCCCTGTAATCATCCTCATACTCATCATAGGTGTGAACCTTGACAGGATAGTTCCACGGGTTGATATGTCTGACAGCCCTGCTGTTATTGGCAAGGTTTCTCGTGGGACTGAAGAAAATGCCGCCCATATGCATAAGCTTGCTAAACGGGATATATACAAGCAGGATGCTGACAAGAAACAAATGAACATAAAAAATACCGTTAATATTTGCTGAAATCGATGGATGAAATGTGACCAGTCCCATCAGGATTTCCTTGGCACCAACAATATCAACTTTGGTAAAATAACGCATCAGAATGCCGGTAAGGGCAATACCGATGATCAGGAACAGGGGAAAATAATCCGATGCCAGGGAGATGTACCTGACCTGTGGGATAACAATTCGTCGGACTAAAAGGAAGACGGCACCGGCAACCAGGGCAAAACCTGAAAGAAAAATACCGGGAAGGCCGATCTGTATAAAACCGTCCACCTGTTCAAGAAATTGAATGCATCCCGGTACAGGATTTGTAAAAAATCGCAAATGCCGTAACAGCACAACAAGAAATGACCAGTGAAATACAATCGCACCAACCCAGAGCCACTTTTCAAGATCGAAAAAGATTTTACCGCCCTTGCTCATCTTGCACTTGGTGTTTCTGAACAGCGAACGGAACAAGAACACTTCCAGAACCATCCGGACAATAACACCAAAAAATGTAAAGGGGTTATCAATTTTAGACTGTTTGATCCATGGCAACGATTTCTGCTGGCCACATGTTGACGGAATCCGGAACGGAACCGGAGAACGGGCCCATCCGAGAATCTTGCGGATTGTACCCATTATAAAGATAGTCATGGCAAGATATGGAATTATGATCCCGAATACATACTGAGGCCAAGTAGCTGCTTCAGCGCCCACATAGGCAATTAAGGCAAGAACAATAACCGCTATGAGGGATAACAAGTAATTTTTCATTTAACTTTACCTCACTACTTTATTGCCCTTCAGTTTGCCACGCATTATGCCGGCATGTCTGAAAGGCATCTATCAAAATGTTAATGTTATTTGAGACCGGGTTTGTCTTACTCGATCTCAGATACCAGGTTTGCACGTTTAAAGGCACTGTAAGTCCGATTTTTCATTTCATTTGCCTGTAATTCATAAATCTTTTCCCGGCATTCCACATAAATGTCAAATGCGATCAGGGCGAGTTCATCAATCTTTATCTCAAACGTGAGAAGCTCATCTGCAATCTCTTTTTCCTTAAGCTCACCGGCGATACTTTGCCTGATGACCTGCTTGAGTTTAAAAATAAAGGCGGTAGCCTTTGATGGTGTAAATGCCTGAACAGCTCTTATTCTGATGATGGGGTCCAGAAATGAAACGATAGTTTCACGATGCATTCCCTGAATCAGTTCATCCATAAGTGCTTCAAGCCCGGTGGAAAGAGAGCCGCCAACCGGGTTGGCAAAAGGGTCAGCCTGGTTTTTCAGAAACTTGGCGGTATCTTCTGCATACGTTTTAGCCACAGAATCAAACCACTTTTTAACGATAGTGGATTTCTTCTGTGATAGTATATTTCCCAACTTCATTTTCGCTTTACCCCATGCCTTATATATCTAAAAAATCGCACGTTATCTCTATCTTGCGTTTTTAAACCAGAAATAAACTAAAGGGAATTTTTTAAACAACTTGCATATTGATGTCAAGATAAAAGAGGGTAAAGATGAAACTCTCCATAGTTCATGCCCATAATATTCAGCCATTCAGCCCCCGACAAATATAAGTTCTTTAAAAGGCATTAATTGACAGGGTTTACATTTTATAATATGTTCAAATAATTCGTTTATCCAGCCGTCAACCTAAAACTTTTAAATGCCAGAGGCCGTATCGGATAAAATTATTTTTATGAAAACTTCATCAAAAACTATTCTATTACCATTATGTTTTCTGCTCACTTTTTTTGTATTCAATTCATTGATATTTGCCCAACAATCAGTTGCAACGCCTGATGAACAAGAGCTGGAACAATTGCAGAATGCTTATAAATCCGGGATCATTGACCAGGAGGAATTAACACGCAGGCTGATTATCCTTAAACAAAGCAACCGTGATCCTGGCGCACTGGAAGAAATTGAAAAAAAGTTTGTGCCGGGATCCCTGTCACCCGAAGAGGTCGCGGAAGGTCGTGAAATGCTCGAAAAACTGAAGGAGCAGAAAGACGGGGACGATGAACCGGAAGACCTTAATGCGCTGAGTGAGACCGAATTGAAAATGCGGGCCAGGGATGCAGGCATTGATGGGTGGTATAAAGTGAGTAAGACAGAACTCATAGACGCTCTTGAGAATGTGGAAGCATTAAAAAGTCAGTATGAACAGGCAAAACTGGAAATTTTTGGGCATAACCTTTTTGATAATTCTTCCGGTAACTTTGTTCCCATTGAAAGCATACCCGTATCAAACGATTATATTGTAGGTCCCGGAGATGAAATTAAGATTATTGCCTGGGGCAGAATGGATGCCACCTATGTGCTGGAAATTGACAGGGAAGGCATCATTAATTTTCCTGAAATCGGCCCGATGAATGTGGTCGGTATGACATTTGCCGAGCTTAAAGCCTTTATTAAAAAAAAAGCGGAAGCTATCACCGGTGTGAATGTGAGTGTTTCCATGGGCGCACTCAGGAGCGTTCAGGTTTTTGTTTTGGGTGAGGTCACTGATCCGGGCCTTTATACCGTCAGTTCACTTGCTACGGTTGTCAACGCGCTTTTATCATCCGGCGGCCCAACAGAGTTGGGCTCATTAAGAAATATCCAGCTTAAACGGCAGGGAAATGTTGTATCGACAATTGATCTGTACGACTTTTTGCTGAAGGGCGATACCACATCAGATGTCAGACTGATATCGGGAGATGTAATTTTTGTTCCACAAACCGATGCTATGGTCAAGATGACGGGAAATGTTAAAAGACCGGCCATATATGAAATTAAAGGGCAATACAGTTTGCCGGATGCACTTGAAATGGCCGGTGGTCTGAGTCCGGATGCCTATAATCAGCGTATCCAGATTAATCGATCCTCTCAGAATAAAGAGCAGATTGTACTGGATATTGCTTATGCGGAATTGAAGGATAAAAAGGATGTTTATCTCAAAGACGGTGACCATGTAAGAGTTTTCCCCATCCACGATTCAACCGTTAATGCCATTTATCTCTATGGCAATGTGATCAGGCCGGGAGAGTATGCTTTTGTGCCGGACATTCGTCTGTTAGATATTTTGCCGGATTTTAAAAGCCTCGATAAAGATACCTACCTGGATTATGCGCTTGTTAAAAGGTATCGGAATGAACGAATGGAAGCCGAACTTATTCCGTTTGATCTGGGTGAGCTTTTGCAAAACCGGGATGAATCTCAAAATATTGTATTGATGCCTGAAGATGAAATTTATGTTTTTAACAAGGGCGTATTTACAGATAAACCGATTGTCTCTGTCGAGGGTGAGATTCGTAATCCCGGGTCGTATTTTGTAGCGGAGGACATGCGATTAAAGGACCTGTTTTTTAAGGCCGGATTTTTTACAAAAAATGCGTATCTGAAATTCGGCCATTTGTATCGGACGGATAAAGATACCAACGAAAAAAAAATATTCCTTTTTAATATTGAAAAGGCGCTTTCGGGAAATTTGCAACATAATCTGAAGCTCGAAAACCATGACAAAGTAGTTGTGCATAGTGTTTTTGAATATAACAAAGATCATCATGTAACCATTCTGGGTGACGTCAATAACCCCGGTGAATATCCTTTTGCAAACAACATGTCGGTTCGGGACCTTATTCTTATTGCCGGCAATCTGGATGAGACCGCATACTATGGTGAAGCTGAACTGGTCAGGTATGATATTGCCGATGGTGAAAAATTTGAGACATCAATTGTTCAGTTTGATCTGAAAAAAGCGATGGACGATGTATCTGAACATAATCTGAAGTTACGCGCTTTTGATGTGGTAACCATTAAACAGATTTCAGACTGGAACAAAAAAAATCTGGCTGTAAAGATAACCGGAGAAGTGGTTCATCCCGGTACATACCATATCCAAAATGGTGAGCGGCTCAGCAGCATCATAGAGAGAGCCGGCGGTTTTACCGACAAGGCTTACCTGCGAGGCGCCATATTTACACGGGAGTCGTCTAAGGCGGTTCAGAAACAGCGAATCAATGAGATGCTGCAGCGGCTGGAGCTTGATTCGGCCAGACTTTCATCGGAACAGAGTCAGGCACTATTATCCCCCGAGGATGCGACTGCACTGGAGCTTTTTATTTCATCACAGGAGGCGCTGATTAAAAAACTGAGATCTGTTGAGCCGACCGGTCGTGTGATTGTATCTTTGTCGCCGCTAAGTGTGTTCAGCGGAAATGTTAGTGATCTGGTGCTGGAGGATTCGGATACACTTCATGTTCCAAGTAAGCCGGGTACGGTTAATGTGCTTGGCGCCGTTTATAACCCGACATCCATCATTTACGATGAAAAAAAATCGGAACTGAAATATTATCTGGCACAGACCGGCGGTCCGACTGATAACGCCAATGAAAAATTTATTTATATTGTCAGTGCCGACGGTACGGTTATCAGTAAGGCCGGAAAAAACGGTGTGTCCTGGAGTGATGAGGAAAAACGGTTTGGTTTCTGGGGGAGCTTTGAAAACGCAAAACTTTATCCGGGCGATACTGTTCTGGTGCCTGAAAAGATTATCAAACCGGATGCGCTCAAGAATGTGAAAGATGTAACAGAAATATTGTATCAGATTGCTGTTATTGCGGGAATAACAATTCAGCAGGTATTTTAACTTTTTACTCAGCCGTCATCTTTTTTGTTTATTTTTAATTATTATCAGCTACGTCAGGATCGAGTTAAATGGAACCAGCATCATCGCAGCATATTAGTGAAACAGCTTTAGATACTGAAGAAGATGAGATTAACCTCCTGGATCTGTTTCTTGTTGTACTGAAGCACAAGATACTGATTATCGGCATCGTATTTCTGACCGGTCTTGGGGCACTGCTGTACAGCCTTACCATGCCGAACATTTATCTTTCCGAGGCAACCATTTCGCCAAAGGAAGATGACAAGAACAGCGCGAACCCATTGAGTTCACTGGGTGGAGGCCAGATCGGTATCGGAGGAGGCGGATCACTTGAAAAGCTTGAGCTGATGCTCAAGAGCCGCGAGCTGACAAGGCGGGTCATTCATAAGCATGATTTATTGCCGATACTGTATCCTGACAGATGGGATGACAAGGCTAAAAAATGGCGGGAAGGACAGGAACCGACCATTCAGGATGGCTGGCAGCTTGTAAACGGGAGCCTTTTAAAGATTAAGGCAGATACCGGCTTCAGTACTCTTAAAGTTGGTATTGAACATAAAGATCCGGATACAGCTCAAAAAATTGTGAATTATTATATGGTCGAACTAAGCGAGGCACTTCGTGAAGAGGTCATCCATGACGCTTCTGAGAAAATGAAGTTTTTCGAGGAACAGCTTAACTATATCACCGACTCTATGATGAGAGATAAAGTCTATGCGCTCCTTGCCAAAGAGATAGAAAAAGACACCTTTGCCAGAGCTCAAAAGTATTACAGTTTTAATGTTGTGGACCCGCCCATCGTACCGGATCTGAATAAAAAAATCAGACCTAAAAGGAAACTTATCTGTATTTTATCTGTTCTTGTTGCTTTTTTTATGGCGATATTTATCAGTTTTCTTATGGAGTTTGTCCACAGGGTTAAAACGGATGATCCGGAGCGTTACCGGAAAGTAATGGATGGTGTCAAAGGCTGGAAAATTTCTCGTTAGATCTTCAGATTATTGTATTTATTTTAACAGTTATCTGCATGTTAACTCGATACGGTCTTCTTCAAGTCTGTCATTCTGGATAAGGTTTACCGAATAAAGTTTAAATTTTTTTTTCAATTCAATGATATTGGCATTGGAAATGCCCTGCATTTTTGAGATGCTGCGGGGATGGACATGGATTGTAATGTCTTTTTCTGCCGGACCTTGAGATGTGATTGCTGATATTGCCATATCCAGAAAAATTTCAGAATGGACAAGATGGCCAAAAGCCGGATGATAAGGTCCGGCAACAACGATGGCACCCTCTTCAAGATCATCGGAAACCTGAAGCCCCATTCGGATTACGGGAATATTATTATCTTTAAAAATCAGATAAGCAAATTTTACAAGAGAGACGCACTGCTTGAGCGGCAGGGGTATATATTTACCCTGCTTATACATCTTTTCAAGTGGGCTGTCTTTTATAACGAGCAACGGATAAATACGAACAAAATCCGGCTGTAGCTTTGAAATTGCTCGGACTGTTTCAAGGACGCCTGCTTCGTCATCACCTGGAAGACCAATCATCATTTGGAGACCAATGGCGACATTGCTTTTTTTCAGGAGGGCTACAGCACACATGGTATTTTGAACAGTGTGGCCGCGTCCCGCCATTTTCAGAATATCATCATCCATGGACTGGACACCGAGCTCAACTGTTTCTACAGGATAATCTTTAATTAAATCAATCGTTTCATCTGTAATGGTATCCGGGCGTGTAGAAAACCGGATACTATTGATTTCACCTGACTGAATAAAACATGATACCGCTTCCAGTAAAATCCGAATGTTATCAGGGCGAAGGCCCAGAAAGTTACCCCCATAAAATGCGATTTGTGTATCTGATCGATTCGCCTTTTTGTAGTTGAGATATGTCCTGATCAATTTTTGAAGTTTTTCAGGTGAAAGTTCGGATGAGGTTTCTCCGGTGATCTTTTTCTGGTTGCAGAAAATACATTGATGTGGGCATCCGGCCTGCGGCAGAAAAACCGGAATAATAAATGGTTTTTTAAGGGACTCAGTCTTCACTGTTTTCTCTGTTGATCAGATCCCAGGCATTTCTGGCGGCATTCTGTTCAGCCAGTTTCTTACTCTTTCCTGTTCCTTCTGCGGTTACATCACTGGCCTGAAGCTGAATGGTAAAGGTTTTACAGTGGTCAGGTCCGCTTTCATCAGTAACGGTATAATTGGGCTGTACGTTGTGTCGTTGCTGGATATACTCCTGTAGCTGGCTTTTATAATCCATGGATGTTGAATAACCGTCAAACGTATTCAGCATATTTGAAAACTGGCTTTTAACAAATTTGCCGGCTGCCTCAAACCCGCCATCCAGATATATGGCAGCAATAACGGCTTCAAAGGCATCTGCCAGTATTGAGCGTTTTTTGTTTCCGCCGGTCTGCATTTCACCCTTGCCAAGCTGAATATAGTCGCCAAAATTCAACGAACGTGCAATCGATGCAAGCCGGATATCATTGACCATACTGGCGCGCATTCTGGAGAGGTTGCCCTCTTTCGAATCAGGGAACATATCAACAAGTGTATGGCCCAGAATAAGGCTTAAAACGGCATCACCAAGAAATTCCAGGCGCTCATTGTCACGAATACTGCCGGGTTGCTCATTGGCAAAGGAGCTGTGTGTAAAGGCTTGCTCGAGCAATTCAATACTCTTAAATTTGTGTCCAAGTGCCTCTTCAATTTTTGCCAGTCTGTTTTTATTCATGCGAACCTGTTTCAAATGCTTTTCCGGAATCATTAACTGTGTTGCGGTTTGTAATAGAAATGGCCCTTAGACCAAGGTCAAGGGCCATATTAACTGTTTCAACCGGCGATAATGTCCCATCTCGGAAGCTGTCGTATGGATGTGGAGATCGATTGACAAGAGAAACTTAGAGTCCGAGTGCCTTTTCCAAAGCCTCTTCTTTTTTTTTGCAGTCAATACACTGTGTTGTAACCGGCCTGGCTTTCATACGTTCAATGGAAATATCTTCACCACAGCTCTCACAACAACCAAAAGTACCGTTGTCAATCCGCTCCAGTGCTTTTTTGATTTTTTTTATCAATTTGCTTTCGCGGTCTCTGATTCGAAGCATAAAGTTTCTGTCCGCCTCAAGGGAAGCCCTATCTGTTGGATCCGGAAAGTTCTCATTGGGATCATTCATGTCCGAAACCGTGTCGCCAGCCTGGCTAAGAAGACCTTCCAATCGTTCAGTCAAAAACTTCTTAAAATATTCTGTATCTTTCTTTTTCATATTTCAACCTTCATGAGTATTTAAAACCATTCAAAAAATTAAGTTTTTCAAATTAGCACCCATGTTACTATAAGTAAAGTAAAAAATAAGCATCTGACTCAAGCAGTCAAGATCATTATGTAAAATATTATATTTCGAAAATTCAACTGCAGAATATTTTTAAAAGATAACGAAAAGACTCAATGGCTCAATTATAGTTAAAAAAGTAAAAATAGATGAATCTATAGCAAAAAATAGCTTGACACTCTTTCGAAAGTTGGTGTATTTGCAACACACATTCTTTAAATCTTTTTGAGATAGGGTGTAACCTCTCGCCGAGGTAGCTCAGTCGGTAGAGCAGGGGACTGAAAATCCCCGTGTCGGCAGTTCGATTCTGTCCCTCGGCACTTTATAAAAAGCATATAGCCATCCGTTACCACGGATGGCTATATGCTTTTTACACGGGACTTCTCAATAATATTTGTAGTACTTGACAGAAAATCGTCCGGGTGCTATCTATCCCAAAAATACAGGCGCGTAGCTCAGGGGGAGAGCGCTACCTTGACATGGTAGAAGTCGTTGGTTCAAATCCAATCGTGCCTACCAAATAAAATCAAGGGGTTACGTTTTATGACGTAATCCCTTTTTTAGTTCCTGCTACCATTTTGCTACCACTTGTCGAAAAAATGGTCTTTTCCAGCCTGAAAGCTGCTTCCTGATTTACGGGTTTTATCAGGTGGGCATAAATGTTTAAAGTTACAGTCGGGTTAGAATGCCCAAGCTGAGTTTGAATGTATTTAATATTTTCTCCCTGCTCGATCAAAAGGCTTGCGTAGGTGTGTCTGAGATCATGGAATCTTATTGTTTCAAGCTCTGCATCCTCAAATGCCTTTACAAAATAACGTTGTACCATGTTGCTATTGTTTATCGGCAGACCCTTTTTATTCGGAAACATCAAATCAAGCTCATTAGAAGGGCAAGCGAGCTTCCATTTTTTAAGAGCATTCATCATTGATGGGCCTAAATCAATCTTTCTGAAAGAGGTTTTTGATTTGGGTTTATACCATTTCTGATTATTGAATGTTCTTTGGATATGGATCTGATTATTAAACCAGTCCAAGTCAGACCATTTTAACCCTAATAGCTCACCCTGACGTGCACCACTCATAATAGCCAGCATGAAAAGTGTCTTGTATTTCGGTTTTTTAACCTTTTCCAAAAAAGCATTGATTTTTGAGGGTGTTAGAACCGTTATAACCTTTTCTTCTTCACCACCTTGGCCTCTTGGCCTTTCAGCATCCCTTACCGGATTATAATCAATGTATCTATGCCGTACTGCATATGAAAAGATCTGATTAAGGGAGGCAAGCACCTTTCTGATCGTCAGGATATGCATACCCTTGTTTTGGCAGTCTGTAATGAACTTCTCAATCCTTGCCGTGTTTATCCGGTTAATTCTGAGGGGATCAAGTTCCTTAAAATGGTTCTTGGTATGCCCTTTATAAACCGACCATGTTGATTCTCTGAGGTTTGGCTTTTTATATTCAACCCATGCTTTAGCAACCTTTTTGAATGTCGGAATCCGCTTATCGGGCAAATACACCCCCTTTGCAAGTTCGTTTTCAATTTCTCGAAGTTTATCCTTTGCCTGTGCTTTTGTTGCTTCTTCAGGCATAGTGATCCATCGCCTTTCTCCTTGATTATCATAAAAATCTAATATGTATCGGCCACGTCTTTTTGTTACACATGCCATGTTGCACCTCCATATTTTTAAGAGTTTTTTTGTTTCGGAAACGAATTAAAGTAATATATATTACATTCTTACTTTAAAAAATTGTATTGTCAAAACAATTCTTGCTTTCTTTCATATAACTTTGTAAAAAATTAATTATGCCAAAAAAAGTTTTCTCCACAAGGGTTGATGAACATCGAATAAAAGAGCTTAAGTATCTCGCTGTAGATACGGGGAAATCTCTCGGTCAACTTATAGAAGAAGCCATCCGGGAACTTAAAAAAAAGTATGAAAAGAAGCCTAAAAAATAAGTTTAATAGCGCTATCCAAAATTACAATTTAACAATAGATTCTTGGGAAATGTTAATCTGATCCAGACTTTTTTCACATGATAAAAGGAGACTCCCATATATACAAGGGGGAGGGGCATTCGAGTTTGTACAGAATTAAATACCTGTGAGCGTATTGGCAATTTCAGTATTAGTTTCATGTAAATTTTAGGGGCAAAAAGTGGACACCTAAAAAACATGAACCCCTTATTAACAAGCACCACAGCTAATTTATAAACAAAAAAGGCCAACAGGTTATCAGGTATTAATTTAACCTGGGTTAAACATCCCTGCTCTTGCCAGAAATGCGCCATATAGACACCATATTTCAGCATAAAAAAGAAAGTGCATACCTATTATGGGGTTCTTATTCCTAATTATACAAAAGTTATGACTGGTTGATGATATGTGCACCATGAGGGTAGTGTAGATAGTGGCAAGAAGTTCCACTTTTTCCAAGGTGTATACTTTTTGGCATATGCACTTTAAAACGTGATATTTTGGAAACCCAGAATGGGAGTTGGTTTTCATTTTTTATCAAATTATAATGTTTTGTTGCATTATCTCTCCTGGTTTTAAATAGATAAAATCATCCTCATCCCACGGGCCCAAAACAATATTTCTTAAATAATCTGGTTTTCCGATAACTTCTTCAAATTCTTTTTCAAGAAAATCAGCGTTTTTAATAGCTACATTCCTTAACGGATCCATATCCACCGAATCTGTATTTATCAGCATGATATGTGTATAGTTCTTAAACTCTTCTTTTATGCCCCATTCAGCCATTTCCTTTCCAAGCTTTGGGACATAATCATCTTCCATATATCCTATAGGATCTCTTCGCTCCTGAATCCAACCTGGGGTAAGATAGTAAGTCCCTGGTCTTTTCAAAAAAAGTTTATCATATGCTGCACGAGATCCAAGGAGCAAGGCGATACAATCATGAACACGCGGAATAATTAAGCCTTGAGCCGGTGCTTTTATACCCACTATCCCATTGGAACATAAGCCATATCCCAAAACTATATGAGATGCATAGTTACTAACTTCGTTGATTTGTTCCTGAATTAACTCTGGCATTTTATTAGGAGTTTCGTGCAAACTTGCATCCAGATATCTGACTTCAATATGTGCTGCATTATTAACAAAACGATCTATCTCCGGTTTCATAACTCTACATGCAATAATTACATGGCTTGCATTATTAGTGTAGACTGGGCTTTTCAGCTTTACTGATTCAACGGGCTTTTTATGTTCGATTCTATTTTTTGGGGATTGCAGGCTATTGCTGGAGATACCCTGCAGCTCATTATCAAGCCTTCCGTTTGCACTAATTTTAAGTACAGTTTTCAGGTGCAACTCGCCCTTTGGCACAGGAACTTTGATTTCATCTATGTGAAACTTTAACAAGGGGTGTTTAATGTTGTTTTCTTTCATTCGCTGGACGGCCAACGTCTCAAGCTCTTTTCTTCCTTGTTCAATAGCGCTTTCAATATTATTGTATTCTGTCATGCCTGCTGGTGAGTACAGAATAAATCCGTTAGGAGGTTTAGGTTTTATTTCTGCTTCAAGGGTAAATCCAACAACACCTACTGCTGCGCCAATAGCTGTTCCTACCATAAAATTTTCAGGAATAATGCATTGAGCTTGAATATGTTTAAATGATTTAGGAAACCATGCTTTTGCCGGAGCACCTATTCCGACAACAGGATATGATAATTTAAGGTCAAGCTGTATATATTGTCCATTGCTATTATCGTTATTTTTAATTGGAAACCATTGGTGAATAAGATTGGATATAGATGATGAATCTTTTCCGGACAGATGAGTTACTGTTTGCAAACAGAGTTTTTGGGCGATCAACTCCTCTAATAGTTGATGAAGTTCATCTTCAGAAAACCCCATCTTTCGGGCAAAGAGTTTAAGACCTAACTGTGATGCCATTTTGTTGCCAAATTCATATTGACCGGAAGATACACATAAATCCGTTAAAGTAAGAGAAGAACGAACCAGAAGTCCTTTGCGTTCAAGCTGTAATAATTGTCCTTGGTCAATGCCATTATCGGATTCTCGATTAAGGTTAAATGCAAAAAATGGTTTATCAACCAATACTCTGGGAATTTCATGGAACCGATGTGAAAGTTTATGATTTGCAGTGTAGATTGTACAAGGATGATAAAGCGTTGCCGTCATAGCGTTTTTTGAAGAGACAAATTTTTCAAAATTTGTAATAATTTCAGGAAACCTTTCTGCCATTACGCATAAGGGCTCAACGCGTTCCGGGCCAATACGAAGCCCTTTATCCGTTTCACCTGAAAACCAGATAATGCTATCACCACCAAGCCCGCAGGTCTTTATTTTGGCGGCTTCTACATGGGTTTTCCAGTTTCCAACTTGTGCGCCTTCCGGATCGATTTCAACCCTTCCATTACACAAAGTGGCCATATCCGTTGTAGTGCCTCCCATGTCGATAATTAATCCATTATTTACACCGCCAATATGTTTTGCGCCCATGATACTCGCGGCAGGTCCTGACAACAATGTATCTACTGGTCGCTTCATTGCTTCTGCAGCAGACATAATTGTTCCATCGCCTTTTACCACCATCAGGGGTGATGTGATTGAAAAATCTGAAAGAGCTGAACGGGCACCTTTTATTAATCGACTGATAAGTGGAATTAATCGGGCATTCCACCATGCTGTCGTTGCACGTTTAGGTGCATCAAGGCGTGAAGTAAGGCGATGTCCGCATACAACTGGCAGGTCGCACCTGGTATTAATAAGATCAGCAACCTGTAGTTCATGATCAGGGTTACGAGTTGAAAAAAAACCGGATATGGCAATAGCATCAAGATTATTTGCAAATGAAATAATTTCATCTTTGTTAGAAGCAAGATCTAAAGGAGCGACTTCTTTTCCCCAATAGTCATGACCACCTTCCAGAAAAAGGACCGGTGAAAGTTTGGATAGTGCCGGATGCGTTTTGTCATATCCTATTAAAATCAGACCGGCATTTACCCCTTTGCCCTCAACAATCGCATTGGTGGCAAATGTTGTTGCCAGTGAAACGAAATCTACTTTTTTTAGTTCATTTTCTGGAAGTTTCGAAAGCGCTTTTATAATTCCTATACTTGGATCATAAGGCGTTGTAGAGGCTTTTGAACAAGAAAGAATTTTGCCGGTACTAATATTTAAAATAACAGCATCCGTATAGGTACCGCCAGCATCTATCCCTAACCCATATACAAATTGCGATGGGTTTTGATTTGTTTTATGTTTCTCCTGAGGCATAAGACATCTCCCGTTCGTTGGTAATATTTAGTAAAGAATACAAGTGGGATACACCAATTAATTATTCTATCCAGTAATATTTGTTATTTTGAAATTACATCTTGTTTAGCGCTTCTTTGATAATGGACATGTTGGTATTATCTATAGAGGTCACATCTATATTGATAACTCGCTTATCAGGGTGAGCTAATTTGCGAATCTTTTCAAAAACGTAGTTTGTTGCAAATATTAAATCACATTGTTCAATCATCGTATGCAATCGTTCAGAATCATCAGCGCCTGCCCAGATGGTTTTTAATGTACTGCCGGTTGAAAGCCTTCTGTTTTTGCTGAAAGATTCGGATTCAATGTCGTTGACACAACTAAAACCAACAGTAGACCCTTTTGGTAATCGAAGAATTTCATTCATCATGCGTGTTATCGGTGCGAGCATAATACCCACAACTTCCACTTTATATTTCTGCGCAATACTATTAACAGATTCCAGGAAATCGATTCCGCAAACGATGAGGTCAATATCTGAAAAATATGATGCTACCAATTTGGGATTTTCTTCAAGTTTCTGAAGCATCACACCTTCAGTATCAACATTAAGTTCATTTTCAAGCGCCTTGCGTATGTCACTAATTGTATCTTTATTACACCATATTACGAGTACTTTAGGTTTTATGCTTGCTGTATATGATGTTAAACGGTTAAGAAAGCTGTCTGCGATTTGATCAACTGTAAATCCCAGTGATTTTGCCTTGCTGAAGACTTCATCTATGATTGGGTTGAGCTCGTTTGTTAATACCGGCACATTTCCCTCCTTTACAAAGGTGCCTTTCCCAACAACTGAAATTAACAAGTTTTCTTCCACCAGTTCTTTATACGCAGAAGCCACTGTATTACGATTTACATCTATTATTGTCGATAGATCATTAGCTGAGTATAAGGCATCTCCGGGAGCCATTTGACCATTATTGATTGAGGCTCGGATTTGTCTTTTGATTTGTTCCTTTACAGATAAAAAAGCTGATTTATGTATATTGATATTCATAGTTGCATAGGTTATTAGGTAAATAGGTTAATGTAAAGTTTTATTTTATTGGAGTTCACCCAAAAACAAACAGTAATTCTGTTTAAACCCTTATTGTTTAGTGGATTGAGTGTTTTGCCAAGTGAAAACCTAAAAAATGGGGGAACTTTTTACCATACAAAAAAGGCCTCCTTGTGGTAAGAGTTA
>JAIPEE010000058.1 GCA_021737275.1 Desulfobacterales bacterium
GACCTCAAGGGCAACTTACCCTGACGATGAGCGCAAATAAAGCAGTTCGAAAAGATCTTCTTCATTTTCTCGACGTGTTGCAAAAAGCAGCATGATATACTGAGAAAAAAGTTAAAATTTTATGCAACATTAGGGTAAAATATCAAATGATAAAAAAGATTACGTATTCGGTCTCAAAAAAAAGTTATCGGCAAGTGTTACATGTTTTGGCAGAATCGCTATCAGAATTACAGTATTCAGATAGATTAGCAGTAAAATTATTTCCGAAGAAAATTGTTTTTAACAAAGAGCTTTTACAAGAAGAAAATGATATTTGTCTGTCCTCTGTTCAGGTAAAAAATGCAATTGAAAAACTCTATTATTTGCCGCGATGGAAAGGCGTTGAATTAATTAATTCGGCAGAAATAAATGATTGGGAGCAGCAGATTCTTAAAAAATTTAAGACTATAAATTATAAAAATAATATTGGATTGTTAATATTTTCCGCTCATTTCGGGAAAAGCCACCCAATAGGATTTGGTGTGGCTAAAGCAGGATTAAAAGTACATGCAGTAGTGGCTAATGATAATTATGCTATCTCACGAAATAAACATTTATGGAATAATTTTTATGAATGTTCGACACGTACAAAACATTTTGCCCCTCAGTATTTGTTTTCAATGCGTAAGATGCTTAACTCCGGCGGTGTTGTGCATATGGCTGCTGACATGACCTTAAAAAACGGGCAGCATTGTTTGCAGTTATGGTATGACGGCCCACGCTACATTCCTGTTTCACCTGGATATTTAGCTGCAACAACAGACTGCCAATTGATATTTGGAGATGTTCTTATCTTGGATAATGGGCAGTTAGAGTTCATGTTTGAAAAAATTCCAACACAAAACGTTAATCTTTCTCAGGAGAATAAAATAAACTATTATATGCAATCAATTGCAGCAACTGTTCGGTGCTATGTGAAGATGTATGGTAATAAAATTATGATTAATAATACTAAAGTTAATAAATGGCATAACAATAGAATCTTGATTCCGTTAGAAAGTTTTGTTGAACTACAAAAGGAAGCTATAAATAGTGCCTATGCCTCTGCCCTCCCTAATATTTATAGCAAAGATAAAATCGCATTTGTTGATGGTGAACAATCTATAACGTTTGGTGATTTGTCTTATCAGTCATTGAGAGTTTCCAATTTGATGCTCAACTTACAACAGGTAAAAGCCGCTTCACATCACCCTAAAAAGATAAGAGATTATCATCGTGTCGCTTTTTGCATGACGCCTGGTGTAGCTTTAATTCACCTGGTCTTAGGTAGCCTTAGCGCAGGTACGACGATCAGCTGTTTTGACCCGGATGCACCAATAGATAGATTAAAGTATCTATTAAATGATTTTCAGCCGGATATTTTATTTGTAGATGCCAAAACTGCAGATAGTCTTAGAGAAGCAGATACTCTTTTTTCAGATTATTTTATAATTCCTATGGTAGATGGGAAGCAAAATATTGACATGCTTTTACGTGGAATAGAGCCCGCTAAGTCTTTGCCTGAATATTTAGCGGAATCGCCGGCTATAGTTGTTTATACTTCAGGGTCAACAGGTGATCCAAAGGGTGTTGTTATGTCTCATGGAAACATTTCGAGGGGAGCGCCCTGTTTTGACGATGTTCAGAATATGAATGAACAGGATCAAATTGTCTGTATGGGTTCCTGGAACCATGTGGTGCTGATGTATATTTTGGCTGTATTACGAGCGGGAGCTTGTTATCATTTTATTGTTAAGTCAGCAGCTCAATTTCCTTCACAGGTTTTTTCGTATTTGCAAAAACATTCAATTACAGTTTTTTCCGCACCTGTGTCTTTTATAGCGCTACTCGTCAGATTTGGAGGGTTGAAAAGTGAGTTTTTGCCGAAGCTCCGTTTAATTGAACTATGGGGAGAGCCTCTTTATTCTGCATTGGCTAAACGATTATTAGCGTTGCTACCCGACATTGATATTCTTTTGACATATGATTCATCAGAGGCTTGTGGCGTAACAGCACGTATAGTTGATGAAAAAACACTAAGCCTTAGCAAGGAAACACTGCCGGTCGAAATGACACCTTGGGTAAAAAGTGAAATTGTTAATGAGCATGGTGATACTGTTAACGAATCCGAGGGAAGATTAAAGATAACCGGAAATAATGTGATGCTGGGATACTGGCATGATATAAAAAACTGTTTTTTAGATCAGCTATCTGCCTCACCAAGGACTGTTATATTCCAGGACAGGGTTAAGATGTTGGAAGATGGTCGGATTTATATTTTAGGTCGAATTGATGGAATTATTAAGGTTAATGGATTTCGTGTTAGCTTGAGACAGGTCGAAGCAGTCTTGGAAAGCCATGATGATGTAATAAGAGCTGTTGCCATAAAAGGGAAAAATTTATTAGGTAACAATGTAGTAATGGCTGCCGTGTCAACCGATAATAGAAAACTTGATAGTGATATATTAAAAAAATATTGTGAAGGCCGTCTTACAAATGGGGCATCTCCTTATAATATTTTAATTCAAAAAAACTTTCCATTAACACCTTCAGGAAAACTGGAAAGAAAGGCAATCCAAACAATAATTGAATCAGTATTTTAAAATTTCATAAATAGATAGGAGTTCAGATTTGACATCACAAAGTATTATAAAATCACTTAGGGAATGGGTTTCTGCAAATATTAAAAATTGCTCAATTGAAAAAATTGGAGATGAAACAGATTTAAATGAAATGAAGTTAATGCATTCTCTTGTATTTGTTGAGTTTCTATTTTTCTGTGAAAAAGAATATAAGGTTATGCTACCACCAGAAGAGATTACGCCTCAAAATTTTCGGACTTTCAAAAGTATATCAATCTTAATTACCAATTTAATATTAAAAAATTCATCATCATGCTCGGTATAATTAACCAGGATAAGGCTACAGTATGCATATTCGATAAAATAAAGCGTATCGCTGACTCTTTTACCAAGTTTAAGAAAATACTGCCGTCAGGTCATCAGTTTTTCCGGCGACACATCACTAAAAATAATACCGTTATCCTGATGTTCTTTTTACGTCTGTCAAAATATTTTCGACGGTGCCAAAACAAGATATAATAAGGATGGTTTCACATGTTCAGTTGTGATTGAAAATTTGATCAATAATACTTTTAAGACTCTCCTGCCATGGCTTCAGGATTATGCCAAAGTTTTTTGAAACCAAAGAACAATCAAGAACAGAGTATTTAGGCCGTACAGCCGGTGTCGGATACTCTTTGGTTAGAACAGGTCTTGCGATGACATTAATACGATCATCATAATGACGTGAAAAATAGAAAATAGTTTCAGCAAACTCATGCCAGGTTGTAACACCGGTAGAAGTATAGTGATAGATTCCCCAGGGTACAAGGCTTTTCCCATTGATAAAGACGGCAATTTTCAAAATAGCTTCAGCAAGATCAGTAACACTGGTGGGAGATCCAAACTGGTCCGCGACAACATTCAAGGTATCTTTTTCCCGTCCCATACGAATCATAGTGTTTACAAAATTTTGACCGGTTGCACTGTAAAGCCATGAGGTCCGAATAATAACATGTTTATCTAAAATATTCTGAATTTTTTGTTCTCCGGCAGCTTTACTTTTGCCGTATATTGAAACAGGACAAACAGGGGCAGTCTCTTTGTATGGTGTTGTATCGGTCCCGTCAAACACATAGTCCGTAGAAATATGAATTAAGGGGATATCCTGCAGATGGCAAATGACTGCAAGATTTTCAGGCCCTTCACGGTTTATCAAAAAGGCCTGATCCTGATCAGTTTCTGCAAGATCAACTTTTGTGTATGCGGCTGTGTTAACAACGATATCGGGGCTGTATGATGAAATCTGTCGTTGTACCTGATACTTGTTTGTAATATCAAGATGAGACCGATCAAGGTCAATAATTTCAAAACCTTCTGAAATATGGCGACTTGACAGTTCCTTTCCAAGCTGGCCATTTGCGCCTGTAACCAGAATCTTCATCAACTTTTTTCTCCGGGAAGTTTGTTTTCACTCAAATCTTTAAAGCAGGGGTTGTGCAGATCTTTTTCTGAAATAACAGGGTTTTTTACGGGCCATTCTATTCCGATATCAGGGTCGGACCACATGATACCACCCTCATCCTGTGGATTATAATAGTTCGAACACTTATATACAAAGTGTGCGGACTCGCTCATCACACAAAAGCCATGTGCAAAACCTTCAGGCACATAAAACTGTCTCTTGTTCTCTTCAGATAGTAAAGCACCAACCCATTGACCAAACGTAGGAGAATTTTGCCTGATATCTACAGCGACATCATATACTTCACCGGTTACAACCTGTACCAGTTTAGCCTGGGGTTTTTTTATCTGGTAGTGAAGTCCCCGCAATGTGTTTTTTACAGAAAAAGAAAGATTATCCTGGATAAAGCTGGTATCAATACCCAGCGGCCGGAGTCGCTCCTGGCGGTAAGTTTCCATAAAATATCCACGATGATCGCCATATACATCGGGCTCAATGATAAGGGGTCCATCAATTGTAGTTGGTAATATTTTCATATGATCTATTTTGACCTTTATTTATACTTAAGCATGTCTGTAAGGTATTGTCCGTAAGAATTTTTCATCAGTGGTTGTGCCAGTTTTTTAACCTGTTCAACATCAATAAGTCCCATTCTGTATGCAATCTCTTCAACACAGGATATTTTCAGACCTTGCCGGTTCTCAATGGTTTCAATAAAGTTTGAGGCCTGCATCAATGATGCATGTGTCCCAGTGTCAAGCCAGGCTATGCCTCGCCCAAGTTTTTCTACGTAAAGCTGTTGTCTTTTCAGGTAGGTCATGTTCACATCAGTTATTTCAAGTTCACCACGAGGAGAGGGCTTGAGGTCACGGGCAATATCAATAACCTGATTGTCATAAAAATACAAACCGGTTACCGCATAGTTTGATTTGGGTGATTCAGGTTTTTCTTCAATATGGATCGCCTTGCCGTTTTCATCAAAATCGACAACACCATAACGTGCCGGATCCCTGACCCAGTATCCGAAAACAGTTGCACCCTTATCAAATTTTGTGGCTGTCCGTATCTGTTTTGAAAAACCCTGACCATAAAAAATATTGTCGCCCAGAATCAGGCAGACATGATCATTGCCGATAAACTCACGCCCGATAATAAATGATTGGGCCAGGCCTTCCGGTCTGGGTTGAACTGCATAATGAAGGGATATGCCCCACTGGCTGCCGTCACCCAGCAGCTTTTCAAAAAGAGGGAGATCTGCAGGCGTTGAGATGATGAGAATTTCCCTGATACCGGCAAGCATCAGTACGGACAGGGGGTAATAGATCATGGGTTTGTCATATACCGGAAGTATCTGTTTACTGATAACCGTGGTGATCGGATAAAGTCTGGTGCCGGAGCCGCCTGCGAGAATTATACCTTTCATAAACCGTTCCTCTGAATGTATTTAAATGGTAGACTATTTTTCAGTATTAAAACCCAATATCAAAAAAAACGATGCATTAAAAGAAAGATGTTAATTTTTATATGTATTTTCAATCAAATATACTTAGTCCAAGTGAACAATGTCCAAAAATATTATGATAAATTAAGATACAAGAACACGATATTAAAGCTGATTTAAAAATATTAAAATCTTGACTCAAATCCATATTACACGTTATTCTTTTCGATTATAAGGATTAAATCAAGTATGACAGCTGATGGCCCCAGGTGGTGAACAGATGGCTACTTTCATGCCCAGGCAGAACGGCTAAGTTGTTTTAGAGCAGGAAAGGATATTTAAATGAGATTATCACTTTCAGTCAAAATTATGGGTCTTACGGGTATTATAATTTTACTCCTTGCAATTGTCATGGGCGTTTATCAGTTTTCCATTAATTCTACGACCAGTAGATTTGGAAACTTGATGGACGGTGAAGTAGCAATAAGCCAGCTTGCGGCAGAAGTTGAAGGGGCAATGCTTCAGTGCCGGAGAAACGAAAAAAATTTTCTTTCCAGGCTGGATAAAAGCTATGTTTCAAAGATGGCAACAAGTATTGAGGTGTTGACTAAAGCGATACGGAAAATAAAGTTTTTGTCACTGGAAATGGATATCAAGGAGACTGCCGATAAGGCAGATGAAATGCTGGCTAATATTGGTGAATATTACAAGGTATTTAAAAAAGTTGTCAGTGCCATGGAAACCAAGGGCCTCGACAATAAAAGCGGACTTCGGGGTAAATTTGCCGAGATCGCACAGAAGCTTGCTCTTGAAATGCAGGAACATCAGGTTGAAGACCTTTATATCGCAATGCTCCAGATGAGGCGTTATGAGAAGGACTATCTCCGATCGAAATATGATACGGATAAGGGATATCTGCTGGATAGCATAGAAAATTACGTGATCATACTTGATGAGAGCAAAGCCAAAGCAGTTGCTGTTGAAATGCAAAAAAAAGCACTTGCTAAATATAGCGATAAGCTTCAAAAATTTATCCTTAATGTGGAAGAAGGCTCCGGTAGCTCCGAAAGTATGCTGTTGCGCACCCTGAATTTGCAGGGTAAAAAAATGGAAAGCGCATTAGGCGAGATTTTTGTTCCTTGTGCCAGCGAACTTCTTTTAGATATCAGAAAAAATGAAAAGGATTATCTGCTGACAACCGACAAAAATTATGTCAACCAAACGCATGATGCCATCGCCAGATTGAATGACGCCTTTGAATATTCCAGTGTCCTTGATGAATACAGAGAATCTGTAAGCAAGGCACTTAATGATTACAAAACAGCATTTGATGCTCTGGTTGCCATAGATGATGAAATTGTTCACTTTATAAGTACCATGCGAAGTGACACTGAAAAAATCATGCCGATCGTCGCAGATATTAATCAAAGCGCCAAAACGCTTTCCATGGAAAAAACAGCTGCAACAATTTCAAAAGCACGGTTTTATACAGTTCTTGCAGTAATTTTTGGTATTACTGCTATTGTAATCGGTATTTTGCTTTCCATTATAATTACTAGGGGCATAATAAAACCGATTAACAATATCACAAAAGGCCTTGATGATAGTGCCGACCATGTCTCCCAGGCGTCAGCAGAGGTGGCATCAACCAGCCAATCCCTTGCGGATGGTGCATCAGACCAGGCTGCATCCATAGAAGAGACATCCGCTGCACTGGAAGAGATATCATCTACATCTAGATTAAACAAAGACCATGCATCCACTGCAAACAATCATATTAAAGAAGCCGGCGGTATTGTTGATAGTGCAACTCAGTCAATGTCAGAATTGATGGCAGCTATGGATGAAATATCCCAGGCAAGTGGTGAAACACAGAAAATTGTGAAAACAATTGATGAAATTGCATTTCAGACAAACCTGCTGGCATTGAATGCTGCGGTTGAAGCAGCTCGTGCCGGAGAAGCCGGTGCCGGATTTGCTGTTGTTGCCGAAGAGGTCCGAAATCTTGCAATGCGGGCAGCAGAGGCCTCAAAGAGTACAGCAGATCTTATTACAGGTACGGTTCAAAAGATAGATGAAGGTGCCGGCATTGTAACAAAAACAAATGAAGCCTTTGTAATGATGGCGGCAAGTATGCCAACGATAGGAAAAATTGTTGAGGAGATTGCCGTATCTTCAAAAGAACAGGCTGATGGAATAGAGCAGACGAACCGTTCTGTTACACAGATGGACAGAATTACACAGCAAAATGCGGCAAGTGCCGAAGAGGCCTCGTCAGCTTCTGCAGAATTACTTTCACAGGCAAAACTGATGAAGGTTTATGTTGATCAGCTTATTGGTATTATCCGTGGCAACTCAGGCAGGATAGATCCGGACCGGAATCAGGCACCGGAGAAAACATCCGGTTTTTCTGAAGAGATGGTTCATGAACAGATGATAAAAGCAATTCCATATCAGAAAAAACAAAAGAAAGAGTAATTAAAAAAACATGAATTTGAAGACCTCTAAATAGACTCAGGAAATTTATAAAATAGCAGTAAATAAAATATACAACCAGTTTGGTATTGTATCGTTTACGTTTATTGCGTGTACTTTTCCCAATATGCTTCAAGAAACGGAAGGGAGCTGTAAAGATTCCGGAAACAAAAAATTTCCAGAGAAACAACACCGGTATAACGATTTAAGATATTCATAACCCTTTCCATCTCTTTTACAGGCATTCTGCAAAGAGAAATATGATCCTCCCCGTCTTCAACACCATGAAGGTGTATAATTGTCACAACATCTGAATAGTTATCAAAGGTTGCTTCAAAATCGGTTTCGGTTAAAATCAAATGACCGATATCCATACAGACAGACAAATTAAATTCTCTTATAATCGGTTCCGCCCATTCAAAAGGGTACATAAGTGTCTCAATGGATATAGACCTGCTGTCTATGCCTGCTGAAAGAAGCCGCTCGATTGAAAGAGAAACATTCTTTTGCCATTTATTTACCGTAGACGCATCAGACGAATTTTCATCATAAGACAAATGAAGTGTATGGGTAGATGGCGATAATGGTGAAAGTGTTTTGATAAAACGCTTGATTGTATCTGCAGCATAATTTCTTCTGCTTTCATCAGGATCGCCTAAAAAAACATCAGTTGGAAGGTGAACATTATATGAAACATTCAGATCTTCAGACAGATTTTTGAGCACAATTATTTCATCTTCAGCAGGCAGATTGTTTGGATATATACTTTCATAAAAAAGGAGTTCAATTTCATCCAGATAGGGACCTGTAAGTTTTACATTGGGTCCATATCCGGCAGGGTATATAAATGATGTTGTGCCGATTTTGAAAGGAAACCGGTTTTTATAAGACGTTTTAAGTAATGGTCTCATTGGCTTAGAGTTTCACCATAAATAATATCAGGGAAAGTATTCCGGTCCAGATGACTGAAGAGAGCAGCATCAAATCACAAGCCTTTTTGATATGATCTATTTTGATGCGCCCGAACCGGGTGCCGATATATGGTTTTTCCACAAGGCTGCCATGGTAACAATTGGGACCGCCTAACCTGATGGCAAGTGCACCGGCAAACGCCGCTTCAGAATAGCCTGCATTGGGGCTGGCGTGATTTGAGCCTTCAACAAATGCGGTTTTGAAAGCCCGTTTGCCTTTACCGTATAGAATTTGTGCCGCAAAAGCGATTACAGATACAGAAAGACGGGCGGGGATAAAATTTGCAATATCATCAATTTTAGCCGCTACTTTTCCAAACTGAAAATAAGTCTCATTTTTGTAACCGACCATGGAGTCCAGCGTGTTAATCATTTTATAGGCCATGGCCATTGGTGAACCGCCAATTGCAGCGAAAAAGATTGGAGAGATAAAACCATCAACTAGATTTTCTGCAACTGTTTCCGTTGCTGCCCGGGCAACACCGTCTTCTGAAAGATTACCGGTTTCTCGGCCGACAATCATGGAAACTTTCTGCTTTGCCTCTTCAAGATTTTTTGCCTTTAGTGCATTGCTTACATCCATAGCCGCCTTTTCAAGAGACTTGGCCGAGATACAGTAATAAATAAGAATAATTTCAATAATCACTGAAAGTGCAGGGTGAACTTTATAAGCAAGTGCTATAACGGTGTATGTTATAATCCAGGTCCCGCCAATAAGTGTAACTGCAAAAATACCACCGGCAACAGTAATATCAGGTATCAGGCTTCTGAATAAGGGTTCCATCGCATCTATTGCATTGCCCATCCATCGGATCGGATGAGGCATCCAGCGGGGATCGCCCAGGATAAAGTCAAGGGCAAAAGCAGCTAAAAGGATATACCAGGTAAAGTAAATGTCCATAATAAACCTGCCAAAATAGAAGTTATAAGTGACTAAAATGCTTAAAGCAGCCAAAGTTAAGAGATGCTATTATTTAATAGATCTCAAATTTTGTAAACTTATTTATCAAACCATATGCTATTTGATGATGGTTTCCAGCTTTTTTATTAACATGGAATTTATCTCAGGCATCTTCAGAGAAATTCTGATGTATTCGTTTGACAATCCCTGAAAGTTTGCACAGTTTCGGATTAAAATACCCTGGTCTGCCAGTGCTTCACAAACAGCTTCAGATGTTTTGCCTTTAAGTCTGCCCAGTAAAAAGGATGTTGTGCTGGGGTAGAGCTTCAATCTTTCAACATCCTTAAATGAATCCAGAAAACGGTTTTTTTCTGAATCAAGCATCGTTCTTGTTTCCTGAATAAAGTTATCAACAATTTCTCTGTTTGTCATCAGATAAGTCACCACAGCATGTGCAAGACTGTTAACACTCCAGGGCATTGCATAGCGCATATGTTTTTTTATAATTTCACTGGATGATATCAGAAAACCAATGCGAAGTCCGGGTATTCTGAAAATTTTGGACATCGAATTTAAAACAATTACGTTGGGCACACCCCTTGAAAGCATACTCTCCTTTTCACTGGTGTCGGCAAAAGGAAGATATGATTCATCAATAATAAAATGTTTTTCAGGAAATGATCTGCAAAGTGCTTCAATGTCATCGCCGGAAACCAGCACACCGGTTGGGTTGTTTGGATTACATAAAAAAACGGTATCCACGCCATCCAGATTTTTCCCAATTTCTTCAAAATCCGGTGTGAATGAATTTGATTCTCTGGAAACAAGAAACTCAAATTCAACATCATTCATGATGCATGCATCTGCATAATCCGCATAGGTTGGGCCGACAATCAGCGCCTTTTGAGAACCAAGTGCCCTGGGAATGGTATAGATAAGTTGCGTGGAGCCGTTTCCTGAAAGGACAAGAGATGGATCAATATCATAGCACTCTGAAAAAGCCCGGATAATACCACCGGCATCAACTTCGGGTAGTGCTGTGATGTTTCGGATATTATCCGTAATTGTTTTTTTAACGCCGGGTAAAGGACCAAGCGGATTGACATTACTACTCATGTCGATAATGTCTGACGGTTTGTATCCAATCCGTTTGGCCAGCTCATATATGTTGCCGCCATGGCCGGTAATCATAATAAAAAACCTCCAATGGGAGCTAACAGAAATAACAGTGCTTCAGACGCTTCGGTCATGGCACCGAGCATATCACCTGTTATACAGCCCATCTTTTTTTTATAATAATGAATTATAATAAAAGTGATAACGATAAAAATAAAATTCAGCCACAGGGCAAATTGCCAGTCCATTAAAAAAGAGAGCCCGATCGGCAGTAAAATACCCGGGAAAGCCGAATTCTTAAGTTTATTATCAAACAACGAATGGCCGGTACCACCTTCAGGTCTGCCGTATGGCAGTGATCTGATTCCGAACAGCATGGTGCTTCTGGCATAGGCCGGAATAAGCAGTAACAGAAGCCATCTGTTTTCATGGATGCTGGCGATACCGCCCCATTTTATTGCAAGTCCGCAGATAACAGCAACAAGGCCCATAGCACCCATTCGACTGTCTTTCATAATCTCAAGGGCTTTTTCCTTTGGCCGGTGGCTGAAAAGGCCGTCAGCCGCATCGCCAAGGCCGTCAAGATGAAAGGCACCGGTGATGGCAATAATCAGCACAACATCCAGCACCGCTACAACCGGCATCGGCCATATGCGGCTTGCACCCATATCAAAAAGGGTAAGAAGTCCGCCAACAATCAGACCAACGATGGGAAAAAACGGAATCATGCCGACAGGGTCAAACTTAACCGGTTTTCCCAACGGCAGTATTGTAATAAACTGTAGTGCTGCAATAAGTTTTTTCATATTTATTACTTGCCTTTGATCGTGACGGGTATGCCTGCCACAACCCAGTCAACCTTGTCTGCACAAGTCGCAACCCTCTGGTTCGTAAAACCCGTTTCATCCCGGTACTGCCTGGTCAGCGCATTGTCGGGTACAATGCCACAACCCACTTCATTGGAAACAACAATGACCGGACATTTGGCGCGCTTGAGAGAGTCCGTCAATTTTTGGACGTGCCCGGCAATTTTATCCCTGTTTGTTGTCTCCATGATAAGATTATTCATCCAAAGTGTCAGACAATCAAGCAGTATAACATCAGCTTTCGTGCAATATTCATCAATTACATCATAAACGGCAACAGGTGTTTCAACAGCGGTCCAGTTTTGGCCCCGCTCTTCCTGATGACGTTTTACGCGGTAATTCATTTCATCATCCCGGGGAACACATGTGGCAATAAATATTTTTTTCTGTCCGTAATTATTATTCGCCAACGCGAGCGCATGGCTGCTTTTTCCGCTTCGGCACCCCCCAAGAACAAATATAATTTCACTCATTGTTTTTAATCCTTATTCAGAAGCGACTGAATCGCCTTTATATCAATGTTTTTTTTAAAATGTTCGGCCAACTGATCATAGGCCTTGTCTCGTGCTGCCGGGCCATGCGTTTCAGCAACGGAAATATCTTCCAGCCCGATAATTGAAAGCCATTGCCGGGTAATGTCCGGAGAATCAAACAGGCCATGCATGTAAGTACCGATAACACGGCCATTATGCATGATACACCCGTCCGTTCCTTCAAACTTTTTACCATTTCGTTCATGAATATCAAAGAGTTTTTCACCATTCAGAACCTTACTGTGTCCCATATGAATTTCATAGCCGGTTCCAGAGACCCCCTGCCGGGAGAACTTGCTCAGGGTAGTCGTTTTAGGTGACTGCAGAAAAGTTTCCAGGGGTAAAAGAGAAAGTCCTTCGGATGTGCCCGGCTTTCCTTCAAGGCCATCCGGGTCATGGACATGTTGCCCGAGCATCTGATAGCCGCCGCAGATACCAAGAATATGTCCATCATTATTGAAATACGCATTAAGTTTTTCGGCCCATCCCGTATCTTTTATCCACTGCAGATCAAATCGGGTATTTTTGGAGCCCGGAATGATGGCCGCTTTGTAGGATGACAGATCCTGGACCTTTTCAAGAAAGTGAATATTAATATCCTTAATAGAGATCAGGGGATCAAAGTCTGTAAAATTGGAAATATGGGGTATTCGGATTATTGCTATGGATGGATTGTCATTATCTTTGATGATCGTTTTTTCCGGGTTTTCAATAACAACCGAATCCTCGGCCTCAATCTGAAAATGATTGAACCAAGGCATAACGCCGAAAACTTTTTTGTCGGTAATATGCTCAATCCAGTCTGCTCCGTCACGGAACAATTCGATATCCCCTCTGAAACGGTTGATAACAAAGCCGCTGATCATGTCCTGGTGCTCCTGGGAAAGGCAGGAAAGTGTTCCGATAAGCTGGGCAAAAATGCCGCCGCGATGAATATCGCCCACCAATATAACGGGTGCTTTAGCATATTCAGCCATGCGCAGGTTAACAATATCATGTTCCATGAGATTGACTTCCGCACAAGAGCCCGCACCCTCCATAACGACCAGATCATTGTTTTTCCGGAGACGGTTCAGTGCTTCACAGGCGGTGGAAAAAAGCTGTTCTTTTCTTTTATAATATTCTCCGGCAAGGCAGTTTTCTTTTGCTTCACCCAGAATTACTACCTGCGAGCCTACGTCACTCGTGGGCTTTAAAAGGATAGGATTCATATCCACATGCGGTGGTACACCTGCTGCTTCAGCCTGGACAATCTGGGCCCGGCCCATTTCAAGCCCTTCAGGTGTTACACCTGAGTTGTTGGACATATTTTGAGCTTTGTATGGGGCCACCCGCATTCCTCTGTTTGCAAAAAAACGGCATAGGGCAGTAGCAATAATGCTTTTGCCAACATCGGAACCTGTCCCCAGAACAGCAATCACGGGCGCTTTTTTTGATTTGTTTTCAGCAGTCATTTCATTTTCTCATTTCATCAAAATAAAAATCCCCGGTCTTCATAAAATGAAGCCGGGGATAAATCCGTTTTTATCTATCCCATAACAGTTGTAGTCCTCGTACGCCTGTAATGTATATACTGCCAGGCAGGTTTTCTGACTCTCGGATCGTCCTAATTTCCTCTCCTTCCCAATTCGCCTGAGGCAAATCAGTGGTCGGCAAGAATTTCGTCCCCGATTACAGCGGCGGGCCCGTTCCCGGTTTTCACGGGATTCCCTATTGCGCTCCGGATAAAGCACCTGACAATTATGAATATTAATTTACCAGATTGAGTTTTAATGTGCAAGCAGGAAATAGATTTAAAATTATTTCAATATATTTCAGGCCTTTTCATTATTTCTTGACGGGCAATCCCGCCATGCGTATTTTATAAAACGCTTTGATAACTTCATAGAAGTTTCCTTTCTATCGATAAAACGAGCAAAAGAGGTTTTCATGATTAAATTCAAACGATCGCACATACGGCTGTTGGTTAATGATTTTAAAAGCTGTTTTAAGTTTTACAGGGATATTCTTGAGCTGCCGGTCCGTTATGGTGATGAAAATGCCATATATGGAGAGTTTAAAAGTGAGGGTGTTCATATTGCCTTGTTTGTCAGGGACATGATGGCTGAAGTGACAGGTTGTGAAAATAGAACATCGATTCGTGACAGCCGGGATGGTGTCGTTTTGATACTTCGTGTGGAAAATGTGGATGACGTATATGAAAAGCTGAAAAACAAAGGAATTAATTTTGTTACACCACCGGAGGACCATAAAGCGTGGCATTGCAAAATGGCTCATTTCAGAGACCCGGACGGAAACCTCATTGAGTTGAATGGCGATTTGTAAAAAAGTTCTCTTGACAAGATAAAAAAGATCGTTCATATAGACCGAAAATTGAATATTTTCTTTATGGTGCCTCCTGAAAGGAGGTGAAAAGGGAATCCGGTGAGATACCGGAACGGACCCGCCGCTGTAATTGGGGACGAAACCTGCATATGTCACTAACTGTTTTAACAGGTTGGGAAGACGCAGGGAGTAGAATGATCCAAAAGTCAGAAGACCTGCCATATCGTTTATAACAGAGGAGAAGGTAAATCCTCAAGCGCTGGCCGCTTGAGGATTTTTTTATTTTAGGCCCGAAAGAAACGAGAAATGAAAGTTATAAAACTTATAGAGCCCGGAAGACTTGAGATACAGGATGCGCCGGTACCGGTTTGCCCGGATGACGGTGTCCTGGTTAAGGTGATGGCATGCGGCATCTGTGCAGCAGATGTGAAAATGTTTCAAAAGGGCCACCACGCGCTTGTTTATCCCAGAATTCTTGGACATGAATTTACCGGTATTATCGAAGAGAGTACAATATCTGCTTATAAAGCGGGTACTCGGGTACAGGTATTTCCCGGGCGTACCTGTGGGAAATGCATCCAGTGTATCCGGGGCAGTGATAACAAATGTGAAGCACTTGAAATCCTGGGGTTTAACCATGATGGCGGGTTTGCACAATATGTTGCAGTGTCGCTCAATGATAAAATTTCAGGTGCACTCAACTTTTTGCCGGATCATGTCAGTTTTGAAGCAGCTACCCTGGTGGAACCGGTTGCCTGCTGTCTGAATGCCCAGGAGAAAATTCGCACACAACCCGGAGATACGGTATTGATCATTGGTGCTGGGCCGCTTGGGCTTATGCACGGATTTGTTGCTAAAAACCGAGGGGCGGGTACTGTTTTAATTGCAGAATCTGATCAGAATAGACGTGAATCAGCACAAATGGTTGCTGATCAGAATTTTAATCCTGAAGATTCTGATTTTGTCGAAGCGGTTAAAACTGCAACACAGGGCAAAGGAGTGGATTCACTTATCTTTGCCTGTCCGCAGCCATTAAATGAAATGTATTTAAACCTGATGGCTACCGGCGGAAAAATTTCATTGTTTAGCGGGCTTTCAGCATCGGATAAAAATATTCAGATAGATCTTAACCGGATCCATTACCGGGAACTGCTGATTTCCGGTGCTTATGGATGCACAGCAAGGCAGAACGAAGATGCCATTAAACTGATTGCTGCCGGTATCATCCCGGCTGAACAAATAATTTCAAAAAAAATCAAATTTGAAGATATCCGGAACGGATTTTTGCAGGCTGCGGATCCGGGCTGCTTAAAAGTAATAGTGGAGGTAAATTATGACTGATCATCTTATAACGTTCGGCGGCGCTATTAATCGGCTGATCGCCGGCGAAGATCTGTCCATGGCAGAGGCAAACCGGTCCTTTAATGAAATCTTAAATAATACTCAACCCGAAATTCATCAGGGTGCTTTTTTATCTGCCATTACAGCAAAGGGTCCGACACCCAAAGAGATTGCCGGTGCATGGAAGGCCATCTTTGATCTTGATACGGTTAAAGTTTCACTTGATACAAATATCCCGGTTACAGATAATTGCGGTACCGGTATGGATACGTTCAAGACCTTTAATATCAGCACCGGATCGGCTATTGTGGCTGCTGCCGGCGACATTCCTATGGCGCGTCATGGTGCCAGAGCCATAACCTCAAAGTGTGGTACGGTGGATCTATGCGAAGCATTGGGCATCGATGTTGAGTGTGATGTTGAAATTGTTAAGGAAAGTATTGAAAAAACCGGTATTGGAATTTTTAACGGAATGAGTGCCGGTACACATCCGACCGCACTTTTCAGGATTCTTTCCCAAATGCGGTTTGGCAGTATTTTAAATATAGCGGCGTCCCTTGCCAATCCGGCCAACCCCCGGTACGGTGTTCGAGGCGTTTATGCCAAAGAAATGCTGATGCCGGTGACAGAGACTATGAGAGAAATCGGGTTTAAAAAGGCACTGATTTTCCATGGAGAAACAGGCAATGGGGCCGGCGGTATGGATGAACTTTCAGCCTTTGCGGAAAGTCATATTGCAGAGCTTTCTGAAGATGGCACGATTAAAAGATATGCCCTGGCACCGGAAGATCTTGGTCTTACAAAACAGCATGATTTGTCTGAGATTGCAGCCGGGAATGATCCGGTACAAGAGGCCCGGCGTTTGTTGAGAGTGTTCTCAGGTCTTGATAATAATGGGCTTTATAATACTATCTGCCTCAATGCCGCACCCATGTTTTATGTGACGGGTGAAGCGGCATCCCTTAAAGAGGGTGTTGAAAAAGCAAAAACACAAATTGATTCCGGCAAGGCAATGGATAAACTTAAAGATTGGGTCCAGGTACAGCAGAGAGATCCTGAGGCCGGGAAAAAACAACTGAATGCATTGATTAATGACATATCCGTTAATTAGTTGACAGATTTTTTAAGGAGAACAAAAGATGAGTAAACCAGGAGATATAAAAGAGATTGTCGAAGGCATCAGTCCTGTTGATCAGGAGTGGATAAGTAAAGCGCAGGCGCGGACAGCCCAACTGCTTATGCCGACCCGTGCATTGGGAAGGCTACATGAAATATCTGAAAGATTGTGCGGTATTCAGAAAACCCTGAAGCCGTCAATAGACAAAAAAGGTATTCTCATTATGGCCGGTGATCATGGTATTGTTGCCGAAGGTGTCAGTGCCTATCCGCAGGAAATAACCGGCGGTATGGTTCAGGCTTTTCTGGCCGGCGGCGCAGGCATTAGTGCTATTTCAAGCCATGTCGGTGCTGAGGTCTGGGTTGTGGATATGGGTATTATCCCTGAAATTAATCCGGCGGATATGCCCAATGGCGAGAGATTACGTATTAAAAAGATAGCGGCCGGCACAGCCAATTTTCTTAAAGGCCCTGCAATGACAAAAGAACAAGCCGAAGAGGCGCTTTTAACAGGTTTTGCACAGGCATCCGAACTGTTTGAAAATGGAATTGAAATACTGGGTACCGGCGATATGGGTATAGGCAATACCACACCATCGGCCGCTATTGGGGCGGTTGTTACCGGTAAATCGCTTGAAGATATGGTGGGCCGGGGAACCGGAGTTGATGATGACGGACTCAAACAAAAAATAGAAACCATTGGGAAAGCAATTGCCGTCAATCAACCGGATGCGACTGACGGTCTGGATGTTCTGGCTAAAGTAGGCGGTTTCGAAATCGGTGGCATCGCTGGTAGTATTCTGGCTGCAGCATACTACGGCAAACCGGTTGTTATTGATGGCTTTATTTCAACAGCCGGTGCCCTGATAGCCTGTACATTATGCCCGACGGTGAAAGAATATTGCTTTTCCGGCCACTGTTCCGAAGAGCAGGGACATAAATTAATGCTTGACCACCTGGGATTGAAACCCATTCTGAATCTGGGTATGCGGTTGGGAGAAGGAACCGGCGGCGCAATGGCGATGAGTGTCATTGAGGGTGCAGCGAAAATGTTCAAAGAGGTACTGACGTTTGAAGAGGCCGGGATACCCGGTAAAGAGTAAAGGAAGCAAGGCTAAGTTTTTGTCTCCTGCTGAGCAATTTTCCATATCGCCTGAATCTTTGGATTCATTAAATTCTTTTTTATGGTGCAGACGCCAATCGAAAAAGGGGCTAACTGCGGGGATACAGCTATAATTTTTATCTGATTTTGAAGCGGGCTTTTTTCAAGAACCAGCCTGGGTACAACACCGATACCGCAGCCAAGGCTTACCATGGCAATAATTCCTTCGTTACCGGCAACCCGGGCATAGATATTGGGCATAACATTTTTTTTTGAAAACCACCGGTCTATGCGTTCACGGCTGAGGCCCCTTTCCGCCATGATAATGGGCGTCTTATGCCAGTCAATTTTTTTGTTCTTATATATGACCGTTTCCGGAAAGCGCATAGGCGTAATGAAGACAAGGGGCGTTTCAATTACCTTCATTAATTCCAACCTTGGTGGCCGTTTTTCAGGCAAAGCGGCTATGGAAACATCAATTTCACCATTTTGAACCTTTGTCAGCGCTCTGGCTGCATCACCTGTCTCAAGTTTAATCTGTACGGCAGGATACGCCTCCCTGAATTTACTGAGAATACCGGGTAAAATGCTGTAGACGGCCGTAACCGAACAGTAAAGCGATATGTCGCCGCTCAATTCGCCATCATCTGCAAGGCTGTGTTGCAATACCGCCCAACGTTCTATTACATCGTCTGCATATTTTTTAAATGTTTCTCCGGCAGGTGTTAAAAATACCGACCGGTTGTCACGGAAAAAGAGCTTTTCGTCCAGTGCATTTTCAAGCCGCTGAATGGTTCTTGTCAGAGTAGATGGTGTTAAATTATATGCCCGGCTTGTATGGCCAAAGTGGAGAGATTCGGCTAGGTGCCTGAATATTTTAAGTTCCCGGATGTCCAATTTGATTTATACCTGTAGTTTTGAGTGATAATTTATAAAATAAACCATAATTGTTGCAATTTATGCAACACTGTATCGCGAATAAATTACTTGACGCAACAATTAAATATAGACTAAGGATAATATTTTAAAAATTAAGAATATCTCTAAAAATGAATAAAATATATTTATAAAAAAACAAGGAGAATGAAAAATGGGTGAAAATTATTTCAACAGCTTACCGTTACGCCTCCAGCTTGAAGAGCTTGGTCATTGTCGCTTTATGGACCCCTCAGAGTTCAATGGCGTGGAAGCGCTCAAAGGGAAAAAAATAGTTATTATCGGTTGTGGCGGCCAGGGACTTCCCCAGGGCCTTAATCTTCGTGACAGTGGGCTTGAAGTTGCTTATGCATTACGTCAGGAAGAGATTGAAACAGAAGATATTCCATACAAAAATGTGGTTGAAAACAAATTTGAGTATGGCACATATGAAGATATGATTCCCCAGGGTGATCTGATTCTTAACCTTACACCGGATAAATATCATACACCTGTTGTCAGCAAGGTTGTTCCGTTAATGAAAAAGGGTGCCTGTCTTTCCTATTCACATGGTTTTAACATTGTTGAAGAAGGTATGAAAATCCGTGAAGACATTACCGTTATTATGGTTGCACCTAAATCACCCGGTTCTGAGGTAAGAGCCGAGTATCTTCGTGGCTTTGGTGTGCCGACCCTTATTGCGGTTCACAGGGAAAATGATCCGAATGGCAATGGTCTTGATATTGCAAAAGCTTATTGTGCCGGCACAGGCGGTGACAGGGCCGGTGTTCTGCACTCTTCATTTGTTGCAGAGGTTAAATCCGACCTGATGGGCGAGCAGACAATTCTTTGTGGCGTGCTCCAGACAGCCTCACTGCTTTGCTACGATAAAATGATCGAAAAGGGAATCGATTCCGGCTATGCTTCCAAACTGGTACAGATCGGATGGGAAACCGTTACTGAGGCTCTGAAACATGGCGGTATTACAAATATGATGGATCGTCTCTCCAACCCGGCCAAGATTATTGCATATGATCTGGCTGAAGAACTTAAAGAGATCCTGACGCCGCTTTTTAATAAACATATGGATGACATTATGTCCGGTTATTTTTCCAGTACCATGATGGAAGACTGGGCCAATGGTGATGCCAACCTTTTTAAATGGCGTGCAGCAACCGGTGAAACACCTTTTGAAACAGCAGTTTCAACTGATGAAGAGATCCCCGAGCAGGAATATTTTGATAATGGTATTCTGATGATCGCGTTTGTTAAGGCCGGTGTTGAGCTTGCTTTTGATACAATGGTTGCTACCGGTATGAAACCTGAATCCGCTTACTATGAATCTCTTCATGAGACCCCGCTTATTGCTAACACCATTGCCCGTAAAAAACTGCATGAAATGAATGTTATCATTTCCGACACTGCAGAATATGGCAACTATCTTTTCACCCACGCGGCTGTTCCGCTTCTTCAGGGTTTCATGAAAGATATCGATAGTGATGTTATCGGTAAGGGCCTTGACCTTAAAGATAACGGCGTGGATAATATCAGGCTGATTGATGTTAATGATGCAATCCGTAACACCGAGGTAGAAATTGTTGGCGAAGAGCTTCGTGCGTATATGGAAGAGATGGAACCGATCAAATAATTTTTACAGATAGCAGAAAATATAAAAAGGAAGCCCGGACGGGCTTCCTTTTTATATTTTAAACATCAGGTATTAATACGATTATTATCGTCTGCGCTGAAAACGTTTGTTTGTTTTTTTCTTTTTTCCGCCGGGATCGGCCGGATTAACCTTTATATTCTGGCGTTCAAAAAATTTTCCGTTTAAGGCTTTGATCGCCTGATCTGCTTCTGAATTGCTCGGCATTTCGACAAAACCAAAACCCTTTGAAGCACCGGAAAATCTGTCGGTAATAACCTTTGCGCTTTCTACTTCTCCGAATTCGATAAATAAGTCTCGCAGATTGTCTTGTGTTACACTGAGGGCCAGATTACCAACATAAATATTCATATAAACCCTTTCCGAAATTGAGTGTTATTGTTTACAGGTACCGTAACGCAATTGATAGCACAAAATAGAAAACTGACATTCAGTTCGTATAATATAAAGCTAAAATTGATTATTGTTCCGACAGTATGGTATATAAATTGAAAAGTATCAATCCCAAAATTAGAAGATTCATGGCATCTGATATTAATATAATGCCGGTATGCATTTATTAAACGACTGTCTTTGAAAGATATACAAAGCTTTTAATACGAATAAGTTGAGATATATTTTAGCAGAAAACGAATCCGAAAACATCAGGAGTGAAAAATGTCAAAAAGACTCAGCGGAAAAATAGCGATTGTTACCGGCGGACAGGAGCTGCCTGAGTACCGGGATATGGTTTCCTGATTATGCACATAAATAAATGGTCTGTTTTTGCACTGGTCGGCACAGGCATTTTCATGTCAACACTGGATAGCATTGGAGTTCACCCAAAAACAAACAGTAATTCTGTTTAAACCCTTATTGTTTAGTGGATTGAGTGTTTTGCCAAGTGAAAACCTAAAAAATGGGGGAACTTTTTACCATACAAAAAAGGCCTCCTTGTGGTAAGAGT
>JAIPEE010000059.1 GCA_021737275.1 Desulfobacterales bacterium
TGATTTACTGGACTTCACTTGCGGTGGCCTCCTGGATAATGTTATTTTTGTTGTAGTAAACACTATATAACCACTATTCATGGGCTTCCGCAAGCTTTTTACTACTTGTTTTACTACTTTTTTATGCAACTACAGGGTTTAGCAGGTTACGAGTGGTCTCAAATTTCTCCACACTACAGGTCCGAATTATATGTGAAAACAGTTTTTGAGCTTTTGACTCAAGCTCTTTATCACCTTGTTGTAATAATGCTTCAAATATAGATGAGTGTTCATCAATTATGTGGGGGCACTTAAGACAGGCATTAAGTATTTTTACAGATAACGATCTTTCCCCACTGCTATTTAAAAATTTTACTGCCAAAGGTGTTGCCTGTATAATATTTTTATTATTTTTCAAAAAAGAGAGTAATCGATATCCCGCATCAATATCTTGATTTAAACCAAGTGATAATCTCAACATTCTGTCGCTCAATGATATTTTTTTGCTTATCTGTTCAATTACCTGATCATATTCATCAACTAAACCTGCCCTGCGATAAGCCTCTGCCATCGTTACTTTTAATTTTATTTTAGAAGGAAATTCAATATTCTTTTTATCTAAAAAATCAATTGCCTTCCCTACAAACCCTTCAGCCATAAGTAATTCTGCCGGAAGGCACTGAATTGAAATTTTAGAAGGAAATTGCTTAAGTAGAATATCTACCAGGTTATGAGCTTCTGAAAAATAGTGATTATTACAAAGGAATTTAAAATATTTTCTAGCGGTTTGTGGAGAATCCATATCATTCTTATAAATATGTCTCCATTTTTCTTTTAATTCTTCAGTTGTTGGAACTAATTTATCATCATGATGGTAAAGATGTTCAAGCTCAGGAAATGTCATAGCAATAGAAAGTCGATTAGACAATGCATGATATATATACCAAAAATTGAATAGCTCCTGGGTTATTTGCTCTCTTTCTATCCCATGCCCGAATTGCTTGATAACAGACTCTCTGGACGAATTATAGTTTTCTATCTTATTAAACCACTTTGATATTAAATTTTTAGATTTTTTAATTAAAAAAAAATCTTCAGCAATCCCGATCTTTTTTTGTTGTTTTTTTCTCAATTCCAGCAAACACAGATCTGTTATCTCTTGATTAATTTTTGTCATTCCGTACCACAGTATATAGCAATAAGTCTGAGCCTAAAGCTGCATAACAATATTAAAAAATAAGTTTCAATTAGAATTTATTTTGCATGAAATATCTGATAAAAAGTTCGACAGTTGCACTTTTTATATAATCCTCTTTTCCATCTATTATCTACAATCAAACGTTTGATACATCGCACCAATCTTCTTGTCAACTCAATTGGTATAAGAATTTATTTGTAAATCTTTAAATATCACATATATGGTATTAACCATATATATTATATACATTTCAACAGATTCTAATCGCTACTTCGAATCTCAATCTGCTTGATAAGATCGTCAAAAATATAATGATGAAACGGCAGAAAAAAATACCAGTAGCAGATTCCAAAAATGCCTCTGGGTTCATACCAGGCTGTAACGGTTAGCCTGTTTTTTTCCTCAGTATGAGCAATAGTAAATTCCAGCCATGCCTTCCCGGGTACTTTCATCTCGGCACGTAAAAGCATCCGTTGATTTGCTTTCAGATCTTCAATTCGCCAAAAATCAATGACATCATTTATTCGCAGTGTATCTGTCTTCTTTCTGCCCCGGGAAGTGCCCACACCCATAAAAAGCCGGTCCATTGCTCCCCTTACCCGCCACATCCAACTATAATTAAACCAGCCCTTGTCGCCTCCGATTTTGCATACGGAACCATAAAGAGCTGTGGCGCTTTTATCACTCAGGATTGTATATGAACTTGTATATCGCGGTAATGTTTCAAGTTCATGCAGCTTAATGGCCAACTCAAATGCAGGCGGATAGGCATCGGACCACCTTGTATGGACCTGATCCTGCTCTTCTCGTGTCAACGCTCTGACCAGAGATTCTTTATATGGAATCGTTTTAAATGGCAGGAAATGCACAATATTATAGTTATGGCATATTACTTCATTTCTGATTCCTTCCATCAAACATCTTGTTATTCTTACCGGCACCGGTGTAAAAAGGCTTACAACATAGGCCAGTATTCGGACATTTTTTACCGGTGAAGACAAGAAAAGATTTTTACTACCCAGAATGTCCGAAAGATGCCTCAACATCATTTCATAAGTAAGAATATCGCCACCGCCAATATCAAAATTTTTATCGACCGTTTCCGGTTTCTCCAGAACACCTACAAGATATTTGATAACATCCCTGATCGCAATCGGCTGACACATGGTCTTAGCCCAGAGAGGAATCAAAATCACCGGAGAATTTTTCAGCAGATGTTTCATTATTTCAAATGAGGCACTGCCCGAACCGATAATAATAGCGGCCCTCAGAATTGTTGTCGGCACTTCCCCCAGACTCAATTCATCTGCAACTTTTATTCGACTTCTCAGATGAGGCGAAAGTGAGACTTGCAAATCGCCAAGCCCTCCAAGATAAATAATTCTTTTTACATTATTTTCAGCAGCTGCTTTTCTAAAATTGATTGCCGCTTCAATATCTGCTGTCTCAAATTTTTTTTCCCCAAGCAAAAGAGAGTGGATAAGATAATAAGCTGTATGAATATCCTTCATAATATTAACAAGGCTATTAAAATAAAGCGCATCTGCAGCAACAATCTCGGCACCCGGCCACCGCTCGACATACTCAGGAGAGTAGCTTCTGACCATCACGCGAACCTCATATCCACGGGCAAGAAGTTCAGGCACCAATCGTCCGCCAATATAACCACTTGCCCCGGTCACAAGAATTTTACCAATCTCCGGAATAGGCTCTGATGGCAGATTATGACAGAAGGGCTCACTTATATCCCAATTCATTTTTTATCCCTGCTGCTTTAAAACGGTTACCTTGAAAAGTAATGAGGAACAAATTCTATAATTTATAAATACCAGATTCTTACATCCTAAAACAAGATGATTTTTTTATGTTTTGTACCCTGATTGACAGAGAATCCTTCAACGAACAACATTCTTAAGGAACTTTATGGTATTGGAACGGCCATAGAGCCAATGCCGTCATTTTCAATCGAAGATAAATAACTATTAAAGATGGCCTGAAATAGCACTATTCCTAAACCCTCTGCATTAATTCCCGGATGTTTTTTATTGTGCTGACAGGAAATATTTTTTTGAAGCAGAAACCAAAAAATTCTTGCCTGATTCTGTACTATGATAGATACTGCTCCTGTTATGAACGTATCAGAACAAAATAAAGTTGAGTTGCTGGCCCCTGCCGGCAACTATGAAAAACTTGAAATTGCCATACATTATGGTGCTGATGCAGTTTATCTGGCCGGGAAAGATTTCAGTCTTAGAAATTTTTCAGGTAATTTTTCCGATGAGGAACTTGCACAGGCGATTCGTCTTGCCCATAAACATAGTGTAAAGGTTTACCTGGCATGTAACATCTACCCGCGAAACCATGAAGCTGATGCCATTTCCGAATATCTTGAAAAAATTGGACAAATCGGCCCGGATGCCATCATTATGGCCGATCCGGGAATCATATCAACAGCACAGAAAATAATTCCTGATATCCCGATCCATCTCAGTACACAGGCCAATACAACCAGTTATCTTGCTGCACAGTTCTGGGAACGCCTTGGCATAAAAAGGGTCAATACAGCCCGAGAACTCTCTTTATTGGAAATTAAACAGATTACCGAAAAAACCAACCTGGAAGTGGAGGCTTTTGCTCATGGCGCCATGTGCATCTCCTATTCCGGCCGCTGCCTGCTAAGCAACTTTATGACACAGCGTGATAGCAACCGGGGGATGTGTGCCCAGTCTTGCCGATGGAAATATTCGGTAGTTGAGGAAAAGCGTCCCGGCCTTTATATGCCATTTGCAGAAGACAACAGGGGGGCTTATATATTCAACTCAAATGACCTCTGTATGGTGGAACACATTCCTGAAATGATTGATGCCGGCATCATCTCCCTTAAAATTGAAGGCAGGATGAAAAGCATCAACTACCTGGCATCAACCGTAAGAATATACAGACAGGCCATCGATCTGTTTTATGAAAACCCGGAAAAATTTCATATGAAACCTGAATGGATATCAGAGCTTGGCAGTATTGCTAATCGGGCATACTGCACGGGTTTTTATTTCAATGATCCCGAACAGACCATACCGGGTTACGAAGTCACTCATACGTCACCGGTCAATATCTTTGTAGCCAAAGTATCCGGCAATACGGATGATCACCATGCTGAAATCGGTGTCCGAAATAAAATATTTACAGGTGATGAAATCGAAATCATTCAGCCCAGGGGACCGATTAAAAAAGACCGGATTGAAGCAATCATCGACAGTGACGGCAATCAAGTACCATTTGCGCAACCGAACAGCACGGTAACGGTTAAGCTCGGTTCCCGATGCGAAAAATTTGATCTTCTCAGAAGACTCGATACAATAATTTCAAAAACAGAACAGGTGATAAATCCATGAAAGGCTATATTCAGGTTTACACAGGAGATGGAAAAGGTAAAACAACTGCATCACTCGGCCTGGCCTTACGGGCAGCCGGTGCAGGGCTGAAAGTTTTTATCGGACAATTTATAAAGATGGGTGACTTCAGTGAAATCAAGGCTCTGGCCCGATTTTCCGATCTCATCACTGTTGAACAGTTTGGCAAAGGCCATTTTATAAAAGGCAAACCTTCCGATGAAGATATTGAAGCCGGTGCCAAAGGTCTTAAAAGAATCGAAACTATCTTTTTAGAAAACACCCACGATGTTGTCATCATGGAAGAGGTCAACGTGGCTGTTAAGCTCGGCATATTTTCAGTCCAGACGCTGCTTGAGCTTATGGATAAAAAAACAGATAATGTTGAACTGGTTCTAACCGGCCGGGGCGCCCATGAAAAAATAATTGAAAAAGCGGATCTGGTTACGGAGATGAAACTGATAAAACACTATTATCAAAAAGGAGTTAAGGCGAGGGTGGGTATTGAGAAATAAAACCCCGCGATAAAGTATATGAACGCTGCTCTGAAGTGCTATAGCGGGGTAATAATGAATTGAAAATAACCGACACGCTTCTTAGCCCCCGGCTTCTCATAACTTTCGTCATTTTCACTAATTTTATTAAAAATTACAAACCCGCTTCAAATGCTCAATCAGGCTTTTATCAAGCTTATGCTTTATTTAATACATCCTTTCGCCTTCTTAAACAATGTACTGATCTCCATCGTCTTTTCGGCGGCCTCCTTCAGAAAACCCTCAACGTCAGTCAACCCACTATCTTTTGCCTTTGAGGCCCAGTTTCTATAGTTCTCGGCATGGTCATCATTGTGATGGATCCAGTGTTCGAGGAGTTTGATTAATTTTTCTGATTCGGTTAGACTATTTTCTTCTCCGTGATCGTGTTCATGGTGATGTGACATATAAAATTCCTTTAAATTTAATATTTAAAATAAAAGCTATAACCTTTTTACGCATGACCGACTTTAGTTTCAACAAAAAAATGATCATTCTCCTGGTTCTGGCTGCTATCATTCCCGGAATTATGGTGGGTGCATTTGTAGGACTTTTTCGTGATCTCCCCCAGATCAGATTGCTTGAGGATTTTAAACCTTCTGCTGTAACACGCATCTATTCATCAGAAAAGCGGCTGCTGGCAGAATTATTTATTGAAAAAAGAACCCCCGTTCCCTTTGAAATTATGCCCGACTATCTTATAAAGGCACTCCTCACAACAGAAGACAGAAATTTTTATAAACATAGCGGCATTGATATTAAGGGTATTTTACGAGCCATTATCAAAGATATTCTGGCAGGAGAGTTTGTTGAGGGCGCCAGTACCATTACTCAACAACTTTCAAAAACACTCTTTCTTACACCCCAGAAAACACTTACCCGAAAAATAAAGGAAGCCTTTCTCGCCATCCAGCTTGAAAGACGCTATACCAAGAATGAAATCCTCGCACTCTATCTTAACCAGATTTACCTTGGAAGCGGAACTTATGGTGTGGAGGCTGCAGCCAATAAATATTTCGGAAAATCTGTTGAAAATCTTAATCTTTCCGAATGCGCTATGATTGCTTCTCTGCCGAAGGCACCATCCATTTATTCACCACTTGTCAACCCCGACCTTGCAAAGACGCGCCGAAACATCGTGTTAAAACAGATGGCCGATACAGGAATCATATCTGTTGATGCCTATGAAAAAACTGCTGCCAAGCCGGTAATTATTTGTAAAAATGCCAATCAGCAAAAATCGGCACCTTATTTCGTCGATTATGTAAGCGATTTTCTTGAAAATAAAATTGGTGCGGCCATGCTCTATAAAGGTGGGCTTAGTGTTTATACAACCATCTCACTTGATCTGCAAAATGAAGCTGAGCAAGCTGTTTTAAACGGTATCTCCGAAATCGAAAACAGGATGGGAAAAAAAGGTATCATCTCCCCTGATCCACAGTGTGCGCTGGTGTCCATTGATATCCAGACCGGGGGAATTCTTGCAATGGTCGGCGGAAAGGATTATTCGAAAAGCCAGTTTAATCGTGCTTCAAATGCGTTGAGACAGCCCGGATCTGCATTCAAACCGGTTATCTATGCACAGGCGATTGAACGTGGTTTCTCCCAGAATAAAACAATTCTTGACGGACCGGTTATATACAAAAACCAGAATAATAATAAGGATTGGGAACCTGAAAATTTTTCAAAAGACTTTAAAGGTGAAATGACACTCAGAAAAGCGCTGGCACTTTCTAAAAATATTCCTGCTGTTAAACTGATTGAAATGCTGGGCCCCTCTTCAACAGTAACGTTTGCCCACAAGCTCGGCATAACCTCAACACTTTCTCCCAACTTATCCCTGGCCCTGGGCACTTCGGAGGTAAATCTTCTTGAATTGACAGCGGTCTATTCGACCTTCCCCAACCTGGGCAAACACATTACACCATACGGTATTATTGAAGTTGTTGACCGATCCGGTCGGGTCATATGGCGTATCAAACCTGAACAAAAAGTTGCCATGTCGCCTGGCGGTGCCGCAGTAATAACGGATATGCTTCAGGGTGTGATTCTACATGGTACCGGCAAAAAAGCAAAAGTGCTTAACCGGCCTGTTGGCGGAAAAACCGGAACAACAAACTTTTTCAGGGATGCACTTTTTGTCGGTTTTTCGCCTGCTATCGCCACAGGTGTATGGGTTGGAAATGATGATTTTACAACTCTTGGAGAATTTGAAACAGGCGGCAAGGCCGCACTTCCCATATGGATTGAATTTATGAAACAAACGCTAAAAAATAAACCATATCAGACGTTTGACTTGCCGGATACAGTTATATCGGCACCCATTGATCTCTCTTCCGGCCTGAGAACATCTATCGAAGAACACAATAGTGTTGAAGCACTTTTTATTAAAGGAAATGAGCCGGACTAATGTCTGCTGATATTCATTAGTAATGATAAAACACAATATAGTGCGGTAGTTTTTTAATTGACACACAATATATCATTTGTTAGGTTATCCAAAATTTCATCTTTTTATCATGGGTAAGTAAAATTTTAATGATTGCAATTACTTTTATTGTAATTGGTTAATGGGTTGGGTCTAAATAATATTGACCTTTGGGGGAGATTTTTACGATGCTGAACAAAATGAAGGTTGGAACCAGAATTGCGACCGGGTTTACAATTGGTTTGATACTAACTGCTGTAATCGGAATCATTAGTATTGTTAATATCTATATGGTCGGGAAAACCATTACTCAGATAACTGCTCAAGAGATCCCTGAATTATCGGCTGTTAATAGCACGGAAAGAGACATGTGGAAAGCGCATACGCTCTCTTTCGAATTTGACAAAAAACTTGACGATAAATCCGGAAAAGACTGGAATACTCAGATTAAAACTGTCGAAGCATCTGTGGATAAAGTGTTAACAATAGCAAAAAACAGGGAGACGATTGACACAGCCAATGCTATAAAAGGTGAGTTGGCCGATTATTCAAAGATCAGCGCTGAATATGCCCAACTGGCATTTGAAAACCTTAAAATTGAAAAGCAGCTGAAATCGACAGCCAGTGGCATTCTTAGCCAGATGCAATCAATTTTTGATGGCAGGGAATCCACCTTTACGATCTGGATCGAGGATGAATTTTATGAAGAGGCTGCTGCCAAGGTACCTGAAATGATTTTGGCCGCCAAAGGCGTTAATCTCTACTATCTTATCCGGGAACATGAACTGATGTATATGCTGTATCAGAATCCGGAAGATGCAAAACAGCTGAACACCAAACTTGATCAGATATATGAATTTGCCAATGATATTGTTACAATGTCCACCGATGCCATGGAAATGCCCAAGGCACTGGAAGCCATCGAAAGTATCGACAAGTATCGCAGACTTCTGAAAAAGTGGCTGGATAACAAGAAAAAACAAGCCTCTTTACGCGCTCAGTCCAATCAATCTTCAGAGGATATTATTAACAAAACGATCGAAGCGGCCAAAAAGGTTGATGAAAATGTTGATGTGGTAAGTACACATGCCTCAAAAATGGCCGGATTTGTCAAACACCTTCTGATCTGGCTTGTTGTTGCTGCAGTGATAATCGGTGCAATGTTCGCATTCTTTATTACGCGTGGTGTTACACGCCCGATTAGCAGAATTATTCATGATCTTCGTATTGGCTCAGAACAGGTTAAAACAGGTTCTTCTGAAATTTCAGCGGCCAGCCATTCTCTAGCATCAGGTTCTTCACAACAGGCAGCCTCAGTGGAAGAGACAACGTCCTCTCTTGAAATCATGGCTGTTAAAACAAAGCAGAATTCGGATCACTCATCTGAAGCTAATGCCCTGATGAAAGAGGCACACATTGTTGTCAAGCAGGCAAATGACACAATGTCCAAACTTATTGTATCTATGGAAGATATTTCTACAGCAAGCGAAGAGACTCAAAAAATTATCAAGACAATTGATGAAATTGCTTTCCAGACAAACCTCCTGGCACTCAATGCTGCTGTTGAAGCAGCCCGCGCAGGTGAAGCCGGTGCCGGCTTTGCGGTTGTGGCCAACGAAGTTCGAGACCTTGCCATGAGGGTTGCAGAAGCTGCTAAGAACACGGCTGAACTAATTGAAGGTACCGTTAAAAAGGTAAAAGAGGGCGCTTCCCTTGTCAACATGACTAATGAAGGATTTACTAAAGTAAATTCCAGTTATGCCAAGGTTGGCGAACTTGTATCTGAAATCGCTGAGTCAACAACAGAACAAGCTGAAGGCATTGACCAGATTTCAAGAGCAGTATCTGAAATTGATAAGGTTACACAGAAAAATGCAGCAAATGCCGAAGAGTCGGCATCTGCTTGCGAAGAGATGAATGCCCAGGCGATGCAGTTAGGCGTTATCGTTGAGGATCTTGTTGGAATGGTTGGAAAAATACGTGGTGATAATGGAAATGTGCCTGAGGAAGAGCAGGATGAAGCCACAGGAGAAAGGATGGCCATCGAAGCTCCTGATGATGGTGAACCGACAGCGACAGATCTTGCGAGAACGGATGTTACTGAAATAAATCCGGAACAGCTCATACCGCTTGATGATGATGAAGATGATGATTTTAAGGACTTTTAATAACATTTAAGAACGATCAACCTTATTTATATGGCCGGTACAATCTTATAATTGTACCGGCTTTTCTTTTAGCTATACCCGGTATTCAGTTTCAATATTGCAAGTCCGATTATTTTTTTTACGGACACATCATATAAATTCCAGCTTGATTTTATTTTAAAAGAAAGTTATTTCTTCAGTCATGATTAGAAAAGCACAAATACAGGATGTTAAGGTAATTCATAGTTTATTGAAAATCTATGGCGATAAGGGCGAATTGATATCAAGGCCTCTTACTAAACTTTTTGACCATCTCAGGGATTTTTCAGTATTTATTGATGATAAAACCGAAAAAATTCTTGGCTGCTGTGCCTTGCAGTTTTGTTGGGAAGATCTTGCAGAAATCCGCTCTCTTGCGGTATACCCCGACCATACCGGAAAAGGAGTTGGTACCAGCCTTACTGCGTCAATTATTGAAGAAGCCCAGACCTATCAGATTAAAGAATTATTTACATTGACCTACAGGCCGGGTTTTTTCAAGCGATTCGGATTTAATAAGATTGAGCGGGAAGCCTTGCCTCTAAAAGTATGGGGAGACTGCCTGGCTTGTGTAAAGTTCCCTGATTGTGATGAAACAGCAATGATAAAGAAGTTATAATCGCTATCCCTTAACACCACTTCCAGATCTGAACTGTTTATTAATAATCAGTACATCTTAAAACAGACATCACCATCTGTAACCCATTCAGGATTTCAGCGTTTCTGAATAGATAATATTTAATGGGATCGGCGGATATTTAAAAACGCCCGGCCGCGGCAGGATATTCTGTGCGCCCACCGTCAACCAGTGAAGATCAGGGTTCAGATCCCGGAGTTTTCCATCATCGCCCGGCCTGGCCGGGGTTGTAAAATTATATGTTGCCTGAAAAATACATAGAATATATTTTTTTTCCCGAATGGCAACATAGTTTTTATAAAATGTCCGGGGTTTTATATGGTTTGCTTCTGCAATCTGATGAAGCTCTTTCTCAGAAAGTTTTATAAGAATTGACTTTGAGACCCCTCTTTCAGAAATTCTAATAAGCGATCTTGACTCACTGCTGCCGGCATAAACCGTTGTAATACATTTAACTCTTTTCAGGTATTGTGCAGCAACAATTGCAGCGGTTCTGCGACCACCGGCCATAAACGGGAGGCCATAGTACTCAAAATATTTTTTCTGGATCTCTTCGGCTTGCTTATCACCCTTTTCATAAAGGTCTTTTGAGATATATCTGAGATTTCGGGCAAGATCCTCGGCAGCTTCTGAAATGGGCCAGTCAATCTTTACATGAAAATGTGAAAGGCTATATCTGTCCTTTGCAGTAGCAGAATCTCTCTGAATCAGCAGTGCATAGTCAACCGGCAAAAGAGATTGAAGGAAATTACCAAATTTGATGGAATCAAGATATTTATGTGTTCTGTCAAATTTCCCTGAAAGTGTCAGTGTTTTGGATCCCAGAAGATTTGCCTTGGTGGTTTTATTGACATCAAGAAACCGGATATATTTCTTGTGTTCTGATGGTATCATATCCTCAACAAAGATAACCAAGAAGGCATTTTGCAAGGGATATTCAATATCAGGCACACGTGCACGCGGTTTTAGTTCCCGGAATTCTACAAACGGATAGGGGATGTTTTCTTTAGAGAAATTACAGTAGGAATCTATAAGTGCATACTGAAGCATCTGCGGGTCAAGATCATCCCTCAGAAGCTCATAATAAGACCGTCGGATTTTATCTCTACTACTGAGTTCTTCCCGAACGCCCCACTGTACCACTATATTCTCCTTATCAAAAAGAGGTGTTGGTCAAAAAGAAAAACATTTGTACCGGTTAAATATAAATATTTTTAGGGCCTTATAACACTATATGGCGCTAAAGTCAATAGTCATAAAGACTTAACCGTTAATGCGATCAACCCATCGATAAATTCGCTTTCTGAAGCGGTACACCACAAAAACAATTGCAGTACTGAGTATGGCCATAAGAATCAGAGGGGCATAGGTTTCCCTGAACAAAAATTCGCCCTGAAGACTGAGTGCCAGAGTTCCCGGCATCCGGCCAATTGCAGCAATCACAATAAAAACCCTTAATGGAAGCGCCGTGATACCGAGAAAGAGTGACAACCAGTCTTTTGGAAAACCGGGAATTATAAACAGGATAAAAAGTGTAATGACACCCTGATGTTTAACATAGCTATCAAACCGATTCATTTTATGTTCAGGGATCAACTTCCGAACATATTTTCTGCCCAGCAGACGCCCAATGGAAAAATTAATCCATGAGCCGGCAGCAAGACCAATACTCGAATATATGAATCCATTTGTCGTACCGAACAGATAACCGCCAATGAAGCCTGTTGCCTCACCCGGGATGGGAGCAAAAATCACCTGAAAGATTTGAATACATATAAAAACAACCGGAGCGCCTGGCCCGAAGGCTTCAATAAAATTCTTGGCCTGGTGCCGGTCTGCCAGAAGATAGTACAGATGTACCAGATCTTCCCGAAAAATAACGGCCGCCGAAACTGAGAGAGCAGTAACGATCCATAAAATATATTTGCCGGAAAGCCCCTTTATCTGCATATCTTTACTATTTATTTTCCCTGACTAATGCATGAACAGCAGGCAGTACTTTCCCTTCCAGAAGCTCAAGAAAAGCCCCTCCGCCTGTGGAAATATAAGAAATTCTGTCCGTTACACCCGCCAGATGGATAGCGGCATCAGTATCGCCACCACCTACCACTGTAAGTGCTTTGGAATCGGCGACATGTTGTGCAAGGCCAACGGTTCCGTTGCTGAACGCATCCATTTCAAAAACACCCATGGGGCCGTTCCATACAATTGTTTTTGCATCACTGACAGCCTGAGCAAACAGTTTAATTGTTTCCGGTCCGATATCCAGAACCATCCACTCTTTCGGAATATCATCTACACCAACAATTTTTGTTTCCGCATCGGCATCAAACGTTCCGGCAACAACGACATCAACCGGAAGTAAAAAATCAATCCCTTTTTCCTCAGCCTGCTTCATGGTTGAAGCAGCAGCAGCAATCAAGTCGTTTTCCACTTTTGACTGGCCTACATCGATGCCACATCCTTTTAAAAAAGTATTTGCCATTGCCCCACCGATGATAATCTTATCAACAGAGCTGAGCAAATTTTCAAGTACACCCAGCTTACTTGAAACCTTTGCACCACCTATAATAGCAACAAACGGACGTTCAGGGTTAGACATCGCTTTTTCGAAAAAGGCCAGCTCTTTTTCAAGCAGAAAGCCTGCGGCTGAAACAGGCGCATATTTTGTCACTGCACAAACCGAGGCGTTTTCCCTGTGAGAAACGGCAAAGGCATCGTTTATATAAATATCACATAGTCCGGCCAGCTTTTCTCCAAAAGCGTCATCATTTTCCCCTTCTTCAGGATGAAAACGAAGGTTTTCAAGAAGAAGCACTTCACCTTCCGATAATGTCGATACCAGAGCAGCAGCAGCATCGCCAATACAATCCGGTGCCATTTTAACATCTTTTTCAAGTAGTTCTCCAAGCCGTTTAGCTACCGGTGCAAGGCTTAACTCTTTTACGACCTTTCCTTTTGGCCGTCCCATATGAGATGCTACAATAATTTTTGCTTTTTGCTCAATTGCATATATTAAAGTCGGCACTACAGCCTTGATCCGGGCATCATCTGTAATATTTTGATTTTCATCCATGGGCACATTGAAGTCCACCCTGATAAGGACTCGTTTACCTGAAATATCAATATTTTTTAAAGTTTTCATAATCGCATCCCCCTGTATTAACAAATATCTCAAAAATAGACATATCGACTTAACCTCAAAAAAAATCTGTAACTTAAAATAAGATTAAGGGCTCATAACGATGTGAGCTCATCATTTAGTTGGCAATTCACCATATTTAAAACAAACTTAATTATCAGTATTTTTATATTGTTTCATTTTACGCCGGATCGCTTTTTTTTTTGCCCATCGTTCCACAAAGCCGATCAACCCTGACTTATATGCCCGGTCAATATATTCTTCTTTGAGTTTTAAGCCGTCAGGGCCATCTATTGCGGCTTTGAGACATTCCAATTTATACGGACACGGTTCACATGAAACCGGCGTACTCCGAAAATCATTTTCACCCATGGGAAAAATTTTATCAAGGCAACTGAAGCATTCCGGTTTTTGTTCATCTGGTATATCGTTCATGTAACGGCTCTTAGTCGTACTCGTAATCCTTATATTAATCAATTTGACAAGCTATTGCCTCTAAGTCCTCCAATTATCAGCAGGAGGGGTCATTTCACTTTTTTTTCTTTCATAATCCCGATTCATACGTTCAATGTAACCATGGTCAGCAAAGCTGTAATACTGATTATCCCCGATAATAATATGTTCGTGTACCGTAATCCCCATTATGCGGCATGCAAATACAAGTTGACGTGTAATTGAAATATCTTCGGCAGAGGGTGTGGGATCACCTGACGGATGATTATGGGCAAATATTACGGCTGCCGCTTTATAACTCATAGCCGCCTGCACAACTTCCCGGGGATAAACAGATGTAGCGGTAAGTGTGCCTTCAAACAGTGTTTTGGTGGAAATCGCCCTGTTCTTTGCATCAACAAAAACAGCCTTAAAACATTCCCGTCCCTTGTCCCCTATACTTGCATATAAATAATCAAAAAGTGCTTTGGAATTACTTATCGGATCTTTTTTAATAACTTTCTTCTCAAGATATCGCTCTGCAACAGCCTTGATCAGTCTTATACCAAACTGATTGGTTGGGCCGATATCCTTTATCTCACAAAGATCCGAGGGAGATGCCTCAAAAACGCCCTGAATTGTTTTAAATTTTTTTAAAGCAGCCTTTGCTGCATCTTTACAATCTTTTCGTGGTGTAACCAACGTCAATAGAAGCTCAATTACCTCATAATCATGAAAACCATTAAGCCCTGATTCCAGAAATTTCTCCCGGAGTCGCTTCCGATGTCCTTCACCTTTATGAAATTTATATTCCGCCATCTGAAATCAAATACTGTCAATCTCCTCTTTCAAATCTCTGGTCATAAGCCGCGTTACTGCTATCTGTGGTGACAGGTCTTCATATAGCAGGCGGTATATCTCATGGCAGATCGGCATATCAACCCCGATTTTCATAGAAAGATTGTATACGGATTTTGCTGTTTTCACGCCTTCGGCAACCATTCTCATCTCAGAAAGAATCTCATCGAGTTTTTTACCTTCACCGATTTTTTTCCCTACCGTATGATTCCGGCTTAAATCACCGGTACAGGTCAGCAGGAGATCTCCCACACCTGACAGCCCGGAAAATGTCCGCGGATTCGCACCCATCTTTATTCCAAGACGCCGGATTTCGGCCAGTCCCCTTGTAATAAGAGCTGCACGGGTATTTAATCCGAGGCCGAGGCCGTCAACAATTCCCGCTGACAAGGCAATTACATTCTTGACTGCACCACCCAGCTCCACGCCCAGCATATCTTCACTCGTATATGCTCTGAAATATGGGGTGGAAAAGACATGCTGAAGAAAACCGGCTGTATCACTGTTGGGAGATGCTACCGTTACGGCTGTCGGAACTTCTGCGGCAACTTCCTTTGCAAAACTTGGCCCTGAAAGAACAGCCAGATGATCTGCAGGAACCTCAGGCAACACCTCAGCCAAAATACCGGACATCGTTAAATGTGTTCCGTTTTCAATCCCTTTTGAAGCTGAAGCAACGATTGTTTTTTCTGAAAGAAGTCCTGAAATCTGCCCGGCAACATTTCGCATGATATGGGATGGCACAACAATAAGGACAAAATCCTTGTCTGAAGCAACCCGTGCAATATCGTTGGTTGGAACAAGATTTTCAGAAAGTGTAAAGCCCGGCAAAAAAACCTTGTTCTCATGCTCTTCTTCAATCTGCTTTTTTACCTCTTCTTCAAAAACCCAGAAGTCGGTTTTAAAACCTTTTTTGGCAAGCAGATTGGCAAGTGCCGTACCCCAGCTGCCTGCACCAACAACACCTATCTTAATTTTATTAACTTCAATTTCACAATTTGATGACATTTTCTGCACCTGGTATTTAATTAAATAGTACTACGCTTCTTTTTCTGCCAACTTGGCAACACTAACAACCTTTTCATCCGAATCAATGTTAATAAGCTTAACACCCTGGGTGTTTCGGCTGATCACGGAAGTACTGCTGATAGCCATACGGATAATCTTCCCGCTATTTGTAACCAGCATCAGATCGTCACTCTCTTCAACAAGAACAATACCGACAACCATTCCGTTTCGTTCACTTGTTTTGATTGTAATAACGCCTTTTCCGCCGCGTTTTTGTATCGGGTATTCATCTATTGACGTTCGCTTCCCGAAACCATTTTCCGTGCTTGCAAAAAGCATCTGACCAAAGCTTAATACCTCCATGCCGATCAAACGATCTCCTGGTACCAGTGACATACCCCGAACACCCCTTGCCACACGTCCGGACGGCCGTACATCAGATTCATGAAACCTGATGGATTTACCTGTCATAGAGCCCAGAAAAACATTTTGCGTGCCATCAGTAATACGTGTTGCAATAAGTTCATCGCCGTCATCAAGGTTAAGTGCAATTATGCCACCTGTTCTCGGGCGGCTGTAGGCAAGCAGATCGGTCTTTTTAACAATGCCGTTACGTGTTGCCATGATCACATTCAGACCCGGATCAAATGACGGAACCGCCAGTACCGTTGTAAGATGTTCATCTTTTTCAAAATTGAGCAGATTAACAACAGCTTTCCCCTTGCTAGCCCGGCCTGCCTGTGGGATGTCATAAACCTTGCACCAGTAAACCTTTCCACGGTTTGTAAAAAACATGAACGTATGGTGTGTGGATGCAATAAACAGGTGTTTGACAAAGTCCTCTTCCTTTATACCCATGGCGGTTTTTCCCTTACCGCCGCGGTGCTGGCTCTGATACAGGGTGATTGGATTACGCTTGATATAACCTTCTCTGGATATGGTGACAACCATATCTTCTTCTACAATCATATCCTCAATTGTAATCTCTTTTGTCTCAGCAACAAGTTCTGTACGGCGTTCGTCGCCAAACTCCTCCTGGATTTCTACAAGTTCATCTTTTACAATGTCTAACACAATCTGCTCGCTGCCGAGGATCTCCCTGTAACGGGCAATGTCCTTCATAATGGCGTCATACTCTTCAAGAATCTTGTCTCGTTCAAGCCCGGTGAGACGCTGTAGTCTCATATCCAGTATAGCCTGAGCCTGAATGGCTGAAAGTCCGAACCGCTCAATTAGCTGGGCCTTGGCCTCCGGCGGGTTCTTTGCTTTTCTGATGAGGGCAACAACATCATCGAGATTTTCAAGCGCAATCTTCAGGCCTTCCAGGATATGGGCTTTTTCTTCAGCTTTTCTGAGTTCATAACGGGTCCGGCGAAGAACAATTTCTTTGCGATGAAGAATAAAGTGCTCCAGCATCTCCTTAAAGCTGAATATCTGGGGCCTGTTATTGGCCACAGCAAGGAAAATAATACCAAAGCTGGTTGACATCTGTGTATGCTTGTAAAGCTGATTAAGCAATACCGGTGCCATCTGATCTTTTTTTAAACCGATGGCAATACGCATACCGTCTCTGTCCGACTCATCTCTGACAAATTTTATGCCTTCAATCTGTTTTTCCTTGATGAGCAGGGCAATCTTCTCAATGAGCCTGGCCTTGTTAACCTGGTAGGGTAATTCATTAACGACGATTGTCTCCCTGCCGGTTCGTTTATCCTTTTCAACAATAGCCCGTGCACGCACTTTGATGATACCACGACCGGTTCTATAGGCTTCACGAATTCCCGTAGTACCATAAATAATACCGGCTGTCGGAAAATCAGGCCCGGGGACAATTTCATTCAGTTCCTGCCAGGTAATTTCAGGGTTATCAATAGTGGCTTTAATGGCATTAATGACTTCAGACAAATTATGCGGCGGTATATTGGTTGCCATACCAACAGCAATACCTGAAGAGCCGTTTACCAGAAGTGAGGGAATTCGGGCAGGCAAGACTGCCGGCTCTGCCATTGATTCATCGTAGTTGGGAACAAAATCTACCGTCTCTTTATCCAGATCCTCTAGCATCTGGTGAGACAGCTTCATCATACGAATTTCCGTATAACGCATAGCTGCCGGAGAATCTCCGTCAATGGATCCGAAGTTTCCCTGGCCGTCAACAAGCGGATACCTTAAAGAAAAGTCCTGGGCCATCCTGACAATTGTATCATAAACGGCTGTGTCACCATGCGGATGATATTTACCGATAACATCACCAACAATACGGGCAGATTTCTTATAAGGTTTGTTCCAGTCATTTTTAAGCTCACGCATGGCAAACAAAACACGGCGATGAACCGGCTTGAGACCATCTCGTACATCCGGAAGCGCGCGCCCTATGATTACACTCATTGCATAATCCAGATAGGATTTTTTCATCTCACGCTCAATACTGATTTCGGGCAGTCCTGCTTCTTGCATCATATTTACACCTGAACCTCGATTAGCTTACTACTTATATAATTAACGGTTTTCCTGTTTTTAGTCAGTCTCATCATCACCAAGGGCAATCTGGGTTCTGTAGCTGCTGTGATAAATATCGGTCATCGTCAAAAACGATGTCACAACCAGCGGGCCATAAATAATGCCCAGAATACCGAATAGTTTAAGACCACCGATAATGGAAAGAAACACCAGCAGTGTATGCATTTTCACTCGCGTTCCTACCAGTTTCGGTTTTAAAATGTACTCGACGCTACCGGAAAGAATAACATAAAAACATAGAAAAAACAGAGCTGCGATAATGCGCCCCTTAACAAACAATATAATGGCTGCCGGTACCAAAACAGCGCCAATACCCACAATAGGTAAAAAGGCAAGGAGGGACATGATAACCCCCCATAGAAATGGCGAATTCAAACCAAAGAACATAAAAAGAAATCCGCCAAACACTCCCTGAAGAATTCCGCAAAGACCGTTACCGATAAGAACAGCACCCGCCATATCTTTAAACTTCTGAATCAGTTTTTCATCCTGCGCCTTTGGCAGCGGTGAAAGATCGGTAATAAAGATGATGAACCTTTCACCATCAATCAGCAGATAATAGATAATCAGAAGCATAAAAAAGAAATTAACAAAAAAGCTCAACACATTTGTTACAATTGCATTCGCCTGTTCATAAAGGAAAAGCCCAACCTCTTTACCAATATCAGTAACAGCCGTATTGAGCTGGGCGCTTGTAATCTCAACCTGGAGATAAGAAAGAACATGATTCACATGCTCAAGCGCTTTGGTGCTGACCAAAACATCCCTCAGATGTTCGGTGTAAACAGCGCTTTTTGCCGCCAGATACATTCCATAGGCTTCCTTGGAAAGCATACTCACAAAAAATACAATGGGAACAAAGAGAATTAAAAAAATGATGATGCATGTAAACAGTGAAGCAAAAGGCTTATTGATTTTATCCTGAACATGAATTGCCTTGTATACAGGACTGAAAAGCCCGGCCACAACTGCCGCAAGAATCAGGATCGAAACAAAAGGCCTGAGCAGCCAGCCCATCAAAAAAATTGAAATCAGAAAACAGGCCAGGAAAAACCAGAGAATCATGTTTGGAGGATATTTTTTTTCCATCATAATAACTCCTGAATATTATTTCCCGTCCATTCCGGACAACATACCGGTTAACCCGAAAGTTTTTTAATTATAATTATAAAATCTCGTCCCCGGAAAAATCAATTTTAATAACATCAAAGACCCTTTTTATATAAAAATCCACGACACATTAACATGGGCGTGCCGTGGACAAATCAATTTTTTCCGTAAAAATGCGAATCACTTACATACAAGTCCGCCTGCCAGCAGCAGAAGTATGGTCTCATAAATAGCAACAATCGTATAGTCACCACCCGTAAGCCACCAAAGAATACCTCCGCCAACAATAGCCGGAACGCCACAAAAAACCAGAATTCCTAATTTTCTTCCGATATCCATCTTCCCTTATACTCCTGTTTTCATTAAAATTTTATACGATATTTGAAATCTTTTAAATCCTGTCTTAATTACCAGTATCACGCCTGTATGTAAAGGAAAAAAGAGCCCGAATTCGGCTTAATCAAGGTATTTTCAAGCCCTCGGTGCCACCGAAATTGCCGGTTTAAAAAAGGGTCTGAATGAAAATCATGGATGATGACAGGACGGTCTTTTTAGCAGCTATGCTATTTTTTCTTTTTAATATCACCGGCTGTATTATCTGATTCATGCAGAAGCGTGGGTGTACCAAAATCAAAGCGTTCCCGGACAATCCTCCTGATAAAAGCTGTTTCAACCCGAATGATACCATCAATAATTTCAATCTGTGAAAGCAGATCATGAAGCTCATTGATCGATTCAATATATGTTTCAATTTCCACATTGGGAATACTTGTCATCTGGGCAATATATGAAATACGTTCAATTTTTTCCAATTCGACTACAACATGATCGACCTGCCTTGTTTCTGCCTCAATACTGATACTGGCGGCAATACCAAAACCAAGTTTGATAGGATTGGCCGCGGCAACAATCTGAATAAAATTACCATCAATAAGTTTTTTAAGTCTGTATCGAATAGTGGCTTCAGGCACACCTGCAATCTTGGCAATTTCAGAACTCGCCATTCTTCCATCATTCTGAAGAAGGCGAATGATTTTCAGATCAGTTTTATCAAGCTGATTTCTCATAGGTCTCTCGTAATTATATTAAGTGTTTTATAAACTTAAAACCTGTATCTTAAATTCAGGTTTCCCATATGGTTCAAAAGGGTCTATTTTTTTAATCGGAATCAATCTTCATTATCTTCAAAAAACCTTGGCGTACCCCAGTCAAAACGCTCACGAACATATTTTCGAATAAATGCGGTTTCCATTTTTTCAATACCGTCAATTTTCTCAATTTCTGAAATAAGCTCATTGAGTTCATTGATCGATTCCACATATGTCTCTGCTTCAATATTCGGATTGGCGGTCATTAATGTAGTCGATTCTGAAAAACCTATTCCTCGGTTGCCATCACTTCTGAAGGCAGCCGGGGTATTTTTAACCCAAACACTATCGAAACATTTAAAAAATAAAAAAACTCCTCCAGCCACTTAATCAGTTTTCTAAAATTCATC
>JAIPEE010000001.1 GCA_021737275.1 Desulfobacterales bacterium
CCTCAAGGGCAACTTACCCTGACGATGAGCGCAAATAAAGCAGTTCGAAAAGATCTTCTTCATTTTCTCGACGTGTTGCAAAAAGCAGCATGATATACTGAGAAAAAAGTTAAAATTTTATGCAACATTAGGGTTTATAACCCTCTATACACTAAAATGTCTTAAATTCATCATCATCCATTGAAGTTATTTGTCGCTCAGATGCCAATTTTTTAAGAGGTTGAGAAATAACCTTATAGCGCTTATCATCTATAGATTTTCTTAGTGAGATATTACTATTATCACTTCTCTTCAAATTTCCATTAACTAACACAGTCAAATCACTAACTAATTTTTTCAACTGTGTAGCATGTGATTTCAATTCCTCAGCTGAGGAAGCTGATTCCTCGGAATTGGCGGCATTTTGCTGAACAACGTTGTCCATCTCGTTAACTGCTTTGTTAATCTGCTCCATACCTTGAGACTGTTCTTTTGAAGCTATTGCAATTTCAGCCACTAAGCCTCCCACCTTTGTTGTATTATCTGCTACTTCATTAAAATTTTCATTAGTTGTGGTAACAAGACTTTCACCGTCTTTAACTTTATTTAATGTCCCTTCTATAAGCGCTGCCGTATTCTTTGCCGCCTCTGCTGATCTCATGGCCAAACTCCTTACTTCATCTGCAACAACAGCAAAACCTGAACCGGCATCACCTGCTCGTGCCGCTTCAACTGCAGCATTCAAAGCCAAAAGATTAGTTTGGAAAGCTATCTCATCGATAGTCTTGATAATTTTAGATGTTTCTTCGCTGGCCTTCGAAATTTCTTCCATCGATTGAGTTAGTCTTTTCATTGAGCCGTTGGCTTTATTAACAATCTTGTTGGCTTCCTTCATTAAAATATCAGCCTTTTCTGCATTATTAGTGGTATTTACAGACATGGCAGACATTTCTTCCAGAGAAGAAGAAGTTTCCTCAATTGCAGCTGCCTGTTCAGAAGCACCTTCTGCCATGGATTGACTTGTAGATGATATCTGATTTGAAGCTGAAGCGACCTGAATACTCGACCCTTCAATTGTTTTGATTATATGGTTAATCGGAAAAGAAATTGATCGTGCTAAAAAGAAACTAGAGATTAGAGCTGCAAGTATTAAGCATATTGAAGCAATAACCGTAATCGTTAATTTATTTGACAATTTTTCTTCTATCATATCAATATCATTAATATAAACGCCAGTACCAATAATCCACTCCCAATCTGGAAATAATTTCACATAGGATATTTTAGGCTCGGGTGTTTCTTCTCCGGGTTTTGGCCAGGAATACTCTACAAAGCCTTCACCGCAATTTTTACATACCTGAACCATTTCCATGAAAAGTCTTTTACCGTTAGGGTCTTTGAACTCAGACAACATCTTATCGTTTAATTCCGGTTTTTTAGGATGCATTATCATACGCGGTTCAAGGTCATTAATCCAAAAATAGTCGTTATTTCCATAAGATAAATTTGCAATAGTATTAGCAGCCATCACCTTTGCTTCGGATTCCGAAAGTATTTGATTTTTTACCTGATTCGCATAATTTTCAATCACTCCGTAAGCGGTTTCAACAATTTGTTTAGACTTTATATACTTGGAGCTTTTTAGACTTTGTTTCACAATGGGATAGATCCATAATAGAAGCGCCAAAAATGTAAAAACGATTCCGGTTGTCAAAGCCATGATTTTTATAAATAAGTTGATTTTCTTCATTTACAGCTCCTCTAATCAATTTGCTTCTTAGGTTAATAGTAAATTAATGCATATCAGTATTTTTTTCGAAATTATGCTTAAAGCTACGATTGATTTGAAAACGGCCATAATTTAAACTGAAACCAATTCAAATTTTTGTTCCCCTTTACCAGCTTTAAAAATTTGTCTGCAAATTCAATCAACAGGTCCAACCCATGCAATTTAGTTCTATAGAATTCGGCTGTTCTTGTTTTGCCGATTTTGTACCGATCAATAAAATTTTTACAATGTGGTTAATTTTCTGCAACATAGATAAACAATCATGTTTTGTATTCACAATGTTTATCGGTTTTTTATTTTTTGTTATTTTAATAAAAGTCATGACAATGTTATAAATCATATTTTCCATTGTTCGATATGACTAAATTTGCTTTGAAAAAGAGTTTCCATTATTGCCATTCACCACCACCTCTTTATGAGTCGGTATCCTCATAACTACAGTACCATTTTTGTTTAAATTTTCGTATTTGATCAGTAAAGTAATATCGCTGATGGGTCGCACCAAATCCGAATTTCTCAGATCAAAAATATTTGTCGTTGTCGGGGCAAACCGATTGATGATAGGGTTAGTATCTAAAAACATATTGTCTATGTCCGTGCTTGCAAGAAAATTATTGATGTCATTGCTTATTGTAGAAAGCTCATCCACTTTATTTTGAAGTTCTTCATTCACCGTAACCGGTTCTTCATTGATTGGCTGAAGCTCTTCTTTGGAGGTTTCCATTTGTTCAATGGTACTCTGGAGATTCTTTCTGGTGGGTTCCTGTTCTCTTTCAAAGCTGGTTATAATCAAGGCGGAATCATCTTTTTCCGGATTCTTTCCTTTTTTCTTAACACCTGTATTTAACTGTATTTTATTATCAAACAAGACAAGTATATAATTATGAGGTATGTTTATCTCAAGAATGGGCCTTACCGGCATATCAATGATTCGAAAATTACCATTGTTTTTAACTCGCAAGCCTTCAAATATGCTTGTCTTCTTTTGTCGGACCGGGTTATGGCGTGCTGTGACCAGCTTATAGCGTAGACCTTCATGTGCTATCTGCTGTATATTGAGGCTTGCTTTACCCACAGGCATCTCCAGATAAATATCTGTTATACCTTCAAATTTAACAATTTCGGAATTTTCGTTATTATATAACACCCGTTGATCAATAATTGTCAAGAAAAAAACTTCAGAAAAAAACTTCGGCGCATTATGTTGGCTAATGCTGCCACACCTTGATTTTGATATGGGTCGTCCATTAATGGGTAGGTCATAAACGCTTTGTATCTGAAGGCCCACATGCATTCAGGGGTTTTGAAATGCATATTTTGAGGGAGGAAGGAGGGTTCAGATGCAGGGCCTCCAGATACAAATTTATAAAAATGTCATCAGAATACTTAACGCACAAGCTCTTCAAGGCCTAAATTCGTCAGTGTACTATCCAATGGTCTGCCTGTAATGCCATCCCAGCCCATGGCTTCATAACCTAATTTTTTTATCTTTTTAAAATCAAGGGTTCTTCCGGCAATAGGCCCTGTGGCCGGAGGGCCGGTAACTCTTTCAGGTAATTTCCATTCAGCCATATTAACCCCTTCACGAATATTAAATGCCTGGCGTAAAGTTTGAATACGGCGGCCTGCCTTTAACCCCTCTTCCAGGGTAAAATCCCAGCCGGTGATTGCAGACATAGCTTCAATTAAAGGCAATGTTTCCGGATATGTGCCAAACCAGCAAAGCCCGGCGGATGTAGACAATCGGTCAAGATCGCTACAGGCGGCATATACAGAGGCATATGCCTCATACTCAAAAATGCCCGCTTTCTTAATTTTAGACTCGGGCAGCATAACAGCATTAACATCTTCATCCACACTGTCCATATACTGGGTAGCAGTATGCCGACCCGGTGTCGGATCACAAATGTATCCCCATCCATGACCTACACTGGTCCTGGGGTCATGTGCCGGAAGATCCTGCCCGCCGACATGAACCGCGAATTTATCGGATCCTTTACCAATGCGCCCGGCTGCAAATTTACTCCCGTCAGCCAGTACTGCACCAAAACCTTCCCTTTTGGCTATTTTTTCAACCATTGCCAGCATGGCATCTGCATTGCCCCAGGTAAGTTCAATACCATCCGTATCCTCTTTGCTGATTAAGCCGCGGTCGTAGCACTCCATGGCAAATCCGATTACACTGCCAACAGTACAGGTATCAATACCATAACGGTTGCAAAGATCATTAGCTTTAATGACAGGTTCCGGATCATCAATAAGAAGATTGGAGCCAAACATACCTAGTGTTTCATATTCTATCTTGTTGGAGTTTTTTACGGCATAGGGGCCCTTTTCAATGGTAAGCTTTCCTTTGCAAACCAATGGACAGCCTGAGCAGCCTTTTTTCTTTTTCTGGTAGTGTGTAATTGAATCACCATGGAGCCGTTCCCAGGTTGGAAAACCCTCTTCGCCAAAAAGGGTCCAGTTCTTGATCGGGCAATCACCCATCTTAAGATATCCTTCAAAAAAGGAACATGTTCCCCAGTTTTTAAACAAATGCACCCAGGGGTGTTGTGTCATTTTTACATCCTTACGATAATCTGTGCGGAGCTGGGAAAGCCTTTCATCATCTGCTATTTCAACTTTCTGTGTACCCTTGACAGCCACAGCCTTCAGGCCTTTTGATCCCATGACCGCAGCAAGACCCGAACGGGCAGCGGCGCTCCCCTCCTGGATAATAGCTGCCGAAAGCGACTTCAGCTCCCCGGCCAACCCGATAGAAACAACCCGCACCTGTTTATCCGTTAGTTCTTCCTGTATGGCTGCATCGGTTTCATAAGTATCCTTACCCCATAGGTGTGCCGCATCCCTGATTTCTGCCTTACCGTCATTCAGGTAAATATATACCGGTTTTGGTGAAACACCTTTTACAAATAGTCCGTCATAACCAGCCGCTTTCAAAGCAACAGCAAAAATACCGCCAACATTGGAGTCTCCCCAACCGCCGGTGATGGGAGATTTACCTACTACCTGAAGCCTGGCACCGTGGAATCCGGCTCCGCTCATGGGGCTGGTCACAAACCCAACAATGTTATCCGGCCCAAAGGGATCTGCACCTGGCGGAATATGTTGGTACAGCACTCTTGCTCCAAGGCCCTGACCGCCAATAAAATTTCTGTAAATATCTTCCGATATCTTTTCTTCACTGAATGTTCCTGATGACAGGTCAGCAAAAAGAATTTTTCCCATATATCCTTTAGTCATTTAAATCCTCCTTTAAATCATAAGGGCCTTGACGATATAAAAAGCTTAAATTGTTTTACATGTTTTGTTTATCTTGGTCAGCCGATATGCCTGTCACAGATCCGAACGTTTCATCAAAAGAGAGTTTATCGGCTGACCGGTCTTATTTAATTACTCATATTTTATCGGACAACCTGGTTGCCGGGTTCCGGAATCGGTGGAAAGCCCACTTTTTTCGGAAGTAAGAAGACTTTGGCCAGAACATAGTAGATCAGACCCGAACATAAAGATGCCGGAAGTGCGGCACCGCAGACATTGAAAATACTCGCGATATGTGGCACACAAGTCACCGGGTTATAGATAAGAAGGGAAAACACAGTTCCAATGGCACAAGAGATTGCAAAAGGCACATTGACACCCTTCCAATAGTAATAGGCACTCCTTGAGCTGACATCGTAGATCTCTTTCATATTGATATTCATCTTCCGGAGAAGGATATCAACAACCCAGACCACACCAAGGGGACCTAATAATGCACCGTAAAAAGCCACAAAAGTTCCATACTGGTCGTATGCTGCGGGGATTAGAATTAAAATGCCAACCAGCAGGTTAATTGAAAGCGCCTGCAACCATGAGAGTTTCGGCCAGACTACCCGTGCCGTTAAAGCAACAATATACATCGTACAAATACCGGAGAAAATATTGGCAACGCCCAGAAAAATCATGTACAGCACTACCCATACACCGCCAATATCCTTGAGCAGATAAACAGGATCTGTCACACCGGCCACAAGTCCGCCGGCAATTGCCGGGATACAGGCTATGGCCCATATTGGCCCCCAACCCCACCATGTTCCGTAAAAGGCTGCGGTTTCCGTTTTTGCCAGTCTGCAATAAACAGCAAAACTGAATGGCCAGGAAAAGCCAAGGCCAACATTCATCTCAATTGCGATCATAAAACTGGTCCATGGATCCTCGTGAAACCCTTCGGGGATGGTTTGTACGATCTGGTCCCATCCGTAATGAGAAAATATTTTGTAAGTCATCAATACCAACAGGAGTAATATAAGCGGAGTCACCACTCGAAACATAACCTTTAATACCGCTGCGGCCTTCCACAAAATAAAAAAAGCAATGCCCAGTGCAATGAAAGACCATAGTTCCGCATTTGTCAGCACACCGGTAGCACCAAGAAATCCGAAGGATTCGGACACGGTCCGGCCGAACATGACAATTGGAATTGATGTCCAACCAATATACATTGGTGTTGTGACCAGCAGGACAATTAAAATAGTTCCGAATGGACCGGCTACCGAGTTGGTAATAATACCGTTATCGAGCCCCCATCGGGCTACAAATGGGCCGATCAGCGAATGCATTAACAACGGCAGGGAACACCCTACCATACATGCAATAATGGCCAGCGGAAACGTTGTCGCCATACCCGTCCATGCACCCAGAACAAGCATCCATGTGGCCACACTGAATGAAACCTGGATTAATATCATATCGGTCATACTTAATGAGCGTTCGTTTGGTAAGGTGGGCATTCTGCTTTTTACAACCTCTGCACGCACCATTTCATCAGTTGTCTGCTTTACCATAATACATTTTCCTCCTGTAATTCCAAAAATATAATACTGCACAAAAAATTCCCGGATTATATAACTAAACTCATTCTCTCACGAAAATTAATATTTAACGATGACACCGGAGTTAATATGCATATTAACCCGGAAAATATTTCGGGAAGATGATCACTCCTCCCCAAATAAATAAACCAACAAGTAAAACAGAGAATAAAACAGCTGGAATAATTTTTTGTATTGTAAACGGTGTAACTTCACACGCATCGGTTCCAGGGCCAAAGTCATAATAAATTTCAATTCTTTTCTTTGTTTCGTTATTTATCATTGTGACAAGGTCATCAGTTTTATTAGACATAATCATCACTCCTTAAAAGAAATTAAAGGACAAAAAAATAAAATTTTATTTTCAGTAGAAAACTTCTTTTTTTAATCATTGCATCGGTTATTAATAAAGTCTGCTACTCAAGCAACCCCAATTGCTGATAAAAACCATATGCATCATAGTAATCACCAGAGTAAGCAATTTTTCCATCTTTGAGTTTCATCAACGTTAATCCACTTATTTTAAATGACTTGTTTGTGGCCTTTGTACCATCGCTCCAGTCGCCGGTATTTGTACCGGAAAAAGTCCACTGCCATACCAATGCATTGTTTTTAATAATGACATCGCCACTTCGCTCCAATTTGAGGTCCGGTACAGCGGCCATAAATGATTTCACGATCTCATTTTTGGCATTTTCACTTCCGGTAACCGGTTCACCGACTGTGGCATCATAAAAAACAATATCTTCGGCAAAGTGATCGGCACATTTTGTAGCATCGTGGCTGTTCCATCCGGCGATATAAGAATCCAGTACAGCAAGGGAATCAACTGCAAAACACTGCGAACTAATAGGTAGCACAAATAACATCAGTAAAAATACAGTTAAAAAAACACTACGTCTTTTTTGAATCATATTTATTTCCTTCTTTTTAAAAAATGCTGATTAGTATTAAAGGTTTCAAACAACTGCCTGCTTTGTTGGTACGACGTTTACCCCCCTTTCCTGTAAGATATTTAGCCACTGTATTGACACGAGAAACAATTATAATCGCCTGAGACAAAAAGATACGAGAATGAATATGAAATCCTGATTCAGTGTGAGAGTTTTTTAGCATGCAGGAAAGAATAAACACAATGCTCTAAAAAACAGTATGATATGCGTATGATATTTACGCATTTTATTCGCTATTTTCATATCCTATTTTCTTTATGCTGACACATAACTTGTTTTGCAGCACTTTACGCTTTTTGGGGATACCCCGGAAATTAATTGCAGCGTTCCAAATTGTTTTATATAGTAAAACGGTTTTCATATCAGGCTATTTCCAATTAATATTTGATATTTATGGGTAGCCATGTTATCATACAAGGTGCATGTTGGATCTGCGAACAAAATTTTAACTTTGCACTACTCGACAAATAACAATTGAGAAGTCTCCCCTTCGCAATCAACGGGAAATGTGCTCGCCATTGCAATTAAAAAAAGTAGGCATGTATTATGGGAAAATCTACTATTATATCCGGTTATGAAAAAAATATAAAAGTTCGTAACAAAAACTTTACTCAGTTGGAATCTGCCCTTCGAAAAAACAAGGAAAGGCTTGAACTGGCTATCATTGCATCAGATGCCGGCCTTTGGGACTGGGATATCCCTACTGGTAAACTTGTATTAGGAGAAAAATGGTGCGAGATTCTTGGATACATACCCGGAGAAATCGAGGAACATATTTCATCATGGGAGAAACTGATCTACCCTGATGACAAAGAAACGACCCTGAAAAAAATCAATTCGCATCTCAACGGAGAAACCCGGGACTACCGGACAGAGCATCGTCTGCAAAGCAAAAATGGAAACTGGACCTGGGTACTGGATATGGGAAAGGTAGTCGAGAGGGATTCCCTGGGCCACCCTGTGCGCATGACGGGAATTAAAATTGATATTAACAAGCGTAAGCAAATGGAAAAGGAACTGGAAAAATTCAACTGCAAATTAGAAAAAATGGTAGAAGAAAGAACCCGTCAGTTAAGAAACAAAAGAAAACTACTAGAAAAAAAGACACGTGAACTCAAAAACAAATCCAACCACCTTGAAGAGGCCAATACGGCGCTAAAATTGCTTTTACGGAAAAGTGACGAAAACAAAAAAGAGATTGAGGAAAATATGCTGGCTAACATAAAAGAGCTTATCGATCCGTATCTTGAAAAAATGGATCAGGCCAATTTGAATGATACTCAGAGAACTTCCCTGGAAATCATCAAATCAAATCTTCAGCAAATTATTTCTCCTTTTTCAAAACGGCTCACCTCAAAATATTTAAATCTGACACCTGCAGAAATAAATGTGGCAAATCTGATCAAGCACGGTAAGACATCTAAGGAAATTGCAAATTTAATGTGCCTGTCCGTCAGAACAATAGATACACAAAGAAGAAGTATTCGAAAAAAGTTAGGTCTTTGTAGCAAAGACATAAACCTGGAAACTTACCTGCACTCGCTTGTATAAAAACTGCTTCTATAATTGAAAGAAACAGGGTAGCTTTTTTTTCTCTCAAATAATTGTAGCTTATAAATATCGACTATTTTAATTTAACCGAATTTTCATTCGGAAGTGCCTTTATCTCCATTGTTGACGTCTTCTTTACAGTCTTTTTCAGTGATCGTTTAGCAGAACCCGTCCTGTTTCTGCCCGTAACAAGAGTTACAAGCTCATTGACATAACCCTTGAGCATTTCAGACTGAGCGCTCATCTCTTCGGATGCTGAGGCTGATTCCTCTGCATTCGCTATATTCTGTTGAACCACCTTATCCATATCTGTAATAGCTGCATTCACCATTTTTATACGGCCTGTCTGCTCTTCAGATGCTTTTGAAATCTCAGCTACCAAACTGCCGACCTTTTCTGCACTTTCAGCGACTTTACCAAAAGCCTCTTCTGTGAATAAAACCAATTCTGATCCTTCATTAACCTTTTTGACGGTTCCTTCAATCAGGTCTGCTGTATTTTTAGCTGCCTCGGCTGCTCTCATGGCAAGGTTCCTTACTTCATCTGCAACAACAGCAAAGCCTGCGCCGGCCTCTCCTGCCCGTGCTGCCTCTACCGCTGCATTAAGTGCAAGGAGGTTAGTTTGAAAAGCAATTTCATCAATGGTTTTAATAATTTTTGATGTTTCTCCGCTGGCCCTCGATATTTCATCCATAGACCGGGTTAAATCTACCATGGAAGTATTGGCCGTTATCACAACTTCATTTGCTTCTTTCATCAAATCATCAGCATGAGATGAATTTTCAGCATTTTTTATGGTAACAACAGACATTTCTGCCATTGAAGATGATGTTTCTTCAATGGATATCGACTGCGCCGTAGCCCCTTCGGCAAGATGGCTGCTTGATTGAGTAAAAAGTGCCGCAACGCTATAAATCGTATTGGAATTATTTGACAAGCCGTTTACTATGGAAAATAGTTTTTTACTAAGAGTGGATGCGCTCAATAGAGAAAATAGAACGGCAAGGCAGATTAATACCAGTGCGGTTATTGCCATAATGGTGAGAGATGTTTTCGTAATTTCAGCGATTTGAATAGGTGCCGCCATTAATTCATTTTCAGAAACAGAAACGCAGATAACCCAATCCCACTCTTTGAAATAGCGTGTCCGGATAATATGATTATCATTCCCCATTGAATCAGAAGAAAATCTCAAGGAAGTTGTTTCATCTTTAGGAGCCGCCTTTGTTTCGGATATAATTCTTCCCAGTTCTTCTTCAGACAATTTTCCATTTTCGGGTTCAATAATATATTCACCTTTTGAATTAAGAACAAATACATTACCGGTGTTTCCGATTTTAAGTTTTTTAATTTGTGAAGTAAGACTCTTTTCAATGTTCTTTTGCTTAATACCGACATAGAGAATACCGATGATTTTATGATTTTTATCATAGAGCGGTTTATAGGCCGTCAGATACCATGCGTTTACAACAAAGGCTCGGCCTAAAAAAGTTTCACCATTTAATACAGCCGATACAACTGCATTTGCTGAACCATCCGGGTTTTTGGCCGGAATAAATGTACCAATCGCCCTGTTTCCATCGAGCTTTTCAACATTAGTACAGACACGAAGCATGTCGCCGTCACTGTTCATACGCTGAAATATTGTACAGGTCTCTACAGACAGATCCCGTGTTTTATCAACAACCGGAGAAACTACACTCATGTCCTTATTCTGTCCAAACCATGTTTGTCCGCCATACATAGATGGAAGCGTATAGGTCGTCTTGACTTTTGTGTATTGGTTTGTCGCTTCCCATTTAACCGGCTCTTCCGTTTTAAGCGCTATCTCACCGAGATCCGTAAGAATATTCTCAGAAGTTTTAAGCGCATTTTCAATAATTTGCATTGCAAGCCCATGCTGGGCATAACATGTGCTGTGAAGGTTCTCTATAATATGGTTCAGGTCATTACGAGCGAGCTCGCCGGTTTTCTCAGAGGCCAGTGAGCTGATTTTATTATAGCTGACAAAAGAGATTATCAGAAATGCGACAATGGGGAGGATTGAGAGCGAAACGCCCAGAATAACAAGACGTGATTTCATAGACATTTTTGAGAACATAAAAATCCTTTCAGGCCTTTCCTAAGGCGTTCTTAAATAATCCATCTATTTTTATTAATATTTTTAACTGTGCAGAATCGAATTAACAACTATATCTCTTTCAATATTTAGAAGTGTTTTGCGATATAAAACACACAATGACTCTTAAGAAACTTGACCATAAAAATTCTTGTATAATACACATAATTAGAAACATTTCAATTACAAACAGTCAATGGGCAAGAAATAAAAATAGGCATAAATATATTATTTTTGAAAGAAAACAGGATTTTGGTTTGCCGTTGGTTTGCTTTTTTTTAAATGGGAATGATCGGCTTTATAGGATTCAAGAGACAAACCAAAGATCGCACTGAAATTTATACTACCTGGAAAGAGAAAGTAGTAAGGGGTGACGTTCACCCCTTATTACGAACAGTAAGAATACGATTCGAACATTTATCACCAGGAAGACCCGCCGGCAGGCTGGAAAACAGAAAAAAATGCGCGAACATATTCCGGAGTCCGCCATCTGCAAATTGTTCCCATTGGTATAAAAAATGCGTCTCCTGTTTTAAAATCATGCGTGCCTTCTTCGCCCGTCAATGTGACGGAACTCTCAAGCAGGTATACCATTTCATTTCTCGGGAAAGGTTTCATTTCACTTTCAAAGGGTGTACTTTCCCATGTTCCTGTAAACATTTGCCTTGTCGTATCTTCATAGCAGACATGCTGTCTCTGTGTCGGCATCTTTCCTATAATCGTAAATGTATCGGTTGCCGACACTTCCGTCATTAATGCGTTGGCCTGTGGTTTAACGATTCCATTGACTGCAGGAGTTTCAGGCATCTTCCCGCCCGGGGGATCAAAGATAATATAATATATAATGATGTTTAAAAAAAACGATCTTTTATCGCCAGATATTTAACATGCACATCAAATCCTATTTTCCTGAACGGTTCCGGTGGAATATAAGGCGGTTTACGATTTAAAAGGAAAAACCGGGTCAAATCCGTGTCTTTTTCTGCATAAAGCTGGCTGATAATTTTACCGGCCAAGTTTGCCCAGCAAATACCCTCTCCTGAATACCCGACACCGTAAAAGATATTTTTATATTCTCCCAGTACACCAATCAGCGGCAGAATATCGCGGGTTAGGCCATCTGTTCCGCCCCAGCGGTGCTCTATTTTAACCCCTTTTAACTGAGGCCATATCTTCAAAAGCCTTTCTTCCAAAAGAGAGATAACGTGTTTATTGTTACCAGGGCTGGGTATGTTCCCATAATAATATTTTACCAATTCACCGCCAAATATAATTCGGTTGTCGCCACTCAGGCGATAATAATTAAAAAGGTTACGGTTATCGGCGAGAGCTTCTCTACCCTTCCAGCCAAGGGATGTCATCTGTTCACTGGTTAACGGTGCTGTTGAAATAACATAATCATGAAATGGAACCATATATTTTTTAAAGAGGTTAAGCGTTGATGTATAACCGTTTGTACCCAGCACAACAGCGTCGGCATGAACCTCTCCGAACTCGGTGTTGATCGTCACGGTCCTTCCAGGTGAAACTGACGTCACTTTAGTTTGCTCAAAAATTTCAACATTCATTGATTGAACAACTTCTTTTAATCCCAATGCAAGCTTACAAGGGTTCAGGCCACCTTCGGAATTAGTTTTAACGCCGCCATGGAAATGGGTTGTGTTGAATTTTTCAGAAACTGCTTTCCGGCTTAAAAAATCTGATTCAATTCCCAGACTCTCCAGTATTTTATATTCCTCCATTACGGCATTGATTTGGCGCTCTTTTTCAATAAATTCCACAAAACCCGTCTCTTCAAATTCACAATCAATGTCATATTCTTCTATAAATGACTTAACTATCCCCAATCCTTGTTTGGCGACAGATGCGAACTCAACAGCTGCTTCACGCCCTTTCTTTTTATACACTTCCATAATCTGGACCATCGGATAAAGAATGGCATGACCGCCATTTCTGCCACTGGCACCATATCCGCACCTTGCAGCATCTAGTAATACAATCCTTTTTTGGGGATATTTTTTTGCAAGATGGTAAGCCGACGATAGCCCTGTAAAACCGCCGCCGACGATAGCAATATCTGCAATAATTTTTTCCTCAAGGAGCGGAGCATTGGGTGTTGTAGTGTTCAACCCTGCTGTTTCAAACCAGGCGTTATTGACATAATACTCAGAAACCCATGGCGGATTCGGTTTGAAGGAAAATTTTTCAAGATGTTTTAACGGAAAAACGGAAGAGAGTTCTAGCTTATTACTGTTTTGTGCCATGATTACTCCTGAATGTTAATGTTTGATTAACTCAAGTTTTTAATATTACTTAAATACCTTTGATAGTCTCATCAGTGTGGATTGTTTTTCAATCCCTCCATTGCCTTCACTATACTTTGAATTGCCTCATGCATCCCATCGGCGACAGTACTTATTTCCAACTCATTTTTATTTTCGGCATTGTTCTGCGCTTCGGCTTTGATTTTTTTCAGGTTTTGAGCATGGTTTTCAATTTTTTTGAGATCTTCTTCATTTATATCATCGATGGCAAAAGAATCAATCTGTTGAATAAGAGCATCAGCCTCAGCCATTAATTTCTCAAGAGTTCCGGCATCTGATTTATCTGACATAATGTGTCCTCCTCTTAACGAAATCCTTTCTTTGAAATAATGATCCGGCCGAACGTCATATCTATGGTATATAATCAACAATAGCATGTTCCATACATGTATGATTATATGAACCCCATCGCTTTTAACCGGCTTTTGTATAAAATCTCATCAAATAAGAAATATCTACCCCAAAACAAAAACGTCGATATTGTATACGTTATCTGAATGGAATACGGCAAGTATTATCTCTAAATACCAGGATAATTAGTTCATAGAGTGTCGATTCAAATTTTTATATAACGCAGTAATCGTTACCGAATGGCAATTTTTAGAGGTGGCCTATATTACTTCTGTGTTAATTATTAATTGGATTGACGGAATGCATGAGCTGAGTTTTTGAACGTTCTAATGATTCTGACCTTTTATTGCAGACTTAACCGCCATCGCTATTTTTTCTATCCCGTATGGTTTTTTCAAAACTTGTTTTATGCCCAGACATTTAGATTCCATTAAACGTTCATGCTCAGAATAACCTGTGGTAATGATTGCTTTTTGTTCAGGATGTAGTTTTAAAACCTGTTTATATGTATCAAGGCCGTCAATCCCCGGATCCATAATCATATCTAAAACGAGCAAATCGACTGAATTGGTTTTTAAATAATCAACCGCCTCTTCTCCACTTGAAACGGATGCCACAGAATAACCAAGTGTTTCCAGGATTTCCGAAACCATATCTCTTTGCACTTTCATATCATCCACCACCAGAATTGACTCTTTGTTCCCCATATATTCTTTGGTTGATGATAAAATTTTTTTTGCGGTCATTTTTTCAGTCGTTGCAGGAAAATAAAGTATAAATGTGGTGCCGGCGCCCTCTTTACTCTGAACATCAATATATCCATTATGGTCTTTTATTGTGCCCCGGACAACAGCCATACCTAGCCCTGTACCGCTTCTTCCCAGCTTTTTCTTAGTATAAAACGGCTCAAATATTTTTTTAACATCCTCTTCCGATATGCCTGTACCGGTATCAGAAATAGTGACAACCACATAATCACCTTCTTTTATATCTTTATAATCTTCATATCGTCTGTCCATATAACGATTTTCAGTCGATATGGATATTTTACCACCATCCTGCATCGCCTCAGCTGCATTTGAAATCAAGTTCATGATTGTCTCGGAAAGATGTGCCGGAGAGCCATGAATATTCAATAGCCCGGTCTCAAAATTTGTCTCTATCTGAACTTCCGGATAATATGAAACTACCTTTTCATGTTCCGGAGATTCCAGACAATCAAAAATAGTTTGATTCAGATTCACCACTTCTGTAATGGGAAGCCCCCTTCGTGCCAATGTCAATAAGTCGTGTACGATGGTGGCCGCTTTTTCCCCCGACTTTTCTATGGCCAGAACATATTTTCTTAACGGGCTGGTTTCCGGTAATTTCATCAATAGCAATCCCGGATAGCCTATGATACCTGACAAAATATTATTAAGATCGTGGGCCACACCGCCGGCCAGGGTGCCGATAATCTCAAGTTTTTTGGCCTGCTGCAGCATTAACTCAGATGTCTTTCTCTCTGTGATATCCTGAAGGATTCCGGTTGTACGACTTGGTCTTCCTTTTTTATTATATTCAATAATTTTACCACGGTCATAAATCCACTTAACAGTTCCGGATTTTGTCACTATTCGATATTCGCTTTCAAACAAATTACGAATTTTATAATCTCCATATTCGGCTTCATATACCCTTCGCCTGTCTTCAGGATGAACAATTAAGTCCCATTCCGAACCGAATTTTATTTTGTTCCCAAGGATTTCTACAGCCTTCTCGTTAAGGACAACCTCACCGGTCTCTTCGTTCCAGTCCCACATTCCAAGGTCTGCAGCATTTAAAGCTATTTCTAACCGTTGCGCATTTTCACGAAAAGCTTCTTCTGCTAATTTACGAGCTGTGATATCCTGACTTATTCCTGATATTCGAAGAGGCTTTCCTTTCTTATCCCATTCTATAACTTTTCCCCTGTCAGCTATCCATTTGACATCACCTGAATCTGTGATTATTCGATACTCCAGATCATATACTTCAATTTCTCCGTTAATTAATCTCTCATCAATCTTCCTGCTTTTTTCTTTATCATCCGGATGAACGCCTTTTTCATAGTACTCATCAAGATAGTCTGCCGTGAAAGTCATAACCTCTTCTGAGCGATGATATGTAACCTTGCCTGTTAACAGATCCCATTCCCACCATGCCAGATTTCCACTAGTAAGCGCCAGTTCCATCTGTACACGACTTTTCTCAAGTTCTTCTTCTTCTTTTTTCTTCTTTGTAATATCACATATGGTACCGGCTGCCCGGGCAGGTTTTCCATTCTTATCCCATTGTACCGTTTTCCCCCGATCCAGTATCCATTTAATTTCACCTGTTTTTGTCGCTATCCGGTATGTTGATGCAAACGCTTCAGATCTGCTGTTGACTGTCGCAGAATCCACATTCTTTTTTTTTTCAACATCATCCGGATGAACATACTGATTCCATTCTGAATTGGTCTTCGGTTTATATCCTAAAATTTTTTCAGCATTATGGTCCATGCTAACCACATCTGTCTTGAGATCATAAGACCACGTACCCAGATCAGCACCGGCCAAAGCGGTTTCCAGTAATTCGAGGGATTCCTTCAGCTCTTTGTTTTTTTTCTTAAGTGCAAGGATTTCTTCTTCAAGAACTTTATTTGATTTATTTTCCGCCATACATAAATTTCCATTGGCTCTCTATTTTATCGTGTTTACCACTCCACCTCAGGATGGATGCCATTTTTTTGTTTGTTTGAAAAGAAAATAACGATCTGATATATTACACAAAATCGGCATTAGTTCAAATATTTCCTGATACGTCATTTTATAATATCAGCCGATATAACCCTTTCATACCTGTAACTCATTTTTTCAGGGTAACATCATGTAATTTCTATGTTTTTATTTTACAAACACAGGATATAATGATATCTAATATTTCGTATTTTTTAATGCTTCGGCGTAATAACGCTATTGACTGTTAAGACGATTTTAAATAAAAACGCCTTTTAGTTTTTGTAAGCGATATCATAAAGGATTACGGGAGAAATAATGGACGTAGAACGTGAACAGATGGAATTTGATGTTCTTTTTGTTGGTGGCGGACCGGCAAACCTTGCAGGTGCTATCCGGCTGATGAATCTTGCTAAAGCGAAAAATATAGAACTTGAAATAGCCGTTATTGAAAAAGGGGCAGAAATTGGCTCCCATGCATTAAGCGGCGCGGTTTTAAACCCGATTGCCTTAAAAGAACTGGTGCCGGATTACCAGGAAAAAGGCTGCCCTGTAGAGACTACGGTTCGTGGTGATGCGTTTTATTTTCTTACCAAATCCGGCCGTTTCAAAATACCTTTTACACCAAAATATATGCACAATACCGGTTTTCATATTGTCAGCCTCTCAAGGCTTACGCGTTGGATGGGCGAAATTGCTGAAGAAATGGGCATCAATGTTTTCCCCGGTTTTGCGGGAAAGGAAGTTCTGTACGGCGAAGATGATAAAACCATAACGGGTGTCCGCACAGATGATAAGGGTCTTGATCCCGAAGGAAACCCGAAAAACAATTTTGAACCGGGCATTGATCTGATGGCCAAAGTGACTGTATTTGGCGAAGGCGCACGGGGCAGCCTGCAAAAGACGATTGAGGAGAAACTGGGTATTGCATCCGGTAAAATGCCCCAGGTTTATGAAACCGGTATCAAGGAAGTGATTGAACTGCCTGAAAATAACTATTTTACAAAAAACAATGTCAACGACATTCATATGATGGGATATCCGCTCGGGATAGATATACCCGGCGGCGCCTTTATCTATGAGATGAAAGACAACAGAATTACACTGGGACTGTTGATCGGCCTTTGCTATGATGATCCCATGCTGGATCCGTATAACAAATTCATAAAATTCAAACAGCACCCGTTTGTTGCCAATATAATTAAAGGCGGCAAGGTAATTGAACAGGGTGCCAGAACCGTCTCCACCGGCAGTTATTATACAATTCCTGAATTGGCCGTTGATGGCGGCATGTTTGTCGGTGCTGCGGCGGCCATGCACAATACACCGGCGCTTAAAGGCATCCATGTCTCTATGAAATCCGGTATGCTGGCAGCCGATGCCATAATCGAAGCCATTGAAAAAGAAAACTTCAGCAAGGCAACGCTTTCTAAATACGCTGATCTTTTTGAAAAAAACTGGGCAAAAAATGAAATATTTGAAGGCCGAAATACCGCCCAGGCATTGGCAAAAAAGGGAATCGGCAAATTTGTTCATCTTGGTGCCCAGTATATTTCCAATGGCCGCGGCATAATTGACCCAATGCCCCTTGAAGATGACAGCAAGACACTTAAATCTTTAACGGGTCCGCTTAATGAGCCTGAAAAGTTGCAATTTGACGACAAACTATGCGTAGACAAACTCACCGGTGTATATCTGTCCAAAACCATGCACCGGGAAGATCAGCCCTGTCATATTATTGTTCATGATCAGGAGCTTTGTGTCACAACGTGTTATGAAAAATATAAAAACCCGTGTGTCCGTTTTTGCCCGGGTGATGTTTATGAAATCGAAAAAGATGAATCAACCGGTAAACGGAAACTGAAACTTAATTTTTCCAACTGCCTGCATTGTAAAACCTGTGATATAAAAGATCCATTAAAAAACGTCACCTGGACATGTCCGGAAGGTGGCGAAGGACCCGGTTACAGCATGGTATAAGAAAGGACTTTCTATGTTATATGTAAAATCACTTCGAGAGCAGGTCTATAAATACCTGCGTGATAGAATTCATGTCGGGAAGCTTGGCCCCGGCTCACCTATAAACATCAGCGACCTGAGTCAGAAGCTGGGTATCAGTAAAACACCTCTGCGCGATGCGCTGATTCAACTTGAAACCGAAGGCTTTGTAAAAATTATTCCCAGACGGGGTGTTGAAGTAAACACCCTGAGTCTTGATGACATCAGGAATGCCTATCAGATTGTGGGCGCGCTTGAAGGCAGTGTACTGTATGAAATATTTGATGAAATCAAGCCCCACCATATAAAAAAAATGAAGCGCCTGAATGCCGATATGGTTGATGCCATTGCCAATGATGAGTTCGGTGAACTTTATGAAATGAACATCACGTTTCATGACATCTTCGTCAAAATGACGGGCAACAAAGCGCTTCAACAAATATGTCTCCCTATAAAACAGCGTCTCTATGAATTCCATAATCGGTGTTTTGTCAAGGAATGGGAACTCATTAACTGTGACCATCATGACCAGATAATTGAAATGATTGAAAAAGGTCATAAGAATAAGGCCGCAGCACTTATGAGGGATGTTCACTGGGGGTATGACGTAAATGAGAAATTTATCAAAATCTTTTACTCACATGAATAGAAAAAGCAGTTTAAGATAAAAACATAGCCTTTTCATCTTTTATATGCACCAACGAAGATATTGGACAAAAGTGAATGCGTCTCAATGGTTTCAAACTCAAAGCCGGCCTTTTCTGATGATGGCGATGAGCAACCATATCCCCATCATCGCTGCTGCAATAAAGACAATAATACCGATCAGTGATATACCATAAACAAGCGGTGGAATTTCCGAAATAACAATCAGCGCAGAACCAATAATCAGCGCAGCAATAATCACGGAAAAAGCAATACGGTTACTGATCTGGTCATGTGTGGCAAGCGTTTTTTCAAGTCCCGGGTTTTCAACAATGAACTTAATTTTCTGCTGACGTATCATCCGGGTAATATCAAGAATTTCCTTTGGAAAAACATTCAGGAAATGAAAAAGCTCCGTAGAAGTCCGCATTATATCCGAAGCAATTCTTTTGGGATTCATTCTCTGAAGCTTTATCTTCTCAAGAAAAGGCGTAACCGCCGCCACCATATTAAAATCCGGATCAAGCTGACGGGCAATACCTTCAAGTGTCCCCAGCGCTTTCATCATCAAAAATATATCCGGCGGTACTCTCAGGCCATGTCTTGAAGATAGTTCCAGCAAATGCCGCAGGACATTTCCAATCTCAATCTGCTTTAAAGGCTTATAAAGATGCTGCCCCATAAATTCGGAAAGTTCCCTTTCCAGCAGGCGAAGATCCGGCTCTTCCTCATGGAACGTCAGTTTTAGAACCACCTGCGCCGCTTTTATCTCATCCTGCCTGACAATACTTTCTATCAGCTCAACAAACGTCTCCCGTGTAAATCGGTCTACAATGCCCACCATGCCAAAATCAATCAAGCAGATAACATTATTGGGCAGAACAAAAATATTACCCGGATGGGGATCGGCATGGAAAAAACCGTATTCAAATATCTGACGTAAAACAAGATTAGCCCCCCGGGAATTTACCAGGCAGCGGTCTAATTTTGCAGCATCAAGTTTTTCAAAATCTGAAACTTTAATACCATCAACATATTCCATGGTCAGCACCCTGGGGGTGGAAAACTCATGAAATACTTTTGGCACATAAACCGTTCCATCGTTTATCTCATAACGGGCAAAACGGTCCATGTTGGCAGCTTCAATTTTATAATCAATTTCCTTTTCAAGACGATTGGCAAAGGCTTCAAAAATTTTGACCGGCCGGTGAAAAGCAAACTCTTCAACATGACGTTCTATCAATGTCGCCAGATGGAGCATGATCTCCAGGTCCACTTCAATTGTCTTCTGAATACCCGGCCGCTGAACCTTTATAGCAACAGATTCACCGTCCTTTAAACGGGCCCGGTGAACCTGCCCGATGGAAGCGGCTGCCAAAGGTGTCTCTTCAAAGTCATCAAAAACATTTTCAATGGAACGGCCAAATTCAGCCTCAACAACAGCCTTTATTTCCGGAAAGGACGTTGCCGGTACTTTATCCTGAAGCTTGGTCAGTTCATTCATAAATTCAACAGGAATAAGATCAGGACGAGTCGAAAGCAGTTGCCCGAGTTTAATATAGGTGGGGCCGAGCTCTTCAATAGCCATTCTGGTTCGCTCGGCACGAGAAAATTTTTCAAGCTTGGGCCGGTGATCCTTTGGTATCAGTTTTAAACCGACTTCAAGATACTGGTCAATTTTCAAACTATCAACCACATCATCAAATCCATACTTGAATAAAACGGCCAGAATATGCCGATAGCGGTTCAGGTGTCGATAGGTACGCCCAATAACACCGATTTTTCGAATACTGATCATATGCGCGATATATTCACCCGGTTACAGATTCAGCAATAATTATTTATCTTTTCCAATCTCTTTTTTCAGTTTGCCGATTTCATCCTTCAGTGCCTTAACATCATCAGCAGTAGCAAGGTTTGCTTTTTTTAAGACATCTTTTACAATGCCCTCAACCTTGTCTTCCAGCTTTTTTTTGGACTCATCATAGCGCTTTAAAAGATCTTCAACGAACTTTGTCCCCTCTTTTTCTGTTACTGCGCCTTTTTTGATAAGCTCTGCTGCCAGCGACTCAACCTCATCTTTTGTTTTTAGCGCCAGGCCGATACCCGTCATCATTGTTTTTTTAACCAGATCAATCATTTAAGGCCTCCTTGTATTAACAAATTAATTTATTCGTTCTGATTAAATAACCTTTGATACTTTTTAAAATAGGAAAAATAATTAAAACCGGCTAAAAATCGCCAGTTATGTAAAGTCTTTTTTACAGCTATCACAGGGTGTTGCGTATTGCAACCTGCCAGTTGTGCCGCCACAATTATTTACGATAACAGCCCATATTGCAGTTGATATTTTGATACTGTTACAACTGACAAATCAACACCGTATCAAACATTTATGTTGCAAGATTATAAATTCAATGTAAAAAAATATAAACCTTTTTAATCAGAACCCCGTATCAGGAAAAGTATGGATATTCTAACGCATTTTAAAATTCTTAAACTTAAACCGGATGCTTCAGCTGATGAAGTAAAATCAGCCTATAAAAGCATCGTCAAAAAGTGGCATCCGGACCGTTTTAATAATGACCCGGTAAAACAAGTAATTGCTGAAGAAAAATTAAAAGAAATTAACCGGGCTTATGATAGCATTAAGGCGTTCCTTGTATCCAGACCAGACCCAACGCCAATACCCGAACCCAAAAAATCAACCCCGTCAAAAATGTCGGACATCCATGGCAAAAAAGGCCCGTTAGACGGCATGTGGCTGAACCTGACTGAAACCGTTCGCAGAATTCTCAACAGCAAAACGTTTAAATCATTTGTCTCAGGTAAAAATCGATCCGGTTCCCACAGCCATGCCGGATCAGGAGATAAAAAAGCACAACAGCCGAAAACATTTGATGATATACTCAGGGAAAGAATGGCTTCCGGTGGAAGAACAGAAAGAATGCGGCAGGCAAGAAAAAGGCGGAATGAACATATGCGCAGACAGATGCGACCGGTTTCAAGGCAAAATTGCCGTAGAACAGGTGCCATATCGCCTATCGGTAAAATCAGACCTGTCAGCCACGTAGAAAGAATTGGCGGAGACACCCATTAATATTCGATTTTGGTGTTTAATTAAACCCTTTTTAAAAGAGAATTATATACGTTTCAGCTTGCACTCTCAAGCAACGCCTTTAATGAAGCCATATCCCGCTTCAACTTCTCGCGAATTTTCTCACCGATCGTCGGCATAAGAAACTTCAACATACCCACTTTTGCCTTTCCAACAGCGGTGAACTTTGTTCCTTCAGGTGTCTCTTCAAACATAAAGCTGCTATGACAATCTACAGGCCCGGTAGAAAATTTATATGAACACTTTACGCCCGGTTCAAATTCGATAATAACCCCTTCTGTTTCAAATTCCTGATCCATAAACAGGTTGATACATGTATAGGTCGAATCCATTCCGAAGGCACCTTCGGATGTTAACTCTGCGGAGTGAGTATCTTTCTGCCAGTGAACGATATTGACAGGATTTGCTGTAAATTCAAAAACTTTATCAACAGACTGGGATATTAATATACTTTCGTTAAATTTAACCATGTCTCTTCCACTCTCCAATTATACGCTTTAAGGGAAATTCATATGCCCCATTTTTCAGAAAAGGTAAACAATTTTTTAAAAAATCCCTTCATATAAAGATTATTGACATTCTTCGGTCTGATATGTATGAGTTATTTTAAGGTGCTTTTTTAAGCTTAATAGGGAATCCCGTGAAAATCGGGAGCGGTCCCGCCGCTGTAACCGGGTACGAAATCATTATACCACTGATCGTCTTCAGATGATCGGGAAGGAATGATAGTAGGATAATCCGGAAGTCAGAAGACCTGCCTTGACAAAATTGCCGGTATTACTTCGCGGAGCAACGGAAACCGGTAGAAACTTTAGGGCTAAGAAAACTGGGTGCACCCTTCAGGCAATACGCTTGAAGGGTTTTTTGTTTTGTATGCCTCAGGTAATTGTTTCTTTGGAAAATATATTAATATGAATAAGATCAAAGGCATTGTAATCGCCGCACCAAAAAGCGGCAGTGGAAAAACAACGGTATCACTCGGTCTGCTGGCTGCATTAAAAAAACGCGGGCTTGCAGTTGCTCCGTTTAAAGTTGGTCCTGACTTTATAGATCCGGGCCATCATCAGCGCATTACCGATACAATCAGCAGAAACCTCGATGGCTGGATGCTTTCAAAAGAATATAACCTTGAATGTTTTAACAAACATGCCGGGCCAGGCACTGATATCGCTGTGGTAGAAGGTGTAATGGGCGTATATGACGGCTATGATGGAAAAACAGATGCCGGCTCTACTGCCCAGATGGCAAAATGGCTTCGCTTACCTGTTATACTCGTAGTAGATGCAAAAAGTCTGGCTCGAAGTGCGGCAGCTCTGGTCCAAGGCTTTGAACGGTTTGATCCCGATCTTAATTTTGCCGGTGTCATTTTTAATAACGTCGGCAGCGAAACACATCTTTCATATCTCCGTGAAGCACTTGAAGGCAATGTAAGGATGCCCTTATTGGGCGGTCTGCCCCAAAACAGCAAAATCACTATTCCGGAAAGACATCTTGGACTTGTCACACAAGACGATCATGTATTATCCGAAGAAGCAGTCACCAGGCTGGCTGACCATATTGATGATCATATTGATGTTGATGCACTGCTGAGTAATCTTCCAGGTATTGAAGTAACAACAGAAGATACAGTAGTAAAAGATAGAGGAAATGCTATACGCATCGGTGTTGCAAGAGACAAGGCTTTTTGTTTTTACTACAAGGATAATCTTGAACTTCTCGAGTTATTTGGTGCAGAACCGGTTTATTTTTCGCCTATATCGGATAAACTTCTTCCTGAAAATATTCGTGGTATCTATTTTGGAGGCGGATATCCGGAGCTCTTTTCAAAAGAGTTGGCAGGCAATAAAACTCTCCGCAACCAGATAAAAGATAAAAGCAACCAGGGGATGCCTATTTATGGTGAGTGCGGCGGATTTATGTATCTTTGTGAAGATATCTGTGACCCTGATAAAAACACTTATCCCATGACAGGCTGTTTCCCTCTTAAATCTGCCATGACACCCAAATTAAGATCGCTGGGTTATCGTGAAGTAACGCTGACAACTGATTCAATCCTTGGCAAACAGGGTCTGACGGTCCGGGGACATGAATTCCATTATTCTGAAATCATTAACATTGATGACTGTAATATTAAAACTGTTTACAGCGTTTCAAGAGGACCCGGAAAAGTACTTAAAAATGAAGGTTTTCTTTCATACAAAACACTGGGAAGTTACTACCATCTGCATTTTGGCAGCCGGCCGGAAGCTGCCAGGAGTTTTGTAGAAGCGTGCAAAAAACATAATAAATGAAAAAAGACCAGACCTGCACTGATTATAGGCTTATCTCCAGATTTTGTAGAGATGGATTTTATGATTACGCCGAGAGGATACTCTAAAAAATACGACATAAATTAAAGCAAATATCCTTAAAAACCGGTAAAAAGGCAAGTATACACCCTCCCATGAATCCTTTTTACCGGTTTTCTTCTTCAAATTTCTGCCTTTTATAGTTCTGATAGCTTTTTATATAATGTAATCTTCTTATATCATTAGATATTATATCTAATTTCTCAAATATTTGTAAATCAGGCATGGGATTTGCTTATTTATATTTCCTGTAAATATTTCCAAATTATTTATATAATTTAAAGCGGTCTCTTTCAGGAGAATGGGAAAATGACAGTCGAGCAAATAAATGGAAATGAAGTAAATATATCGGCTCAGCCCAAGTCAAAAATATCGCAAGACCTTAAATTTTATAAGATTATTAAAGATAGGGTATCGGAAAATACCACGGCTGATAACCCGGGTAACACCCATGCCGCGGTTAAAAGTGACCCATCTGAAAGGCTTATAGGCCTGGGAACAATATCGTCAAAAAATCCGACAGTTTCTCATTTGCTGATCAAAAATCCTGATCTGGGAAAAAAAACCTGGAATATTATTCATGACCAGGTGAATCAGACCAAACCTTTTACGAAGATTATGTCGAACACCCCGATATACTATGATCCTGAAACTAAAGAACTCTTATGGGGCAAAATGCTTCCCGAATCTATGGCGGGCCGGCAGCCGGTTGCAACAAAATCTCAAAAAGAGACTGAAAAACCGATGACACTGTCATCGCTCGAAAAACCTGCTATTGATATAAAAACAGCAGCAACGTCCTCAGCCTACATGAAACCGAACGCTTTAAATGACAAACTTCTAACGGCTGTCCAGCCTTTAATGGGTAAACCCTATAAGGATATCGACTGCTTTGAACTGATTGTTACCGGTCTCACAAAGATGGGGTTTAATTACAATGGTGACCAGGGTGTCAGCCAGAGGCTTGTAAATATGGCTGTCAATAATGGTCTTCCTGTAAATGCATATCTGAATGGAGAGGGCCTTGTAAAATATTCCGGAAAAGAAACATACACAAAATCCTTTTCAAATATCAAAAACGTCAAAAATATGGCGCAAAACACCCTTGAAGAGATAACACCACTTCTTAACAAAGGCGATATTCTCTCATTTTCAACACAAACTCATGGACATACGGGTATTATTTCTCAAAATAAAGAAATGTGGACCTTCATCAATTCCGGTGTAATGGATAATCCTGTCGAAAAAAATAGCGCTGAAAAAGGTGTTGGTGAAGAAAATCTGCTCGAAGAATTAAAAAACTGGTTCAAACTGGCGTCGGATAACAAGGAGACTCTTACAATTACCCTTGGCCGGCTTGATGAAAACAAGCTGGCTGCATTTCAGAATTATGAAAATAGTAACCTGAATAAAACATCCATAGTGATGTAAAAATTATTAGCCATCATTGCAGAGGGGCACAAACATTCCAATATGTTACGCCCATGTGCTCCTCTGCTCCCCCCCCATATATTTCACCTTGACGATTATTACCTTCAAGTTATATATATAAAAAAAAAGGATTATATTGTGACTGAAAGAAAAAAAACACCCTTATTTATATTTTTTTATTTACTCTTTTCTCCGGATACCTGGCGTGGTGTCCTTGGTATACTGATTGTCGTTATTGCAGGTCCGCTTCTTAGTAAGAACCTGGATCTCCCTTTGCCCGGCAGTATTGTCTTCTGGTTCATGATCGGTGTTATCGGATGGTGGGTCACCGAAGCTCCTGCCAATTTTATTGCCGGTTTTTTAAAAAAACGGATTATTGGAAAAATAAAATGATGTCGGGCTTCACAAACCATTGACCGGACGACTGCTGTCTTACAATCCACGCCTCATGTAGTTAATTTGCCATCAAACGAAATTAACTGCATTTGGTATAACCACATGCATGACAAGTCATACAGCCTTCTTCAAAAGCAATAGTCTGACCGCATTCAGGGCACAGATTTGATTTGAGTTGGTTTTTTTGTGTCACACCCTCTCCACAACCGGTTGGCAAATATCGGTTTTCAAGCACCTTGGCAATCGCATCAGGAATGGAATGTACCAATCCACCGTCCTGGAATACGGCATGTTCACCCCTAATTCCTTTGATCTGGCCTATGATTTCTTCCACTTCGATACCTGACCTCAACGCCAATGAAACGAGTCTGCCTATTGCTTCCGTCTTGGCCTGAGTGGACTTGCCGGATTTTCCTATGGTTGCAAAAATTTCAAAGGGTTTGTTATTGAACTCGGACACCGTTACATAAAGATACCCCATACCGGTCTTAATTTTTTGAGTAAAGCCTTCAAGTATTTTAGGGCGCTCTTTTCCGGCGTCCAGAAACTCATTCCCGTTTGATTTATTTCCATTACCGGAAATAGAAAGCACCTGATTCTCTTTGCTGCCATCTCTGTAAATGGTCACCCCTTTACATTTAAGTTTAAAAGCCTCATCATAAATAAATTTTACGTCATTTACGTTAGCATCATGAGGAAGATTAACCGTTTTAGAAACAGCATTATCTGTCTGCCTCTGAAAAGCGGCCTGCATCTTGATATGGTCCTCAGGCTTGATGTCATGTGCTGTAACAAAAATCTTTCTCAGATCAACAGGGATTTGGGCGTTACCTTTAGCCGTTCCTTTTTCGGCAATATCTTCCATCAGCTCTTTATTGTAAAAGCCCTGGGTCCTGGCCGTCTCTTCAAAAACAGGATTCACTTCCAGGAGTTTATCATTATCCATTACATTCCTGACAAAGCTCAACGCAAATGCAGGCTCAATTCCGCTGGAACATCCTGCAATAATACTGAGTGTTCCTGTAGGAGCAATGGTTGTTGTTGTAGCGTTACGCATCAGGCGTTGTCTGCCTTTATTGAAAACGCTTTTATCAAAATTAGGAAAGACGCCTCTTTCTTCTGCCAGAGCACAGGATGCCGTATGGGATTCTTCTTGAAGAAAGGACATAATTGCCTCAGCAGTATCTATGGCCTCTTCTGAATCATAGGGTAATTTTAATTTAAAAAGCATGTCCGCAAATCCCATAATGCCCAGCCCTATTTTGCGGTTCCCATGGACCATTTGCTCAATCTCTTTTAGAGGGTACTTTGACATATCAATTGTATTGTCCAGAAACCTGACTGAAAGATGGATTGTTTGCTTCAATTTATTATAATCAATGGCTGGAGAACCCTTTTCTGAGGTCACAAATTTTGTGAGATTTATAGACCCCAGGTTGCACGCCTCCATCGGCAGAAGTGGCTGTTCACCGCAGGGATTGGTTGATTCAATCTCACCGATACCGGGCGTTGTATTATGCCGGTTGATCTCATCCAGAAAGATGATGCCGGGATCACCTGTTGCCCATGTCTGGTTGATAATCTCTTCATATACAGCCGCGGCATTTAATTTGCCTGATGGCTCTTGCGTCCGGGGATCTATCAAGTCATAATCGGTGCCATCTGCAACAGCCGCCATAAATTTATCTGTCACACCAACAGAGATATTAAAATTATTCAACTCACTTTTATTATTCTTGCATCTAATAAAATCCATGATATCCGGATGGTCCACACGGAGAATCGCCATGTTCGCCCCGCGTCTTGTGCCGCCCTGCTTTACCTGTTCAGTGGCTGTATTAAAAATCTTCATGAAAGAAACCGGGCCGGATGCTACACCACCCGTTGATCCTACCCTGCTGTTTTCGGGACGAATTCTCGAAAATGAAAACCCTGTTCCACCACCGGATTTATGAATGGTGGCCGCATTTTTAACGGCATCAAAAATACCATCTATGCTGTCTTCAACGGGAAGAACAAAACATGCTGCCAGTTGCCCCAGAGATCTTCCCGCATTCATCAAGGTCGGGGAGTTTGGTAAAAATCTGAATTCCGTCATCAATTGATAAAACCGGTCTTCCATTTTCTTAATATCTGCATTTTCATCATAGTTTTTTTCAGCCTGGGCTATGTGTGCGGCCACTCTTCTGAACATCTGCTCCGGAGATTCACAGACCTTTCCTGACCGGTCTTTTCTCAGATACCGTCGCTCTAATACGGTCCTGGAATTTTCTGTAATAAAACGGATTAACTCTGTTGGCTGCTTGGTTGTTGTCATGTTTTCAGCTCCTGATAATACTTTTTCTCATCTTGCATTTATTAAACTGTTCTTGGGGAACCCAGGGAAAAACGATTTGGTTTTTTGGGCGAGTATCCTTTATATAGTATTTTAATAAAAATGCAAGCACAATATATGGTATTTTTTGGATGTGCTCAATAAACCGGCATATTCATTCAGCTTTCTTAACCCATGCGCATTAATTCCTTTTGGAAGCGATGATGAAAATTCTGATAAAAGTTATGAATGATTAACCATATATTCACTTTTTCCGAAGTACGGATTAATGACAAAATGAGTGATTTTTGAAAGGTCACGATTACAATCTAAAATTGAATTTAAGTTCAATAGGTGTAATGAACTTTGGATTTATTGATTCAGTTTTATCTTCAATAAAATTTACCGGGAAATTAAATCATTTAAAAATACCTTATCCCATATAGATGAATTTCATATTAAAGATTGAAAGTTTGGCTTATCCGGAGTGTGGTTAAAAACATATGTTTTCCTCATAAAAATAAGTAGTTTTAGCTATTGACATGAACTCTTTTACTCGATAATAATTTTGTATAATCAGCGTTCATATTCATATGGGCACCTCCGCTGATTGTTATCCGAATATTTTATTGTCTCTTTTTTGCGTTAAAGATAGTGAATTAATACGACTATATTTTTAATTATTTTTGATATTTTTAATTTTATACGGATTAAATGACTGCTAAGAGATGGCAGAAAGCAATATGGGATGGACAAAAGTCCAAAGTCAATATTGCTCTCATGACTCAGTGAGCGCATGTGGCCAACATTGCATGAATTCGATCATTTTAAACATAAAATAAAAAAAATTTAAAAAGGGGATAAGGATGAAACTAAATCAAAATCTATTTCTAATCACACTTTTTGGCTTTATCACCATATCAATTGGTGTTGCCTGGGCAGGCCCCCAGATGAATCCCGGCAAATGGGAAATCACCACCCGGACTGAAATGGCGGGAATGCCACCCCAATCAATAACACACGTTCAGTGCATCACTGCTGATGACCTGGTTCCCATGAGCAGGGATGCCAACCAGGAATGCCAGGTGACAGATATTGTTTACAGCGGCAATACGATATCGTGGAAAATTTCATGCAGCGGTCAGGGTGGCGGGATGGAGGGCACAGGATCAGCTACTTACAGCGGCGACAGCATGGATGGTATCATGAACATGACCATCACCGGTTCAGGCAACATTCAGATTAAAAATATAATGGCCGGCAGGCGTATTGGAGAGTGTGATGGATCAGCTGCCGGCACTTCCTTAAATTCATCTGCGCCCGCCAACAATACGGAAGACACTGCCGGCAATGTTGTTGCCGATGATATGATAGACGTAGGCAAGGCTGCCAAGGATGAGGCCAAACAATCCACTATTGAAGAGGTGAACAAAGGAGTCAAAGATCTTATCAAAGGCCTTTTCAACTAAGGCACGACACTGTTCCATGAAAATTTATGAACATTGGACATACAAATGTTTTTGGAAATAACAGCCTGGAAGCTATCATCAAATTGGCAGATAAATTATGAAGACTCTCATCAGTAAAAGATGATTTAATACACTATGAATGATAATCGGCATCCTGTTCCTATTTGCAGGCGTTGCCCTGGCCAACTGAGCGGTAGAAGAACAATTCCTGGGTCTGTTCCGGAAAAAAACCGCCGGGTGGAACTGGTGAAAATAGCGAATCAGACAGCAGTTTTCTCTATTTTCAGATTCCTTTACAACGGAAAAACAGAAATTTGTTCCTCATCCGGCGACAAATATACGGTAAAAGTTAATGACGGTACCTTAGTATGCCATGATTTTGACCCGGGTGGAATAGAGATCTTCCAGGAGATTGATATGATGTAGTGTTATAAGAAATTGATCCCATTTTCATAATAAAGGAGGCAAAGCAATGCGACAGGCAGTAATAGCTATTTTTCTGGTAATGTGGGCCGCAATAGCATTTGCGGAAATAACAGATAAAACATCAACGCAAACCGCACCTCTGCCCTCAAACACACAGACCGTACCATTGCCGTCAAACACTATGGAATATCAGCAGGTCGATAAACCACCTGTCAAAAAGCTGGAGGACATTCCGAATTGGGATTTGGCTGTTGAGTTCAGGGATACTCGTCTTACCTACCATCAAAACGCCACGAGTCATTTCAGATTTTACCTTGCCATCATGAACAAAGGCACCCGATCCGGTGTAAGGGATATCCCGGTATTAATAACCATTTTGAATGTGACTAACAATACCTTAATTCGTGAAATAACGACAAGTATTGAACAGCAGGATATAAGGAACAACGTCTGGCGGGTAACACCATTATTTCACATAACTTTCCTTACAGGTGAAGAAAGAAACAAACCTCGCAGTATAAACGATGTAAAAATAGTAGTGGAAATAGATCCACAAAACACCTTCGGAGAGGCTCGAAGTGATCGAAGGAACAATCGCTGTGTTGCCACTTGGTAACCGTGTGATTCAAAATAATCGTTTTTTAACGAGTTAATAAAATTTGAATCCTCGAAATATCTTAGATATTTCGAGGATTCAAATTTTTACCTGACGCAGTAATTGATACCAAAGGACAATTTTTAAAGGTGGCCTTAATATGGTAAATCCTTTTCTCAGTGAGTATTTATGCCTAAAGAAGGAGCCAGCAAAAAAACATGAATGACGGAATTTTTTTCAAGGCAAGTACTTCTGACGAGATATGCAATTTGCTGTTTCGGTTTGGTAAAAAAGCACAACTACTGGCCGGAGGGACAGATTTAATGGTGTCGATAAATCGACAGCATTCAGCCCCCGAAGTACTAATATATATTGGCGAGTCAGAATTAGATTATATTAAAGAAGATAAAGAACACCTTATTATGGGGGCAGCAACACCTTTTACAAAAATTATTGATTCCGACCTGGTACAAAAAAATGCGCCACTGCTATGTGAGACGGTTTCAACAATTGGATCACCAGCTATTCAAAATGTGGGAACAGTCGGAGGAAATCTGGCAACAGCCTCTCCGGCAGCCGACTCAGCTATTGCACTTCTTGCTTTAGGCGCAACCATCAAGATAGTCGCAAAAAATAATGAACGGTACATACCAATAGAAAGTTTTTTCAAAGGACCAAGAAAAACAGTTCTGAATACCGGGGAGTTTATTCAGAACATCATTATTCCGAAGCAATCCATCGGATCCCGTTGGGTTTTCCGTAAACTGGGCAAACGAAAAGCACAAACCCTTTCGATTGTGTCTGTTGGCATTCTTGCATCTATGGGAGAGGGTAAATGTAGTGATATAAAAATTGCTTTAGGGGCAGTCGCACCCACACCTGTCCTTGCAGTTGAATCCATGAATATTATAAAAGGCAAAACTTTTGACAGTAATCTGGTTAGTCAGGCCGCCCAGGCTGCCACTGACGCGACCAACCCCATAGATGATGCCCGGAGCTCTGCCTGGTACAGGCGCAAAGTTACCAGTGGATTGGTCAGACAGCTGCTTACCGGAATCATGAAATAAATAAGAGGTAATCTTAATGCATTTGCTCAAGCTTACTGTTAATGGTCAAAACTACGAAATAACAGTACAATTGAAAACAACACTATTAGAAGTACTCAGGGATAAACTTCAGATTACCAGCCCCAAAGCAGGCTGCAATCAAGGAGATTGTGGCACCTGCTCCGTTCTTGTTGATAGCATACTGGTCAAGTCGTGTCTCACCAACTCGCTTTCGGTGCAGGGGAAAAAAATTATCACGGTGGAAGGTTTGGCAAAGCCGGGCGAAGTACATCCATTACAACAAGCATTTCATGAGAATTATGGTGCCCAGTGCGGATTCTGTACGCCAGGTATGATTCTGGCGGCCAAAGCGCTCCTTGACAAAAATCCCAATCCAACACGAGAAGATGTTAAAGTTGGACTCTCCGGTAATTTATGCCGCTGTACCGGTTATACAAAAATAATCGATTCGGTAATCGCAGCTTCCGAAAAGATGGTTACCGTAACAGATTGAGGAACGAAAAGGGAACGATAAAATGACGTTAAAAGTCGTTGGACAAAACGTTTTACGCTATGATGGTTTGGCCCATGTCACCGGTGAAACTCACTTTGCAGATGATGTGATTATTCCGGGCACCCTGACAGTAAAAGTTTTAAGAAGCCCTGTGTCTAAAGGCAAAATTATGAATCTTGATATTAGGGCTGCAATGTCGGTACCGGGAGTAGCAAGTGTCATTACTGCAGATGATGTCCCCTGCAATGGATATGGGCATATCCCGGACCAGCCCGTTCTGGTTGAGGAAATGGTGCGTTACAAAGGAGAGCCCATAGTTGCAGTTGCTGCGGTAGATGAAGACACCGCCATTGAAGCCCTTGAAAAGATTCAGCTGGGCATTGAAGAAGAAGAACCCGTTTTTGACCACATTCAGGCCATGATGCCGGATGCTCCCAAAGTCCGTCCTGAAGGCAATATCCATATGTTTGGTAAATATCCTTTTCGCCAGGTTAAATTTGGAGATATAGATGCCGGGTTCAGGGAGGCAGATGTTATTATTGAAAATACCTATCGTCATCCCTCTCTTGAGCATGCACAGCTTGAACCTATGGTTTCTCAGGCCGTTCCGGAAGCCGGAGGGAAACTGACAGTATATACGGTCAGCCAGGCACCGCATTTCCACCTTGAGGAATTATACGGTATCCTGAAAGTGAAAAAAAACAATGTAAGTGGTAAACATTGGATAACTGAAAAAGGAAGTAGAACAGGGCAAGGTTTAGAATTTGGTGATATAAATTTTATAGGAGGAACTGTCGGCGGTGGTTTTGGTGGAAAGAATGATATGCATGCAGATCATATCACAGCACTGCTAGCTTTAAAATCCGGGCAACCTTGCAAGTGGCGATGGACCCGTGAAGAGGATCTGTTATATTCAACCTATCGCGGCTGCTGGTATATCACCATCAAAGATGGCGTAAAGAAAGATGGGCGTATTGTCGCCCGTAAAATCAAAACAATCAGGGAATCCGGTGCTTATGCCTCCAGCAATCCCCATGTTGTGGAGCATAATATTTTCAATAGTACCGGCCCTTATTTTATACCCAATGTTCATAGCCGGGGATATTGTGTTTATACCAACAAGCCACCTGCCAGTTCCATGAGAGGTTTTGGCCTCACGCCATCAACTTTTGCAACAGAAGTTCAGGCAAATAAAATTGCTTCGGAACTATCCATGGACCCCTGGGAATTTCGTTTCAAAAATGTATACAGGAATGGGGATTTGACGTCTACCGGAAGTAAGTTGGATAGTGTTGCCCTGATAGAGATGATGCAGACACTGGCTGAGAAAACGGGCGTGACTCTTCCGGATAGACTAAAACAAATGTCCTCAGCAAAAAGGGGGGGAAATTCAATTTGAAAAACAGAGGAACGGGTATAGCAATAGGCCACTATCCGACCGGGCAAAATGGCGGTGGTGATCCAAGTCAGGCAATGGTTAAAATTCAACCCGATGGCAGTGCTGTTCTTACAGTTGGATCATGTGACCTGGGGCAAGGGTGTAAAACTATTTTGGCTCAGATGGCCGCTGAAGTACTTGGTATGGAATATGAGCAGGTTAAAGTAATTAATCACTCTGTAGACAACACGCCAATGAGCTCCGGATCATATGCAAGCCGCGTGACTTATGTAGACGGTAAAGCAACCGTTGAAGCTGCCGAAAATGCAAGAGAGATCTTATTTCAGGTAGCAGGAGAAATATTAGAGGCTTCTCCATCGGACTTAATCATTGAAAACGGTAAAGTATTCGTTAAGGGAGATAGAAAACGATTTAAAACCATCAGTAAAATTGTAGAAGTCGCCACCTATGAAAAACACAAACAGGTCGTTGGCCTTGGACACTTCATGAAAGATTTCTCTAAACCTGATCCGGAAACAGGTGAGTGTGATCCTTTCTGTACGCTTTCCTGGGGAGTCTCTTTTGCCGAGGTGGAAGTTGATACAGATACGGGTGAGGTAGAGGTCCTTAGATTTGTCAGCTATTATGACGCGGGTAAAGCGATAAATCCCATGCTTGTCGAAGGGCAGATTCAGGGTGGTTCGGTTATGGGATTAGGTGCAGCACTTATGGAAGACCTGCATCCCTATTATCCAAATATCGAGCACCAGCCTGATAATTTAAGCGACTATTCTATTCCAACAACAATGGACATCCCGGATTTTGAAGCACTCATTTACGAATGCCCTTCGACAGAAGGGCCATATGGCGCAAAGGGTATTGGGGAACTGTCGGCCAATTATCCATCTCCGGCTATTATAAATGCAATTCATGATGCTATTGGTGTATGGCTTACTGAATTACCTGCGAGTCCGGAAAAAGTGCTCAGGGCTTTGGAAAGTCAATAACCCTGAGAACTGATCACTTATAGCTTTGTTTGAGTTAATCGTAAACTTCTTAAGAGAAAGGAAAAAGAAGACACGTTCTAATTTCGAGAAAAAAGAGTTGGTACCGGTACTTGTAATGCTTATATACTTTGCTATAAGTATACACTTTTTGACACATACTCAAGCTATGATTGACAGATGAAACCTACTTTTTATTAAAAAGATGATAGTAAATATTAGAAAAATCGCCACAGACATCTAAGACAAATATCCATGGCGGCTTTTCTTTATAAGATATGTCCTACTTCTTTTCATTGAATATGACTACAATCTCAATGTCATCTTTACCGGATCGTGATGGGAACTTAATTTTACTTGTATTTTGAAGTAAACATTTCTCAGTCTCTTTTTTCCCGGACACACCTTTAATCTTAAAAGTAATAACTGAACCTGACGGATTTACGGTCATGATAACTTTTATTGTTTTCCATTTACCGCCGGCCTGATGGACACAAGATTCAAATACAGCCATATTATTTTCAATAATTGTCCTGATATCTTTTTCAATCAACCCTTTTGGAACTTCAATTTTATAAATCTCAAGGCTTACCTTTTTTCCGTCTTCAAGTTCGCGGCTCTCTTCAATTTTCATTGAATCTTTTTTATCTTCATCTCCCCCTTTTTCCACCCGATAAACTTCGGTGGCAACAGATGGTTCTGATAACTGTGTTGCCATCATTTTCGATGCCACATTTCCAACCGCATAATCCGAAACACCCTGGGGTAAAGGTAATGGCTGTTTAACCGTAGTCGCCTGGCCATTTTCCAGTCTTTTTTCAGAATCGATGGCGATAAATGATGTATACGCTGTCAATAAATTATAGGTGAGCCCAAGGTTTGTTACTTCATTTATTCGTTCATCGTTTGGCCTGAGCCTGTTATAGTCTGCAAGTACTGATATTTTGTGTCTCGCCCAGAGGTATCTCAGGGCCGAATTATTTTTTGCGGGTTTTACATCTGAAACATCAATTGTTTTCCTATATTTTTCATTACCGGTAATACCGGTCAGTTTTATTTTTCCGATTGGTTTACCGCGCCACTTTCCAAATATGATGACCGGCCTTTCAGCAAGAACATCCGGTATACTTGGCGGTTCCACGTCATAAACATAAAACTTGCCGTAATCAATCTTGATATTTGTTAAAACCGGAGACTGAATCAATTTTCTGAATTTTTCAGCTTTTTCTTTTGCTTCATCAGGATGTGTTACCACAAATGGTTTTCCCATTCCGACATTGGCCATACCTTCGATAAGGTGGCGGTTGACGCTGGAGCCAATACCAAAAGCAAACATATTGGCCTCACCAAGTCGATTACGAATCAGATCAAACGTTTCTTCTTCAACAGAAACATAGCCATCTGTGGCAATTACGATGCTGCGTTAAAAACCCTCTGTACCCGGCATGGCTAACGCCTTTTTTAGTGCCGGAAGAATCCGGGTACTGCCGCCGCCCCGCTGCTGTTCAATAACATTTATTGCCTTGTTAATATTTTGCGAAGTTGCAGGTAAGGATTGTTCTGACATTACAGATGCGCTGCCGGCAAAAAGCATAACATTAAATCTGTCTATTGTTCGAAGATTGCCGATCAGCTCTCTTAACAGTTTTTTAGAAGTATCCAGAGGGAAACCGTGCATAGAACCTGAAATATCCACGATAAAAATATATTCCCGCGGGGGAATTTCATCTGTTTTTACCTGTTTTGGCGGCTGAACCATCATAAGAAAAAAGTTTTCATCTTTTCCTTCATATAAAAGAAGACCTGATTCTATCTTTCCGCCTGCAAGGCGATACCTCAAAATATAATCGCGGTTACCGCCATATTTTTCAGACTCATTGAGCCTTATGGTAACATCATTTTTCCCATCGAAATTAATATCCGTTTTATGGGTCTTGCAGGAAGCTTCCTGAATAGGCAGGCCTGCAGCAATATTTACGGTGATATTCAGCGTATTTTGGGGTGCTTCTCCCTGGCGCAGATATGGATTAGCCGTCCAGTTTTCAGATTTTCCGGTATAATCACCCTGCGGGCCGGTATAACGCGGACCCACTACTGTGGGGTACATAAACTCGTACACGGCATCAGTGGGAACAAGCAGTTCCGTATATTTCATTTCTACTTTTATAATATCACCCGGTAGAATATTGGCCACATTCATCTGAAACACATTAGGGCGCTGTTGCTCCAGCAGGGATGCACTCTGGCCACTGTTTTTGGCATCCTCATAAGCCTGACGCGCTTTCTCCCGCTCCTGAATATTTGCAACAATCGTTCTTTCACCTATCTGCATCTTCATTCCATAAACGGCTGCCCGAGTCGATGCCGGAAAAATATAGATGGCTTCGAGAGGACGTTGGCCCTTATTTGTATAAATCTGTGTAACCGTAACATCAGCCATAACGCCTGAAATATTTACTGCGACATCGGTTGATTTCAATGGCAACGGGTCTACGGACGGATCATCACTTTGTACAAAAAAGTATGGTGACATGGATTTGTCAGGATTATTATCTATCCCGGTAGCGCCTGCCTGTGGTGAAAGCAGCAGCCCCAGTATGAATATTGATATGATTTTTATTACGGATTTCATTTTTGCCTCCTTGTCAGTATTGTCATTATGGAAACGGCCGTTTCAATTTATATTTGAATATATAGACAAGGAAGTGTGGAAAAAGTTCCCATTATTTTTATGAAACTGGGAAAATGCAAAAAGTGGTATGGATTTTGGTATTTAAATATGAAATACCGGAGATGTCATGCCCGTGAAAATGGGTCTGCAGAAAAAATTGTATGTTAACCGGGATCTACAATTCTAATATTGATCCGGATCGTTTCCATATCCTTTATTGAAACATCAGGCGGCGGGGTTTTAAAATCTGCAATCGGTTTTAATTGGTTCAGAAAATTATCATATTTATCAGCCGGGATTTCCGCATTTAAAGAGTGCCCTGAATCCTTATTGTCTTTAACAGTGACTATTCTGCCATTAATTTGTTCAATAAGTGATTTAACCTGTATCATTATACCTCCCGGTTCCGGTGCAGAAGGAGTATAATAGCTATTTGCTTTATCCTGATCTTCTCCAGCCTCATCTTCAGTTCTCCCCTCCCTATATGTATCAGCGGTACTCCGCGACATTGTCTTTTCGGAAACAGACAAACCGGTAAGGGGTGATTCAGATATTTTCTGTTTTTCCTCTGCAGCCGGTTCTTTTTTTAAATCTGAAGTATATTCCATCTCGACCGGCTGAGTCTGTAATCTGCCTGTAACCTTTGGCATTATCACAAGTGCAAGCTCAAAGGGCTCACTTCCTTCAGCCTTGGCCGGACTGGGTACCGTGGATGGCATTACTGCATTCTGCCTTTCTTCTTCTTTCCGGACAACCGGTGTATCCTTCATTTGTGTTAAAGGTTCATTAACCTCAAAGGCTCTCTTTTCCATCGAAGAAACAGGCAGCTGCTTCACATCCTGCTGAGTCGTTGTGACAAAGAACACCAGCACACCAACCATGGCAGCCGTTGCAAATTCAATGGGAATCTTTATCCTGAATGGAACAAACAGGGTTCTGAAAAGTTTTTTTAAAAATGATTCAGGTTTAATTCGTTTATGAAGATTTTCCATAAAATCAGACGGCGCCTTTATGATAGGCAGATCTCCCAGTGCGTTTGAAACAGATTGAAGCGCTGACAGTTTTTCGGCGCATTCTGTACAGGAAGCAATATGTTCTTCAACCCGGGGGCGGATCTCATCATCAAGGGCATTATCAATAAATGCTGACAGATGCTTTTCAATATCCCTGCAGTTCATTTTAATACTCCCTTAAGTTTCTTTTTCAGATCCATTCTGGCTCTTGATAATTTTGATTTAACGGTTCCTGAATTCAGGCCCGTAATTTTTTCAATCTCTTCGTAGCTTAATCCCTCGATATCTCTCAACACAGCCACCGTCTTTTTATCCGGTGGCAATGAATTGATTGCTTTTCTGATAGTGGCCGTTTGTTCCTTTTTTTCGAGTGCCTCCTGTGGTGAATTCACATTATTTTCAATCACTATGTTGACCGGATTGCCGTTTTCAGGTCCTGCATCCAGGCGGTCCATCCATTTTTTATACCGATATTCCATGGATTTGATCCTGTTTTTACAGGTATTGACTGCTATCCTGTATATCCATGTGGAAAAAGCCGACTCAAACCTGAATTTGTCAAGCGACCCAAATGCCTTAATAAATATGTCCTGTGCCATATCATCGGCTTCCTGAAAATCCCCAAGGAACCAGTAACAAAGATTATATATCCGGTCCTTATGCCGGTTTACCAGTTTGTCAAATGCCGCCTTTTCTCCTGCACAAAATGAACGGATCAGATCATGATCTTCTGATGAATCAGCATTTGATAATACGGTTTCTTTCATAAATTTAGACAAAAATGTACATAAAAAGTTCCAATTAAAATATAAACATCAATACTCCGTTTAACTATTAGATTTACTTTAAAATTTTGTAATGCTAAAAGCAAGCCTGCATCATCAAATGCTTTGCTCAGGAAAACCGTGTCATCTTGACAATTATTCGATAAATATATATTTATATAATAATTACAAATTGTTAATTGGTGATATCAAAAAGGCTTTTGAAAAGTAATGGATAAACTTGTAATTTTTTGTAAGTCCTATGACAGGGATATGCTTAGAGCCTATCGGCTGACTGAAAGTATATCCCGATTCAATACCGATAAAATTCCGTTTTACCTGTCTGTTCCCCAAAAGGACCTGAAGCGTTTTAAAGCATGCTTTAATGGAATCCCCTGTCACTTTTTGACGGACGAACAAATATTAGCTGAAAGCGCTAAAATAAATGGCAAGTTACCCTATCTTTATCCGACCCATCTTCTTCAGCAATTGATAAAACTGGAATTCTGGAGAATGGGACTTTGTAAAAACTTTGTCTGGATTGATTCAGACTCCTACTTTATCAAACCGTTTCAGGCTGATATTTTTATTTCTGATAAAGATGTTCCTTTTACAGTACATAATGAATTCATACCGGATCAGGAAATAAAAAAAATGAATCATCTCCCCGTCAAAGAGCGGAACAGGAGAATCAACAGAAATACAAGATTGATAAAAAAATTTAAAACCCTTTTTCATAACAGTGGCCCTGATTATAACTTCGGTCACCCGCCCATAATATGGTCAACTGAGGTTTTAAAACACTTGTATGAAAATTATATGGAACCTCAACGCAAAACGATTTATGAACTCCTTTATGAATACCCCAGTGAAATGCAACTTTATGGTGAATATTTATACTACTCCAATGCCATCCCTATCAACCCGTCCAAACAGTTATTCAAAACTTTTCATTACGCTGATGACTTTATCGTTTCCCAAATAAAAGGGGAATCCGAGTACTCGCTTTCAAAGAAATATTATGGTATCTGTATCCAATCCAATTGGACAACATTAAACGAAAAACGGGACCAAAAAGAACGGCTCAAAAAACATTTTAAAGAATATGGAAGAGCACTCGGGCTGATGAAAATTAAAAATTGATCCGGATATCTATCGTTTCAGGCATATGACTTTTTAAATTTTGAAGATTCTTGAACTGACATTTAATCAACTTGCTGAAACTCTGGCAACACAATACGGTAAAGGCGAATATCACGCCAAAATCATCTGCCGGGAAGTTTTAAAAAACGGTAACATCGCGCTGAACAATATCCCTGAAATTGACCGGACATCACCCTGGTTTAAAAGTTTAAAAAAAAATCTGTGCTATAGCTTTGGCACGGTAAAGGCCGAAAAAGAGGAAAGTGGAACCCGAAAATTTGTAACCGAACTAACTGACGGACTTGAAATTGAATCCGTAATTATTCCCATGCACAACTACAAAACACTCTGTATCTCTTCTCAGGCGGGATGCAGAATGGGATGCACATTCTGTGAAACAGGTAATCTTGGTTTACACAGAAATCTTACGGTAGAAGAGATTGTGGGCCAGATCTTTAATGCCAGGTTTCATTTCGGGGAAAACATCCGGAATATTGTTTTTATGGGTATGGGTGAACCCTTTGATAATTTTGACAATGTTATTCAGGCTATTCGGGTTATAACGGACCAGCGGGGACCGGATATTGCACCAAGACACATTACCATTTCCACTGTCGGGCGGATAGATGGCCTCCAAAAAATGGCTGAACTCAACTGGCCGCTTATTCATCTTGCCATCTCCCTTAATGCACCCAATGATAAAATCCGCTCAAGAATTATGCCGATTAACAATTCTGTTCCTATGATAAAACTTCGTGAAACACTTCTGAACTATCCCCTTGCCGTGGGCACCACATTTTTTGTGGAATATGTTCTCATCAGGGGAATTAATGATGCACGGGCCCATGCTGCCGAATTGGCTGATTATTTAAGACCGTTACCAGTAAAGGTCAATCTGATCCCGTACAACCCGGGGACATGCGCTGAATTTGAAGCGCCATCGGAAGATGAGATTATTCGGTTTCGGGGCTGGCTTGTGGACGAACATGTATTTGTAAGGATGAGATCTGCCAAGGGGCAGAATGTAATGGCCGCATGCGGCCAGCTTGGAAACGGAAGTTTTAAAATGGAGTGATACAAACCTGTTGATTTTATTATTTATTTAAAATAAAAACATATAAATATAACCTGAATAGTTAATTTTTTATGGCACATAATCGTTCTTATACAACCGCACAGTGGCAACAGAAACTTCATGAAATTATCTTTGAAGCAGATACACCTGCCGGCAAATTATTTGATGTTATTCTGATCATAAGCATCATTCTGAGTGTAATTACCGTCCTGTTTGACAGTGTTCGTGCAGTAGATGAGCGCTATGGCAATATTCTGCTGGTTGTCGAATGGTTTTTTACCCTTCTTTTTACCATTGAATATGCTTTCCGCCTGATGTGTGTCAGACACCCAACGAAATATATGATCAGTTTTTTTGGGATAATCGACCTGCTTGCAATTATTCCAACTTATCTGAGTATAATTTTACCCGGCAGCCAGTTTCTTATTGTCATTCGCGTACTGAGAATTCTCAGGGTTTTTCGCGTGTTTAAGCTAGTTCAGTATCTCGGTGAAGCAAACCTGCTGCTGAAAGCCCTAAGAGCCAGCCGCAGGAAAATCATGGTATTCCTGTTTGTCGTGCTGAACATGGTCATAATTTTTGGATCGCTCATGTATGTTATAGAGGGGGAACAAAATGGGTTTACAAGTATACCGAGAAGCATCTACTGGGCAATCGTAACCCTGACAACTGTCGGATATGGAGATATTTCTCCACAAACGAACATCGGTCAGATACTGGCATCAATGATTATGATTGTGGGTTATGCAATTATTGCAGTACCAACAGGAATTGTGACTGTAGAACTTTCAAAGGCTACCGGACACAAAATCTCAACCCAAGCATGTCCGGCATGCAGTACGGAAGGTCATGATAGTGATGCGACGTACTGTAAATTTTGTGGTTCAAAACTGTAACACTAATCTCTGGAGTGGCCGGCAATATTATAAGTGGTACACGATCCGCTTGAACAGGTTCTGTTTACGGCCGTACTACCGGTACGGCTTTCACCGCTAGCGCCGGAACCTGATCCGGGTGCCATGCTGTAACCCGTAGCACTTAAAACTCTTTCAAAAATTTCAGAGCCACACTCAGGACATGATAATTCTGCCTTATCACTATCCCCCATTACAATCATTTCAAAAAAGTGCTCACATTTTGAGCATTTAAATTCATAAATCGGCATTCTATACACTCCCCAATGTGCCTGAAAAACCGGGCACATATTTTTTCTGCCTGTATCTGAAATCAGGCTTTTTTACTGTTGTGCTAGCTGTCTATCCAAAAATTCTTTTGAATAAGTAATTTCACTTTTCTCTTTTAAATCAGTAACCCAGTCATTCAGAGCCTGCATCTGTTTTTGCTGCAACAGACGTTTTTCAATCTCCGCTTTTACAGACTCAAGTTCTTCCAGGTCCGGCTGTTTTCTCTCTTTCAGCTTAATAACATAATAACCTTTTGCCCCTTGTAAAGGTGTCTCAGCCACTCTGTTTTGCTCTGTCAGTTTAAAAGCTTCCGCTGAAATGCCCGGTTCATACCCAATTTCCGGAATCGCCGAATTTCTGTCAAAAAAACCGGTAGTAAGTACTTTCAGATTATATTTTCCCGCTCCAGCAGAAAATTCAGCACCATTTTTTATTGCCGCAATACTGTCAGCAGCATCTTTCATAGCAGCCTTTTCCTGATTATCTTTATTCAGATCCAAAATCACTTCTTCTTTTACGTCAACCAGTTCAGGAACTAAAGAATCAAACTTTTCAACAGGCTGAAGAATATAATATCCATCATCAAATTCCTGAACATCACTGATCGCATTACGCTCCAGCGTAAAAGCTGCTGCAGCAAACCGGATCTTGTTGGCAATTTTCTCATCAGCCGGGCCGGCCGTCCTTGTAAAAAGATTTGTCGTATGGACTTCAATTCCATGCTCTGATGCAACAGATGGAAAATCATTATCACCATATAACGTATCGGATACAGCAACAGATTCATCATAAGCGATACTTTGAGCTCTTTCAGCTACAAGCTTTTCTCTGATACCGGGAAAAGCTTCTTCAGCCGGTATAACGGTTTCCTCATTCACCTTTTCTACTTTAATAATATGCCACCCGAACTGAGTTCGGACCGGTTCACTGATTTCCCCGGCCTTCATAGAAAAAGCCTTTTCCGCAAAAGGCGCTATCATTGATTCTTTTGCAAACTCACCAAGATAGCCGCCCTGATCTTTTGTAGGCCCTTCCGAATACTGCTTTGCCAGTTCGGCAAAATCTTTCCCGTCCTTTGCCATACTTTCAATTTCAGTCGCCTTTATTTTTTTCTCTTCTACAATTTCGGGTGTGGCATCAGAGGCCAGCTTTAACAAAATATGTCTGGCTTCAACAGTTTGTGGTTTTTTGAACTCTTCAGGGTTTGAACTGTAATAGTCCTGAAGATCTTCATCCGTTATAATAATCTGATCTTTATAGTCTTCCGGTGAAAATCTGAGATAACTCACTCTTATTTCAGGTTCGGTCATGTAAGATGTTTTGTTTTCATCAAAATAGGATTTGAGTGCATCCGCATCAGGTTGTTCTGTTTTATAGGTTTCCGGATCATACAGAATATAATCGATATTAACTTCAGCCTCTTCCCAGTTATACCAGTCCCTAATTTCCTGATCGGAAACCTTTACGCTTTCGGTAACCATTGCACCTACTTTTTTCATAATCATGGTCTGCCGCTGCTGATTTTCAAAATCTTCAGGGGTCATACGCTGCCGGCTTAAAAGTTTCTGATAAAGCTCACCGTCAAAACTGCCATCACGCTGGAAATAGGGAAGTCCCCTGATGGTCTCTGACAGCTCAAGATCGGAAATTTTAATTTTAATTTTTTCAGCTTCCTGGAAAACCAGTTGCTGGGTGACAAGTTGTTCAAGCGCCCGCTGTTCAATCCCAAGCATTTTAATGGTTTCATCATTCAGATTATCGCCAAACCGCCGGCGAACATCATCAAGTACATTATTATAGGCAATACGGAACTCATCATACATGATCGGCACATCATTCACATGCGCTATCTCATTTGCCTTTCTTGACTTGTAGCCTTGCCCGCCCCAAAGGACAAAAACAAAAACGATTGCGCCAAGAATAATCTTGATCATCCATGAACCTGCCTTTTTCCGCATAAAACCGAGCATAGAAACCCTCTTCTTGAAATTTGTTAATATCTGCAGCAAATACCTGCTGCACGCTGCAAAACCAATGTGGCAAATTTTGAAGAGAGACTATACGTGTTTATCACTAATTTTGTCAACAATTTCCAGCATGTGTTCCTATTGAGTGCTTATTGTCTGCGTGTTTATGACGCAGGTTACGGCATCACTGTATTTTTTATTTGTGAAATTACAGGTGTTTAAATAAATGTTGACACTCCCCGCTTATTTTGTTACTTGCCCTTTATTGTTTTTCGGGGCTGTAGCTCAGCTGGGAGAGCGCATGACTGGCAGTCATGAGGTCAGGGGTTCGAGCCCCCTCAGCTCCACCAAAAAAGATTTTAAGGGTCTGCTTTTTGCCGACCCTTTTTATTTTTTTAATCGTGTCCGAAATCTTTTTACAGGTAGCACTGAATAATTTGATATTTATTTATTGAAGTTCTTTTTGATAATGCTACAATACCTATAATGAAAATATCTGTAATTATAACAACATATAACCGCCCTGATGCCTTGCTAAAAGTTCTCGAAGGGCTTCAGCTTCAGACAAGACTGCCGGATGAAGTGAGAATTGCCGATGATGGCTCAGGTCGGGAAACGAAAGCGTCCATAATCCGTTTTTCCAAAACGGCAAAGTACCCCATTTCCCATGACCGGCAGGAAGATGACGGATTTCGAGCTGCCCGGATAAGAAACAAGGCAATAAAGCAATCTACCGGTGAATATATCATCTTACTGGATGGCGACTGTATACCGGATAAACATCTGGTTTCAGATTATCTTGAACTGGCTGAACAAGGCTGTTTCTTTCAGGGTAAACGAGTTCTCATTGACCGGGCACTCTCCAGATCGTTTTCTGCCCTGGAGGCCAACTCGGCAATAGCAAAATTGAAATATTTTTTTTCCGGCAGGGTTTCCAACAGACACCATCTGCTCCGGCTCACGATGTTTCCCGCACACAAATCAGAAAGCATGAGTGGCACCCGGAGTTGTAATATGGGTTTTTTCCGTAAAGACATCTATGCGGTAAACGGTTTTAACGAAGAGTTTGTCGGCTGGGGCCGGGAAGATTCCGAGCTGGTAGCCCGCTTTTATACATATGGTTTAAAAAGAAAAACACACCCGTTTATGGCCGTTGTTTTTCATTTGTGGCATGAAGACAACAGCAGGAACAAACTCCAGGCTAATGACGACCTGCTCCGAAAAACAGTTGAATATAAAACGATAAAATGTCGTAAGGGGTTGAATATATGATGTCCTGCCGCCGGCGGACATCTGCCTGAATAGTATACAGGAGGATCATATGGATAAGCACTGGCTCATTTTGGCGCACTGTTTTAATATGGATGGTCGTGCAGCCAGTCAGACAATCACTGATCGAATTCCTTATCTTTTGGATCGTGCCGTTACACCCGTTGTATTAAGTGCGCCGACAGGAACTAAGGATGACAGGTTTCCGCATGCCCGGGTTCTGTCACCGGCTCCTTCCGGTATCATTTTTGAACTGCGTCATATCATAAAAAATAAAATTCAAAATAATTTTGCCCGCAACATTTTCAAAGGATTGATTACATTAATACTTTTGCCTTTTTACATTATTGAAAAGATTTTTATCCATCTGGACAGCCACTGGTCATGGTTTTTAAGTGCCTTTCCAAGAAGTTTTTTTCTTATAAAAAAGTTCAAACCCCGGATTATCTATTCTACTGCAGGCCCTTCCAGCACTCATGTAACAGCATTTCTTTTAAAAAAATATTTTAAACTTCCATGGGTTGCGGAAATACATGACCCTTTGATTTATGATGAAGAAACAAAAAAAAATCAGCGTTACAAATTTAATAAATGTCTTGAAAAAAAGATATTTTCCAAAGCAGATGCCATCATCTATTTTACGGATAACGCACTTAAAAATGCTGTAAACAGAAACTTCCCCAGGGAGAACACCTATGTTATTCGGCCCGGCGCTAATCCGCCGGGTATTGCGAATACACCCTATCAAAAAAGAAAACGGTTACATTTCGGTTATTTCGGATCTTTGACGGGGAGCAGAAATTTATGTGGTTTCATTCAGGCCCTTTATGAATTGACAACTGAAAAGCCCGAGTGGAAACATCTGTTATGTCTGGATACGTTCGGCTGCAATCTGGACGCCGCCTCCCGTGAGTGCCTCAACAGATATCCATTGGATGATATAATCAGCGTACATGGCCGTCTTGAGCATGATCCGCTCACCAATAAAAGCGGCCGTCAACAGGTTATTGAGGCTATGCGGCAAAGTGATGTATTATTGCTTGTTCACGGCAGCAATGACAGATATACCAATGAATATATTCCCTCAAAATTATATGAATACCTGCTAACCAACCGGCCCGTTCTGGGAATTGCAGCAAAAAACTCAGAATTGGAAACCATTTTACAAAATGAACACCATCATGTTATAAATGGCACAAACGTTACTGATATAAAACAACAGATGTCAGACTTAATCCGTACCTGGGAAAAATCAGATTTGCCGGATTTAAAACCGGATACGCCGTATACTGTCGATAAGGCAGTTGATCAGTTGTTCAGTATTATAAAAAATGTAAGTTAAACGATTATTAACAGGAAAGCACATTATCACCTGTGACCATAAACGGACTAAAATTTGGAAACATTCTGGAACTGATAAGTAAATCAATACCGGTTCTTCTGGGTATTTTTATTTTTTTAAATCCTTTTCCGCACAATACCGGTACCAGAGAGATCGTTTATACCCTGACTGTTTTTTTTGTTATTCTTCTACTGTGTACAAAAAAGTACAAATTCTCATTCAGCTCACCATTAGCAATTCCTTTTTTACTGCTTACCGGATGGGTTATTATCACACATATTTTTGCACTGGACCCGAAAGACAGTATTCGTGATTCATATTCTCATTTAATAAAATATATTGTTATATATTTTATCCTCATTAACTGTATAGCTACTGAAAAACATTTTCTAATCTTCATTAATATCATAATTGTATCGGTTACATTATTTGCCGTTGCCGCTTTGATTTATTTTTATTTTATTGAAGGACATCTTCTGACAGAAAGATTTGGAATTTCTTTTAAAAATTCTGCAACAAATATAATCGGCTTTTCAACCATTTCAGCTTTCCTTTTTTCCTTGAGCTTTTTTTTTTCTGCCGGGCATATTCGAAAAAAATTATTATATTTTTCTACTATGGTACCGCTTTTTGCGGCTTCCTTTCTGACCCAGTCAAGGGCGGATATTGTTGCACTGGTAGTTTCAATATCTGTCATCCTGGCCATTAAAAGCAAAAAAATTATGGCTCTTATTTTGATGTTATTGATTGCCATCAGTATTTTAAGCCCATTATCCGATCGCTTTTTGGAAAAAAAACGTTATAAAGTTCGTTCAGGATTATTGCTATACTCTCTGGAAATTATTAAGGCGAACCCCCTTTGGGGAACGGGTTTTTCCATTGATACTTTCCAGAATCACAAACTGATCAAGGCCAAGCAATACCTGGAAAAAATACCTGAAGAATACAGACGCCACGGTAAAGCATTCAACTTTCCGCACAGTATTTTTCTGAGCATTGCGATTCGATCGGGACTACCGGCCCTGCTTTTATATCTTTTAATTTTAATAACCGCAGCTGTTTTATGCTTAAGGCTTCAAAAATATGGCCGTAATAGTTTTATCAGGCAATGGAGCAATACGTTGCTGGCAGCCCTGATGATGTTCATTATCAAGGGCGCTGTAGAACCGGCATTTACACATCTTGTGGATACCATTTTTTATACAATCCTGGCCATGATCACCATACTCTGGCGTTTAAACACAATCGGTTCTGACCCGGAATATATCAAACAACAGATAACGGAGAGTGCTTCCGGCAGTAATATGTAGATTTGAATGAAAAAGATTCATCGTATATAGTTTGTTTTCAATGAGATAAACAGCTTTTATTACGATGCGGCCTTAAAATTGATCAGCCTGTTTAAAAAACTACAGGATTCGAATTTCATGAAAACAGCTCTTCTTGTAAAACGCTTTACCTTGTCCGGAGGCAAGGAACGATATGTCGTCGAGCTTGCCCGTGCCTTAAAGCAGCAGGGACACGATGTCCATATCTTTGCCTGTCAATGTGATCAAGCACTTTTAAAGGAGATAATCTTTCATCCGGTTGTCTCACGCTTCAAAATATTTAGCGTTCTCAACACGATTTCGTTCATAAGAGAAACAGCAAAGATGTTGTCCGGACAAACATTTGACATTATCCATTCCCATGAACGCAATTATACACAGAAAATTCTGACGCTGCACAGTCTTTCATATTGTGAGGGTTTGGAAAAATACTCTTTTTTAAGAAGGATCGATCAGAAATACTTCAGCCTGAGAAGCTTGCTTTACCTCTGGCTTGAAAAACGTCAGATGAAATCACCCTGGCTCATTTCTGTTTCTCAGGTGGTTTCACGTGATGTGGAAAAATATTATGGCCGGTCCGGTAACATTGTTATCATACCGCCCGGTGTTGACACGGAGCGGTTCAATCCAGCCAATATTAAAAAACGCCGAAAACAGGCAAGAAAAGAAAACGGTTTGCAGGAAAATGAGCTTGCCGTGCTGTTTGTCGGATCGGCATTTCAGCGCAAGGGACTGGAAAAACTTTTGTCTGAAATCAGGGACAATATGCGATTGTTTGTTGTGGGTAAAGGCGATAAATTGGCAAAATTTAATCGGCTCATAAAAAAGTATGGCATAGAAAAAAAAGTGATACTTACCGGAATACAAAAGGATGTGCAAAAATACTACGCGCTGGCGGATATGGTCGTGCTGCCGTCCAGCTCTGAAGCTTTCGGTATGAGTATACTGGAGGGAATGACATGCGGACTGCCGGTCATTGTATCCGGTAATTGCGGTGTGGCGGACCTTATTGAACACAACCGGAACGGCCTTGTAATGAAAACGGATTCTGATCTGGGAAAATATTTACATCAATTACACTCAAAGGAAGAGCGTTTGCGGTTGGGAACACAAGCTGAAGAGACAGCAAGAACCTACACCTGGGAAAGGGTAGGGCTTGCCCATGAAGCATTTTACAAGCAGGTTCTTGAAAATAAGCGTCATAATAATGACCGAAGCGCTTAAAGTGAATATAATAAATGGATAATAATGGACGAATATTATAATAAAAACTTTTTTATCTCCATAACATGCAAAAAACAATTCATGTCTGACAAGATGCTGGAACTTTTGAATGACCCCGATCTGTTTCTGGACAGAGAAGACACAAATATTATTCAAAATAATTTCAAAAGCAAGCTTGGCATTATCCAGCTGGATGGCAAAAAGATTGTCATCAAACGTCATAATTATAAGTCTGCCTGGCACCGGTTTAAACGATATTTCAGAAAAACGCGGGCCGGGAGAAACTGGTATTTTACAAAATTCTTATTGGCCAATGGCATATGGGTGCCGGCCCCTGTGGCTTATGTTGAAAAACGTATCGGCTGTTTACGCGGCATGTCCTATTTTATGTATGAATATATTGACGGTATAACCGGTGAAGCCTATTTTAAAAATATTATAAACGACCATGCTAAAATTGAACATGCTATAGATCTGGTTATAATTCTCATGAATAAAATAAAGGACCTGCATTTAATTCATGGGGATTTAAGAATGTCAAACCTGATTTTCAAAAACGATAAAATCTGTCTGCTGGACCTGGATGACATCAAGCCCATAACCTGGTATCAGGTAAACCATTATAAAACCAGAGACATCCGCGGCTTAAAAAAGGATATTGGCTATAATATCCCCCCCACTATTCAAAGTCGCTTTCTCAAACGACTGGAAAATCTTTGATCTATTTTACCTTCCGGAGGTTTTGAATTGTTGATAAACGGAATAAATAGTTTTTATTACAATGCATGAATAAGTAATTGTCTATAGCAACTTCAAACAACCATCAAGAACCTGATCAACACTGATTTCATTCATACAGGCAGTTGTATCAAGCCGGCACTGACGTTTAAAACAGGGGCTGCATTCGAGATCCCGGCGAATGACCTGGTGACTGGGCCCATAGGGGCCGGTCCGCCATGGTGCGGTGGGACCGAAAATTGCCACCACAGGCGTTTCAACTGCCGCTGCCAGATGCATGGGGCCGGTATCTGTAGATACAACCAGTTTTGCCTTTTGGTAAAGTGCGGCCAGTTCAAGTAATGATGTACGACCCGCCATATTGACTGAACTGTTTTTCATACCAAACATTATATCTTCAATAATCGGTATATCATCATCTGCACCGGTAAAAACAATAGCGGCATTATGTTGGTCTGTCAGACGATCTGCCAGCTCAGCAAACTTCGCATTCGGCCAGAGTTTGGTATCCCACTTTGCAACAGGATTAATGGGGATAAGTACCTTATCGCTATCTATCTGAGATTCCATTAACAGGGAATCAACACGCAAATGATCTTTTTTTGAAACCGGAAGTTTGTAAATAATTTCCCTTGTATGGATATCCAGCGCGTCAAGAAGCATGAGACTGCGAATCATGGCATGGGTATCCATAGCCACAGGCGGAACACGTTTATTTAAAAAAATATAGCTGTGTTCCATATGCTCCATGCCCTTATCAAATCCCATTTTCATATCACCATGGGCAAGCCATATGAGCATGCCGCTTTTTAATAATGCATGGAAATCGATAATCAGATCATAGTGTGTATCGCGAAGCGCTTTAATAAACGCTGATGCCTCTTTGAGGCTCTGCCGGCACCGTCGGGTTTTTAAATCTTTTACCCAGCGTTTTCTTTTGGATACCAGTACCCGGTCTAACGCCTCATGCCCCATTATTAAACTTGCAGCAGCCTCTTCAACAATCCAGGTGATTTTTGCATCGGGATATTGTTTCTTCAATGCATTAAGTGCAGGCAGGGTATGGAGAACATCGCCAATAGCACTGAGTTTTACAATCAGTATATTCACGATTTATAACCGTCTGAAATTATTTTTTCTGCAACATGATAAACCATATCGACCGTAACAGCCTCCATACAGCGATGTGTTTTCTGTGTACATTCAGGCTTCATACACGGGCTACAGTCTGTGGGAACCCGAACGATAAGGCTCTCCGGACTATCCGGATAGGTTGTTGTGTGGTTGGTTGATCCAAAAATAGCGATTTGAGGAATATGCATGGCTGCAGCGGCATGCATCAGGCCGGAGTCATTGGTGATAAATAACCTGCATTGCGCGATCAGAGCAAAAGCTTCTCTCAGATTTGTTTTACCACAGGTATTAATACAGTTTTCGCCAATTAACGCCTTTATCTGTTTACCCAGTTCAGCTTCACCTGGAGCGCCAAAAATAATAAAATGTGTTTTATATAAACCGGAAAGCCGCTTACACACCTCTGCAAATCGTTCCGGAATCCAGCGTTTGGCATTACCATATGCGGCACCGGGGTTAATACCGATAAGGATTCGTCCTTTGACAACTCTATTGTTTTGCAAAAATGTTTCGGCATTCAACATTTCCGATTCAGAAATGATCAGATCCATTGAACGTCCATCGGTATTTATTGATGCACCTTCAAGGATACCCAGGTAGTAATCTACCTGATGGCGTTTCTTATGTGCCGGCGTCATTGGAATACTATGCGTCAGTAAAAGACTCCGGGCATCAGTATTGTAGCCTATCCGGACAGGTATTCGCCCCAACCGGGAGATTAAAGCCGCTTCAAATGCATTTTGAAGAAGAAATGCCAAATCGAATTTTTCTGATCTCAGATCTTTTCCAAGTTGAAACTTTCCCCTGATTCCCCGGTGTCTGCCATTTGCTTCATAAACCATAATTTTATCAACGTATGGATTGTTATTATAAATTGGCCCGACCCATGGTTTTGCCAGGATTGTTATTTCCGCATCCAAAAAATTTTTACGAAGTGCACGGGTTGCAGGTGTACTCATGATGGCATCACCAACCCAGTTGGCTGCCCGAACAACTATCCGTTGAATATTTTTAAAATCATGCCTCATAGTAAATATTATTTTCGCGGCCAGGGATGATATGCTTTGGTTTTCCAACGTCGATGAGCCCATAACCACTGCTCCGGATATCGTCTGATAAATGTTTCAAGCACGTGGTTATAATACGCTGTATTTTTTTCGATGTCTTTTGTTTGATCACCTGTTTTGATCAACGGTATCTCTTTACCAAACTCAACCATAAACCCTGATCCGGTTCTGACCAGCATTACCGGAATTACAGGTGCGCCTGTTTTAAGAGCGATCGTCGCAAACCATTTATTCGTAAACGCGCTTCGCCCGAAAAAATCAACAAAACAGCCATCATACCAGTCAACATTCTGATCCAGCAGTATGCCGACAATACCCCTGTTTTTCAACCCGGAAAAGATCTTCCGCATGGCACGTTTTGCCGGAATCATATTAGCGCCATAGCGACCCCGTAAATATTTAAAAAACTCATCAAGCGGCTTAAAATCCAGGGGACGATAAACGATACCGGCCTGAAGTCTTGTTTTCATGGCAATAAAAGCCGGAACCAGCTCCCAGTTGCCAAGATGGCCTGCCAGTACCAGCACACCCTTTTGTTTATCGGATGCTGACAGAAGGTTGGAAAGCCCCCTGATCTCAAAGTATCGGTCAATTTTTTTCTCATCAAGATTCATTGACCAGGCTATTTCAAATAAAATCATTGAAAGGTTCTCAAACACGCGCCTGGAAAGCGTATTAATCTCACTAACGGTTTTTTCTCCGGGAAAGGATTGTAACAGGTTGTCTGTCACTATGTTACGATGATTTCTATCAATGCGATACCATATCATACCTATAAAAATACCGATCTTTCTTCCCCATTTTAAAGGAATAAGATTCAGTATACGAAAAAAAACTATGATTACCTTGAAAGCTGTTTTATGATAATTAAACATATTTTTTTATAAAATTTTAATATAAATCATTACGATAAGGCCTTAACTGAACCGAGACCTATAACGATTGATCATTTTTATGTCAATACATTCAAATCATATCGTTTGCAAAAAATATTGTGCCATCATGCTTTTCCAGATCCCGATTTAAAAAACCTTGCCGTTACGATTGCAAAAGCTTTAGATAAATAAGCAAAATCAACCGGCTGGTCTTTAGCTGCCCTGATCAGCATATAAATACCAATGGTACCCATAACAATGTTGGGAACCCACATACCAATTATTGGCGGGTATACACCTGCTTCCCCAAATACAAGACCTGTTGAAAGCAACAGGTAATATAAAAGAAATAGAGCGATGCCAATCATAATACCAAAGGACTGCCTTCTTGTTTTTGACTTGGTTCCCAGGGGAAGTGCCAGGATACCCAATGCAAAACATGCAAACGGGATAGAAAACTTTTTATGCCACTCAAGCAGTGCAGAATAATAGCGATCATCCTTTATTTTACTTTTTTGAATCATCTGCCTGAGTTGAGGCAGGCTCATTTCACTCTCATCTATGGGTTCATGACTAGCCTGATTCAGACGCTTCTGTAAATCCAGATTCAAATCATAGGTCTCAAAATCAATTGCGTTAACGGTCCTGCTTTCAGGGTCCACCTGGTTGATTGAGCCATGTTCAAGTCTCAGGTGGAAAAGCCCTGTTTCCTTGTCACTGAACATTCTGCCCTTTGGTGCAATTACGGTTATGGCACGGCTTTTTTCCCTGTGATCCTCAATAAAAATATCCTTGAGTACTTTACTCTTTATATCGATCTCATTGACATAAATCATGACACCTTTAAAACTGTCATTAAATGTCCGGGCCTTTATACCGATATCAACATTAGAAGCCGCCGCTTTAACCGCAACCGTCCTTAATGAAGTTTTACTCCAGGGGAGCCCATAAACACTCATCACTGCAGTTAAAACAGTCCCGATGAAGCAAAACATCAACACCGGCGGCAGAAGGTTGTACAGACTGGCACCACCCGCCTTAAGTGCCATAATTTCATTATCATTTGAGAGTCTTAAAAATGTCAAAAGAACAGACATCATAACCGACATAGGAATAACAAAGACCAGAAAGTAGGGCATAAAAAACAGAATCATTTGAAAAATAACAAAAAAACCGACTTTATAGTTAACAATCATGTTTGTAATTTCAAGGATTTTGGATAGTAAAAAAATAAATGTAAAAAATATTACATTTAATACAAATGGTGGTATCATCTCCCTGAAAATATAACGATTAATTATTGAATTGGTTCTCATATAGTCCGTACTTCCTGTTAATCAGGCTTCGGAATGTAATGCTTTATTTATTATCAATTACAGTTCTTTAACTTTTTTACTTATAAAGTTCTTAAATTTTTCAGTATCAGCCTTCATCTCAATATCAATACCTATTACAAAAAGTTCAATTGGCCAGTCAGTTCTGCCTACGACTCTGGCAAAATCTTTTTCTGTCGTTATAATAGTTTCTGCGCCGGTTTTTTTTGCTGCCGTTAAAATATCCGTCAAATCTTTTTCTGAATACCGGTAATGGTCTGAAAATAATTTTTTGCCTGATATATTGCACCCAAAGCCTGTAATCATATCAACAAAATCACTGTTTTTAGCAATCCCTGAAAACACAAAAACCGTTTTATCCCTTAAAAAATGGAATGGCTCAACTTCACTGTCAAATGATGCCTGTACTTCTTCAGAAAGGCCTCTTTTTACAATAAAACAGGCCCTTGGTTTATGAAAAGACTTGAAAACTTCAATATTATGAGAGACGTGCTTATGTATCTGTTTAACGGCAGAATTGTTGTCTTCAGATCGTGTTAATACGATTGCACCGGCCCTATCAAGTGAGGAAGCAGGTTCCCTCAGGGCTCCCCTAGGTAACATATGACCATTTCCAAAAGGATGGCCGGCATCCATCAAAACTATATCCAGATTACGGAAAAGCTTTCGATGCTGGAATCCGTCATCAAGTAAAATTATATCCGGATTAAATTTCTTTATGGCCAGCATGCCGGCATCAAATCTACTCTGACCGACAATGACAGGTACACCACTTAACCGGACGGCCATCATATAGGGCTCATCGCCGGCCGCGTCCGGTGTAATCAAAATATTTTTCCCGTCAGTCACAATTGCACCTTTTTTTTCAGCGCGTCCCCCGTACCCTCTGCTCAGAATCGCAACTGAATAATCAAGCTCTTTCAACAACGCTGCCATATAGATTGTCATAGGCGTTTTTCCGGTACCGCCTGCCGTAATATTTCCTATGGAGAAAACAGGACACGTAAGCCGTTTTTTTCTGAAAATACCCGAATCATGACAGAACTTAACTGTTCTGACGGCAGCAGCGTATCCTTTCGACAATGCCGACAGAGTTGCACCGGTTAAAAAAGGGACATCCGCTGTATTTCCGGTTATGATCTGTTCAACTTTTTCCCTGAAACTGCTCATACGTATTAATAATTTCCTGCATTGTATTATTTACAGCACCTTTATTTGTATTAAATACCCGAAAGGCCTGCCTTCCCATCTCCCGGGCCTTATCGCTATCATTGAGCAACATTACTGAAGACTCATATAGTTCTGATGAATCTTTAACCTGCTTGCCGCCCACACTTTCCAGAAGCAGCTTAACCGGCTCTGAAAAATCACTCATATCCGCGCCAAATAATACCGGCTTTGCAAAAGCTGCCGGTTCAAGAGGGTTATGGCCGCCCCGTTTGCACAAACTACCACCAATAAAAGTAACATCTGCCAAGCTATAGAGCTTTCTCAAGATACCCATCGTATCAATAACAACAACTTTCCGGGGTCCGGAAATATTTTCTAGCTCTTTCATTGCTGATACTTTAAAGCCGCCTGATCTGAATTTTTCACAAAAAACACCCGCGTGATCAGGATTTCTCGGGGCAATTATCAGCAGCAGATTATCCACCTCTTGTTCTATCTGAGTATAAGCGTTATACAGCTCCTGAAGTTCACAACGGTGAACACTACCGGCCACCAAAATTTTCTGATTGGGTTCTATCATCAGTCTTTTTTTTAAAGCGTTCAGCTCTTCATCATTAAATTCCGTGCCCGGCTGATCAAACTTGATATTACCTGTAACAGCAATACGTTCCTTTTCTAACCCCAATCCGCAATAACGAGTTGCATCATCTCTTGTTTGCGCACATATTTTTGAAAAACATGAAAAAACAGCCTTTGAAAAACCGGCAAATCGCCTGTATCCATTATAGGATCGCTCTGAAAGACGTGCATTTGTAAGTATGACCGGCGTATTGCGATATTTCATGTCGAACAGAAAGTTGGGCCAGATATCTGACTCAACTAATACTACCAGATCAGGCTTAACCTGGTTTACAATTTTTTTAACTGAAAAGTAGATATCATAAGGAAAGAAAAAAACAGCATCTGCAATCTTTCCATACTTTTTTTCAGCCATATCAAAACCTGTTTTTGTCGAAGCGGAAAAAAAAAGCGGGCGCCCCTTGAAATGATGAGAAATTTTTTGAACAAGCGGCTCAGCGGAAAGCACTTCACCGACAGAAAGGGCATGCACCCAGATCGGCCTGTCCGCACTTTTCTCCCTGACTTTACAGGGCAAGGGTTTCAGGCCTAGTCGATGCAATACGGTTGCTCGCCGCTTATGAGAAAAAATACAAACAGGAATAAGTACCGGAAGAGAGAGAACCAGTCCTGCAATACTTAAAATATTATATACGGCAATCAATACTTAACCCTTTTTAAATTTGCAGATAAACCGTTTATTACTCTGCGTGTAAAAGAACATAGGCACTCAAGCTGATAAAAATCAGATTCGGTATCCAGACAGCTACCAGCGGTGGTAAAATTTCGCCATATCCGAGTGACACACAAAAGCTGTAACTTATCCAGTACAGGAAAGTTATGCCCAGTCCACCAGCTATTGCCAGGGGAAGCCCTTCCTTCACCTTTCGGCCTGCAGCAACACCTATACCCATGATACTCATAATAATACATGCAAAGGGAAGTGCTACCTTGGCCTGCAAATCAACAAAATAGGCAGTTGCATCATAGCCTTCTGTTCTGATTTTTTTTATATATGACTTAAGTTCCCAAAAGCTCATCTCTTCAGACTTTTTTACAACACGCATTAAATCATCCGGCATAAAGTTAAGTTTAACTTCCTTATGAACATAAGATTTAATCTGATTAGCCGGATCATTCCCTGTTATCCGCTGCTCAATTAAATCATTCAGTTTCCATACACCTTTTTCATACGATCCCTTTTCAGCATCCATTCTTTTATTAAGCCTGAATTTATCGTCAAATTCATAAACCGTAATACCAAAAATATCTTTTGTCTTGGGTTCATAATATTTGATATGCGTTATAGATCGATTATCTTTAATCCAGATATTTTTTTCCTTTGATGAAATAGCAGACGATTTTTTGACCTCTGAATGCCATATTTTGTTGGCATGTACCGTAAAAAAAGGGACGATTGCTTCAGATATAAAAAATAGAAGAACAGTTCCCACAATACCAATTGCCAATACCGGTTTTAGCAGATAATAAAGGCTGACGCCGCTGCTTTTCAATGCTACCAGTTCATTATTTTTATTTAATAATCCGAAAACAATCAGCGTGGATAACAATATGCCGACAGGGATAATCTGAGCAATAATAAACGGTATTTTATAGAAAAAAAATGTTCCCGCCCGAAAAATTGATAAATTTGCTTCCATAAAATCATCAATTTTCTCAAAAAAATCAACAGCCACATAAACACCAACAACAAGTATCAGGATAATTGCAAAAAATCGGGCAATTTCTTTTATCAGATATTTGTAAATAATTGTCATTATATAATAGTTCTCACAATATGGTCCTGTTATCCGCTTAAATCTTATCTGACAATTTTAAGCTTTGCAGGATCACGCATTGTTTTCAGTATCTCAATACTGGTTTTCAAACCTTTGTTTATTCGGCACATATCAATTGCCATACTAACAATCTGGGCTACAGCCTGAACAAAATTCACATCTTCGAGGGTAAAATCCCATAACTCTGCCGTGTATACACGTAGAGCACCCATAACATTGCCATGCAACGTGAGAGGGACGGACATGATTGAAGCAATACCCTCTTTCACCGCCTCTTCCGGATATTGAATTCGGGGATCGTCAGAAACATTATGGATGGCAACCGGTCCATCTTTAAGAGAATCGGCAATGGACTTTAGTGAACTGACAGGCCCTTTATTAACATAATCATCACTGAGGCCCGAGGAACCGGCAACCACTAATTCATCAGACTTTCTGTCCACAAGAAACAGCATACATCCCTTAACTTTCATGGCCCTTCTGACACTTTCAACTGTCAGTAAAACCACATCTTCAGGATCCTTAGTCTGTGAAACAGCTTCGGTAATTTTTCTTAATGTCTCATAGTTAATCAGCTGTTTTTTCATGGTTACCTCCTTTCAATATTTGCGGTTTATGCCAGATAAAATTTCTATTTAGCTTACAACCATTTCTCCATCTCCGAACTGCATCTCAACAAGCTTATAATACTGGCCTTTTAATTCAAGCAGCTCTTCATGTGTACCCTCTTCTACAATTTTGCCGCCAACCATAACCAGCACCCGGTGGGCATAACTGATGGTCGAAAGCCTGTGCGCAATTACAAAAGTGGTTCTACCCGTCATTAAATTTTCAAGGGCTTTTTGAACCAGCATTTCTGCCTCGGTATCAAGGGCGGATGTTGCTTCATCCAGGATGAGAATCGGGGTATCCTTTATCAGGGCTCTAGCAATACATATACGCTGTTTTTCTCCGCCCGATAGCCGGCCGCCGAGTTCACCAATTACCGTATCAAAACCATCACTGAAGTGTTGAACAAAATCATATGCATAAGCTGCCTTCGCCGCCTGCATGATCTCTTCTTCAGATGCATCCTGGTTTCCATAAGCAATATTGTTTCTGATCGTATCATTAAAAAGAATGGTATCCTGAGTTACAATTGCAATCTGACTACGAAGAGATTTAACGGTAAGCTCCCGGATATCAATGCCGTCTATGGTAATGGCACCATCGGTTACATCATAAAAACGAGGAATAAGGTTTACCATTGATGTTTTCCCGCCACCGCTCATACCGACTAAGGCAACGATCTCTCCGGGTTTTACATCCAGATTGATATTTTTGAGTACCATGTCTTTGTCATAACGCAGACTTACATTTTTGAATGCCACTCTATGGTTTTCATGTTTTAATACTTTTGCATCCGGCAACTCGATAATATCGGATTTTGTTTCAAGAATATCAAATATTCTGTCTGCCGAAGCCAGCCCTTCCTGAACAGCGTTATTAAGATGGCTCAGTTTTTTTACCGGATCATAAAGCATCAAAACGGCTGTCAGAAAAGCCATAAAGGTACCGGGTGTTGAAGTTCCGGCCATTACGCGAGACCCGCCAAACCAGATTATAAATGCGATTCCAAGCCCCCCCAAAAACTCCATTACCGGAGATGACAGGGATCTGACAATGGCTGATTTCATCGTTAAATTAAAAAGGTGTTCATTTTTTTTAGCAAACCGCTTTTTCTCATGGTGCTCCATGCCGAATGCTTTGACAATTTTATTGCCGAAAAATGTTTCATGAAGAAAAGAGTTCATCTCCGCCATTGTTTCCTGGCAGCCGGTGCTCACTTTTCTTATTTTTCTTCCGAAATGGACGATCGGCAAAAAGGCAACCGGCAGAACAAGAAATGCAAACATGGCCATCTTCCAGTCCATATAAAAAATTACACCCGTCAAACCGATAATGGTAAAGCAGTCCCTCAGTAACGATGTGACCGCATTGGAAACCATAGATTTGACTATATTCACATCATTAGTGATACGAGACATTAAAACACCGGTTTTTTCCCTGTGAAAAAAAGAGAGCGGCAAATCCTGAATGTGGTTATAAAGGTTTTCCCTGAATTTCCGGATAACCCCTTCACCGACATAGTTCATCAAGTATTCCTGACCATAGTAAGCCAAACCTCTGAAAAAAAACAGGAGAACAACCAGTATTGGAATTAACTGCAGTTTGGATGTATCCTGATTAACAAAAATATCATCCATAACCGGCTTGACCATATAGGCCGTTGCCGAAGATGTGGCCGCAACCACAATCATGCACGCCATGGCAACAGCAAGCCTGCGCCAGCTGTGTTTTATCATTACAAAAATTTGTCTGTGCCGTTCTGTAAAAAACTTTTTTGATTTCATAAATTGGACTCTATTTTATCTTATGGCCGAAATATTCATCAGCTTCTGTTGTAATTTTATTCAGTTCTGCTTCCAGTTGAAGCAGGGTCTCCCGTTCTTGAGATACATCAGTGTCTTTGGAAATATAAATAGGGTCACTATAAATTACCCTGCATGTTGTAAATGGGTAGGGAAATATAAATCTATCCCAGCTTGCAAACACCTTCATTTTTTTAGCGCTATAGGTTACCGGGATTATTGGATAGCCGGTCTTCCCGGCAAGCATGATAATACCCGGCTGAACTTTGAATCTTGGTCCCTGGGGCCCATCCGGCGTAATTGCAGCCGGACGTCCTTCTTCCTTTACAATCTTGATTAACTGCGCCAATGCGCGTAATCCGCCACGCGTAGTAGACCCCCGAACTGGTTGATTGCCCAGCCGTTTTAAAATCCGGGCAGCAATCTCTCCATCATCAGACTGGCTTACCAGTGTTGCTGCGCCCATATTCCGGTGTAAATGGATACCCATCAGCAGTCTGGAGTGCCAGGCACCGGCAATAAACCGCTTACTTTCAAAAAGGTTACGTACTTTTTCAAACCCTACAGATTCAATCCTGAGCGTACAAAATATCATATCAAATATAAGCTTACCGAAAAAACCGATCAGTTTCCACTTAAACTCAATAAGCATATCTCTTAATTTGATACTTGTCATACTTAAAGCATACCTATCGCAATTTCTGCAAGCCGTCCGGATGCACCAGGCCCGCCAAGAGCACCTCTCACATCCAGCAGTTCTGATCTCAACGTTTTTAATAATGCAGCGTCCTGAAATATTTTGCATGCTTCGTCTGCAATATTTACGGGATTTGCCTCATGCTGAATAAGCTCAGGCACAATGGTTTTACCGGCAATCAGGTTAACGATACTGATATTTTTCACCTGTATCAATGCTCGACCAATCCGGTAACTGATGGGTGAAACCTTGTAAATTACCACCATCGGCATTCCAAAAAGCCCGATTTCAAGCGTTACCGTGCCTGATACGGCAATCACCATTCTGCTTTGTAAAATTACTTTCTCTGCACCGCCCGACACAATTTCTATTCGAGAGGCTTCAGGATGGCCGGTAATCAGTTCTTCCATAAAAGACTTTTTTATAGATGGCGCAAGTGATAAAGCAAACTTCACATCTCCTAAACGTGAAGCAATCTCACCTGCCGTATCCAGCATGATCGGCAAATGGCGGGAAAGTTCACCAATTCGTGAGCCAGGTAACAACCCTATTACAGGCGGTTCATCCTTTTTAGACTCAATATCTTCCCTTGAAGGAAAAACTCTCTCATCGAAAAGAGGATGTCCGATAAAGGTTACCGGCACATCATATTTCCGGTAAAAATCAGCTTCAAACGGAAGTATCACTGCCATATGGTCGACACACTTTTTAATTTTCTTAACACGGCCGGAACGCCATGCCCATATCTGCGGACTTACATAATACAATACGGGAATTCCCAGTTTTTTGGCATACGGTGCAATACGGAGATTAAAATCAGGATAATCGATCAAAACAAGAAGATCGGGTCTCATTTTTTTCAGGGCCTGCTTGACTGTCCGCATACTCCGAAAAACGGTCGGCAGTTTTGGAATAACTTCCGTTATGCCGACAACAGAGAGTGTTTCTGCATCCACGAGTATCTCAACACCTGCATCTTTCATGGCTTTGCCGCCAACACCATAAAAAGAAAGAGCGTTGTCTCTTTGGAACATCTCCTTTACCAGCATGGAACCATGAAGATCTCCGGACGCTTCACCGGCGACAATCATGACACTTTTATTATCTGTGCCTTCATTCATCAAATTCTCTGTCCAGGCGATCTCTGATTTGAGTCATAATATTCAGCGCAATCTTCAATGCATCGCGGCCCATCTTTCCGGTAACAACAGGTCTCTCTCTTGTCTCAACTGATTTTATAAATGATCTGAGCTCATCATCCAATGCATCCGCCCTGGCAAAACGCATTCGTTGAATATCCATACCCGGAATTAAACCGCCTGTAATATTTTCATCACGTCTGATAATCGTAATATCATGGGTCGTAAAGTCTACAGATATATAAGCATCATTTTGAAAAAGACGTATCTTTCGTTCATTCTTCATTGAGATACGGCTTGCCGTTACATTGGCTACACACCCGGTATCAAATTCAAGTCGCGCATTCGCGATATCTACATGACTTGAAATTACCGGCGTACCGGAAGCATGAATACTGTCGAGATTGGACTGAACAAAACTGGATATAATGTCAATATCGTGTATCATAAGATCCAGAACAACATTAACTTCCGTTCCACGATCCTTGTAAATGCTGATCCGGTTAGACTCTATAAACATAGGCTTTTTTACAATGTCTTTTAAAGCCACAACGGCCGGGTTAAACCGCTCCAGGTGGCCAACCTGAATGATCAGCTTTTTCTCTTCGGCTTTTTTAATTAATGCATCCGCTTCTTCAATGGTTGTTGTTATCGGTTTTTCAATCAGGACATCAATATTATTTTCCAGACAATTCATCGCCACTTCAGCATGCGCGGGTGTCGGAACAACAATACTGACGGCATCAACATTGCCGATAAGTTGTTTATAGTCCGTATAAGGTGAGGTATTAAGCTTTGCGGCAGTTTCCTTAACGATGGCTTCATCAGTATCAACAACACCAACCAGATCCACATTATCCATGCCGGCATACTTTTCCGCATGAAATTTCCCAAGATATCCGACACCAATTACTGCTGCCCGAATTTTTTTCATGGTTCAGTCCTGACTGTTATATTTAATAGCGTTTTAATTTTTAGTTCAACGAAGAATTACTCATCAAGTTGAGCAATTATAGAGATACCATATTTATCAGCACAGGAAATCATTTCACTCTTATTGAAAACTACTGCCTTTCCTGCCTCAACCGTAAGAACGGTTGCGCCTGAATTATACATAGTTTCAATCGTTGATTTTCCAATTGCAGGGATATCAAATCTTGTATCCTGGTTCGGTTTACATACCTTTACAACAACAGCGTTGCCTCTTCCCAGTTTGCCACCCCTTGCAATTGTAGCATCAGTTCCGTCTATTGCTTCGACCGCAAGTACGGATCCTTCACTTACAACAACACACTGGCCGATATCAAGACGTCCCACCTCTTTGGCAATCTTCCAGCCCAGCTCAATATCAGCTTTCTCTGTTTTGGACGGTTTCCGTTTTGTCCAGCACCCCGGTGCAGCCAAAAGATCAGGCAGCAAAAAGGTGGATGGCCGGATCGTGATCCCCTCTTTTTCAAGACCCCTTGCAAATGCCGACATAATACCATCATCATGTGTGTTTTTCATGCCGGCAACCATTGCAATGGCCTTCAGATCCGGCTTTATTTCCGAGATTACTTTTGTTTTCTTGATGGCACCGATCATTACCGCTTCATTGACACCATTTTTTTTGAAAAATTTTATAAGTTTTTTCACCTGGCCAATGTGAAGCCATTCGACGGCCTCCGCATTTTCTTCAACTTCCGGGTCGGCATGGTTAACATATGCGACCACATACACGCTGAAGCCGTTCTCTTTTGCCCGTTCAGAAAAAATTATGGGGAACTGACCGCTCCCCGCAATTATACCAATTTTTTTATTGTCCGGTTTACCCATATATTATATTTTCCGGAAAATTTAATTTTATCTGGTAATTCCCCGTTCGGAATTCTTAATGAAATTGATCAGATTTACCACTTCCGGAATCTGTTCAACATCTGCTTTAACACGTTCAAAAGCTTCATTCAAAGTCAATCCGATGCGGAATATGATTCGATATGCTTTTTTCAGCTCAGAAATAGTCTGGATAGAAAAGCCGTGTCTTTTCAAGCCGACACTGTTTAAACCATGAAGTTTTGCCCGATCGCCTGCGGCAATCATAAACGGTACAACATCCTTGACAACAGCCGACTTGCCGCCAATAAATGCATAGTCACCAATTTGTGTAAACTGATGGATCGCAACAAGACCTCCGATAGTGGCATAGTCACCAACGAGAATATGCCCTGCAAGCGTTGCATTATTTGAAAGAATGACGCCTTTGCCAAGCTTGCAGTCATGGGCAATATGGGTATATGCCATTAAAAGATTCTCTTCACCGACAACGGTTATACCACCACCTGCTTTTGTCCCACGATGAATGGTTACAAATTCCCGGATAGTCGTATTTTTTCCGATTTTCACATATGTCTTGTTGCCCGCAAACTTAAGATCCTGAGGAATGGCACCAATTGCCGCAAATTGAAAAATATGACAGTTCTGCCCGATATCAGTAAAGGAGTCAATTACAACATGAGGGCCGATTTTTGTGCCGGCTCCGATAGAAACCTTTTCTCCTACAATTGAATACGCACCAATCTCAACACCTTCAGCTATTTCCGTATCCGGATGTATTATTGCCGTTTCATGTATCATGATTTTTCTCCAAATACGGCCATCATTTCCGCCTCAGTCACCAGTTTATCTTCAACAAATGCCTTCCCGGCCATTTTGAAGGTTTTTGCCCGTCTTTTTATCATCTCAATTTTAAAGATCAACTGATCTCCGGGCACTACCGGTTGACGAAACCGGGCTTTATCAATAGCCATAAAATAAATAACGCTGTTTTCCAGCTCTTCTTCCGCTATGGATTGTGCGGCAAGAACTCCCCCTGCCTGTGCAATTGCTTCAAGAATAAGCACACCCGGCATTACCGGTTCTCCTGGAAAATGCCCCTGGAAAAAAGGTTCATTAATCGTTACATTTTTAAGAGCAACCACCTTCTTTTCCGGTTCCAGTTCAAGAATTCTGTCCACCATTAGAAATGGATACCGATGCGGAAGGTATTTCATTATATCCTGAATTTTTATCTGACTTTCCATATATTATCTCCAACAAAAACAAGCCGCTTTATAAAAAATCAATTTAAATCATTTATCCTCTTCTACTTTACAAAGCCGTGCTTCAATTTCTTTTAACTTTTTCCTTAGCTCCGGCAAACGGGGTAAAATCTTGGACACTTTGAGCCATAACCTGTGAGGCATTTCCGGCGCACCGGAAACAATTTGGTTATCCTCTATGGAGCCCCCGATACCGGCCTTGGGGCCGATAATGACATTGTCACCAATTTTTATATGGCCGGTAACACCTGCCTGACCGGCCATGATCACATGCCTGCCGACAGTTGTGCTGCCGGCGATGCCAACCTGGGCAACCAGAAGTGTATTTTCCCCTATGGTCACATTATGGGCAATATGAACCAGATTATCAGTTTTGACACCACTTTTAATCCATGTTTTCCCAAAAGTAGCCCGATCAATGGTATTAGATGCGCCTATTTCCACATCATCATCTATCCGTACAATTCCCTTCTGAGGAATCTTATAGTATTTTTCGCCTTCGGGTGCAAAGCCAAAACCGTCACAGCCAATAACCGTTCCGCTATGAATTATCACACGATTGCCCAAAGTACACCGTTCAAGAATTGTAACGTTCGGGTATAATTTAATATCATCTCCAATAGTCACACCATTTTCAATAACGGTCCCTGCATGAATAACAACATTGTTGCCAACCGTAACATTATCACCGACAACAACGCCCGGATAAATTGAAATGTTATCACCATGAATGAATTTTTTACCGATGCAGGCCTTTGAGCTGATCCCTTTTCGGAGAGGCATATCCGGAAAAAAGGCATCCACAAGTTTAGCAAATGCAATTCTGGGATCGCCGGTCTGAACAAGATTGGCCGAGTCACATGTAAAATCACGGGGAACAATAATCGCACCGGCGTTTGTTTCTGAAATTCTTTTTAAAAGTTTTTTATTATCGGCATAGGTAATATCACTTTCAATTGCTTCAAAAAAGGGGGCGACACCGGTAATATCCTTATCGCTATCGCCTGTGATTTTTCCATCAACCAATTCAGCAATTTTGCCCAGTGAAATTTCCATGACAACAATCCTTATCGTTCAGACAACGTTAATGTGCCAAACAGTTATTAACCTGATATGATTAGTTACCACTTTTTGCATTATATATCGGAATAACCTTATCTGTAATATCCTTGGAGTTCGGATAAAAAATAACCGCTGATTTTTCTATAATCAATGAATATCCTTCTTTTGTGCCATACTCATTAACAACTTCAAAAAGATCGTTCCTGATTTTACCGATCAGCTGGTTCTGCATTTTTTTAAACTCTTCTTCATGTCGTTTCTGAGCCACTTTAAAGTCATTCAGTTTGATCCTGAATTCACGCTCTTTTTCATCTCTTTTCTCCTGGGTCATAACCATGGCATCCACATCAAGTCTTTTTTTGAGTTCCTCGATTTCAGCACCCCGGTTCTGGAGATCGGTTTTCATCTCTTCGCCTTTTTTCTTGATTTCAGCCTGAACTTTTTTGCCTGCGGCAGAATTTGCTACAACTTTTTGAAAATCAATAATACCGATTTTCTCAATATCAGCGGCATAAGCACCCATTATCAAAGGAAAAAGAAAAAAGATTGTTGTTGCCAGAGCAATTTTAAACGGTTTCATTGAGCCCTCCATTTTCATTGTAGATTTCTTTATTATTAAAATGCCGTACCAATTGTAAATTCCCATTTTCCACCACTATCTTCATCTTTTGTACTATCAGGATCAAGGATATGGCCATTTTCCAGACGCAGCGGCCCCATGGGTGAATACCATCTTATACCATAGCCGGCACTGTTTCGCATATCACCAAGATCAACATTGCTATCAGGATCCCAGACATTACCGGTATCATAAAAAAGAACACCGACCAAACCCTGATCCTTTATGAGAGGTATAATTAATTCAACATTCAGTTGAAGATATTTGTCACCACCGATTTCACGACCACGCTCATCATATGCACTGATATCCCTGTAGTCAAAACCGCGAACAGAGTTCATGCCGCCCAGATAAAACCGTTCGTAGTCAGGCAATATTCCCCCGGAATGCTCCCGGACATAACCGCCCTCGGCATGCGTATGGCCCACAATACCTAAAAATATGGGTATATAGACACTTGTCGTGCCTTCAAATTTGATAAAGTTAACATCCCCGCCAAGTCCGGCATATCTTACCGTTGCATTGTAGATCTGACCGCTGGAAGGGTTCATTGCTTTATCCCTTGAGTCAAAGATCAAAGAAGAACTAATGCTATGGGTGATATTTTCGCCTTCCAGATCTTTAATATCCTGAGAGGCGGTTTTCAGTATATCTGTAATATTTGAATTGTCATGGCCATAGGAGAGGTATGCCCGTGTATAGTCCCATACCGGATAACCGAATCTGAAACCGGCACCCACACTGTCTCGTTCATACTCATCATAATCTCTAAGCCAGTTATAGGCATTAAGGCCGACTGACAGATTGGTGTCCATCAAATAAGGTTCCGTATAACTCGCATTGAATCGGGTCGAATCACTACTGTGCTCTGCTTTTAACTCTGCAACATGGCCAAGTCCAAAGGCATTTCGCTCAGTGATGGAACCCACTATGAAAGGTCCGTCTTCAGTGCTGTATCCGCCACCAAAACTGAAATTTCCTGTAGACTTTTCAGCAACATCGATCTCAACAACAATCCGGTCTTCAGCGCTGCCTTGCGTGGTGTCCACCTGGATATCTTCAAAAAAATCAAGCCGATAAAGGTTTCGGATACTTCGTTTTAAATTTTTCCCACTGTAAAGCTCCTGCTCATAGACCCTCAGTTCCCTGCGTACAACCTTGTCCCTTGTTTTGATATTACCGTTGATTATTATTTTTTCAATATATACAGGACTCCCTTTTTTAATGGAATATTGTACATTTGCAATAAAAGTATCTAAGTCCTTTGATATTTTGGGAGAAACTTTTGCGTACGCATATCCCATGTCGGAATACATATCTGTCAGGGTTATAACATCGCCACGTACGGTCTCCATGCTAAAGATTGAGCCATCCGAAAGATTGATTCTATCCATCATATCGTCATGTGAAAAGATGAGGTCACCTTCAATATCAACCGTGCCAATTGTAAATTGAGGCCCCTCTTCAATTTTTATGGTTATGTATATCCAGTCCTCAATATATTCAATCCTCGGTTCCCCGATCCGTGCATCAATGTATCCGCTGTTTTTATACAGGGCCGCCAGGTTGGCAATGTCCTGGCTGAGTGTATCACGATCAAGGCTTCCCGTACTTGTTATCCATGACCAGAAGCCCTTTGTTTCCGTATCCATTTCATCCAGAAGATCATCCGAGGAGAAAGCCTTGTTTCCTTCGAAGGTAATCTCTTTTATTTTAACCTTTTCACCTTCAATAATATCAAAATCCAGATCCGCCTGGTTATTTTCAAGGGGGGTTATTTTATACGAAACCTTTATGTTTTGATAATTTTTTTCCTTATATAAAGACTCTATCCGGGTAACGTTGTTTTGAATGATAAAATCGTTTAATATGGAGCCGGTTTTTATGGTAAGCGTATCTTCCATGATCTCATCCGTATCAAAGACCTTATTACCCTTTATCCGTATCATTCTGATCGTCGGTTTTTCCGTTACTTTGAAAATGACAATCTTGCCCTCTGCACCGTCAACAGCCTCAACCCTTATATCATCAAAGTACCCCATTGCATAGATGGCTTTCAAATCCCCGGATATGTTTTTGGGAACATAAAGGTCACCCGGTTCAGAGTTCATAACCTTCCGGATAGCATCAACTTCAATCCGCCTGTTGCCGGTTATCCGGATATCCGTCAACACTTGAAGGTTAAAAATCTTCATACTCAGTTTTCTGGAAAGGCTCTGGACAACACCCGGCAGGTTTTCAATCTCTTTGCCTTCCGCATAGACACGACTGGGCGAACCGCGACCTTTTAAATCGAAAACATTTGCATCGAGGCTAATCTGGGAGCCGATCAGTGTCATACTGCCCCGAACAACAAAGTCTGCACCGGCGTTTATGCCAATCTCTCTGATACCCTTCTTGTCTTTCAGCTTCTCTTTAATATCAGAATCTGAAATCATATCAGCGTTGACAATCTCTGCACCATCAATTTCCAGATTACGGGAAATCACATCCGGAATTTCAGAACCGAGATAAGAAAGATCCTCTTTTGAGTTAATTTCAAACGGCAATACCAGAACCCGACTGGTTTCCAACGCAATTACTGTGTTTGGCAATAACAAAAATAGTGTAATAACGAGCAGATATAACCTTTTAAACATATACGCCTCAGTCCGATTCTACCAGTTGGCCATCAACAATAGTCAACTGGCGAGACATAAAGCCGGCCAGCTCCATATTGTGCGTTACGACAACCAGTGCCATTGATAACTCCAGGTTCAAATCCAGCAGCAGTTCATGAATCCGCTCACTGTTTTTTTTATCCAGATTACCGGTCGGCTCGTCAGCCATCAAAATGACCGGTTTTTGCAACAAAGCACGAGCCAGCGCAACCCGTTGCTGTTCACCGCCGGAAAGTTTGCTTACCCGGTGGGTAAGCCTGTCTTTTAAGCCTACTCTTACCAGAATCTCTTCAGCACTGTTTTTTGCATCTTGTCTGGACTCTCCATGAATGAGTGCCGGCATCATCGTATTCTCAAGAGCAGAAAATTCCGGCAAAAGATGATGAAACTGAAAAACAAACCCGATTGATTCGTTTCGGAATTTTGCAAGCTTGTTATTGTTAAAAAGTAATACATCTTCGCCCTGGTATCGCAACTCACCTGTATCCGGTCGATCTAGTGTACCCAGAACATTTAAAAATGTAGACTTACCAATGCCCGATGCGCCGAGAATAGCAACAGTCTCACCTTTTTTTAAATCAAAATCGGCATTTTTCAAAATTTCAATTGAGTTGCTTCCATTAAAGCTTTTTGAAAGCTTTCTTGCTTCGATCAGGCCCGGTGGCATATTTTGTTTATCAGCCATATCGAATAGCCTCAACCGGATTAAGCTTTGCCGCCTGATGAGCAGGATAAAGTGTTGATAAAAAACATATTAATAGTGCTGCAGACCCGATAAAAAGGACATCTGTTGCCTGTAACAGAACCGGCAGTGTCGTAAAATAGTATACGTCGCCTGGAATCTCTATAAATTTGTATTTTTTAAGCAGCATACAGCCTGCAAAACCAAGAGCCATGCCCAGAAAAATCCCAATGGAGCCGATCACCATACCCTTGAATATAAATATCTTCCGGATACTCTTATCCGTTGCCCCCATGGCTTTGAGAATCGCAATATCCCTGGTTTTGCCCATAACCATCATAATGAGTGTACTGGCAATGTTAAATGCCGCCACTAAAACAATCAGCGTTAAAATGACAAACATGGCTGTTTTTTCCAATTTCAAAGCCGAAAATAAATTTTTGTTCATCTGAATCCAGTCTTTGGTCCAATATGGAAAACCCAGTACCGATTCAATTTTTTCTGCAATACCATTGGCATTATAGATATCATCAATCCGGATAGCAATGCCGCTAACCGCATCACCAAGGCGCATAATCCGCTGAGCATCCGCCATATTTACATAGGCTAGAGAAGAGTCATACTCATACATATCAGACTTGAACAGCCCGTTAACGAGAAACCGGCGCATAGCCGGTACATGGCCCACCGGAGAGAGCATGCCGCGTGGTGATATCACATAAAGACTATCCCCGACACGAATACCAAGATTATCGGCAAGTTCCTGCCCCAGTATCATACCCGGCAAAACAGGTGAACCATTACCGGCAGATTCTACATTTAATGCTTTCTTGAGCGAATCTTTATCAAAGCTTTTTATCTGGTTGCCGTCCGAGTCCGGATCAATACCACGCAATACGGCACCTGAAACACCGGAAGAAGACCGCAGCATAACCTGAGCATAAACAAAAGGGGCTGAAGAAACCACCCCCTCTACCTCTTCAACAGATTTTTTAATCTCCCTGTAATCGGTAAATGCACGCCCGTGTTTCATCAGAATTACATGGGATTCAACACCTAAAATTCGGGATCTGAAATCAGCGGCTGCACCGGACATGACGGCAATAACAATAATCAGCGCCATTACACCAACCGTCACACCGGCAATTGACAGAAATGTAATCAGGGAAATAAAGGCCTGTTTCTGTTTGGTTCTGAAATAACGACCGCCTATAAAGTATTCATACGACATCAAAATATATTTTGCCCCAAACTCCTGCAGATTTTATTATCGTTCAACAGCGATTATTGATCCTTTTCAGAAGACTTCATGTGGGGAAACAGTATAACTTCCCTGATTGAAGCTGAATCCGTTAACAGCATGACCAGCCGGTCAATACCGATACCTTCACCGGCAGTAGGCGGCATGCCGAATTCCAGCGCCCGGATATAATCCTTATCCATAAAGTGGGCCTCGTCATCACCTGCATCCCGGTCTGACACCTGCTGTTCAAAACGTTCATTCTGATCAAAAGGGTCATTCAATTCAGAAAATCCGTTTGCAATCTCTTTACCGGCAATAAAAAGCTCAAAGCGGTCCGTCAGTTCAGGATTTTTGTCGCTCCGCCTGGAGAGTGGCGAAACTTCCACCGGATAGCCGGTTATAAATGTCGGCTGAACCAGTTTAGGCTCAACAAGGGCATCAAAAAGTTTTGTGATAATTTTTCCGATACGGCCTGTTTTGGTCAGGGTAACACCCCTGGTCGCTGCAAACTCGATCAGTTTTTTACGGTCATTCAGGATCTCTTCATCTATACCGCCTATTTCTGTAAGGGCGGATAAAAGTGTAATCCGTTTCCATTTGCTGCCGAAATCAATTGTTTCGCCCTGATATGTAATGGTGGCTGAACCGGTTACTTCTCTGGCAACATCTGCAAACATGGTCTCTGTCAGATTCATCAAATCCTCGAAGGTTGCATAGGACTGATAAAACTCAATCATTGTAAATTCAGGGTTATGATTGGTTGAAACACCTTCATTTCTGAAGTTACGATTAACCTCAAAAACACGCTCAAAACCACCCACAACCAGTCTTTTCAAATAGAGTTCGGGGGCAATTCTCAGAAACAGATCCATCCCCAGGGCATTATGATGGGTAACAAACGGAGTGGCTTCCGCACCGCCGGGTATCGGATGCATCATCGGTGTCTCCACCTCAAGATAATCCATATTCAGAAGAAAGTTTCTAACCGACTGTACAATCATACTTCTTTTTTTAAAGATATCCCTGACATCTGCATTCATGATCAGGTCAATATAACGCTGGCGATATCGTTTTTCAGGATCCTTCAAACCATGAAATTTTTCAGGAAGCGGCCTGATTGATTTACAAACCAGGTTAAATTTATTAGCCAGCAATGTCCATTCACCTGTTTTAGTTTGAAACATGGCACCGCTCAGGCTGACATGATCGCCTACATCTGTTTTTTTAAACAGGGCGTAAGCTTCATTCCCTACCAGATCTTTTCTGAGATAAGCCTGAAGCTGGCCGGTGCGGTCCCTGAATCGAATAAAGGATGATTTCCCGAACCTGTTAACCGCCATCATTCTGCCGGCAACAGTAAAAAACGGCCCCTCTTCCTTGAGGGTGTCAGGTGCCGAATCTATCACATTCTGGATATCTTTTACAGTATGTTCAATCCTTATATCATTGGGAAAAGGATTAACATTTTCATCTTTTAAATCAGCCAGTTTCTTCCGTCTGAGCTCAATTACGTCGCTTGTTTTTTCGTTACTCATCTAATACTCTCTTAATATTTTCGTTAAAAATTCCGCAAACCTTACGGACCTGCGGAAACACTAACCCTATAATAATGAATATATAAGCTTGATAAGCTAATCTATTTAGCAGGGAGTGTCAAGGTTAACCCTTGCCTGATTGTCAGAAAACATCGTGCGCTTAACTAAGATAGAAGCACTGCCATCAAAGCACATATCTGTTTTGGATTTTTGACTATTAGCCAATACAACCGTAAAATTTCCACAGGTATATGCTGACTCATTTTTATCCCTTTACAAAACGATAATACCATATATTCGCGGTATCGGCCCTCTGTCCGGTTTCCCCTTAAGGCAACAAGGGCATGAGACCCACTACCGACGGTGTAACCGATTATCTGTCCAAGGAATCTGACAATCTATAATTGTGATAAAACACAAAAGCCACAGACACTTTGTTAATGATGTGACTGCGGCTATTTTTTAAACTGATTATGAATACGGGTACGATTAAAACTTAACGCTTACATATCCCGTCCGGGTACGATAATCCTGGATTCATCCTTCTGCTGCATTTGCTGCTGCATCCTTTGAGCCTCTTCAACAAGTTTTTCAAGGGCCTGTTTCATAGCAGCCGGAAATGCATCCATGGCCTCTTCAAAGCTGTTTCCTTCAAGCGGTGCTGAAAGCGGTACCGGCCCTTCAGGAGACATGAGCTGAGTACTGCCCATAAACATTTCCGTGCGGCCTGTGTCATCTGAACCGTCTGCTTTAATTGGAACCAACCTGCGTATAGAACCGACTTTTAGATCTGTGATGGACTCTTCCCTGTAAAGGTTGTCTTTTTCAATTTCAAAATTTATTTCATTCATTATGTTATGCCCCCGTTAAAAAATTTATATTATGTTTCCTGTTTTTCTGTTTCGGTCTCGTCTCCAGTCTCCCTTAAAGGTTTCTTTCCGAATATCCGCGCCCCGATAATACTGATTTCGTAAAGTACCATAAGCGGCAGGGCCATAAAAATCTGTGTCACCACATCCGGCGGTGTAATAATGGCAGCCCCCACAAAAAAAAGCAAAAGTGCATATTTCCTGTTCTTTTTTAAAAAATCAACAGTCACCAGCCCCATTCTGGCCATAAAGGTCAAAACAATCGGAAGTTCAAAAACAAGGCCGAATGCTAGCAGTAATTTGGCAGAAAAACCCAGATACTCTTTCATGGACGGCAGTGCCCTGATATTCTCATTGGCAAATCCTAGAAAGAATTTGAAGCCGTATGGGAAAACCACAAAATAACCAAAGAGCGATCCACCCACAAAGAAAAAGGATGAAAGAATGACAATCGGGATAAGAAGCGACCGCTCTTTTCTATAGAGGCCCGGTGCAACAAACATCCAGAACTGGTAAATAACAACAGGTGCCGCCAGCATGAGGCCTGCAAGAAACGCTACTTTCAGATATGTAAAAAACGCCTCGGGGAGTCCTGTAAAAATTAGTGAATCATGCTCACCCATTGCCTGAACCAGTGGTGCAATAAGGATTTCAAACAATTGTTCCTTGAATCCATAGGCGATTACAAAACCGACACCAACAGCAATAAATGCCTTGACCATACGATTTCGTAACTCTTCAAGATGGTCCATAAAGGGTATCTTATCGTTGTCATCCATTATATGTTGTATCCGTATCTCCGGTGCCGTTTTCTACTTTTTTCTCTTCCGGTTTTGATGATTCCTCAGATTCGGATGGCGCATCGGTTATTGACGGTTCATCATCTTCCATCACCTTTTTGGCAATGCTGCGTACCGGAGATTTTATGGTTTCATTGATATCAGCAACCGTTTTTTTTACATCATTGAAATCATTACTATTAACTCCCATGGAATCTTTGACATCCTGAGTTGCCTTTTTAAATTCGCCCAAAGCTTTGCCGATGGATTTAGCCAGATCCGGCAGTTTTTTCGGACCAATAACAATGAGTGCAATAGCTAGAATCATAAACATTTCCGGCATACCGATACCAAACATATTTTACTCCTCAGAATATCCCGAATTTATTCATTAAAATCATAACAATATCCAGCCAATCCGTAGTTTATAAACTTAGCATAACTACTTTTTTTACTTCAAATAGTCAAGCGCTACCATATGGTAAACTATCCGGTTATTTTTTGGCAACGGCATCGGGTTTTAAAACAAGAAAATAAAGTGCTCCCATGTGCTGGATATGACCGGCAGCAATTTCTGCATATGATCCATTACCCCAGAACATATCACACCGACCGGGACCACGAATGGCCCCTCCGGTATCCTGATTGAGGACAAAGCCACTGAAATCATACCATTGCTTGATATCTTCATCACCATCGACAAGAGGAATATTGCTTTTTATAAAAGCAAGTCCACCCTTTGGAAAAATTTTTCTGTCCAGTGCAATTGAACGCATAGGCGTCAACTTTACACCGATACTGCCGATGGGTCCCTCTTCTTCAATTTTGAAAAACACATAGCTTGGATTATAATTCATAATCCTCTCAGCTGATTCAGGATTTTCATTAAGAAATTGACGTATGCGCTGCATCGACATCTCGGACTGTGGAATCGCCTGCTCGTCGATCAGGAGCTTCCCGATACTCCGATAAGGCTGACCATTAGCGGTGTGGTAATGAACATTGACCGTTTCTCCGTTATTCATAAATATTTTACCGGATCCCTGAACCTGTAGAAAAAAAAGATCCACAGGATCCTTTATCCATGCAAGTACGGCAGCCTGCCCATTCAGCATATCTGTTTTTTCAATTTCTTCACGTGTGTAATAGGGTTCCACCGTCTCTCCGGTATATCGGCCCGTTATTTTCCGGCCTTTATAATGATCTGAAAATTTTGAAAGGTCAATGATGACCAGGTCATCCGGACGGGCAAAAACCGGCACACTGTATTCCGGTGTTCTTTCCGGACTGCCGTTGATTAGTGGCTCATAATACCCGGTAAACATAACCTCACCGGCTTCATCTCCGCCTACAGACTGGTATACAATATAATTTTGTGAAATAAAGTGATCCAGCTCTTTTGAAGACGGGTTTTGAGCAATAAAAGAGTGAAAAGCCTCCAGGGATTTTATGATATGATCTGCATCATAAGAATCCTGACCATATCTGAAGGAACGATCTCCGGGAAGTTTATGAAAATAGGAAAGGCTTTTTTCAATACTTTCAGAAAGTCCTGAAAGTGACATGGTATCTGAAAAAATGGGATAGGCCGCCGGTCTGAGACGGTAAAGACTGTCTCCCCTTAAAACAGCCTGTTTTATGGGCGGCTTGCCGCAACCTGTAAATATAATTAAAGTTATTGCTATTAAAAAAAAGAGTGACAACCCGGTTTTCCGAAATTTTGTCATATAACTATAATTGGATATCATCCTTTTATCTTTATTGTTCATCATCACTATTACCATTAATCTCAGCCACAGTACGGGCTTTAACCTCAACCTGCTCAATCGCTTCAAGCGTCTTATTATCCTTTAAAGGAATACCAAGCTCACTAAACTTTCTGGCCGAAACCATCACCCGTCTTTCAAAGGAGCCAATCAGCTTATTATATGTGCCGGTACATTTTTCGATATCCTTTCCAAGCTGCCCCAGATGATTCGCCATTAAACAAATCCGGTCATATAGTTCCCGACCCAGCTCACTGATCGCCTTAGCATTTTCCGTAGCTGTCTCCTGCTGCCAACCGAATGCAACGGTCTTTAAAAGTGAAATCAGTGTCGTCGGTGTAGCCAGCACAACGCCCTTGTTAACACCATTTTCTATCAGTGAAGGATCTTGGGTAAGGGCTGCAGAAAAAAAATTTTCACCGGGAATAAACAGCACGACAAATTCCGGTGTCGGTTTAAACTGAGTCCAGTAAGACTTTAATGACAGTTGCTGAATATGGGTCCGGACATGCCTGGCGTGGGCATGGAGCCGTTCCTCTTTTTGTTCTTCGGTTTCTGCTTCCAGGGCATCAAGATAGGCTGAAATCGGCACCTTGGCATCAACAATGATCTGCCTGCCGCCCGGAAGTGAAACAATCATATCCGGACGCATCCGGCCATCTTCACCTGATCCTGTAAACTGTTCAAAAAAATCGCATCGATTCTGCATGCCCGAAAGCTCAGCCACGCGCCGCAGTGTAATTTCCCCCCATCGTCCCCTAACATGGGGAACGCGCAGTGCTTTTACAAGTTTGCCGGTTTCGCTTTGCAGAATATCTTGTGATTTCGCGAGAGAAATAACCTGCTGGGTCAAACTTCCATATGCATTTTCGCGGGCCTTTTCCATTTCCTGGACATGCCGGTCATACTTTTCAAGAACATCCTTTACAGGAGAGACCACCTCTTTTATCGCTTTATCTCTGGAATCAAAATCCTGCCTTGCGGATTCAAGATAGTTGGAGAGTGTTGTCTTGGCAAGATCCAGAAAAGACTGGTTGTTTTCTCTCAATGCATTGGCAGAAAGCGCTTTATAAGCATCGGTCAGGCTTTCCCGCACTTCTCCAAGCATTGCCAGTTTTTCATCTGCAGCCTTTCGCTCCTCTTCATTCACGGCTTCAAGCCTGGCATGTACTGCCTTCAGGTCTGATATTTTCTCATTTAATGCTTCAATCTCAGTCCTACCGATCTTAATCTCTTCTTCAAGTCCGGCCAGTGATTCAAGACGGGCTGATGCCGCCGCATTTTCATTTGAAATAGCCATCAGCGTTTTTGAAAACCGTGTCTTTGCCATAAACCAGGCCAGAGCAAAGCCGATAGCACCACCTGCTGCAAAGATTGAAATTGTAATAATATCCATAGGCATCATTTTATCAAATCATCACTATTTATTGGAACTGCGAACAAACTTACCACTTTTACCACCCGACTTTTCCATCAGACAGATATCGGATATCACCATCTCCTTATCCAGCGCCTTGCACATGTCATAGATCGTTAATGCTGCAACTGAAACAGCTGTCAATGCTTCCATCTCAATACCGGTCTGATCGACAATCTTGACCGTCGCCTCAATTTCAAAACGGCTGTTTTTTTCATCCGGGAAAAAGTCAACCTGCGCATGTTTGATATTCAGGGGATGACACATGGGTATTAAAGATGATGTCTGTTTTGCCGCCATTATCCCGGCAATACGGGCCGTTTCCAGAACATTTCCCTTTTTGATGGTCTGATCCATAATTTGCCTGAAAATTTCCGGTGTCATGGTAATTTTACCCCGGGCAGTGGCGCTTCTTGCGGTTGCATTCTTTTCACTCACATCCACCATCCGGACATGCCCTTTGCTGTCGATATGTGTCAAATCAGCCATAAAGCCCCTCACACAAAATATTCTGTTTTTGAAGTCACGGTTGACTTGATGGCGTTCAACGTCTCATGCAGGCAGGTGATCACATTTTCCCGAAAATCACCGGCCACCACAATAAACATCACATCATCGCCCACTGAAAGGTCTTTACCTTCACTTATCCAGACCAGCACATCAAGAATGCCGGGACGTCGGCGGCTCTTTTCAAGAATTTTATTTAACCGGTCATGATCGACAGCAACCTTAAGACCGGTCACTTTCCGGCCATCCCTTGATGTACCACGAACAATACCATTATGACATAACACCATGCCGGCATTATCAAAGTCCGGATGTTTCTTTATCCGGGCAAGCAACTCTTCCATCTTCATAAAACACCTCTCATTTCAATTTTATCATTTTTTCTGCAAGATCCAGATCTCCAGGTGAATTTATATTATAAAAAGAGACCAGGTCAGGATCTTTTTCACGCAATATTGCTTCAGGAATCTTTTTAATTTTAACCCTGGGAAAAAAGGATTGAATCTTGAACTGATTTTGCCCCAGGCTCTGCTCAACAGGTTTGATGCATCTGTCTGAATACACTGCACACAACGGTTCAAGCCCTTTTGATGTCTGGGGAATAACAACATCAATACCGGATTCAATACTGCCGACCAGCGTGTCAATCAAGTTTCTGTTTAGAAAAGGTGTATCGCAAGCTGTAAAAAAAGTATAGGGATTTTTCGAATAGAAAAGCCCGGCATGAACCCCGGTCAGCGAACATCTTGCTGAAAAGACATCCGAACCGATAAACACATCCCACCCAAGATACCTAAGCGGATGGTTGCTCACAAGAATGATCTCATCAAATATATCTTTAAAAACATCATATATCCGATCAAAAATCTGCTTGTTCCCGATACGCATCAGCGCTTTTTCTTTACCGGCAAACCGTGTATTTAAACCACCGGACAATATAACACCGGAGCAGGAATACTTCATCAATGTCCGTTAACTCCCGAAAGAAATTATTAAAATTAGCAGATACTAAGTAAATCGCCATCTAAAATCAAGCCTTTAAGCGTTTTATACGATCTGCCGAACTCTGTTTGTGAATTGATTTACAGGTTATCTCAATAAATATTTATTTAGGGGCATACGAGTTAAATATTTATTATTTTTGAATATATTTGACATACACAGTTGCCATTCCCGAAGATTTGTTGTATATTGTTTTTATTAAATATTTAGCGGGTTCCATAAACCGGGCTATTTGAAATATTTTGCCGGACATTCATCCAACACTTAAGCGAGGGTTGAAGATGAGTACTTCAAACACTATTCTTGATGCAGCAAATATTGATCGGATTCTATCAGAATTAACCGGCAACATTATTGATAAAAATGATACACTTGAAAAACTTGTTCTGATCGGCATCCATACCCGCGGTGTCTATCTTGCCGGAAGACTACAGACAAAGATCAAAAAGACAAGTGGTGTAGACTTACCAACCGGAACAATGGATATAACGCTTTACCGGGATGATTGGACCCGTATAACCCAAAATCCGGTTGTTCGGAAAACGGATATTCCGTTTGCAGTTGATGAAAAAATCATTATCCTTGTTGATGATGTTCTGTTCACAGGCCGTACGATAAGGGCTGCACTGGATGCCATCATAGACTTTGGACGACCGGGCCGGATTGAACTGGCAGTACTGATTGACCGGGGCCACAGGGAAGTTCCCATACAGGCCGACTATGTCGGTATAACAATTGATACCAAACCGTCAGACAGAATAAATGTTCTGCTTTCTGAGCATGATGGTGAAGACAAGGTATTTTTAGAATAAGGAGATATCTTTTGGGAATACGAGAACATAAAAAAGCAGCACCACTAAACACCCGCGTTGGTATTTTGACTGTTTCTACAACAAGATCTCTTGAAGATGACAAAGGTGGCGGCTGGATAAAAAAGAAACTTGAAAAAGAGGGGCATGAGGTTGTTTACCATCAGGTGGTTACAGATGACCACGGATTGATCACCTCCAGGGTACATGAAATATTAGCGGACCCTTCTCCGCAGATCCTTCTTGTAACCGGCGGCACAGGCATCAGCCCCCGTGATGTAACAATTGAGGCCGTTAAACCTATGTTTGAAAAGGAGCTGACCGCCTTCGGCACCCTCTTTGCCAAGCTCAGTTATGAAGAAATCGATTCAGCAGCAATCCTTTCCAGGGCAACCGCCGGCACAATAAATAATACAGTGGTTTTCTGTATACCGGGGAGCTTGAATGCTTGTAAACTGGCCTGTAAGGCTCTCATTATTCCCGAACTAGGCCATCTTGTTAAGCATATTGCTGAACCTTGAAAATACAATCAATTTTTCGAAAATAAAAAGCCGGCTTTTTTATATAAAGCCGGCTTTTTATATTGACATTTGCATTAATGTTTACCATATGAAATTTTTGTTTTAAAATAACCCAAAAAAATGATTTTGAAAGGATGTCAAATGTCCACGGACATTCAAACATTAAAGTCACTGGATCTGTTTTCAGCATTTTCGAATGAAGAGCTGGGATTTCTGGTTGAAATTATCGACCCCCTCAAAGTTACCGAAGGTGAAATCCTCACCCAGAGGGGCACCCCTGCTACCACTTTTTTTATAATTATTTCAGGCAACTTCATGGTTTCTTTTAAAAATGGCCATGCCTTTACCCTCCATGAAAAGGGCAATGTAATCGGCTGGTCAACAGTTGTAACGCCTTTTAATTATACCGGTACGGCAACAGCCCTGACTGACGGCGAAGTCCTGACAATATCCGGAGATGAACTTCTTCGTATTGTCCAGGAAGATGCACCCCTGGCTCAAAAATTTATGGAAAAAATAAATAAGGTTGTTGAAGAACGCTCGCCGTTTGTTACAGGAAAAATTGCCGGCACGTCTGAAACAACTGATAATTCTGAAGTGTAATGGAGGTTCAAATTGTACGGACTTGAAGCCATATCGGCCAACAACGGTTGGGCGATGGCCCTTCTGGGTATTACAATTGTTTTTTCGGGACTCGCATTTTTATCCTTTTTTATATCCCGGCTTCATTTATTTCTGGAGTTTTGGGAAAACAAGGATGAGCGTATCGCTAAACTGAAAAAACGTTTTCAAAAAAAGCCTGAAATTAAAAAAGAGGCTCCTGTTGTCAAGGTTCCTGATAACCTTCAGGAAGCTATGGCTCAGTTCAAAATGCTGACCACCCGTATCGGCGATCCTTTTTCATTACCGAGACTGATTGAAATGGCTGAGATGAGCGGTCTGTTTCATCCGCATTCAACCGTAAACAAATTTATCAAGGCCGGTGTGATTGAACCCGATGGAAAGGGCTTTTTTACCTGGAAATTGTAAGTGCTAATTTTATTCTCTGGACGAGTATTACAAAGGAGTCAGAATAACTCATGGAAGATCTGTTAATACAGTTTCTCAACAATACCGGCTATGCCATGGCGGATTATCGCCATGTCATCATGATTATTATCGGATGTGTCTTTATTTATCTGGGTATAGCCAAACATTATGAACCCTTACTGCTTGTACCGATTGGATTCGGCATACTGATAGGTAATGTCCCTGTTTTTCATGGCCTGGGACTGAGCATATATGAAAATAACAGTGTACTCCATTATCTCTATATGGGCGTCACACTGGGTATATACCCGCCGTTAATTTTTATGGGTATCGGTGCGATGACGGACTTTTCAACCATGCTGGCGCGTCCGGTGCTTATGCTGTTGGGTGCAGCAGCCCAGATGGGTATATTCATTACATTTCTTGGCGCGCTGGCACTTGGATTCGAGCCCAAAGAAGCCGCATCCATAGGAATTATCGGGGGGGCAGACGGCCCGACTGCAATTTTTTTGACAGCAAAGCTGGCACCTGATCTGATCGGTCCGATTGCCATTGCCGCTTATTCTTACATGGCACTGGTTCCGGTTATTCAGCCGCCGATTATGAAACTGCTGACATCAAGAAAAGAACGCCTTATCCGTATGGAAGAACCCCGCGAAGTTTCCAAACGTGAAAAAATATTATTTCCGATTTTCGGTATTTTGCTGTGTTGCTTTCTGGCTCCTGCCGCCCTGCCGCTTCTGGGTTTGCTCTTTTTAGGAAATCTCCTGAAAGAAGCGGTTGTGACCGAACGTCTGGCTGTGGCCGCAAGAAATTCCATAATTGATACGGTTACCATATTACTGGGCTTAACGGTTGGTGCCAGTACACAGGCGGATGTTTTCCTGACAGGGAAGTCTGTAGGCATCTTTATCCTGGGGGCGGTATCATTTGGTATAGCCACCGCATCCGGCGTAATTTTTGCCAAGATTATGAATAGGTTTCTTAAGGATAAAATCAATCCGCTGCTGGGTGCAGCCGGCGTTTCTGCCGTACCGGACTCTGCCCGTGTTGTCCAGATTGTCGGCCAGGAAGAGGATCCGTCAAACTTCCTGCTGATGCATGCCATGGCACCGAATATTTCCGGTGTTATCGGTTCCGCTATCGGCGCCGGTGTGCTCTGGAGCTTTATGATGTAAAGAAATTCCATACAGTTTCTGTGTTAAAAAAGCACTTTAACCGATTTGGTTAAAGTGCTTTTTCTTTTTTGAATTAACAATGTCACAGATTACATCTGATGCTATTCTTTTTTCAGCTTTCCGGCAATGGCCACCCAGCTCTGTCTGGAACGAACTTCTAAAATTTCAAAACCCATTGATATCATTTTTTCTATGACGGCATCTCTGTTTTCTTCGATAATACCGGAACCTACAAATATACCGTTTTCAGCAAGGACAAATTTTATATCATCCAGCAATTCAATAATAATATGAGAAAGGATATTGGCGACAACAAGATGAAAGGGTTCTTTTACGACATCAACAAGATTGCCGCTGAATGTCTTAAATATATCTGAATGAATATTGTTCTGCAGCATGTTTTTTCCGGCAATTTCTACAGCAACAGGATCATTATCCACACCCCATACTTTTTTTGAACCCAGTTTTGCAGCCGCAATCATTAAAATACCGCTGCCGGTTCCCACATCCAGAACCGTATCACCATTTTTAATGTAGGTCTCGATCATGTTCAGACAGAGACGGGTTGTCGGATGGGTACCTGTTCCAAAAGCCATGCCCGGATCTATTTCCAGGACTATTTCATCAGATTCTACATGATATTCCCGCCAGGTAGGCTTTACAATGATATACCTGCTGATTCTTTCGGGCCAAAAGTATTTTTTCCATGACTCAGCCCAGTCCTCTTCATCAATTACAAAGCTTGAAATTTTATAATTGATGCCGGATCTACCCTTTAGGCCGGCGAGCTCCTTTTCAAGCTGATCAAATTTATCAGACGTCGTATCCATGTCCATCCGGGGAAAATACCCCACAACCGCATAGCGGTCAAACGGTACTACTGCATCATCAGCCCACTCTTCAACCATTTTCATACACGGTTCTTCTATCACAAGACCTTTTACACCAAGATCATAAAAAATATTTGAGACCAGCTCTATGGCTGACAGGTTGTTTTCTCCCTCAACCTCAACCCTTGTTTCAATCCATTTCATATTGTTGCCCATCCATATGTTGTTATTTTATATGCGGCACACTTATCCGATTTTTATATAATGCTCAACATATAGTTAAGGGGGGGGGGGTGAGGTGTCCGGAAAACCTGACCCGGATATTTTAACCAATATCCGGATTAAACAGGGAAGAGATAAAAAAGGATCATTTAGGGGCGAACCTGAGGAAGACTCTGTATTTACCGGTGCTGATATCTTCCGGTAACCGGTAGCCGTTTGGAACAAGGATCGTCATTACACGACCGTTAGCAGGATCAAGTTTTATCATCCCGTTCTTTCGATGATTTTCCCCTTCAGGCGGATTGACCAGGTTCTTTCTGGGTTGCCTCACATTAAGCACCTGTGCTTCAATATTTTCACCACCTCTGCCATCACTTCTTACGTTGTTTGTGCCCACATAACTGGTTGCACCTATTACAATTTCCATATCCAACCTCCCGATTTTATTCTCTTATTATATGTCATCGGCAAGTCATTAAAAATTCTTTAATTTATGTGAATATAACCTTGCGAACCGGCAACTCTTTATGAGCTTACAGGCTTATTTTACTCAGTATCCATTAAAAATTTTCTTTAGGTGGATTAAAATACCCAAATGACACTTGAGGAAAATTCTTTCTGATGAGCCCAAGCAGTTTTTTTACACCAATGGGTTGACCTGAAGGGGAAGCGGCCATCATCACCTGCCAGTATCCGATCGGATCAAAATTAAGATTTCGCCACTGAATCCGGTTTATGGGATGATCTTTTAGAAATGTCATCACCGCCTCGACCTCTTCCGGTGCATCGGTTATCCCAGGGCAGTTCAAATAGTTGATGGAAACGTACTTTCCCTTATCAAGGGCAATATCGATACTTCTGATCACATCATCGAAAAGATAACCTTTGGGGCGAAAATAGGCAGTGTAACATTCGGGCCGCAAACTGTTAATACTGACACGGATACTGTCCAGGCCGACATCCAGTAATTCATTCAAAATATCAGGCAGACTGCCGTTTGTATTCATATTAATTGTACCACGTTCAGTTTCCGAACGGATCAGTTTTATAGCGGGACCAATTACTTCTGCCGCAAAAAGCGGATCGCCCTCACACCCCTGGCCAAAACTGACGACAGACTTTTCCACCCGGACAATATGTTCCAACGCAATCCGGGCAATCTCTTCAGGTGTTGGTGTAAATGAAATCCGTTCCTGACAATGGGTTATCTCCTCGGACTTTTGAAGAGAAATACACCCGAGACACCGGGCATTGCATTGCTGAGCACTCGGTAATGGTGCTTCATATCTTCCAAGGAAAAAGTTTTTCCCTGCAGGGCACCCATATTCCAGTGCACACCTTTCAAGGTGTTTGCGGAGGCGATTATCCGGCATTTTTTTTCGCATCTCCTGAACACCCTTAATAACATCCTCCCTTTTCATCAGCCGCAAGTCCTGTCGATCTTCCTTATCCACCTGAATAATCGAGGTTCTGAATCCTTCTCCGAGCCACCCCACTGCACCATAAGAAAAAAGCGGGAGTTTTTTTGCACCGTCCCTCTCTTCAAATGCACTGACATATCCCGCAACATACCCGGGGGAATTAAATGCGGCTACCGGGTAAACGGGCTCTCCCGGTGCATATGGATTTTCATCAAGTACTTCAAGGTGATTATTTTCAATATTATATAAGACCGGCCGTCGATCCGGCAGATACATCAGCTCACCGCCATGGGGTATAATGATGGTATTTGCAGTTGAAAGGATCTCAAAGTGCTGCCCGGCCATGCCGACAGCAGCATAACCTTCCAGTTCGAAAATTTCACCATTCCGATCAGCCACCAGTGCGGTTACCAGCTTTTTTTGCTTGTTTTTACCTGAACGTCTGTTTTTAATATTGGTCATCTTTTCTCACCTTATTAATGATTTGCCAGCACTTTTAACAGAAATCAAACTTCGGGTAAATAATAATCCTGACCTCCGGATATTCATTTTTTTCTTGACGAAAATGACACTTCCTGAGTATGTTGCCTCAAAAATAAACGGGCTCCTTTGGAACCCTATACTAATTTAGAGTTATGAAACAGGCCAGGCCACCCAGACTCATGGGTGGCTTTTTTTATTTTTGAGGATCATTTTGGCAAAACTGCTGGTTATAGACAATTATGATTCATTTACATTTAATCTTGTACAGATGTTTCTACAGTATCCACTTGAGATAGAGGTCCACAGAAGTGACAGGATTACGATGAAAACAGTACAAGAAATGAATCCCGACTATATTCTGATCAGCCCCGGACCCAAATGGCCGGGACATACAGGCATTTCCATGCCGCTGATAGAGACATATTTCAAAAAGGTCCCGATTCTGGGTGTCTGTCTTGGAATGCAGTGCATAAACGAGGTTTTTGGCGGCAAAACGATCCGTGCACCCGTTCCCATGCATGGCAAAACAAGCGAAATCCGCCATGAGAAAATGACTATATTCAAAGACATACCTTCTCCCTTTAAAGTGGCGCGCTACCATTCACTTATGACCAGGATGGGAAACAGTGACCTTTTCATCACGGCAAAATGTGATGACGGTGCTATTATGGGACTGTCACATCCCGAATATCCACTTCACGGTGTACAGTTTCATCCTGAAAGTTTTTTAACGGAACACGGATTTACAATAATTGAAAATTTCCTTGAACTGGGGTCATTAAAGGATTTTAAACGTCATGGAAAAGATTGAGCAACTATCAACCAACATCTCAGGCGTCCATATTGAAAAGATAAAACTTGAAGAACCCTTCATGGATCTTGCGGCACGTTTTGCCGATGATAACGGTACGGTCGTACTCATGAGTGGCGGTGATCTTGACTGTGCACGATATCATATTCTGGCCGGATTTCCGTGGCTCACATTTACCGGCCTTGGAAACAACATGACAGTTACAACCGGTGATCAGACGTTTGACTTTAAAGGTAATCCATTTAATACCTTACAAATCCTTGTAAAACAATTTAATCTCTCAGATCAGGGCCTGCCGTCACCCATATCAGCGGGCCTTCTTGGTTATCTTGCCTACGATCTGAAAGACCATCTGGAGGACCTTCCCAGAACAACAGTTGATGACCTTCACCTTCCCCAGATCTGCTTTTTTGCCCCCTCATTTATTGTTGTGCATGATAAAAAATATAATGAAACCTCTTTATGTATCCCTGAAAAAATCGTTAACGGAAAAAGTTTTTTTGAAAAAGACAGAACAGCTTTTTTTAAACAACAAGAAAAGACACCGGCACCAAAAGAAGCTTTTGGCGGTGATCCTGAAGGGTTTAAATCCAATTTTAGACGTGACCGGTATCTGGCGGCAATTGATAAAATCAGAGAGTATATTGCATCCGGCCATGTTTACCAGGTCAATATGTCCCAGCGGTTTAAAATGGGTTTCACCGGTAATGGATTTTCTTTATTTGAAACCCTTTACAAGAAGAACCCTGCACCTTTTTTTGCCTTTATAAATGCCGGTAACCATCAGATTATCTCCACATCACCGGAACGTTTCATTTTAAGAGATCGGGAGCGCGTCGAGACTCGCCCTATCAAGGGCACCCGGCCACGGGGCAAAACAATTGAAGAGGATAACGCCCTGCGGGAAGATCTTCAACACAGCAAAAAGGATGATGCTGAGTTGTCCATGATAGTTGACCTTTTAAGAAATGATATCGGAAAGGTCTGCGAAAGCGGCAGCGTAAAGGTGGCTCAACACAAACGCACCGAAACTTACCAAAATGTTTACCACCTCGTTTCCATTGTTGACGGTAAGCTTTCAGAGAACAGGAGTTCTATAGATCTCCTTAAAGCCACATTCCCCGGCGGCTCCATTACCGGGTGTCCCAAAATCCGAGCCATGGAAATCATTGATGAGCTGGAATCACACCGGCGTCATATCTATACCGGGTCCATCGGCTATATAAGTTTCCATGACACCATGGATCTGTCCATCGCTATTCGTACAGCAACCGTCCATAATAACAAAATTATTTTTTCTGTGGGGGGGGGTATTGTATATGATTCAGATCCTGCTGATGAATTTGATGAAACATGCCATAAAGGGAAAACCCTGCTTGATGTCTTTTCGGAATCAACCAAAACAGCCACACCAAAACCGGTTGTCTGGCTCAACGGGCAGATAATTCTTCAAGAGGAGGCAACTGTTCCCTTAACGGATCTTGGTGCCCAGTATGGATTTGGTTTTTTTGAAACCGTTCGGGTTGTTAACGGCAAAGGGAGATATCTTGACAAACATATCGACCGGTTCAACAACTCATGGGTCGATCTTTTTGATGAAATGCCTCCGGATGTAACATGGAAAGAGGTTATCGGGCAGGTCATCTCGCAAAATAACCTTGGAAACAATGTCGCTGCTGTAAAAATACTAGCTACCCGCGGCAGTAGTACTGCAAACAGTTATGATCATACGCATGCTGTTATGACCAGACCTTACAAACATCGCCTGGAAGAAAAAAACAAACCCGGTCTGGATCTGATGGTTTATAAGGAGCCGCGGCAAACCCCTCTGGCTGACTACAAAACCTTGAATTACCTTTACTACCTCAATGCCGGACGCTGGGCGGCTGAACACGGCGGAGATGAAGCCCTGATCATAAATTCTGACGGGTCGATATCGGAGACCAACACGGCAAACATCATACTCATCAGGAACAATACGTTTATTCTGCCTGAATCACCCCATGTTTTACCGGGTATCATGTGCGGTATCGTATGTGATTTATTGACTGAAAAAGGCTTTTCCAAAAAAAGCTGTCCGGTTTTTACAGAAGACCTTTTTCTTTCAGACCAGGTACTTTTAACCAATTCACTGATGGGCGCCGTACCTGTGAGAAGCCTTGACGGCAGAAAAATAAATTTTATGCCGGATTTAAGTGAAGAAATTAACAGAAAGGTTCTTTAGTTTCCAACTACAACCCATCGGTATTAGTGCTCTTTCGATATATTGTCGGTTTAACATAAGAAAACCGGTTACGGGTCCCCATCAGGCTTTCTGAGTGACCAATAAACAGGTATCCGCCCGGAACAAGGGAATCATAATACTTGTTAACCACTTTTTCCTGAATTTCTTTGTCAAAATAAATCATTACATTTCTGCAGAAAATGACATCATACTTCTCTTTGAATGGAAAAATATCCATTAAGTTGAATCGCCTGAAAGTTATATTTTCTTTGACCTTGGTTTTGATTCGATAATATCCTGCCCACCTGTCCGCACCTTTTTGAAAATACTTCCTCAGGCGATCAACAGGGACTGTTTTCAGCCTTGCCTGCTCATAAACCCCCCTTTGGGCTATAGAAAGCACTTTTGTGGATATATCGGTAGCCATTATGTTTATTTGCAATTTCGGATATTTTTCAAAAAAATCATTAATGCACATAAACAGAGAATATGGCTCTTCACCACTGGAACAACCGGCACTCCAGATATTAAACTTTTTTAATGTCGTGCTATTGGCGTCACAAAAATCTTTAAGAACAACACTTTCCATAAAATTAAAGTGCTTTATCTCTCTGAAAAAACTGGTGAGATTGGTAGAGATGGCATTGAGCATTTCAACCAGTTCGGATCCGGTATCTTTGTTCAACAGGAAACTATAATAATCTTCAAAGCTTCGGCTAGCGGTTTCCCTTAAGCGTCTTCCAAGGCGAGCCTGCACAAGCTCTTTTTTACCACTGTGGAGATTAATGCCGCACTTGTCATATACAAGCGCACTAAACAGCGCAAAACTTTCGTCTGAAATTTTCATAAAAGCCCAATGCCCGGAAGGAAAAACCTGAACCCTGTTACATGCCCCTTTAATTCGGTTTAAGTTAGTGTAAATACAGATTTAAGTCAATAGTGTTTTTCATGGACTTAGGTGGCGACCACTCCTCGGCGTTTTTTTCTTGTCAGATTTTTTTACTTGCTCATTAAATTAAAAAAAAATAGCTCAAGAAAATATATAATGATCAGCATTCGGACAATTTTTCCGAACAATCAGGAATAACTTGCATTTCATATAAATTCGTGGAAAAATTCAAAGGATATTGGGGTAGCGTGGGTAACTATTTTGTAAAGGAGTTGGTTCAATGACAGAGTTCAATTTTCAGGAAATGTTCCCTATTCAGAAAGATACGACTGAATACAGATTGCTTACCAAAGATTATGTTTCTGTAAGTGAATTTAACGGGAAAACTGTTTTACAGGTTGACCCCGAAGGGTTGACATTTTTGGCCAAAGAGGCTTTCAGGGATATTTCATTTCTTCTCAGGCCTTCTCATTTAAAACTTCTGGCTAAAATTATGGATGATTCAGAAAGCTCAGAAAACGACCGATATGTCGCCCTCGAGATGTTAAAAAATGCCGTCATCTCTTCAGAGGGCGTGTTCCCCATGTGCCAGGACACCGGCACTGCCATCGTTATGGGTAAAAAAGGCCAGCAGGTCTGGACCGGCGACTCAGATGAAGAGGCGCTTTCCAAAGGCGTTTTTGATGCCTATACCGGATTCAACCTGAGATATTCGCAGAATGCTCCGCTGAGTATGTACGAAGAAAAAAATACAGGTTGTAATCTGCCGGCTCAAATTGAGCTTTACGCCACACCGGGTGATGCATATAAATTTCTATTCATGGCCAAGGGCGGCGGTTCAGCGAATAAAACATACCTGTTTCAGGAAACAAAGGCTGTTTTAACACCTGAGACGCTGATCAATTTCATGAAAGAAAAGATGAAAACTTTGGGAACAGCAGCCTGTCCACCGTACCACCTGGCATTTGCCATTGGCGGTACCTCTGCCGAGATGAACCTGAAAACAGTAAAGCTTGCTTCTGCCGGATATCTGGATCATCTCCCGACAAAGGGAAATGAGATGGGCCATGCGTTCAGGGATATTGAAATGGAAGAAGCCGTTTTAAAGATGTCCCGCAAGTTGGGCCTTGGTGCTCAATTCGGCGGTAAATACTTCTGTCATGATGTGCGTATTATCCGCATGCCTCGCCATGGTGCATCATGTCCTATTGGAATCGGTGTCAGTTGTAGTGCAGACAGAAATATAAAGGCTAAAATAACAGCTGACGGTATCTTTCTTGAAAAACTGGAAACCAACCCGGCTCAATATCTGCCGGATGTAACAGACACTTCCGAAGCTGTTCATATTGATCTCAATAAACCCATGGATGAGATCCGGGCAATATTAAGCCGCTATCCAGTGGCGACAAGACTTCTGCTGACCGGTAAAATCATTGTGGGCAGGGATATCGCCCATGCCAAACTGAAAAAACGGTTAGACAGCGGAAAAGGCCTTCCGCAATATACTAAAGACCATATCATCTATTATGCCGGACCGGCTAAAACCCCGGAAGGCTATCCATCAGGTTCGTTCGGCCCCACGACTGCCGGCAGAATGGATTCCTATGTCCCGATTTTCCAGAAACAGGGCGCTTCCATGATCATGCTGGCCAAGGGCAACCGTTCTAAAATTGTAACCGAATCATGCCGGCAGCATGGCGGATTTTACCTGGGATCAATTGGCGGTCCTGCAGCCCGCCTTGGCAAGGAGTGTATCACGAATGTCGAAACACTTGAATATCCCGAACTGGGCATGGAAGCCATTTTTATGATTACCGTCAAAGATTTCCCGGCCTTTATCATTGTAGATGATAAAGGTAACGACTTCTTTGAAAATCTGTTATAAAAATAACACTTTTGCTCTGTTTTTCATGGTAAAACATCTTATATCGTGAAACATAGCTCAGTTATTTTTCATTAAAATTAGGTATTTACATCAATATTAATTTGGGGTATAGAATTTTTTTTATTGGAATTTTTTCGCATCATCCGAAAGGCTGATATTAATTTAATGATTAAAAAAGGAGCAATTTCATGGCAATGAAAATGAAAACAATCGATGGAAATACGGCTGCAGCTCATGTAGCCTATGCCATGAGCGATGTAGCTGCTATCTATCCGATCACACCCTCAACGCCCATGGGTGAAATCGCTGATGAGTGGGCCGCTCACGGTCGTAAAAATATTTTTGGACAGAAACTTAATGTTAAACAGATGCAGTCTGAAGCCGGTGCTGCCGGTGCTGTTCATGGCTCACTTGCAGGCGGTGCATTGACCACAACATTCACCGCATCCCAGGGATTGTTACTGATGATCCCTAACATGTATAAAATTGCAGGTGAACTGCTACCGGGTGTTTTTCATGTCTCTGCCAGAGCAATCGCCGCCCATGCACTTTCCATTTTTGGTGATCATCAGGACGTTATGGCTGTCCGCCAGACCGGTTTTGCGATGCTCTGCTCCAACTCCGTTCAGGAAGTTATGGATATGGCCCTTGTCTCTCATCTGGCATCAATTGAAACCAGTGTACCTTTTCTCCACTTTTTTGATGGTTTCAGAACCTCTCATGAAATTCAGAAAATCAACCTGATCGATTATGATGACATGAAAGCCCTGGCAAACCATGATGCCATCCGACAATTCAGACAGTATGCCATGAACCCGGAACATCCGGTACTTCGCGGAACTGCCCAGAACCCGGATATTTATTTTCAGGGTAGAGAAGCGGCCAACCCTTTCTATGAGCAGATTCCACAGACTGTTGAAGATTATATGAAAAAAGTCAGTGCGCTCACAGGAAGAAACTACAGACTTTTTGACTACGTTGGCCATCCGGAAGCGGACAGAGTAGTTATTGCAATGGGTTCCGGTTGTGAAACCATTGAAGAAGTTATCAATCATATGAACGCCGATGGCGAACGCGTCGGACTAGTAAAAGTACGGCTGTTCAGACCTTTTTCCGTTGACCATTTCCTCTCCGTATTGCCGGCAACTGCAGACAGAATAACAGTTCTTGACCGCACAAAAGAACCGGGTGCACTTGGTGATCCGTTGTATCAGGATATCTGTACCGCCTACATGGAGCGCGGAGAAATGCCTGAGATTTATGGCGGTCGTTATGGCCTGGGTTCAAAGGAATTTACACCGGCTATGGTTAAGGCCGTTTACGGTAATATGAAGGTAGCCGGACCGAAAAACCATTTCACTGTTGGTATTGTTGATGATGTTTCCAGAACCTCTCTTGAAGTCGGCGAGGCCGTTGACACGACGCCTGAAGGAACGGTTCAGTGTAAGTTCTGGGGTCTCGGATCTGATGGAACCGTGGGTGCAAATAAAACAGCGATCAAAATTATCGGTGACAACACCGATATGTATGCGCAGGGTTACTTTGCCTATGATTCAAAAAAATCAGGCGGCATCACCGTTTCTCATTTGCGCTTTGGAAGCAAACCCATCCAGTCAACATATCTTGTCACTACACCGGATTTTGTTGCTTGCCATAAGGAAAATTATGTTGAACTGTATGACCTGCTTGAAGGCATTAAACCCGGCGGAACATTCCTGCTTAACTCAAGCTGGACTGCAAAAGACTTGAACGACAAGCTTCCTGCAGATGTTCGCCGCACCATCGCTGAAAAGAATCTTAAATTCTATAGTGTTGATGCCGTCAAGATTGCTGAAAAAGTCGGTTTGGGCAACAGAATCAATATGATCATGCAGACGGCCTTCTTTAAGCTGGCCAATGTAATTCCATTTGAAAAGGCCATTGAGCTGCTCAAAACAGAAATTAAAAATGTATACGGTAAAAAAGGTGACAAGATAGTTCAAATGAACAATGACGCCGTTGACCAGACACTTGCAAATCTGAAACAGGTCAAGGTTCCGAAAGCGTGGGCAAGTGCTGACGCTGTTGCAGTGGAAGCTGCAGATGAACCTGAATTTGTAACCGATGTTATGAAACCAATTCTGGCTCAGAAAGGTGATAACCTTCCGGTCAGTGCATTTGAGCCGGATGGCCTCTTCCCCGTGGATACGGCACAGTATGAAAAACGCGGTGTAGCCATTCATGTTCCGGAATGGATAATGGAAAACTGTATTCAGTGTAACCAGTGTTCCTTTGTCTGTCCCCATGCAGCTATTGTTCCTGTAGTAATGACGGATGAAGAGTTGGCGGAAGCACCTGAAACATTCAAGACCGTACCCGCTCAGGGTAAAGAACTTAAAGGCTTACATTACCGGATGCAGGTCAATACGCTGGATTGTCAGGGATGTGGCAACTGTGCAGATATCTGCCCGGCCAAAACCAAAGCGCTGGTTATGAAACCACTGGCCTCCCAGATCGGTAATGAAGTTTCCAATCATGAATTTTCTACAACGGTTCCGTTTAAAGATGATCTCATGAAACGGGCATCCGTAAAGGGCAGCCAGTTCCAGAAACCACTGCTTGAGTTCTCCGGTGCTTGTTCCGGCTGTGGCGAAACGCCATATGTTAAGGTATTAACCCAGCTGTTTGGTGAAAGAATGGTTATTGCCAATGCAACAGGTTGTAGCTCAATCTGGGGTGCATCAGCACCTTCCAGCCCTTACTGTATAAACAAGGACGGACATGGTCCCACATGGGGGAACTCCCTTTTTGAAGATGCCGCAGAGTTCGGTTATGGTATGGGTATCGCCATAACACAGCGCCGTAACAAACTGGCTGACCTGATAAAAGAAGCTGTTAATACGGATATTGAAGATGATCTGAAAGCGGCCATGAACGGTTGGCTGGGAGGCATGAACAGTGCTGAAAAGTCCAAAGAGTTCGGTGACCGGGTTCAGACGCTTCTTTGCTGTAACTGTAACAACCCGCTGCTTGATGAAATTTTTGATATGGCTGACCTGTTTGTCAAAAAATCAATATGGGCATTCGGTGGTGATGGCTGGGCCTATGATATTGGTTTTAGTGGCCTGGATCATGTTATTGCAAGTGGTGAAGACGTTAACATACTGGTTATGGATACAGAGATATACTCTAATACCGGTGGTCAGGCTTCCAAGGCAACACCAACCGGTGCCGTTGCAAAATTTGCAGCTTCCGGTAAAAAAATCGGTAAGAAGGACCTTGGCCGAATTGCCATGACCTATGGATATGCCTATGTTGCATCTGTGGCCATGGGTGCCAACAAACAGCAGATGTTAAAAGCATTTGCTGAAGCTGAGGCCTATCCCGGACCATCAATCATTCTCTGTTACGCGCCATGTATCAGCCAGGGTATTAAAAAAGGTATGGGGAAAACCCAGGAAGAGATGAAGCTTGCCGTTGCAGCAGGATACTGGCCGCTTTACAGATACAACCCGCTACTGGCACTTGAAGGTAAAAATCCGTTTACCCTTGAGTCAAAAGATCCCGACGGCACAATGCAGGAATTTCTTGCCGGAGAGAACAGGTACGCTTCACTTGAAAAGAGCTTCCCTGAAGAGTCCAAAAAACTCCGTGCCCAGATAGAGACTGAATTCAATGCCCGTCATCAGGCTTTGAAACTCATGGCTGACCCTGAATCGGTATGCAAAAAAGAGGAAGAAAAATAATTTTTTTCATAATCTGATCTGACATAAAGGGCCGTCTGCAAAACAGACGGCCCTTTTTATGCTTGAAAGAATGTGACTCTCTGTTTAATATATCTGCCGGTATCTAATTCCAAAATCATTTAATTTCTTAATTATACTCGTAATTATAAGCTTAATCGGGTTTTTGAATTTACGGGATTATGATTACGAGTACGATTAAGATTATGGACAAAACGGATCCCCAATGAAACTATTTAACATCATCGCCATACTCATATCGCTTTCCGCTATCCTGAGCTACATCAACCACCGCTATGTGCGCCTGCCCAATGCCATCGGCCTGATGCTGATTGCTATGTTAATGTCATTAGGTCTCATTATCTTAGGGCCTCTTGGTTTTGATATTAAACAGGATGCATTGCTGCTGCTGAACAGCATTGATTTTGATGAAACACTTCTTCACGGAATGTTGAGCTTTTTACTTTTTGCCGGGGCACTGCATATCAACCTTGGAGATCTTTACCGCCAGAAATGGATCATCAGCATCCTGGCTTCGGGTGGCGTCATCGTCTCTACCTTTCTGGTCGGCATATCAAGCTGGTATATATTTGAGCTGTTTGGCATCAGTATTCCCTTTATATACTGCCTGTTATTTGGTTCCCTCATCTCCCCTACCGACCCCGTGGCAGTGCTAAGCATTCTGAAAAAGGCCGGGGTTTCCAAAACGCTTGAAACGAAAATTGCCGGAGAATCCCTGTTTAATGATGGTGTTGCGGTGGTTGTTTTTATTGTCATACTAAAAATTGCAATCGGTAGCCATGATATTTCTGCCGGCTACATTGCACTGCTTTTTATTAAAGAAGCGATTGGCGGTACTGTTTTTGGATTTGCTATCGGCTGGATAACATATCAGTTACTGAAAAGCATTGATAACTACCAGGTAGAAATTCTTATTACACTGGCGCTGGTCACCGGCGGTTTTGCGGCGGCAGACAGCATGCATCTTTCCGGACCGATTGCCATTGTAGTCGCAGGCCTGCTGATTGGAAATCATGGCCGTATGTTTGCCATGTCGGATAAAACCAGAGAGCATCTCGACATGTTCTGGGAACTGGTTGATGAGATCATGAATACCGTGCTTTTTGTTCTGATTGGACTTGAAATCCTGATACTGACATTTACAAAGTCATATTTTTACACCGGCTTGATATTAATTCCTGTATTACTTTTATCTCGTCTGATCAGCGTAAGCATACCGGTTACCCTGCTGAAGCCGTTCAGAAAATTCAGCCCCCATGTTACCAAGATTCTTACCTGGGGGGGACTCCGCGGTGGTATTTCCATTGCACTTGCGCTTTCGTTGCCCCCCGGTCCATACAGGGATATTATAATTGCTGTAACATATTTAATTGTTATCTTTTCAATTGCCGTTCAAGGGCTTTCCATAGGCGGTTTTGTCAGAATTCTGAGCAAAATGAAAGAACCCGGAACTGATGACTGACTTTGAAAAAATATTTTAATTCATTTTTAAATATTTGATATTATTATATTTGTTATATGTTGCGTTTATCCTTTTTTGATAGTAATTATTTGATATTAATATCTATTAGTTCATCAAAACAGCTTTTGGTTATAAATTATGAAAATAAACCGTCCTGTCAACACCTGCATATTACTTTTTTTACTTACGACCGCCGCACCCGTATTTGCAGATATTTATAAATATGTGGATAAAAATGGTGTTCTGCATTTCACAAATACCCCCACTGTCAACCGGGATGATTACAAACTCTATGTAAAAGAGAATCTGGCCAAACATAACGAATTTCGCTCCACAGACAAATACGATGATATTATTTCAACAGCTTCCAGCACATACGGCGTCTCTTTTTCCATGATCAAGGCAATTATTAAAGCCGAATCTGATTTTGACAGTATGGCAGTTTCAAAAAAAGGGGCCATGGGTCTTATGCAGCTCATGCCGGAAAATATTGAATCTTTCAAAATAAAAAACCCCTTTGACCCAAAGGAAAATATTATGGGCGGGGCTAATTATTTCAAGGATATGATGAAAAGATATAACGGAAAGCTCACACTGGCGCTGGCGGCATATAATGCCGGACCGACAGCAGTGGATGAGCACAATGGTGTCCCGCCATTCAAAGAGACGGAAGCGTATGTAAAAAAAGTATTAAAATATTACTATAACTATAAAAAACAGAGCTGACAGCACTACCCGCCTGTGTTAAAAATCATTACATTTGCATATTGATTTTAAAAATGGAACCAGTTGAGATTTCAGATCCGGTCGATCAAGTGAGAATGCAATATTGGCCATCTGGAAGCCGGCCTTATCACCGCAGTCAAATCGTTTACCTTCAAACCGATATCCATAAAAAGGCTGCTCTTTCAGGAGCTGTGCCATGGCATCTGTCAATTGGATCTCTCCACCGGCACCAACATTACCCTGACCAAGATAACCAAAAATCTCAGGTGTTAAAATATATCTCCCGATAATGGCCAGATTTGACGGAGCCAGTTCAGGTGAAGGTTTTTCTACCATACCCTTTATACGAATAATATCCTTACCGACCTTATCAACATTAAGGATTCCATATTTATCCGTCTGTTGAGGGTCAACCTCTTCAATGGCCAGAATGGATGACTGATATTTTTCAAACTTGTCTATCATCTGCCCAATCACAGGTTTTCCATCGGTCTGAATCAGATCATCAGCCAGCAACACGGCAAAGGGTTCATTGCCCACAACATCCCTTGCGCACCAAATGGCATGGCCAAGCCCAAGTGGTTCATTCTGCCTTGTATAGATAATCGTTCCTGTTGAAGGGACAAGAGATTTTACCGTATCAAGAAGTTCCTCTTTACCTCGTTTTGAAAGGTTTTTTTCCAGCTCCCGTGACCGGTCAAAGTGATCCTCAAGAGCCGTTTTGCCCCGCCCTGTCACAAATATGATTTGCTCAATCCCTGATGAAAGTGCCTCCTCGACGACATATTGAATGAGCGGTTTATCTACAACAGGCAGCATCTCTTTGGGCATTGCTTTGGTAGCTGGAAGAAAACGGGTTCCCAGGCCCGCAACAGGAAAAACAGCTTTTCTAACTTTCATAAAAAGTCTCCTCTCTGAGCTGAACCGGTTGGCTTTATTAAAAAGACCTTTTTCCATCCAAAAGACCGGATTTATAATTATGCAATAGGAACAATCCAGCCCTCAGGGCCTTCACTCCTTCCATACTGAATATCAGTAATCTCGGTAAAGAGTCTGTTTGCCAGCGGGCCAACCTTACCATCACCAACATTAATAATCTTATCACCATATTTAAGCTCGCCAACAGGTGAAATCACTGCGGCTGTACCGGAACCAAAAACCTCCTGAAGTTTTCCGGACGCATGGGCATCCATAACCTCATTGATGCTGATTTTTCTTTCCGTAATCTTTATTCCCCATGATCCGGCCATCTGCATAACAGAATTACGTGTTATGCCTGATAAAATACTGCCGCTCAGCATGGGTGTAATCAGCTCATCATCAATTACAAAAAAGATGTTCATGGAGCCTACCTCTTCAATGTACTCCTGTTCAACACCATCCAGCCATAGAACCTGCGTGTAGCCAAGGGCATGCGCTTTTTCTCCGGCAAACAGGCTGGCTGCATAATTACCGGCGGTTTTAAAGCATCCAATGCCACCCCGGACAGCTCTTACATGCTCACGTGTAACCCATATCTTTACCGGGTTAAAGCCTTCGGCATAATAGGCACCAACCGGGCTCAAAATTACAAAGTAGCGATATGTATGTGATGCCCGTACACCCAGAAAGGGATCTGTTGCAATAATTGTGGGCCGAATATACAAAGAGGTTCCGGTTGTGCCTGGAACCCAATCTTTTTCCAGGGATATCAGCTCTTTTAAAGCATCCAGAACAAAATTTTCATCTACTTCCGGTATACAAAGTGCTCTTGCAGAACTGTTCAGACGCTTAAAGTTTTCCTGGGGCCTGAAGGATTGGATATTACCGGATTCTGTTCTAAACGCCTTCAGTCCTTCAAAAATTGACTGCCCATAATGAAGCACCATAGTAGCCGGGTCCAGTGCAATATCTCCGTATGGTTCTATGCGGGGATTGTGCCAACCCTTTTCAAGGCTGTAATCCATATTAAACATATGGTCTGTAAAGATACTACCAAACCCCAGATCGGCATCATTCGGTTTTGGTTTTAAATTGTCACTTTTTGTAATGGCCAGTTCCATATTATTCTCCTGATTTATATCAATATTTTTTAAGAGCCTTTTGGCGGCATCATTAAAATAAAACAGGGCACCTTTATGCCCTGATCAAATTGCCGGATAGAATTAGCAAGGATTCTCATTCTTTCAGGTCGGGCGGATCCCAGAGCATCAGCCCGGTTGTTTCGTCATATCCCCTTTCCAATGAAGGACCGGTAATTTCCTGAATATCCACTTCACCGGCAAACACAATTGTTTCGGAAAACAGATGTCCGCCTGTCACCTTTCCCTGCTCATCCCCAATGGCTATATGGGCATGAAGAAACGGCTTACCGTCCTTCTGAGAAACATTACCGGTGCAGTTAACAATTTCAAGTGGTGCCTCTTTATTAAAAGAGATATACACCTGCTGTTTCTGGTCATACGCGCCCATTGTGACAGATGAAACCGCACCTATGGCTGAAAATGTTGCCATCTTTATATTTTTCTCTTCACAGAAAACCTCAACAGATTTAATAAGATCCTTCCCATAAGGAAGTCGCCCGATAAAACGGCGTCCTGTTTCATATGCTGCACATGATAGTTTTTCCATGTCGTAATACCTGCCTGAAGTTAATTTATTATAGAGATATAACATATTTACAATTAAAATCAACTTCAAATTAACCCGGTATCATCACAATACTACAGAGCCGACCTTTTTTGCGGTGCCCATATCAATTTTATTGTCACTCATCATTGACATTCTTTCCATGCTTGGTTATGAAAATGCAACATTATATATTTAAGGAAGGATAAAATGGATATATCAGAAAAAGTTCCCGGAATCGAACCGGTCAGGCTAACAGAAGACAGCACATTCAGCTTTGAATGTAAAAATGAGCTCTCCTGTTTCACCAAATGCTGCCGGGGCATCAATATTATATTAACGCCTTACGATATCATACGGATGAAAAACCGTCTGCAGCTCTCTTCAGAAGAGTTTCTGGCCATCTATACCGAACCGCAGCTTCTGGAAAAAACAGACCTGCCGGTTGTTACCCTCAAAAAAATGGATGATGAGCGCAACTCCTGCCCGTTTGTTAAGGATGAAGGCTGCATTATCTATGAAGACCGCCCCACATCTTGCCGTTATTATCCAATTGGTGTTGCATCTCTGAGCTATAAAGATGATGAGGATGGAAATGAGTTCTACTTTTTTGTCAATGAGCCGCACTGTGACGGCGTCAGCGAAAAAAAAGAGTGGACTATTCGAGAATGGAAAAAAAATCAGGGTATTGATGTGCATAGTGACATCATTGAATCATGGGCGGATCTGGTTGTCAGAAAACGCTCTTTCCCACCAAATGTTAAACTGACTGAAAAAAGTAAAAATATGTTTTTCATGGTCAGTTATAATATTGACAAGTTCCATCAGTTTATTTTTGAAAGCTCATTTTTAACCGTTTACAAGGTCGATGAAAAAACCATTGAAACAATTAAAAACGATGAAGTTGAACTAATGAAGTTCGGTTTCAAATGGCTCAAGTTTGTTTTTTTTAAACAGGGGGAATTTGAGCTTAATCAGGAAGCTGTCAACAAAAGAACCAAGAAATAAGCAAGATTGAGAAACAAAAACTTGAAAAAAATTAAGCCCGGGCATTTTACATGCCCGGGCTTTTTAGTTTATTCCGAATCCTTATTAATATTTGTCATAAACAAAATCTTTCCAACTTGCCGGGTTGTTCAACCGCTCTTCTATATCTACCTCAAAGAACCTGGCTGCCGGCGCAAATACCTCCGGATTGTTTGCCTGAACTGACCTTGCTGCTTCAAGCACAACATTTATACCGTTTTGAGTCATTTTACCCAAAGGTTGTCTGCATCCACCGGACGGCATTCCCAGAATAGCCATCAATGTTTTAAATGCCAGTGGGTTTCTGGCCCGGCAAACCACTTCACCACAGGATGTTCTTTCCGTTGTACTAACCGTAACCAGGTTAAAAAGCGGCTCGAGTGCCTTCATATTATTTTGGGCCTCGTCAAGATTACCGGCTGAAATATTTTTAACCATCTCCACAACAGCAGCCGGCGCAATATTTGATGTCACTGAAATAACACCGGAAGCCTTTATCTGGGCATTTGTCATCATTTCAAATGTCAATGAATCATCACCTGAAAAAATGGCATAGTCCGGCCCGCAGCATGCCCTGGTCCGTTTCATATTATCAAGACTTCCGGTTGCTTCCTTTACCGTCTTAACATTTTCAAACTCCTGATAAAGTATTGCCAGATCCTCAGGTAAAAGCTGTGCACCTGTGCGGCCCGGAATAACATAAGGAATCACTTCAACACCGGGAAAAGCTTTTGCAACAGGCTCAATATACTCTTTTCTGATCTCCAATGATGAGGGGCCATTATAATATGGGTCAACAAGTAATACGGCATCAACACCCGCTTCCACCGCATGAGCTGAAGCAGCGAGAGCCTCTCTGGTATTGTTGCTGCCGGTTCCGGCAATACAAAAGCAGCCGGCTTTCCGTGTCTTTTTAGCCACTTCTTCAGTCACCTGGTTATGCTCATCCCATGAGTGTGTTGGGCTTTCCCCGGTCGTACCGACAGCCAGGATACCTGTAATGCCACATTCAATCTGAAAATCAACAAGCCGGCCTAGACCCTCAACATCAATTACATCACCTGAAAATGGTGTGACCAGCGCAGTATAGCACCCTTGATCCATAATAACCCCCTATATTAAAAAAGCGTATAGTATTAAACTTAAAAACGACAAGCGCACCCACATTCCGAAGCATACTCCGGTAAATGGGAAAAAGTTGCGAATTTAAATTACAAAATTACTCATAAAAACAGCCCTATCATCTCTGAAGCAATTTTGAAAAGTTTAAAATTAAAAAAAACGACGTGTTATGTCAAGAAAAAGAAAAGTAAAGTTTGGGTTGACTATAACAAAATATTTTTTTATTTCAATATATAGCGTTTTTAACCATCTTAGCATCACAAAAAACAGGCAATAACCTTTTCCCTTGACATCAGGCAGTGCTCATAATATCCCCTGTGGCTGTAAAATTATCATACAATCTACAGGTTATTAAATACACCTGACTTAAAAAGAGGTTTTATTATGGAAAAAGCAAAAGATGTTGAAGAATATATAGCCCGCCAACGCGCTGCAATTGCAGGCAATCCGGATTGCGGCACATCGCATTATAATCTGGGTGTTGCGCTGATCGGCCGGCAAAATTACGATGAGGCTGAACAGGTGCTCAAACAAGCCGTTGATTGCAGCCCCAACCTTGCCGAAGCCTATGTGCAGCTTGGTGGCCTTTGTCTTCGCAAGGGAGATCTGGATGGCTGTCTTGCCTACAACCTGCAATCTATCCGGGTACGAGCCGCATTCGCTGAAGGACATGGCAACATCGGGTTTGTCTATCTCCAGAAAGGTGAAATCGACAAAGCCATTGACTCTCTTGAAAAGGCAACAAAATATAACACTAAATTTCTGCAGGCCTTTGCAACACTGGCAAACGCATATCTGATGAAGGGCGATATTGAAAAATGTATCGATACAAATCTTCATGTGCTCAATATTGAGCCCAATTTTGCCATTGCCCATAACAACCTGGCCATCGCCTATCTTGAAGCCGAAAATTTCAATATGGCTGTTCAGCACTGTGACAAGGCTGTTGAAATGGGTTATGAAGTAGCACCTGAAATTATTGAAGAGATCAATAAGCACAGGTAACCTCCTTTTAACACCCGTAATATACGGGCCATCTTATGCCGGAAAAACCTGACATCCGTTTTGTTCTGCCTGACAGAAAACAGCCCGTAGATGCTTCATCAAATTTATGGAATAAGCCGCTTCCCATGGACAGGAAAGCGGCGCCTGAGGCAACAGATTCTCCGGTCACATATGGCGACTATTTCACCTTTGCCCGGAATTTTATTGAAGCAAATCATTTCAAAACGCTCATAAATGCGGTCTCATTTATATCAGGTAAACAGGTAACCATCCCTGATATTTCAAAAATTCGGATTATACTTGCCAAACATGGGGCTTTTTATCACCCTGCAAAAATCGAGATTTCACTTTCAGATTTTGCTGTAGAACTTGTATTGAATACAGCTATTTCCAGAGCAGGAAAAGACTGCATTGAAAGGGAGTTTTCGGTTTTGAAAAGGCTTACCCAAAAATATCATTTTGATTTTCTGCCACAGGTTTTTGATGAAATAATTTTTCCGGAAATACCGGACAGTCGTCTATATGCATTTATGGGAGAATGGTTTAACGGATTCAGTGAATTTCATCTTTCGATTGATCCGTCTGATGGAAAGCAGAAGATAATTGTATGGGATGCTGATCGGGGTGATTTTTATCTGCCGTCCGAAAAAGAAATTGATGTATATACCCAAACAGCAAAAATTATGACCTCATGCTATGATGTTACATCATTTGAGCAAATTTTCCCGTGGCACCATGCAGCCGGTGACTTTATTCTTAAATATGATACTGACCGCATCTTTCTCAGGTTGATCACCATTCGCCAGTATGCGCCCATGTTCCATATTGATGATCAGGACCTTTCGACCCTTCCGGATGCGGCAATGTTGTTTTTATTAAACCTGTCGATCAGAACACGCCTTGACCGGCTGGACGGAATCGGTGATATGGCCTGGGCTGATAACGTGGCCGTCAAGGGAACTGTAAAAGGTTTTTTATCAGCGCTTTTTCAAAAATCGATTCCGGATTTTACATCATTATCTTTTGAAGAAACTTTTAAAACCTACCTGGAAAAAATAACCCGTGATGACCTTGATAACTTTTTCCGGATGCTGATCGACTCATATCATCCTGATGCACCTGAAATCCCGCTGATTATGTCTAACATTGATAATCATATCAATACGCTTTACACCGAACTTAAAGACGTGATCTGATCCTGCAGTATATAGAAAAATACAAGCGCTGAAACAACAAGTCTACAATGGCTTTGTAACCGGTCAAAAATATTTGTTTTAACATACTGAAACCATCCATTTTTTATTGACAAAGAATAGCAGTAAATCTATATTCGATTCTTTTAAATTAAAAGGATGAATATATAAAAAATAATTATTAAAAATATATATAAATAAATTTGATGTTTCGGGAGGAGGTGTAATTAATAAATACCTGATATAGGTACTTGTTATTTTTGTATAAAATAGTAAAAGTGTTAATTTTAACAACAATGGAGGTAAAAGATGGCAAAACATGAGACCCCTTTGCTGGACCAGCTTGAGTCCGGACCATGGCCGAGCTTTGTGTCCGATTTAAAGCAAGAGGCTGAATCAAGGGCGAAAAATGAAAAAGGTATCGAATACCAGATTCCTCAGGATGTTTGTGAAGATATTCTGGGCGTGCTTGAGCTTTCATACAAGCATGGCCGTACTCACTGGAAACACGGCGGTATCGTTGGTGTTTTTGGTTATGGTGGTGGCGTTATCGGCCGTTACTGCGATCAGCCGAAAATGTTCCCGGGCGTAGCCCATTTCCACACCATGCGTGTAAATCAGCCGGCAGGTAAATTTTATACCACAGATTACCTTAAAAAAATCTGTGATCTGTGGGAATTCCGCGGCAGCGGTGTAACCAATATGCACGGCTCTACCGGTGATATTATTCTGCTGGGTACAACCACACCTCAGCTGGAAGAAATTTTCCATGAACTGACTCATAATATGGACCAGGATCTTGGTGGCTCCGGCTCAAACCTGAGAACACCTGCAGACTGTATCGGTGCAGCACGTTGTGAATACGCATGTTACGACACACAGGCCCTGTGTTATGACCTGACCCAGGAATACCAGGATGAGCTTCATCGCCCGGCATTCCCTTACAAATTTAAATTTAAATTTGACGGTTGTCCGAACTGCTGTGTTGCTTCTATCGCACGTTCCGACATGTCCTTTATCGGTACATGGCGTGACAATATCCGCATTGACCAGGAAACAGTCAAGGCTTACATTGGCGGCGAAATCGCACCTAATGCCGGCGCACATTCCGGTCGTGACTGGGGCGCATTTGATATTCAGAAAGAAGTTAATGATCTTTGTCCGACCGGCTGTATGTATATGGACGGTGACAAACTGGTTATTGATGATAAAGAGTGCACACGTTGTATGCATTGTATTAACGTTATGCCTCAGGCCCTCAGAATTGGTGAAGACCGCGGTCTTTCCATTCTTGTTGGTGCCAAGGCGCCTATTCTCGATGGTGCTCAGATGGGTTCCCTTCTTGTTCCTTTTATCAAGGTTGAAGAACCGTATGATGAGATCAAGGAAGTTATTGAAGCAATCTGGGACTGGTGGATGGAAGAAGGCAAAAACCGTGAACGTCTCGGCGAACTGATCAAACGCCAGGGTTTCCAGAAGCTGCTTGAAGCTACCAACATCAAGGCCATTCCGCAGCATGTTCAGGAACCCAGACACAACCCATACATCTTCTGGAAAGAGGACGAGGTTGAGGGCGGATGGGACCGTGATATTAACAAATTTAGAAAAGACCATCTGAGATAAGGAGGGAGCTAACCATGGCATTTATATCTTCAGGTTATAATCCTGACAAACCGATGGAAAACAGAATTACCGATATCGGACCAAGAAAATACGATGAATTCTATCCAGAGGTAATTAGAAATAATAAAGGTAAATGGAAATATCATGAGATTCTGAAACCGGGCGTACTGGTTCATGTTTCTGAAACCGGTGATAAGGTTTTCACCGTACGTTGTGGCGGCGCCCGTCTGATGAGTGTTACCCACATCCGTGAAATCTGTGATATTGCAGATAAACACTGTGGCGGGCATGTTCGTTTTACGACCCGTAATAACATTGAATTCATGGTAGACAGCCAGGATAAACTTGATCCGCTGGTTAAGGATCTTGAAGGCCGCAAGTTTGACGGTGGCAGCTTCAAGTTCCCTATTGGCGGCACCGGCGCCGGCGTTACCAACATCATTCACACGCAGGGCTGGATCCACTGTCACACACCGGCAACTGACGCTTCAGGTCCGGTCAAGGCTACAATGGACACTCTGTTTGAAGAATTTCAGGATCACAGAATGCCGGCACATGTTCGTGTTTCCCTGGCATGCTGTCTGAACATGTGCGGTGCCGTGCATTGTTCTGACATTGCTATTCTGGGTTATCACAGAAAACCACCGATCCTGGATCATGAGTATCTGGATAAAATGTGTGAAATTCCGCTGGCAGTTGCAGCCTGTCCGACAGCAGCCATCAAACCTGCAAAGGTTGAATTCAATGGCCAGACACTGAACTCTGTTGCCGTAAAGAATGAAAGATGTATGTTCTGCGGTAACTGTTACACCATGTGTCCCTCAATGCCGTTAGCAGACACCGAGGGTGACGGTATCGTTCTGATGGTGGGTGGTAAGGTCTCCAATAGAATTTCTACACCAAAATTCTCCAAAGTTGTTGTTGCGTTTATTCCCAATGAAGCACCAAGATGGGAACAGACAACATCAACAATCAAAAGAATTATTGACACCTATTCTAATGATGCTAAAAAATATGAGCGTATTGGCGAATGGGCCGAAAGAATCGGATGGGAACGTTTCTTTGACAAATGTGAGCTTGATTTCTCACATCATCTTATTGATGACTTCCGTGATCCGGCATATTACACATGGCGCCAGACATCACAGTTCAAGTTCTAAGAGATAAGAGATTAAATAAAGGCAGCCGGGGTGTCTCCCGGCTGCCTTAACTGATGAAAGGTCCTAAAATGGATAGAGACGAAGCAAAAAAAGCAATCGTTGAAACGCTCGAAAAGAAAGCCAAAACCAAATCCAAATTCTATCTCAAGGATTTCTATAAAATGGTTCCGGATGAAAAACCCAGGGCTGTTAAAAATATTGTAAATGAGATGGTAGGAGAAGGAACTTTGGAATATTGGTCAAGCGGCAGCACTACTATGATCGGCCTTGCAGGTACCGGCAAACAGGCAGCTGCCGAAGACGAAGATTAGAAATAAAATTATATAAATATTTTAATGCAGCAGAAAACCATGGGATTTCCCAGAATAGTCATATCAGCCCTTCGGGGTGGTTCGGGGAAAACCGTCTTGTCCTTGGGATTAGTTGCAGCATTAAGGCAGGCTCAAAAAAGTATTTCACCCTTTAAAAAGGGACCGGATTATATAGATGCGGGCTGGCTAGCCCTTGCGGCAGGCCAGCCCTGTTATAACCTGGATTCTTTTCTTGTTTCCAGTGAAAAGATCATCTCTTCTTTTTTTACCCATGCTCAAGGTTCAGATATTTCCATTATTGAAGGTAATCGGGGGCTTTATGATGGTATTGATTATGAAGGCTCAACCAGTACGGCAGAACTTGCCAAACTGCTGAAAGCCCCGGTAATTCTTTGTCTGGATTGCACCAAGTCAACCCGAACCATTGCCGCTTCAGTACTGGGCTGCCTCCACTTTGATAAAGCGGTGGATTTGAAAGGTGTTGTACTAAATCGTGTGGCCGGCAAGCGGCATGAACAGACCATAAGAGATAATGTTGAATACCACTGCGGCATTCCTGTGCTGGGCGCCATTCCCAAACTGGGAGATCTGATCTTTCCGGAGCGGCATATGGGCCTGATTCCTACTGCAGAACATGGTTTGGCTGAAACAGCATTAGAAGCGGCGGCGGATACAGCTAAAAAATACATTGATATTGATGCATGCCTGGCTGTTGCTGAAAATGCTGATGCCCTGAACAAGCCTCCTCTTTTTCAAATATCAGATATAGAAATTCATGCCCGTAAGAATTCAGATTCAAAACCACAAATCGGTATCCTGAAGGATTCCGCATTTCAATTCTATTATCCTGAAAACATTGACGCACTGTCTGAAAATGGTGCCGAACTTCATTTCCTGAGCCCCCTGGCAGATACATCACTTCCGAACCTTGATGCCATATATATTGGCGGCGGATTCCCTGAAACCCATGCTGAAGCACTGGCAGAAAACAGATCGTTCCGAAACCGGATTAAGGCGATGGCAGACGATGGCCTGCCCATATATGCAGAGTGCGGTGGCTTGATGTATATGGGCGAACAGCTTGTACTCGGTAAAAAATCTTATCCCATGACCGGAATATTACCCATTGTATTCGGCTTTTCAAAAAGGCCTCAGGGCCATGGCTATACCGTTGTTACCGTTGAAAATGAAAATCCCTATTATAATGTAGGAGATGAAATTAAGGGGCACGAATTTCACTATTCCAATATTATTGAGTGGCGGGGCTCAGATAAGGACATGGCCTTTAAAATGAAAAGAGGAAAAGGTTTTTTAAATGCCAGAGATGGTATTTTCAGGAATAATGTTTTTGCAACATACACCCATATCCATGCAACAGGAACAACCGCATGGGCGGACGCTATTATCAAAAACGCCTGTCTTTACAAGAAAAAGAAAGGGACACTTGTTTAAAAAAAACAAGCGCCCCTTTTAAAAGCTTTACTACGGTACTACGATCCCAAATCAACCTTCTTTGGGATGACAAACTGTGGAACAGCCAATCGGTGCTGCGCCTTCATCTTTACCCTTCAAACCTTTTGCCTTGTTATAATTTGAATGGCAACTTTTACAGTTTTCATGAATAGCTTCGGCATGATATTTTTTAACTTTTTCTGCCGTTTCCAGCTTTTCATCTTTGGGTTTTCTGCCTGGAACCGAGTGACATTCGATACAACCCTGTACATCATCGCCCGCTTTCAGTGCCAGTGGTTTTCCTTCTGCATCATGATGACATTCGCCGCAACCATTTTTATAAAGATCCGGATTGGCTGTTGCGTAATCTTCCATATGCTTTTTATGGGAAAACATGCAGATGCCTTTTGAATGAGACTCATACTTGGCATTTTCCATTTTAATTACATCCTGAACTTCCGTTCCAGCCTGGATTCCGGCTGCCAGAAAAAGAATTGAAACACCCGCGATCAATGCAATGATCATTTTCTTCATACGCTTTTTCACCCCTTTCTATATGAAACATTCAAACTGCTTAAATCAATAATAAACTACTGATGTTGTCCTATCAGGGAGGTATTATCGTGTCAACCGATTATTATCTGTTTTAAGTAATAACAGTGTTTTTTTAATTAATAAATCAAGGTGCTTATACATCATTCAGTTTTATGGAAAGCAATGAAAGCAACTATATTTATAAAATATTATTTTCTCTTTCATTAGGTATTGTCTTTATTAAAATCAAATAAAAATCAACCATATAGACAAATCAAAAAAAGTTCTTAACATATATCTAAAGCTGGTGTATAAATAAAATAATTCGTTTTCGCTTTTTCATGGACTAACTGATTTCATTGATCTGTGCTAAACCTTTAAGACATAAAGGAGGTATACCCATGAAGACTTTCAAACAAATACTTTTTCCGGTAGATCTTTCTGAAACATCACCCAAGATTGTCCCTTATGTAAAATTAATGTCAAAAAAGTTTGACGCCAGGGTCCACCTTCTATTTGTAGCTCGAATATTTCAGCATTTTACAGGTACTTATGTACCGCATGTATCAATTAATCAGTTTGAAGCTGAACTGATCCAGGGTGCGGAAAAACGTCTTCACGAGTTCAAAGAAGAGTTTTTTGACGGTTTTAAAAATACGGTGGTCAAGGTAATACCCGGTGATATTTCTGAAGAGATTCTCTCCTATTGTGATACTGAAAATATTGACATGCTTATTATGGGTACCCATGGTCGAAAAGGTATGGACAAGATTCTGTTTGGTTCTGTTGCCGATAGGATTACAAAGATGGCGACGGTTCCGGTATTTCTTATTAATCCATTCAAGGTATCACCATTATTACAGGATGAAGATATTGCCTGAGTTGTTCAGCTAACCGTTTTCAAAACGATCGCTGATCTTGAAGGCAGATAAAGACTTAAATAGTGCATTGTCCTGTTTTGCGAAGTTTCTGAATGTGTAAAATGACACTGACCAGGTACCAATCGGCTGTGTCCACCATATTGTGGCCTGTCAGTGTCCAGTATCATCACATATTTTCCGGGTGACACATTAAGTTGGTAATCAGTTTGGGAAGATTGGGGATGAAAATTAAAAATGAAAATTAAATTAGATCTTTTAAAGGCTATTATCTTATCTGAATCATTCAAATATAATAGACTGATGTCCTGATATTTTAACAGCATTGCAGTTTTTACAAGCTTTATCATATCCTGATCAAAACACTTAAGGGTGCTGTAATAAAGATCCGAATCTTCCGACAGGTGCCACTGTCGCCTGGCATAGTGATATGACCAGTTATTTCCTTCCCTTGGAAAATCTATCCATTCAGGGTGCCCGAATTCATTCCCCATAAAATTAAGATAGCCATTTCCAGCACTTGCAATTGTAATCAGACGAATCATCTTATGTAGCGCAATACCTCGATTAACGCCAATATCATCATAATGGATGCGCATTTTATCATACATTTCTACACCGATAAGCCGGAAAATCAATGTCTGGTCACCTACCAATGCCTGATCATGGGATTCTGCATAACTGATACACTTTTCATCATTTCTCCGGTTTGTGAGCTCAAACCATAAATGATCCATGGGCCATGATTCGTCCGCCATATCCTTGGTTAATCTTATCCAGTAATCCGGAACCCCCATTGCAAACCGGTAATCAAAGCCATAACCGCCATCCGAACCCGGTACAGCCAAACCGGGCATACCGCTAATATCCTCTGCAATGCTTACGGCCCCGGGATGGATTTCATGAATAACCCGGTTGGCCAGCGCAAGATAAGCCAGAGCATCTTCATCCACGCTCTCATTAAAATAGTCCTCATAGCCCGTAAAGGCTCTTTGCAAACCGTGATCGAGATAAAGCATGCTGGTGATACCATCAAATCGTATACCGTCAAAACGGTATGCATCCAGCCAGAAGCGGCAATTTGAAAGCAAAAAATGAAGCACCTGGTATTTACCGTAATCAAAACATCTTGAGTCCCATGCAGGGTGTGTACCTCTGGGACCATTGTGGAAATATTGGTAAAGTGATCCATCAAACCTGGAAAGCCCCTCAACCTCGTTACTGACAGCATGGGAGTGTATAAGATCAACAATAACACTCAATCCCTCCATGTGAGCAGTATCGATCAGAAACATCAGATCCTCAGGCGTACCAAAGCGGGAAGATGCTGCAAAAAAGCTGGAAACCTGATATCCGAACGATCCATAATAGGGATGTTCCTGTATGGCCATCAGTTGAAGGGCATTATAACCGGCATCAACAATTTTTGGAATAATTTGCTCCGCAAACTCACGATAAGAACCAACCCTGGCCTCTTCCTGAGCCATGCCGACATGCGCCTCATAAATAAGTAAAGGCTCGTCCGGGGCCTTAAAATCCGGGCAATTCCATATATAAGGCCTTGGCGGACACCATACCTGTGCATTAAAAATATGGCTTTCAGGATCCTGAACAACCCTTCGGGTATAAGCAGGTATTCTGTTTCCCTCTCCACCAGGCCAGTGGATACTCAGGCGGTATAGATCTTTATGATGGAGTGTTTCTGCCGGTAAGGTAATCTCCCAGACACCTTCTTCAGATACTGATACCAGTTCGAACCGCTTTTCCTCCTGCCATCCGGACATATCCCCTATAAGATATATGGCAGTAGCGTTGGGTGCCCACTCGCGAAATACCCATTTATTCCCTCTTAAATGGAGCCCGAAATACTCATGGCCTGAAGCAAAATCAGAAAGACTGATTTTATCACCGGTAAGTCTTGCTTCAGTTGTGTTAATTTTTGAAAAACGATTTTTTATTTTTGATTCAAAAGGCTTGAGAAAAGAATCTTTTTCTATCAGTCGATGGCAACGTCTATCCTGATCACGAACAGATACGGAATTTTTATTCTTTTTTACCATAGAATCCTTTTCTTCAGTTAACTAAGGGGCGTTTTAACATTTCCTCATAAAGATCAATGTATTTTCTGGCTGTCACTCTGTGATTAAATTTTTTGGTACTTTCAGTCATAATTCGTTCGATCTGGTTTTTCTTAACGTCTTCGGCACACTGATAAAAATTCATAGCTTGATCAATTGCCCAGAAAAGGCCATTTGAATCATAATGTTTGAAAAGAAATCCATTACCGCTGTTATTGTTTATATCAAGATCCGAAACCGTATCATGAATACCGCCTGTATCATGGGCTACCGGCAGGGAACCATAAATAGGTGCAATCATCTGAGGAAGACCGCAGGGCTCAAAAAGTGATGGCATGAGGGTAAAGTCTGAAGCTGCATAGCCCATCCGCTCAAGATCTCCTTCAAAATCACATATTCGCACCCGGCTGAACAACTTGTGGAAGTCAACGATATTACGAAAGTGCCGCTGGTATCCACCATTGGCGACAAACACAACCTGAAGATTCTTTTCCCAGTATTTAGAAACAACCTGGTATAAGATGTCTGCAAACAGCTGACACCCCTTTTGCATATTGTCCAGACGTGACGGCCAGAAAAACATCGGTGCACCCGGATCCTGAATCAGTCCCAGTTTTTTCTGGAGCGCCACCTTGTTTTTTCGCTTTGCATAATATGCTTTATCAACTGTGTATCTGAACTTGAGATCCTTGTCTGTTGCAGGATCAAATGATGGATCAGGTGCATTCAAAATCCCTGCGGCACACGCTGATTGTTTTTTGTTACTCAATTCATGATTAAGATGCGGTTCAATAAAACTATGCCGCTGTTCCACTATTTCATCAAGAAAGGTGGGGCTGACCGTATTTACAAAATGTGCACCAAATACTCCGCTGGTTAAAAAATCAACAGGATTGTTATCCCGAGTCTCTTCATAGTTTGCAGGCTGCCTGACAAAATAGAGATACTGCCAGAATCGCGCTGCATCTATTCCCCGGTCCTCTATCTCACCAAGAGGCATTTCCACCGTATGTATATTATGAATGGTAAAAAGACACGGGATATTCAGAGATCTGGCATATGCAGGAATCAGTCCGGTCATCCAGTCATTACAGTGAATGAGATCCGGCTTTACCTGCGGAATAATATTGTTAATAACCTCCCTCTGAAATGCCAGGGCCATTTTGGAGTTTTCACTGTCATAGTTTGAATAAACATTAAGCAGATAGAAAAAGGCCCTGTCCGCAGCCAGATGTATCCGCTCTTCAGGTATATCCTCCTTTATGGATCGGATTTCCCTGGGCAAAAGAGTCGGATACTCCCCACTCCTGAACATGGCTCTGTAGTTTGGCAAAGCGACATGCACATCCGCACCCTCCCTGAAAAGAGCGTTAACCAATGCAGCAGAAACGTCGGCAAGCCCTCCAGCCTTAGCCTTCATCTTGTTGGCCATGTTCCCCATTCCATCCGGCAGATAAGTAATCTCCGGTGTTACAATCAGAACTCTTGGATTGGGTTTTGGGTATACCATCGGTTCACCTTTTTATTTTATGAAAATGTCATTATTGTAATTTCAGATCTTAATCCTGGCCTGTAATCGGCCAGGTAATCAAACCCGGTGTAAACTTGATCCATTTGTCACCACGCGGCATCACCCTTACCGTAATGCCATATCGGCCGGCGTTCTTGCAGTTTATGGCTGTGGAATAAAGATACTTGCCGTCTCCGATCTTTTTTTCCACGTCCATTGTTACGGTATTGCCGGCGTGCAACACATCCAGTGATTTGATATGTCCATAATAGACCTCAATATCAACTTCATCCGGAACAAGTTCGCCCAGGCTAACCTCAGCAGTCACCCTGAACCACTCTCCGACCCTGAATGGTCCATCCAACTCCCGAACCGGTCGGGATATTGTTATTCCCTTCCAGTGAGTGTGAAGCCTTTTGTGTAAAGCACTCAATCGCATAGCCTCTTCTGCATTATTTTTCAGTAATGTATCAAATCGCTGAGCAGAAGGCATGTAATAGCGCTGTTCATACTCTCCCAGCATCCTGAGGCTGCAGCACCGCTTCATGGCCATGGCCATGGATGCCTTCATCATCTTGAGCCATGCCTGTGGATATTCACCGTTTTTACGGTCATAAAAACAGGGGATTACATCATTTTCCAGAACATTATAAAGCGCCTGGCTTTCAACGGAATCCTGGTATCCGCAATCTTGATATTCCTCACCATTTCCAATCCGCCAGCCGTTTTCAGCATTATATTCTTCATCCCACCAGCCGTCGAGGATACTGACATTAAGCACACCGTTAATGGCCGCCTTCATGCCCGATGTGCCGCATGCTTCGTAAGGCCGCCGTGGTGTATTCAACCATACATCCGCACCCTGGACCAGGTGCTGAGCCAGATTCATGTCATAATCTTCAAGAAACACAATCCTGTGACGAATTGAAATTTTTCTGGCAAACTGAATAAGGCGCTTAATCAGCTCTTTCCCCTCATTATCTCTGGGATGCGCTTTACCGGCAAAGATAAACTGAACCGGTGTTTTTTCCGATGTCAGTATGGCTTCAAACCGATCAGGGTCCTGTAAAAGTAAATTGGCCCGCTTATAGGTCGCAAAGCGCCTTGCAAATGCGATGGTCAGCACATCCTGATCAAACACAGAACCGGCGGCCTCCATCATCGACCGCGGTGCATTTCTTTTCCCGTATTGTTGTATCATTATCTTCCGGCAATATCGGATCAGACGCAGTCGACTCATCTCATGGGCCCGCCACAACTCTTCTTCATAGATGTCATTTACCCGCCGGCTGTTCGTCGGATCCAGTGAACAGGAATTCCACTGGGGTCCTATATAGCGTTCAAAAAGCTGGGCATTTTCCTGTGAGATCCAGGTAGGAATATGTACACCATTGGTTATATGCTCAATCGGTGTCTCATCTTCAGCTAAATCGGGCCAGACATGTGCCCACATTTTGCGGGCTACTTTCCCATGCAGTTTACTGACACCATTGCGGTGCTCAGCCATCTGGAGCGCCAGAATAAACATGGATACCGGCGCATCCGGCCCGGCGCCTGTTCCCTGCCCCCAGGAGAGGATTTCCGCTTCTGTAGTATTGAGTCTTTCAACAAGATCTCTTATTACCGGTTTAACCATATCCACCGGAAATTCATCATGCCCGGCGGGAACCGGTGTATGAGTAGTAAAGATGGTTGACCTCGGTACAATTTCCAGAGCTGCCTTTAACGTAATATTATTAAGAGACATCGCCTGGGCGACACGTTCAAGCCCTGCAAATGCACTGTGCCCCTCATTCATATGGCAAACCTTTGCTCGTAGGCCCAGTTTTTCAAGCAACCGCATACCACCGATACCCAGAAGTGCTTCCTGAGATAAACGAACCTTCGGATCTCCGGCATATAACCGCCCTGTAATATCTCTGATTTCCTGAGAATTTTCCGCAAGATTTGTGTCAAGCAGATAAAGGGGGATACAACCGATTTTAAGTATCCAGATAGATGCCTTCATTTTGCCGATTGGTCCATTTACATTTACATGAATGTCTTTACCAAAAGCATCTTTTACCCGGACCATGGGCAGATAAAAAATATCGGTTTCAGGATACTCCTCCTGCTGCCAGCCGCTTTGATCCATAAACTGGCGAAAGTATCCATGCCGGTATAAAATACCAAGACCCACCAGCGGCAGCTTACGGTTGGACGCCGCCTTCAAATGATCTCCGGCCAGAATACCCAGCCCCCCTGCAAACAACGGCAGACTTTGATGGATACCAAACTCCATGGAAAAATAGGCAATGACATCAGATTTTTCAAAAGGTGGTTCCGGGTCAGCTAAATCACAAACCTCCTGCCTGAAACGTTTTTTCACCCGATTCAGATGTCCCATATAGCCGTCATCCTGGGATAATTCTTCAAATCGTTTCTGGGAAATGGTCGTCAGAAATCTGATTGGATTTGGTCCGGAATCCTCCCATTTTTTGGGGCCTATGCGCCTGAATAACTCGTTGGCTTCCTGATCCCACGACCACCAGAGATTTCTTGAAAGTGTCTCCAGAAAAATAAGATCATCCGGTATGTTCGGAAACACTTGGTATAACTGCATACGATTCATAGTTTACACCTTTTAAGTAATAATTACTGAATTTTCGGTATCACTGAACAATGACTTGATATACTTGTCGGCGCACCAGTCGTTTTCCCATGTATGTTCATCAATGAGATAACGGAATTCGTACTGCCTGTCCGGCTCAAGGTCCATTGTAATTTTAAATTCACCGTTTTTCAGCTTTTTCATGGGGCTGGCCTTTTTATCCCAGTTATTGAACTCTCCGACAAGAAAAACCCTTTTGGCAGCCGAAGCGGCCTCTTTAGGCAATCTAAACGTTGCCTTGCAAACAGAATTTGATTTAACATACTGTTTTTTTATGCTCATGGTGTCCTCCTTGAATACTATTTTTAATGATCTATAATTTTAAAATTTTTTCCCATACTCTCACAAATTCGCTACAGCCCCATGCCTGGGCATCACATCCGCGCGGTGTATGGGGATAATCGCCATCCACTATTTCAGGCATATGCCCGATGCATCCCTTTTCCATCAGACCTGTTCCGCTGCAGAGAAATGACAGAGCCGTCACTTTTGCATTTTCTCCGTAAGCCAATGCCCAGGCCTCACAAAACACAGGGAAAATCCAGGTCCAGGCCGTACCATTATGATAAGCCGGCTTTCTGCTTCTGTCCTCATCCCCTTCATACTTTCCCTGATACGGGTTTTCAGGATCATTGAGCAACTCACCGTTTCGAACAACCGGTAGCGGCCGCTTTACCGGACGGTCAGCAAGGCTTCGGATGGCTCCCGGCACCAGCAGTTCCTGGCATGCATCAAGAATACGTCTGCAGTAACTTTTTTCTGAAACAGCGCCCAGTGCGATTACAAAAAGCTGATTGGGTCGAAGTGCATCATCCGGTTCAGCATTCTCTGCAGATATTCCGGATTCAGCATGCAGGCAATCGGACAGAAAACCATATTCCTCCTGCCAGAAAAATTTTATAATTGATGCCTGAACATTCTGGGCCATCGCCTGCCACGGATTACTTTTATTTGTTGCGTCAATCCTGGATAACAACGAAAGTGCACCGAACCACAAGGCCTGTATCTCTATGGGATAGCCTTCTCTTGGGGATCCGGCGGGGTGGTTGGTATCCATCCATGTAAAATGAGACGGGCTGAAAATCAGGCAGGATTCATGATCCATATGTATACCGTTTGAGGTACCGTTGATCATGGCATTTCCAATAGAGACAAGAATTTCCCTGACAGTTCTGCGGCCGCATGCTTCTTCAAGAAACGTTTCCTTTTGTTCGGCTGCCAAAACATCATTACATGCTGTAAAAAACCATAACTGGGCATCAGATGTATCCCTGTTGCCGATATCATTGCCTCTGATCATATTAGGCAACGTACCGTTCTCCTCAAACTGCCCAAACAGTTTTAATACAGCCTTGGCCTCATCAACCTGCCCGGCAGCAATCATTCCTCTTGAAAAAATTATGGCATCCCTTCCCCAATCCAGAAACCACGGATAACCGGCTATAACTGATTTCAACCCGTCCCTATCCACTATGAAATCCTGCATAGCTATTTTCATAACATGAACAGGTATCTGTTCCGAATCCACCGGATCAACACAAAAACCATGCTTGTTATAATTCTTAAAGTTCAATGCCGTGTGTTCATTTTCTGAACATATGATCTTCGCTACAAGACTGATCGTTTTATCCCCCTGCAGAAATGCAGAAAAATAACCGGGACTGAAAAGATCCGAATCAGGATCAAGTCCTCGTGATGCTTCAAAGGGATGAAAAACCATATACTGCCATTCCGGTGCCGTGCTAAATTCTCCGGAAGATATCTCCATCATCATAATTCTGTCTTCACTACGCCTAAAGGTAAACCCTTTGTCCAACGCTTTAACTGAACCCGGCCAGATCGACTCCGGCCCCATAAAAGCTTTTGTCGTATCGTGAAAACTGCGATCCTCAATATCAGGCCTTATAATCAACTGGATCGCTTCATGATCCGGAAGGCGGCCTTCAAATTCTTCTGACCGCTGCCGGTAAAAATCCAGTTGAATGCAATTTTCCCCCGTAATCATTTTTGTCATTATGAAAAAGGAGATGTGGCCCCCCTGGCCGGTAGGTATATTATAATGCCAACAGCCGTGGCCATCCATATCCCGATAAAAAGTATCAAAACTGCTAAAATCCACCTCATGTGAAAAACCCTGAAATACTAGCCATAATCTGCACCGGGCCAACATTATCCAACGATCTTCAGGATATTGTCTGTTCAGATTCCCTGCCAGCAACGCATCATACCGGCTCTGCAGTTTGCCCCACGAAACTGCGGCCCGCATCATCCCTCCCCTGTGATTTGATGCCAGGAAGATCATATTATCAACAACATCCTGCCTGTTGTATCTGCTTTTTACCCGGATATCCTTTTCATTGGCCAGATACATCACGGCGCTCTCTTCGTGAATAATTGAATCCGAATTAAAAACCGTCAATTTAAGCGTATATTCCTTATGATCTGTTTCAGGCTTCAGAGGCATAAAAAGTATAAAATGATTATTGTCAGGCTGATAAAAGCTCTCGTCCAAAACTATTGTATGATACCGATTTTTCAACAACCTTGCCCGAAAAGGAAACGGGCACTGAATCATCAGGAAGTGGTCCGGCGGTACCATAACCTTTCGTCTGATATCACGGGGCCATTGCCACCTTATTACCCTTGATTCCTCACTTGTCGTATTCATTGCCCTGCAAAATACCTCCGGCTCCCTGACAAGTTCGGATATTGCTTTTTCCGTATCAAACTCTCCCAGATCACAAATTCCATTATAAATTTTAAATATTTCCAAAGCCCTGACACGCAAGCGCTGCTGGACCAGTCGAATCGGCAGATCTTTTCCGCCCTCGTATCGGGTAATCATACTGAGTTCTTCTTCATCCGTAGTCAGGCAAAATACCTGGCCGGCTTCAAGATCCAGAAAGCTTTGTGTATTAATCTGATTTATCTGAACAGCCCTGCCTGTTACAAGATCTGTAAAAATACCGTGCCCGGACGGCATCTGACAAGTTTCCCATGAAACACGATTTATCGCGTTATCATCGAGGTTTACCGCTATCAATACTTTCTTGCCCGATGGGTGGTGATGCCGAAGCATGGCAATACTGTTGTTGTCATTCGTCTGAATCAATCTTAATTCGACTTGATTCTGAAAAGCCGGATGGAATTTTAAAATGGTATTTAACCGACGGATATGTGCTACCTGATTGTTTTCCGCACCCCAGTTCAGGGATCTTGACTGATGGACGTCGATCTTCTCCGTTGCAAGCCACTCAACACCATTAGCAAAACCGAAGGCCCCATTAATGGAAGTTAACGCGCATAATGCCGTCCGCATCCTTGCATAATTTTCTGATTTTACGGCCAGCCTCGGATTATCATGGGTTTCGGCAAAGTGAACAAGTACGCCGTCTCCTTCAAATATCCTGAATGCATCCGGCAGATAATTTACTATCTGCTTTTGATCATAATTTTGAAATAGTTCGGAATAAACCCAGTTAAAACCGGCCTCATCCAGAATTTTTTTTGAAACGGATATTTTTCCACCCAGCCCTTCGAGGAAAAATACAGTGTCTGGAAACTGTCTTCGAACACATGCCACAATATATTTCCATGCCGGAATCGGAATCATGTAACCGGCATCACACCGGAATCCATCCACACCCCTGTCACACCATGTCAAAAATACATTGGCCATGTGAACCCAGAGTCCCTTGTGAGAATAATCAAGACGGGTCAAATCTGCCCAGACAACGCCCCATGCACCAGGCGCCTCAATTTTCCCCTCCTCATTTCTGACCAGCCATTCCGGGTGTGAACCATGCAGCGTGGCGGCCCAACCTGAATGGTTAATGGCCACATCTATAAAAAGCTTTGCACCACGGGCATGTATTTTATCGACAAGCTCACAAAACTGTTCAACAGGTGTTGCGCTTGAGTCAAACTCAGCAAGTGCCGGATCCACAGATCTGAAACTTAATGCCGCATAGGGGCTTCCAAATCGGCCCATTCTACCGTAAGTTGTAGGCGTCGGATGTACAGGGAGCAGATGAATAATTCTGCACCCGAGTTCATATATTATAAAATCCAGTTCGTTAATCAAATCCCTGAACTTTCCGGATGGCGGAATCACTGAATATCCATTTTCATCCAACACCTTAACCCAATTCTCTTTTTCAGCATCCAGGATCCCCTGCCCTGCTTTATTAGGACCAAACTGACGGACAAAGGCATTATAAATCGTGTTTGCACAGCAGGTATCTGCGGGCTCCACATTAATGACGGCATTAGGGCCTTCAGGCCACACCGGGTCATCTTCACCCTCTTTTAAAAAGAGGCATTTGGCTTCAAAGTGCCCGGTTTCACAAAGCGGCAGGGTGATAGTATAGAGTAGATCCTCTTTTCTTACCATCGGGATATCAAACCAATCCCCACAAAGTGGCGGTTTTGAAATCGCTAACTCGTTTATGATCTCCTCTCTGATAATAGCGGCCTGACCGATATTTGTCCGAAGCCACGCCCGGCCATCCATCTGTTCAGGCAGGGAAAGAGTAAAGGTGATGGTATCACCCATGAACGTCAGAAGATGTTTTCCAGGCTCCGGATCTTGAATATACTGACTTGAAACAACCATAGCACAAAGATACCTCGAAATAGTAAAGGCGTGTGTTGAAAATAATATGTTTTTAATAGTATTGAAAGGGATTTTCAGTTTGTGCCCAATTGTAATTTTATAAGGCAGATAAGGGTATAAGTCAAAGAAAAATATATGACTTCATCATTTTTCAGTAGCAAAAATCAGGCACCAAGGGATACAAATGACAGAAAAATTATATATCCGACATAAATACCAAGAAGAATAATTGCCTTGGCCCTGCCGATAGTATGAACTTTTCTCATCATGAACCAGGGAAGGAAACTCACAAACAGCATAACCAGGTAGTCGACAAGCATGCCGCTTTCAAAAAATCCGCCGGGAATCTCAACCGGACGGATCAGGGTTGCCAGCCCAAGAACGCCGAGTATATTAAATACATTACTGCCGACCAGATTACCAATACTGATATCCATCTCTTTTCTGACAGCTGCAATTACGGATGTAGCAAGTTCGGGAAGCGATGTACCCAGTGCAACAATGGTAAGGCCGATAAATTTTTCGCCAACGCCCATCACCTTCATTATCTTTACAGCAGAATCGACCAGCAGGTCAGCCCCGATAACAACTCCGGCAATGCCGGTAACAATCATTGTAATCTGTTTTGATCTCGAACTTATATATTCTTTTTCCGTTTCATCAGCAATAATCGGCGGTACATCTGAAGCTGAAACGTCGCCCAGCATCCTTTTTGCGCCAAAATAATTATAACAAATATAGATAATCAGCCCTGTAAAAAGAACCGCCCCTTCAATCCTGCCAATTTTCGAGTTCCATGAAATAAACATCAGAAACAGTGAGACCCCGAGCATAATCGGGATGTCACGTTTTACAACACCCTTCTGGCTTGTAATGGGATTGATAAATGCGGCAAGGCCAAGCACCAGGGCTATATTACAAATATTACTGCCGATTACATTACCGACAGCAATCATACTTTTACCTTTAAATGAAGAGATGACACTGATGACCATTTCAGGTGCGGATGTTCCAAATGCAACAACAGTAAGTCCAATCAAAAGAGGCGCAAGTCCCAAACTTTTGGCGAGACTTGATGAGCCCTTAACCAGCCACTCTGCACCGTAATAAAGAAGTACAACACCGATCGCAAATAAAACAATATCCAACAGCATAAAGAGATCTCCACATTTAACACATTGATTTAAATATTTTTTTCTATCTTTAACGGAAAATGAATTCGGGTGCAATGGGAAAACCTCAGGTAAGATATTGAACTTTGAATATTCATGCTTATTTTTGTTCTGACTGACAATTGGCAATAGATATGAGGTATTATGATATTATTTATAAAATGGGTCGTACTGACCATAGCCGTTCTGGCAACATCCTATCTTTTTGACGGTATCCAGGTTACCGGTTTCCTTTCTGCTTTATCAGCAGCTGCAATCCTTGGCCTTTTGAATACTTTTTTCAGACCTTTTCTGCTGATCATAACGCTGCCGATCAATATGCTCAGCATGGGACTATTTACATTTGTCATCAATGCGCTGATGCTCGTAATGGCATCCGGTGTGATTCCCGGTTTTCATGTCAGTGGTTTCTGGAGTGCTGTTTTCGGATCTCTGATGATCAGTATTGTCAACTGGGCATTAAGTTCCTTTGTCCAGGAAAAAGGTATTATTCAAAAATTTGATGAATTGCAGCGTAAAAACAGGCGGTTCAGATAATTTGATTTGGGATTAAGATCTCAGACTTTCATATAATGCAATTCCCACTGCGGTAGATAAATTCAGACAACGGATCTCATCAGTAATCGGGATATGGTAGGTCAATTCCGGATACGTAGAGAGGATAGATTTCGGCAGCCCTTTTGTTTCAGAGCCAAATATCAGAAACTGCCGTTTTTGATGAGGTATTTCCCAAAACGGCGTTGACCCATTTTTGGTAAACAGCGCTATTTCCGATTTATCAGGTTTCATGTTTTTGAGAAACACTTCAAATTTTTCCCATACATGCAGTTTTATTTTATGCCAGTAATCCAGTCCCGCTCGTTTGACTTCTTTGCTGTCTATTGAAAATCCAAGCGGTTTAATCAAATGAAGGGTCGCATCCGCCCCGAGACAGGTTCTGCCAATATTACCGGTGTTCCAATGTACCTCAGGTGCAACCAGCACCACATGGCGCTCCTGATCCGTAAATAATGTCTTTTTATAAGAACCCTTCATGATGTTTTCTTACCGCATTGTGGACAATATTTAAACTTTCCATCCAGACGGCTACCGCAAAAAACACAACGGCCTTTATCCATTTCTCCACCTGCAGGGTCTACACCAAAGCCCGTAATCTCACGTTCACACCTTTCACACATCAGGTAGGAATCTCCCTTTTTCACTCTGAAAAGCGGGATAAAAAACAGATTGAAATAGTAATCCGTTCTTTTAAAATATGCCTGCGACAACCCGCAAACAGGACACTGCTGTGACTGTTTATCTATGACTGTTGTTTTGGGTGAAACGCCGGCAATGATGAACATGGATTCTCCATAAAATAATTTCTTTAGTATATTATAAGAAAATACATTTCAGTCAACAACCCGATTTATAATGAACGACATCCGGTCATATTTTCTATTGATCAATGCCCCTTATATAAGTTAAACAATTAATGTTATTATCTTTTTGAATCTAACCGGGAGTATCGGACATGATCATTGATTTTCATACACATATTTTCCCAAAAAAAATTCGCAGCAACCGTGAAAAATTTTTTAATAATGAACCTGAATTCAAACTACTGTATGAATCCCCCAAATCAAAAATGGTCGGCGCTGCTGACATGATTCTGAACATGGATGAAACCGGTGTTGATAAGGCCGTTATCTTCGGGTTCCCGTGGCACAGTTATGATACATTCAGGCTTAACAACGATTTCATCATGGAGTCGGTTGATCGTTATCCTGATCGCTTTATCGGCATGTGTTGTCTTGACCCTTTCCATGAAAAGGCTGAACAAGAGACTATACGTTGTATTCAGGGTGGCCTTTCGGGTGTTGGCGAACTGGCATTTTATGAGTCGGGCTTCGATGGTTACACCTTGAATAAGCTTGCACCCATAATGAAAATCTGCCTTGAAAAGAATCTGCCGATTCTAATTCACACAAATGAACCGGTAGGTCATAAATATCCGGGAAAAGCACCCATCACTCTGCTGGAGATTGAAAATCTTGCCGTTCGTTTTCCAGACAATAATATTGTCCTGGCACACTGGGGCGGCGGCATTTTTTTCTTTAACCTGTTGAAAAAAGTGATGAAGGAACATCTTAAAAATATCTATTTTGATACAGCAGCATCACCCTATTTATATGATGCATCCATATATCGTCTGGCAATGGAAATTGCCGGAGAGGGTAAAATTCTTTTTGGCAGTGATTATCCGTTAATCTGCCCCAAAAGATATTTTAATGAATTTGAAAAATCAGGGTTAACTGATGAGCAGATATCCCGAATATCAGGTATAAATGCAGCAAAAATATTAAATATAGGGCTTTAACGTATAATTGATCTTTTAATAATCACGATTTTAAAAAATATCGATTTTTCCTTGCACTTGATGCCGTGCTCAATTAAAATAGGTCTATAATCACTTTAGATTTATTGAAATATTTTCCTTAGGGTTAAAACCCTTGTTTTCCTCCAACTATTACAGCAGCACATTTGTCGTTGAATAATTTCCGGGCATTGACTATCTATCAATGCTAACTTTACCTGGGAGGTGGCTATGCAAACTTTTATCATTCTCAGTAATTTTGCCCCTGATGCATTCAAGGACCCGAAGGCGTTCAAACAACTTTCTTTAACAGTATCGGAAAAAATTAAAAATGAATGCCCGGGCGTTGTCTGGAAAAACAGCTATACCACGCTGGGCCGATTTGATGTAATTAACATTGTAGAGTCGGATGATACCAATCAGGTAGAAAAAGCAGCTATGCTCATTCGCTCATATGCCAATTCAACGACTGAAACCCTGATTGCCACACCCTGGAAAGACTTTCTTGATTCACTGTAAAACGTAACACCGTTTTTGATGTAAAGTTGTGATGCTTTCTGCACTTTGTAATGTTCTGCAATTTATGATGCTGTTGAACATCAAGCGTATATATTATAAATAAAAATTTAAGTTACTGAAGATTCTTGAATGGAAACAATACTTTTTGACCGGTTAGCGAAACAGGGCCATGATTTTTTAGGCGCAAGATATCCCATTATCTGTGGCGCGATGACATGGGTGAGTGATCCCAACCTTGTTGCATCTGTTTGTAATGCAGGGGGGTTTGCCTGGCTGGCTGGCGGAAACACACCGGTTGAGATTCTTGAAAAACAGATACTTGATACCCGTAAACTGACGGACAAGCCATTTGGCATCAACCTTATTACCATTGCGCCTCTCTATAAAAAACATCTTGAATTGATGCAAAAACTTAAACCGTCTTTTATAAATTTTGCCGGCAGTTTTCCACGCCGAAAAGAAGTGACAGCAGCCAAAGAAACCGGCGCAAAAGTGTTATGCTTTGCCTCAACCCATTCCATTGCCTTGCGCATGATAGATTATGGTGCAGATGCGCTCATTCTTGAAGGCATGGAGGCTGGCGGCCATGTCGGGCATGTTGCCCTTTCCATCCTTCTCCAGCAGGTACTGTTTGAGGTATCTGAGGTACCGGTTTTTGTTGGCGGCGGAATTGCAACCGGAAAGATGTGTGCCCATCTTTTTTTGATGGGTGCTGCCGGAATTCAAATGGGCACTCGTTTTGCCATGGCCAAAGAAAGCTGTGCTCATAAAAATTTTAAGGATTCTTTTGTAAAAGCCCGTGCACGAGATGCCGTATCAACACCCCGGTTTGACAGTCGCCTGCCCGTTGTTGCTGTAAGAGCACTCAGAAATAAAGACACTGATGAGTTTGGTAAAATTCAGCTTAAACTGCTTTCCCAATTGGATAAAAATGACATAACAAAGGAAATTGCACAGCAGAAAGTGGAAGAGTTCTGGATGGGCAAACTCCGCGATGCGGTTATTGACGGCGATGTTTCACATGGTTCTCTTATGGCGGGGCAATCTGTCGGACTGGTTGACAAAGAGATGAGTGTGACGGATATTATCAACGAACTTGTCACGGATACTGAAAAAGAACTTCAAAAAGTCAGCAGGATGGTTAAATAATCACCTGTTGCGCGCATTGTATGTACCTCAAGCAACTCTGTACTTTTTTTGTTTGTAAAAGTTTTTATAATGCCGCCTGCCATTTTTCGAATTTTATCCTACATCATTTTATGTCTATACTTTGGTACAAAAACCATATGATATTTACATTCCCATCTTACGTGTGATAATGAGCGTCTTGAAAGCTTATGGGTATCTCTAAAAATTTTAAATTCACTTCGAGTGCAAGACTTGTGAAAATGTTAAAATGACATAACTGCTTTATAGTAAAAGCAGCTGGAAATAATATGACAACCAAATCTCAAATAATAAAATCGGATGTTTATTTTCTTATCACTGCTGCTACCTGGGGATTTGCATTTGTTGCCCAGCGGCTTGGCATGGAGTATGTTGGACCGTTTACTTTTAATGGTGCACGGTTTTTTCTTGGTACAATTTCCCTGCTTCCCCTGCTTTTTTTCAGAAGAAATCCTAAACAAAAAAAGACGGATAGTTCCCCTGTACAGGGTAAAAAATATTATATTATCGGCAGCGGCCTTGCCGGCCTGATACTCTTCCTGGGCGCTTCATTTCAGCAGGCAGGACTGGTATATACCACAGCCGGAAAAGCCGGTTTTATAACAGGGCTATATGTTATTATTGTGCCGGTTATCTCTCTTCTTCTTGGCAAACGATTCAGATACGGCACCTGGACAGGAGCTATTCTGGCAACTATTGGTCTTTACCTTCTTACCGTTTCAGGTAAATTTTCAATCAACCTCGGCGATTTTCTTGTTCTTTGCAGTGCAATTTTCTGGGCTGCCCACGTTCTTCTGATTGGTCGCCTCTCTTTAAGGGTTGATCCCATAAAAATAGCCGTTTTCCAATTTGCCGTCTGCGCCTGCCTCAGTACGATTACCGCTTTTATTTTTGAACATGTGATGCTCCAGAATATTATTAAAGCGCTTATTCCTATCATGTATGCCGGCTTTCTTTCTGTTGGAATTGCATATACGCTCCAGATTGTTGCACAGCAATATGCCAATCCGACTCATGCAGCCATCATGTTGAGCCTTGAAGCTGTTTTTGCAGTAGCCGGGGGCTGGATTTTCCTGAATGAAGCACTTTCCGTTCGAAATATCATTGGGTGCCTTCTGATGTTAGCCGGCATGCTCATATCACAGTTGACACCACGTAAATAAAGGCTGACGGCTTTCGCTTGCTTGCCTCAAGGAATATATTGTGCTATTTAAAAAATTAAATATGGCATATATGGATTTTACCTGAAAAAATTATCCTCTGAGTTATAAATTGTACAACCATAAACATGGTGAATATATGGAAAAATTTCTTCACAGGTTTGAACACACCATTGTAATTTTCCTCCTCGTAATGATGATCATTGTCGTGCTGCTCAGCACAATCGAACTCGCTGTGATTTTGACAAATGAGATGATTGCGCCGCCATTTATGTTGATTGGCATTGATAATATGCTGGCTATCTTCGGTTTTTTTATGATGATTTTAATCGGCCTGGAATTGATTGAAACAATCAAAATATATCTTTCCGAAGAAGTGATTCATGTCGAAATCATCAGCCTGGTTGCAATTATTGCAATTACCCGGAAAATCATTATTCTGGACGTGAAGAAGATGGATCCGTTGATGGTACTAGGCATATCAGCTTTAGTCATTTCACTGTGCACCGGTTATTATCTGCTCAAAAAAGGACTTTATTATAATACCAAACCAAAAAAAAATGATTAATATCCTGATATGCAGTCAACTGAATTTGTATTTTGTTAAAATGGCTCCAAAATCCTGATCAACACAATAGCCAAAATACCGGCATTTTTATAACGCTCTTAAACCTTTTTCCGGAGAAATTAACTATGAATTATAAACTCCTTTTTTCTTCAATCCTCGCAGGGCTGGTTGTTATTTTCATCATTCAAAATATTGCGGTTACTGAAATCAAATTTCTTTTCTGGAAATTTGCCATGTCCAGATCATTGATGTTTTTCTTCCTTTTGCTGGTTGGCTTTGTTATCGGATGGCTGCTGAACAGCTATCGAAGACATAAAAAAACCTCATATAATCTATCTCAAAAATAAAGGCTATATATGCAACGTTATTCAACTTACCCCTTTCCCGGAAAAAGATATATTACAGGGCAGGGCTTACATCCTAAAAATGATCCTGATGGTTTCCAAGTCCCAGCTTTTCTATCTTCAGGCGGTTTTGATGAAATATCCTGGCAAAACTCTACAGCATACCGGTATGCTGTAGATTTGTTTAATAACGGATTCTGGTGGGAAACCCATGAAACACTGGAAGCCTTATGGAATGAAGTCGGCAAAAAAACATCAACCGGCATTTTTATAAAGGGTTTGATCCAGATATCTGCCGCACTGCTTAAAAAATTACAGAAGCCTGATGAAGTTAATTTTTCAATTGCAGATAAAGGCTTTCAAAAGGCACAATCAAAATCCGGCATTTTCATCGGATTGGATGTGGATTTGTTTTTGAAAAACGTACGGGCTTTTCTGTCGGGTCAATGCAGTGAGCCGCCTGTGATTAAGCTCATTGGCGCAGAACCTGCACAGGGTAAGAACATTTAATTATATGAAGTAAAAAATATGCGTATTTTACATACAATGATAAGGGTCGGTGATCTTGACCGTTCAATTAAATTCTATACGGAAGTGCTTGAGATGAAGTTACTTCGCAAAAAGGATTATCCGGATGGTAAATTTACACTGGCCTTTCTGGGGTATGGTGATGAGTCAAAGACTACCGCCATTGAGCTTACCTACAACTGGAGTGTGAATCAATATGATATTGGTACCGCCTTTGGTCATATTGCACTTGAGGTTGATGATGTATATAAGGCAACAAAAGAAATTAAAAGCCGCGGCGGTAAAATTATCCGTGATGCCGGACCCATGAATGCGGGCACAACTATCATCGCTTTTGTTGAGGATCCTGATGGCTACCAGATCGAATTAATCGGTAAAAAGTAAAATATATCAATTTTTAAAACCTCAATGACGGGTGACTTTCAAAATGAAATTTAAACAGGTAGATAGTGCCGATATAGATGAACGTATTATGAATTTACTTCTTTACGCGGATCCTTCAAAAGATATGATAAAAAACTATCTTCCAAAAGGAATTTGTATTGTCGGGAAATATCGGAGAAAACCGATTGGTGTAGCTGTTCTTTTAAAGGTTTCTTCAGCGGTCTGGGAATTAAAAAATATCGCCATAGCGAAAGACTACCAGGGCAAAGGGCATGGTAAAGAACTTTTGCAAAAGACCCTTGAAGAAGCTAAAGGCCGAAATGCGGAATCTATTGAGGTCGGTACGGGAAATTCAAGCATTGACCAACTCGCATTTTACCAGAAACAGGGCTTTCGCATTTCCGAAGTCATCCCTGATTTCTTTACAGATCATTATGAAGAAGAGATAATTGAAAACGGAATTGTCTGCAGGGATATGATTCGGCTTTATATGGATTTACTTTCCGAATAATATCAGCCTGTAATTTTACTAAAAACGTTTTCATGCGATAATTGACATAAGCATTTCCGCTTGCAGTTATTGTGTTGCCAGATCCTTCCCGGGCCTTATCTCTTTTTCAAAATTTATCTCCTGCCAGGCTGAATGCATTCCAGCCTTTTCATAAAGCCGTGTTGCACCGGTTAAACTTTCCGAGTCCACATCAAGGGACACCTTATATATTTCACGCTGAAAAAGTTCACGAAAAACATAATGTAGCAGAGCCAGGGCGATTCCTTTTTGGCGCCATTCTTTTACGACACCAACTACTTCAATGTAAGCCATTTCAGTGTCTTCAGGAATTGATGGTGTACATACCAATTGGGCCACCATTTCATTACCGGCCATTGCTGCAAAAACCAGGGATGGATCAAAATTGGGTTTATGCTTTTCCCAATGTTCAAGTTCCTCAACTAACGCATCAACTGACTGTTCAACAAAACCCCAATGGTCTCTGAATATTTCAATTTGAGCTTGTGCATAAACACGGTTGAATTCATTCTTTCTCATTGCCATATTATCTCCGGAAACTACTGATAAGCCTTCAGGAAAATCGGGCTCTGGCGGTAATGATTTTATTTCTCGCTCCATTCTTGAAAAATAACGTACTGCCTGATACCCATTTCTCTCCAGAAAATTTCGGCCTGTTATATCTGTTACCGGTTTATATTGGTCCAAAACAATCCGGGTATTATCCGGCGCTTTGGGTATTGATAATTCTGCACGTGCTTCGAGCCAGCAAATAAAATAAGCGCCAATACCTTTTCCCATAAATTCAGGGTGCACAAATACACTGCTTTCGAGCTTCACAAAAGGATCCCTGTCTTCTACATATGCGAGGCCAACCATTATGTTGTCCTTTGTAAAGACAGTACATGAATCTCTTTCCAGTTTCATGATTGGCGATTTCCATAGATGGAGAAGCTCTCCCGCATCACTACCTGGCTTTCCGCTCATTTCAACCCAGTATTTATTTTCGAGATTTACCGCATCATCTATGTCATTGAGAGTTGCGGCTCTGATAATATAATTTTCTAATTTAGAATTGATTGTATTGTTCAGATTTTGCACGTTTTCCTCACTTTCAGGTGTTCATAACAGGTGCATTTTAGAAAAATAATTACCAGAGCATATACATTCAGTCAAATATGAGGATACCCCGCTTGCCTTATTTTTAAATTTATGTTAACAAATCTATAACTTAATTATCTATAGAGCAAATCTGATACAATAGTGCCATCCAAACATAAAAATTATCAATCATCTGAGGATTTTTTGAATGGAACGAAAAGAAGGCATGCCGCTGTGGGTTTTTTTTGGATTATCCAGTATCAATACCAGAAAAGGAGCTTTAACTCTTTTTGGGGTATCTTTGATTTTAACTATCCTTTGTTTTCCCTACTCTTACTTTAGAAATGAATGGAGTTGGGTTGTCTGGATGGCTCCTTTACCGATTTACTACTGGTTCTGTATAAGGTGGATCGATAAAAAATCCAATTGGAATTAATAACGTATTATGAAACCCGGATTAGTAATATTTGATTGCGATGGCGTGCTTGTCGATAGTGAACCGATTGCAAGTCGGATTTTTTGCGACCTGGTTAATGAAGCCGGTCTTGCTATAACGTATGAGCAAACTGTTCAGGATTTCGAAGGCATCTCGGACGAAGACTGCATTAAAATCGTTGAAGAACGTTTAGGCAGGCCTTTACCTGATAATTTCATGGATCAGCATGACAAAAAACTATTCGAAGCTTTTTTCAACGACCTGAAACCGATTGAAGGTATTCATGGTGCATTAAATCAAATCTCAATTCCAACCTGTGTCGCCTCCAGCGGGCCTCATAAAAAAATGAACGTATCATTGAAAATTACTAATTTGAAATCATTTTTCGAAGGAAAAATATTTAGTGCCACCGAAGTAAAGCGAGGAAAACCCCATCCTGACCTTTTTCTCTATGTCGCAAATAAAATGGGTGTTGCGCCTGACGCCTGTGTTGTAGTAGAAGACTCTGTATTTGGTGTCAGGGCCGGTATTGCTGCCGGCATGACTGTTTTGGGATATGCGGCTCGCACAACGTCTGATAGTCTGTCTGCTGAAGGTGCCGTCACATTTAAAAAAATGAATAACCTCCCCAATTTACTCATGGACATTGTCGGATAGCCTAATTTTTAAGATGACTTCTAATTAAAACTTAAAATTAACGATAGAGGAATTATGGTTGAAAATGGAAAAAAAACACCCATCTTTACACTGCCGGATCAAAACAATAACAACGTCGCCTTAAAGGATTTTAACGGAAAATGGATTGTTCTATATTTTTACCCTAAGGATAATACACCGGGCTGTACTAACGAAGCTATTGATTTTACCTCACTGACCAAACAGTTTAATAAGTTAAATGCCGTTATCATTGGTGTCAGCCCTGATAGTTCCGAGTCGCACCGTAAATTCATTGAAAAATATGAACTAAAAATTCTGCTGCTGAGCGATATAAAAAAAGCAGTCCTGAAAAAATACGGCGCATGGGGGATCAAAAAGAATTATGGAAAGGAATACGAAGGGGTCATCCGTTCTACTTTTCTTATATCTCCTTCAGGTAACATTGCCGAGAAATGGACTAATGTCCGCGTGAGAATAAAAAGAAAAAGTGATGAAGTCAGGCATGCAGATATTGTTTTTGATCGTCTGAAAGCTTTATCATCGTAATAACTAATGTATGCATATCCGACAACTTTCTTAGCCGGAAACACACGATGACATATTTGCAAAATAATTTACCAGGAAGGAAAATGAGAGCAGTCACTTTTTTTATTTTCAGCGTTTGATTAGAGTTTTTTATGTTTTTCTTCAATAAAAAAAGTTGTCAATCAGACTGCTCTCATTTTTGGGGAAAGCAACAAATTATATTTCTGAGGTCCGCTTTTTAGAAAAGTGAATCTCAATATTTTAAATGATCAGCGGCAACCCATTCTTTCGCCACCGCCGTGGCCTTTATTAAAGCCGATCATCATAAAACCCTGACCTGCATTGGGGCAAAATTCTCGCATTTCCAAATGATGTACTAACCGTTTTTGGGCAAATTTTGCTTCAAGATCAGACAACGCCTTTTGTATTTCAGATGCTTTTTTCACATCCGGATTCTTTTTTACAAGCTCACTTTTAAGTTCAAAATTCTTGGATTGAATATTCCGGCGAAGATCTTCGGTATCTTTAAAAAAACCTTCCCGTGCATCACGTAATGCCTTGAGTTCCTCTTCCGACAAGCCGGCAAATTTTCCATCCTTACAAAAACCTCTCTGATGATAACCCTGTGCGTTATCTCTGTTCATACTTTGATCTTCCATCATACCATGATGACCCGACCCCATATCCCAGCCGGCAAATGCATTAACACCAAAACCGGTTATGGCAATAACGGCTACAACAGCCATTACTTTTTTAAAATTGCTTTTTTTCATTCCTGTTTCTCCTTTTTATTCATTTTTTTGAAAATCTGTGATTTGCACATTGTTTTTATTTCTTATATTGCAAGGCACGAGCCAATTCATATTATTTATTTCATATATTTTTTAATTACCTGTTATTACAATATATTTTTAATTTTAAAATGTTTTCCCACAACGTTTTCGACTGATGAACAGCCATTTAAGCCTTTTCCGGATTGTATAATAAGTACCCATTTATTTTAATCCAATGCCCTATCTGTATAAAAAATATACACTTGCTCTGTGCATTTATTATTTAGTGCCACACAATTTAATTTATCATAATGTTTCCATAAAAAACCAACGGTTGAATTTTTGTGTTATTCAAGTTAAAATAAAATTTTTTCAACGTTCCGAAAAACAATTTACATAAAGATACTTACTTTTTTTAAGATCCGATCATTTCTACCTGAATTATTAACATATTATTGATGGAGGTTCCCCATGTTAGTTAAAAACTGGATGACCGCGCCCGCCATTACACTTGAGCAGAGTGACTCCATGGAAAAAGCAATTAAACTCTTGAAGCAACATAATGTCCGGATGCTTCCGGTTATGGTGAAAGAGAAACTTTGCGGAATAATCACGGACAGGGATATTAAACGTGCCTCTGCATCCGATGCAACCACATTGGATATTCATGAATTGCTCTTTCTGCTTTCAAAGATCAAAATAAAAGATATTATGACAAAGAACCCGATTGTCATCCCATACAATCACACCATTGAGGAAGCTGCGGCACTTCTTCTGGAAAACAGGATTTCAGGTGCACCGGTTATCGGACCGGATAATAAAATTGCGGGAATTATTACACAGACTGATATTTTCAGAGCACTAATTACATTAACAGGGTTTAGAAACAAGGGAATCATGCTGGCTGTTGAGGTTGAAGATAAACCCGGCTCTATAAAAGAAGTTGCTGATATTATTAGAAAATATAAAGGCCGTATTTCAAGCATCCTGAGCTCCGCTGAAAATGCTCCCAAGGGGCTTAAAAAAGTCTATATCCGAACCCATTGTTTATCGAGAAAAACCTTTCCAGAAGTCAGAAAAGAGATCAATAAGATAGCAACACTGATGTATATGGTGGATCACAGGGAAGATATCAGAGAAATATACTGATTTCATAAAAGGACCTCACATGGGAAATAATGATTTTAACAGGCAGGATCGAAGAAATTATTCCAGAATTATTTACCAGCCCGGAAATCGGGCCAGTCTCATTATGGGTAGCCGGATCTTTGAAGTTATGGACATTACAGAAAGCGGCGTCAGATTTATAAATGAAAATCCTTTACCCCCGGAAACAGCTATCTCAGGGTCAATTCTCTTTTTAAATGGCGAGATGGTTGATATTGAAGGTAAGGTTGAATGGCAGGAAGAGGGTGAAGTCGGCATGAGTCTTTCAGCGCTTATCCCCTCCCAAATTCTAAAGCAGGAATCCCGACACCTTATTGTTCATTCTGATTGATTCCAGTCTGAAGTCCGGCGGCTTTTTGTTCACTGATTAATTCATTCCAAAAACCTTTATGGATAGGGTGTACCTGTTTTACATCAACATTTACAATGAGATTGTCTGCTAACTCTTCGGTGTTAACCAGAAACATGGAATGTTTTTTGCGCCACTCTTTTCTTAACCAGGTTCTATGGATCATATCATAATCATTATTCCCACCAACCAGTATAAGCATCCGGGGGCCATACTGTGTTTTGACTTGCCAGTGGTGATAAATGGTCGGGAAACCATCATTGGCCGGGGCATATTTTTCTTCATACTCTTCTTCAAACAACTCTACAAATTCCGCAGCAAATGCAGATGGTAAAGAGATTAGAGCCAGGCTGATCAGAGAAAGAATAACTGTTTTTATAATTTTTATCATATTTTGATACCAATAATGAAGTTAATGTTTTATATGTAATCGGCATTTTCTTAAAAATTCTTTATCAGATTTTGATAACTATTGAAAATTATATTCTTTATTTGTTATTGCAAAATTTAAATTAATTAGATAAAAAACTGATAATGTCACTATCAATGCTATATTGCCCCCCGGGTTAGGTATCTTGGAATATTTTGATCGAACAGAGACCCATATGTCTAAAATAGTTTTGTTAGAGGATTGATATGAAATATAACGGCAATCAGAAAAACATTAAAATATATATCGACAAGGAAGGTTTTTCTGCAATCACCTGCCCGGAATGCAATTTTGTTAAACGAGCGGATATCTCAAAGTTTAAAGGAATATCAAAACCACTTAAGGTTAAATGTAAATGTGGTGTAAACTTTACCTGTACAATCGAGTTCAGGCAGTTTTTTAGAAAAGCATCGAAGCTCGCCGGTGAATTTACGGTAGTAGGCAAGCGCTCTATAGTTCGTATACTTATTGAGGATGTTTCTCAACAGGGTCTTGGTTTTTCATTAATAGAACCCTGTGAAATCGCTTTGGACGACTTACTTGATGTTACATTTACACTTGATAACCGCCACAGAACAGTTATCAGAAAACGGGTGATTATAAGGTCTATCCGGGAAAAATTTATTGGATGTGAGTATACGGAAAAAAGTGGATATGACAAGGAGCTAAGGTTTTACCTGATGCCTTAAATATCTATCTGAAAAAAAATTATCGTTTCCAATCCCGCATCGACGGAATTTTTTATTTCAGGAAACGTTCAACACGTTTTTTTATTTCTCCAATCTGATTCATACCAACCCAGTTCATCTCTTTATCTGCCCTGAACCATGTAAATTGACGTTTTGCATATCTTCGGGTATCCCTTTTCATCAAGTCAACTGACTGATCCCAAGAATATTTTCCTGCAATAAAGTCCGCCATATGTTTGTAGCCTATTGACTGCATTGATTTGAGCTCAGCGGAATAGCCCATTTCAATAAGACGCTTCACCTCATCGAGCAATCCTTCATCAATCATGATATCCACGCGTTGATTAATTCGCTCATAAAGATCTACCCGATCCATATGAAGACCAATTTTCAAAACTTTGTATGGTTCATCGGAAAAAGCATGCGCCCTGTAAAGTTCAGCAGCCGTTTTTCCTGTTATTTCATAAATTTCAAGAGCCCGGGTAATTCTGTAAGTATCATTGATATGCAATTTAACAGCTGTTTCAGGATCGCACGCCTGAAGCCTTTTAAATAATTTTCCAGCCCCCTGTTCATCTGCCTCTTTTTTTAATTTCGCCCGAATTTGCTCATCTGCAGGTGCGCCCTCGAACAAACCATGTACCAGCGCTTTTATATAAAGCCCTGTTCCACCGACAAGAAACGGCACCTTGCCCTCTCCAGCCAGTTTATCTATGCACAGGCTTGCCATCTTGTTGAAACGGGCCGCATCAAACGGTTCATCCGGATCAGCAACATCTATCATATGATGGTGAATCCTTGCCTGCTCACCTGCTGTGGGCTTGGCCGTCCCAATATCCATGTATCTGTAAACCTGCATGGAATCAGCGCCAATAATCTCACCATTGAAATATTCTGCCGCCTCAATACCTGCAGAAGTTTTGCCAATGCCGGTAGGGCCACAGATTACAATCAGATCAGGTTTTGTTTGCTGATTATTCATAAAATCTTTTTCATATAAAATAATAAAAGCGGCAACCTTTTTTTAGGCTGCTATTTTCATTATTTATAAATGACTGAAACAATAACCAATAAAAAAGGCTGTTCCGAAAAATCAGAACAGCCTAATCATTATATTTAATATACCTTACCGTATCACAGCAGAGAATGGATTTTATAACATTTCATTTAATTGCCGCAAGTGACTTCTCTCTTCTTCAATACACTGGACGATAAATTTCTTTTCACTTTCCGGAACAAATTCACGCATTTCCATGAAGAACAGGATAGATTCCTTTTCAAAACCCATGGCCATGCGAATAGCATTTTTACGAGTTTTAATCAGATCTTTCATCTCATCCAGATCACCATCCCGAAAAAGCGGATGTGAATCAACAAGTGCATTCAGATAGCTCAGGAACTCTTCTTCATTTGACCTTGCCGGCATTTCTACTTTGCCCAGCCTTTCATAAAGTTTTTCAAACAGTGCTTTATGTTTCACCTCTTCACGGGCAAGATGCTCAAATGCCTTACGGGTAGTTGAATCCTCTGCCTGATCAGCCAGATACAGATAAAATTTTTCGCCGCGCTTTTCAATCTCTACGGCAGCCAGTACTATATCATTTGCCTTGAATAAATCGGCCATATTTTCCTCCCCTGATTATTAAAGTTCGTTTGGCAACTGTTTTAACTGTTCATACGTATATGCCGGGCCATCCTTACAAACATAACTACCACCGATATTACAACGGCCGCAAATGCCAACACCGCATTTCATGCGCTTTTCAAGAGTTGTAACAATCTGGTTATCTTCAAAACCCAGTTTTTTTAACGCCTGAAGTGTAAATTTAATCATAATCGGTGGACCACAAGTAACAGCCACACAGTTTTCCGGAGATGGATTCATTTCCAAAAGCACATTAGGAATTAGGCCGACCCTATGTTTCCAATCGGGAAACTCTACATCAATGGTGAGGGTTGTATCCAGATCTTTACGGGAAAACCATTCATCCAGTTCATAGCTGTAAGCCATATCATTAGGTGATCGGGCGCCGTAAAGAAGTGAAATATTACCATAGTCTTTACGATTATCCAGCATATAGAGCAAAAGTGTCCGAAGGGGGGCCATACCAATACCACCACCAACAAAAATAATATCCTTGCCCTTCATATCTTCATACGGAAAACATTTGCCAAGAGGTGCGCGAACACCAATCTGATCTCCTGCTTCCAGTGAATGCAGCTTGGTGGTTACTTCACCTGTCCGCATAACGCTGAACTGAAGATAGTCCATACGAGTCGGGGGTGAATTGATAACAAAAGTTGATTCTCCGACACCAAAGACGGATAGCTGACCTACCTGACCCGGCTCAAAAGTAAAATTTTTCATTTTTTCCGTGTCGTTAAGCGTCACACGAAAGGTTTTAATATTGTGTGTCTCTTCAATGACCTCATTAATTGTGGCCATTTCAGGCAGATACGGATTATTCATTGACATCTTCATACTCCTGTGCCGATTTAACGATTTCACGGATATCAACAGCAGCGGGACAACTCTTGATACAACGTCCGCAGCCGCAGCAGGCAATCACCTTGTCGTGCAGCGATGGGTAATAGCTGAATTTATGCCCCACTCTGTTTTTCAGTCGATTCGCTTTACTGGTTCTGGGGTTGTGACCACTGGCCTCCATGGTAAACATATTGGACATACATGTATCCCATGTCCGTATCCGTTTACCTGATTTCCCGGCGGTTTCATCTGTGATATTGAAACAGTAGCAGGTGGGACAAAGATATGTACATGTCCCGCAGCTGATGCACTTGGCCGACATATCAAACCAGAATTCATCATTATCAAAAAGTTCAATCAGTTTTTCACGGGCAATACTAAAGTCATCCGCATCGCCGAGCAGCTCCATTGATTTCTGAATAACAGCTTCAGCCTCTCCGGCCTTATCGGCGCCGGATGTCAAAAGATCCGACTGCAACAGTTCTGCACCATGCTCTGTAACCGCTTCTGCAACATATCCGCCATCCACCGGTATCAAGATTACATCTGATCCGGTTGTATCTGCAGGTCCACCGCCAACACTGGTACAAAAGCAGGTGGTTTCCGGTGCAGCACAGGCAATTGATACAAACAGGGTATTGTCACGACGCCCAATAAAGTAGGGGTCCTTTACGTCTTCCGTTTCATATACCCGGGTAAAAATTGATTTGCCACGGGCACCACAGGGTCTGGAGCCGAAAACAACGACTTTTTCTTCCGGCAGTGTTTCGGTCAGTTCAAGTTTGGGCTGTGCGTCACTATCGCCCTCGCCGTCTCCTTCTGTTTTTGCAACCGGGGCCTGCTTAAAGGTCATCAGGGTTTCAGTGCGGGGGAAAGTCGCATCCTTTGGAGAAATCGTAGGCATGCGTGTAAGTTCCAGTCTGCAGTCCTTTCTATAAGGACGATATATGACGGCATCCCCTTCACAAACCGGCACAAGTACCTTACGACCTCCTGCCAGTCCCTCAATAAAAGGGATCACGGATTCATTTTTTAAAAATTTCTTTTCGCTCATTACCATTCCCTCTCAGGTATGTTGTCTTCTTCCACCTTGAATGTCAAAAGTGGCGGTTTGCCCTGCGGGTCAATTCCGGCTTCGTATTCAAAAACGTCCCGAACGCCCTTGTTCATTTGTCTTCTGAGCAGCATCAGGGGGATATCCATGGGGCATGCTCGTTCACATTCGCCACATTCAACACAACGTCCGGTCAGATGCATGACGTGGATCATCTGAAACATCCAGTTATCCGCCGTATCATTTTCCTGGCTGATCCAGTGGGGATCTCTGGTCACAGCCACACAGTGATCTCTACAGACACACATGGGACATGCATTACGGCAGGCATAACACCGGACACACCGGCTCATCTCCTGCTTCCAGAATGCAAACCGATCTTCCAGAGACATTTTTTCAAATTCAGCATCGGATATGTGTTCCGGTTCAATACCATTTTGCCGATCGTCGGGCGTACCGATAAAATGATCAAAAAGCAATGCATTTGGATATTTGCAGGTATCACATTTGTCCATCCGCACTTCAGAAAACTTAAGCTGATGGTCGGTTTCACCGGCAGTGATCGTAATAATGCCGCTGTCGAAAACCACCTTCCGAATCTGCCCCAGATCACCTATTTTTTTTCGGATCTTGTTCAGGTTGACAACACCGTCACATTTCAGACCAAAAATGGTTATATTATCCTTATTGATCAGCTTTTCCTGCAACAACTCAATAACTGCCCGACTGTCGCATCCCTTAACCACAATACCCACCTTCTTGTCTTTAAGGCCCGGCAGATAAGTTGCCAGGTTATGGGCACACAGAGGGCCGATTATCAAGCGCTCAACATCTTCAGGTTTTCTTATAAATAAAGGAGTAGCATTCAGGGCATCATATCCCTGTTCCCAGCCGATAACCACATCCAGCTCCGGCAATGCTCCCAAAATTTTTGTTTTCAGTTCTTCAAGGCCTGTCACCTTGTCCTCCTTACGTTATGGGCTATACTATTTATGACAACCGCATCCGGAACCTGCTTCTACCTGGCTCTGAAGTTTGGCCATTTCCGCATCAGTGAGCGGTGCTGCGAGCAATGGGGATGGCCCCAGTTTGTGAATACGGTCAGTAAAAGTTTGTACAACATGCTGCCACCTGGGCGCTTCCGAAGCAGAAACCCAAGTATATTCAAACCGATCCGGATCAATTCCGGTGACCGGCAAAAACCGTTTCAGCAATTCAAGGCGACGCCGGGCATAGTAGTTTCCTTCAGCATAGTGACAATCCCTGGGATGACACCCGGAAACCAGCACGCCATCCGCTCCACCCTGAAAGGCTTTCAAAATAAAGAGAGGATCGATTCGGCCTGAGCAGGGAACCTTAATAATTCTCAAATCCGTCGGTTGCTGAAACCGTCCCACACCGGCAGTATCTGCACCGGCATAGGAACACCAGTTACATAAAAATCCAATTATTCTTAGCTCTTTTCCATCATAGACGGGCATAAAGCTTTTACCTCCGAAAGTATTTGATTATCCGTAAAATGCTGCAGCTGAATAGCTGACTGCGGGCAGGTTACCGAACACAGGCCACAACCCTGGCAGATGGTTTCAATAACTTCTGCCTTGGCATTGCCAAAACGATCTTCGATTTCCTTAATCGCACCAAACGGACAGGTTTCGACACATTTATAACACCCGATACACCGGGCAGCATTTACCAAAGCAGTCTGAGGATCTGATTCAAGCTGATCCTTGGAAAACAGGGCCAGAACTTTAGCGGCTGCAGCACTTCCCTGTCCTACTGAAGCCGGAATATCTTTGGGGCCCTGACAGGCACCTGCCAGATAAACGCCGGCCGTATTGGTTTCTACCGGTTTCAGCTTGGGATGGCTCTCCATGTAAAAACCATACGTGTCATAAGATATTCTCAGTGTTTCAGCCAATTGCGGTGCACCAACAGCTGATTCTGCACCAACAGCCAGAACCACCAGATCGGCTTCCACTTCAACCTGTGAACCGGCAAGCGTATCAGCACCCCGGACAATAAGTTTATCACCTACCGGGTATACCATGGCGACACGACCCCTTATATACTCGGTTCCATACTCTTCGATGCCCCGGCGGACAAACTCATCATAGGACTTACCCGGTGAACGGATGTCCATATAAAATACATAGGACTGTGAATCCGGGATATGATCCTTGGTCAAAATAGCCTGTTTTGCTGTATACATACAACAGAATCCGGAGCAGTAGGGTCGGTTGACGGATTTGTCACGAGATCCCACGCACTGGATAAATACTATATTTTTAGGTTCCTTGCCATCAGAGGGGCGCTTGATATGACCGGTAGTGGGGCCTGAGGCACTCATTAATCGCTCATATTGCATAGAGGTAATCACATCCGGATATTTTCCTGCACCATACTCGGCATACTTTTTGAAATCAAACAGATCATAACCGGTCGCCGTAATAATGGCACCCACATTTTCAGTTATTATTTCATCTTTCATCTCAAAATCGATAGCTTTGGTGGGGCATATTTTAGCACAGACACCACATTTCCCCTTTGTAAACTTCCGGCAGAAATCTGCATCGATCTTGGCCTTTTTCGGAATGGCCTGGGGAAACGGAATATTGATGGCTGTTGTAGTACCAATTCCTTCATTAAAATAGTCAAAAGACTTTTTGCTGGGACATTTTTCCATACACAGGCCGCAGCCGGTGCACTTTTCCCAATCAACAAAAGTTGCTTTTTTCTTAACCTTGATCTCAAAGTTACCCACATATCCACCCACCTCTTCAATTTCTGAATAGGTATGAAGGGTAATGTTGGGATTCTGTGCAACGTCCACCATTTTAGGTCCCAGAACACAGCTTGAGCAGTCAACGGTTGGAAAGGTTTTATCCAGCTTCGCCATTTTGCCGCCGATACTGGTCGTTTTTTCAACCAGCACCACCTCCAGGCCGCCATCAGCACAATCAAGGGCTGCCTGAATGCCGGCTACGCCACCACCGATAATAAGCACACGCTTATTGATATCAAATTTCTTGGATATCAACGGTTTGTCACGGCGGAGTTTTTCTGCCGCGATCATAACCAGATCAATCGCTTTGTTGGTGTTAAGTTCCTTATCCTTACCAACCCAGGATACATGCTCCCGGATATTAGCCATTTCGAACATATACTTGTTCAACCCGGCACGTTCTACGGCACGGCGGAAAGTAGGCTCATGCATACGCGGTGAGCAGGAAGCGACGACTACGCCTGTAAGCTTATGTTCCTTGACCGCCTCAATAATACCCTGCTGGCCCGGCTCTGAGCAGGCATACATCGTATCATCGGAATATACCACATCCGGGAAATCCTTTGCAGCGGCGGCCACTTTTTCACAATCCACGGTCCCCGCAATATTACTGCCGCAATGGCAGACAAATACACCTATTCTCATCAGGATCTCTCCCTTAATATAATAAATAAAATGTTTTCAGTTATCTGTTGCATTTTGCACTCCTTACTTTTCGGCAGCCTCTTCCGTCACCTTTTCTACAGGCTTTTCAACAACCTTGCCAATCCTGGCAAGCGCTGTTTTTGGGCTGACAATCAACTTGTTAAGGCCCTGAATCCTGTAAGAGAGATCAAAGGCTTTTGCCATAAGCTGCGTAAAGTAAAAAACGGGGATATTATAATTGGTGCCGTTATCAGTGTTGATCTGGCTCTGTCTCATATCCAGATTCATCTGACATAAAGGGCAGGCGGTTACCACTGCATCAACACCCAGTGATTCCGCAACCTCCAGAAGTTTTCCGGAAAGTTTGGAAACAATATCTCTCCGGGTAATGCCGTAAGATGCACCACAGCACTCCACTTTAAGGGGATACGGTATTACCTCGGCACCAAGCGCTTCCATCAGATGATCCATTGCCATAGGATGTTCAGGATCATCAAAATCCATAACTTCCGGCGGCCGGTTCATAATACAACCATAGTAGCAGGCAACCCTAAGTCCTTCCAACGGCTTTTTAACGCGTGCAGCAACAGCCTCGGTTCCTACGTTTTCATACAGAATCTGCAAAACGGATTTGGCCTCTACGTCATCCTCATAAGGAATATCCAGCAGCGCATTGGTTTCAGCACGAAAGGATTCCTTGTGCATTTTGTGTTCGGCAACCTTCAGGTTTGTCAGACAGCTCGGACAAGGCGTCGTTACCTCGTTAAAACCCATTTTTGAAACAAGTGCCAGGTTCCGTGCAGAAAGGGCACAGGAAAGAACATGGTTAACCGTATGAGCCGGCGTAGATCCGCAACAGTTCCAGTCCGGGATTTCCACCAGATCAACGCCAAGTGCTTCGCAAATACCTAAGGTGGATAGATCATACTCTTTGGATGTGCCCTTGCCGGAACATCCCGGGTAATAGGGAATGGTCATTTGTGTAGTCATTTTCGCTGTCCCTCCCTGAACCGCTTGAAAATTTCAGCAATTTTGCCCCGCCCTTGAATCGGGTGGGGTTTAAAGGGCAGTTTTCCCTTAGGTAAAACCTTGGGGGCCAGATCCATATCGGTCCAGAAACGCCCTGTCTTTTTGACATAATTTGTCATGAGTCCCATTTCAAATACACGCCCATATTTTTCGACGGATTCAAGGAAGGTATCAACAAAGATTTTAACATTTTTCTCAGTTGCATATCCCTGTTCCCTGGCCATATGCCGCAGATGATCCATAACACCGGCAACATCAATATTATTCGGGCACCGGGTTGTACAGGACTGGCAGGTGGCGCAAAGCCATAAGGATCGGCATTTGAGAACGGTATCACGCTGTCCAAGCTGAATCAGACGCATAATTTGGTTCACCGGAATGTCATAAGCAAACGTATAAGGACATCCGGCTGTACAGTTACCGCACTGGTAGCACTGGCTCATTATCTGGCCACTGCGCTCCTCAACTTCGGCGGTGAAGGCGGCATCAACAGATGCTATCTTGTATGTATTCATACCACTCACTACCTCTTTTTTATTAGATAAAAGCATATAATACCCTCTGGTACATATTTTAAACGGTCGGTAAAAAACGACAGTAATCGGGCATAAAACACCCGTTAAAACAAAAACTTAACACCAAACGATTTATAGTTTATATGAGTTCTGGTTACCGGAGATTATATTTGTAACCCGCCGAAAAAAATCCAGAAAGTCAGCAAAATCGATTTGTGTGGTTTTCCAGGTCCCAACCATTTTTGAAAAAAACCAGCTCCCCCATTAAAAAATATGAGCGGTAATGTCAAGACCTAAAAGCATTTTTCAATAATTTTCAAATCAGTTATGGTATGAGTCAAAACTTTATAAAGAGATCCGCAATCAATTGCATTTTTTCAAAGAAAGTCATGATAAACATACGAGGTTCCCTAATATACTTTAACTATAAGAATATATTGTATATTTAAATGATGGCGCTTTGAAACGAAAAAAGCGCCCAAACAAAAAAAGGCGCTTTTTAATTTTTGCTGCTGTTATCGAAAAAAAATTATTTTATACCGTAATCCAGACCGCCTTGTTCTTGGCGACCTTAAAGATCTTTTCCCCTACACGTCCCAGCATAAATCTTTCCATAAATGTCAGTCCACGATGTCCTGTCACAATGGTATCATATCCGGCTGAGGCAGATTTATCGATGATGGCTTCGGCCCTACTCTCATCATGGATCAACACATCTCCGCTTATCATATTTTCGGGAAAGCCGGATGCAATCAATCCGGCCCGAGTCTCATTCATCAGCGGCCTTATATCCTCCTTGTTTTCCGCCACCCACTCTGCCTCACCTTCCGATGGATAAACTCCCGGGGGAACAATCACATGACAAAGAAACATCTCCACCCTGCTTTTATCCACAAGAGATTCAACCGCAGCAAGGCTCCTTCTGGTACCCGCGGAATCATCGAATGCAACCAGCAGTTTATTAGCCTTGGGTGTCTCACTGACAACAATAAGCGGAATCTCACGGATCTTTCCAAGCACCCTGCTGGCAATGCTACCGAAAAAGATATCCTTCAGCTTACTGAGTCCGGTCCGTCCAACCACCACGGCATTGTAATTTTCCCTGGACTCAAGAATGATATCCCTGGCAATACCCACTTTTTTTTGCTGAATCTTCAGTTCAATGCCATCTTCACTAAACCCGGCTTCAAGCAGAATAGCCTTTGCCTCTTCCATAAACTCTGAAACATTCCTGTCTTGTTCTGCATGCCATGAATGAAGTTCTGTCATACTTGTCCTGACATCCACGTCACTTTCAAGTCCCCAGTAGGCATCAGAAACATCCGATTTTACATGAAAAAGGACCACCTTTGTCTCTGATGGAGGCATCAGTCCGCCGATATACCGTACGGCATTAAATGCCTGATTGGAACCATCTATCGCAATTAAAATTTTATTACGACGCGCACTCATAACAGACCTCCTTTCAAGAAACCTTTAAGCATCGACACATTTGTATACATTCCATTTAAAAAAAGGTTGATACCGGTCCGGTTTAACCGGCGTGTTACTGACAGTGAAAATCGAACGGCTAAGGAAAATCTGAGTCTGAAATTAAGAAAAAAGCATTATGAAAAAATATCCGGAATTCAGTTGAAATATTGTAATTAATTGTTAAGTTCAGGATACCATATTATTGAAAAGTGTCAAATATAATCGATACATATGGTGATTGAATATTTTGATTTTAATTTGTTTTTTAATATTGACAACTATGGTCATATCATATATCAACTGGACTTTTAAAAAAGGATATAATCCGCTGGTAATGCGGCAACTATTATAATAGGAGGTTATTAAAATGCCAGAAGTAGAATTTAATGGAGAGAAATTCGGTGTAGATGAAGACGGTTTTATCGATGACTATAAAAGTTGGAGTGAAAACTGGGTTCAGTACTGCAAAAAAGAAGAAGGTATCGATGAAATGACAGAAGAACATAACAAAGTAATCACCGTTCTTCGCGAGTACTATGAAAAAAATGGTATCGCACCGATGGTACGTGTTTTGTCAAAAGTTTCCGGCTTCAAACTGAAACACATCTATGAGCTTTTCCCGTCAGGTCCCGGTAAGGGAGCTTGTAAAATGGCCGGTCTTCCGAAACCGACTGGTTGCGTATAATTCTCGCAATGACAGGAAGTACATTTCAAAAAAAGGCTTTGCGCATGTCGCAGGGCCTTTTTTATTCTCAGCGCCATTATAGAAATTGTTTTCATGGAGTTTTGATTCCGGAAAGGATATTTCAAAATGGTTCTTACCATAAAAACCGACGCTCAAACTTCTTTTGTTGATATTACATCAAAAATTCAGGATGCTGTGCAAAAATCTGATATCAGCAACGGGTTTTGTATGGTATATGTACCCCATACAACATCAGCAGTGACGATAAATGAAAGTGCCGACCCTGCTGTTCAGGCTGATATCCGGATGATATTAAACAAGATTGTCCCGTGGGAAGATAAATACCGCCATATGGAAGGTAACTCTCCAGCCCATGTCAAGGCAACACTTGTCGGCGCATCGGAACTGATTGCCATTGAAAATGGTCGCCTTTTGCTGGGAACCTGGCAGGGTATCTTCTTTTGTGAGTTTGATGGCCCCCGAACGAGAAAAATTCATGTAAACCTGATCAAAGGGTAATTTATGGACGACATAGACCGATCGATACTAAACCGGATACAATCGGATTTCCCAATTACATCACGCCCGTTTCTGTCCATTGCTGAAGAGCTCGGCCTTGATGAAGCGGATGTGATTAAACGAGTTTCCCAGCTTAAAGAAGATGACATTATCCGTCGTATCGGCGGAAATTTTTTTCCTGAAAAGCTTGGCCACGTCAGCACTCTCTGCGCAGCAAAGGTACCGGAAGATAAAATTGATCTGTTTGCCAAAAAGGTTAACTGTTATCCGGGGGTTACACACAACTACCTGAGAGAAGATGATTATAATATCTGGTTTACCTTTATCTCGCCATCCAAAGAGGAAATTGAAAACAATCTCAAAGAAATTTCTGAAGATACCGGTGTGACGGAAATCTTAAACCTTCCTGCCACACGTGTGTTTAAAATCAAGGCACAGTTTGATGTAAAATCAGGATCATAATGAAAAATATCCGCATCGCACTGGTTGTTTTCCGTTCTGTCGCCCATGACCCGAAATCAAATCTTGACCGTATGTATGCCCGGATAAAACAGGCAAAGGATAATGGTGCCGCCATTATCTGCTTTCCCGAGATGAATATTACCGGATATGGCATTGAAGCGGAAATTTTTGATGCAGCAGAAACTGTCCCGGGCCCTTCTTCAAAACGTCTTGCTCAACTGTCGAAAGAGTTGGACATTACCATCCTTGCCGGAATTGCTGAAAAAGAAGGCTCGGAAAATATTTATGCCACACATATGGTTATTACGCCTGATGGCGGCTCTAAAGTTTATCGCAAAGTTCATATTGCACCGCCTGAAAAAAACACTTTTTCTGCCGGAGACAATATTCCCGTTTTTGAATCTCATGGCATAAAATTCGGCGTCCAGCTCTGTTATGATGCTCATTTCCCTGAACTGACAACCCGGATGGCATTAAAAGGTGTGGATATTATTTTTATCCCCCATGCATCACCCAATGGTTCCACTGAAGGCAAGTTTAAATCATGGATGCGTCATCTCCCGGCAAGAGCCTTTGACAACGGCATCTTCATCGCTGCATGTAATCAGGCCGGTGAAAATGAAAAGGGCAGGAACTTTCCCGGTATCGCTTTAGTTATCGGCCCGAATGGTGAGGTTATTGAAAAAGATGACAGCGGCGAAGAGGGAATTCTGTTTGCAGATCTTAAGGCCGAAGCAATTTCACATGCAAGAGATCACCGCATGAGATACTTTTTGCCGAATCGGAGAGGTGATTTGTTTGATTAATATGTATTTTCCAAAATCTTGAAATATTTTAATTGGCAGACGTAATATGCACTTTTGCCGGAGTGAAGATATGGGCAAAAATTTTAGTTTACTTGTTTAATGTCATTACACCGGCACCAGTCGGTATTTCTCTCCTGTCATTTCAACCTTTATTCTGAACATCACCATTGTTTCGGTCAGGGGGCGGCCGAAAAGAAAATCCATCATATCAGGATCCATGCCGGCCTTTTCAGCAACAAGACTTCGAATCTCCTTATCATAACGCAGCAATTCATCTATGGCAGCCAGTGCATCCTTTTGGGCCTCTTCACTTTTTAGTCTTGCCGCAAGAACACCAATTTTATGGTAATCACATCGTTTCTGGTGTGTCTCTATGATGTCCCAGATACCGCCAAATCCCTCAAGTAAGTCTTTTCTTGTGAGTCTCTCTTCATTATAAATCCGTTCAATCTCGCGTGTGTCCCAGCATTTTAATGCCCTGCATTCCACAGGACGGTGATCATAAATTTTACAAATATACTGTATGGGATCATAAAAAATACATGTCCATGTTATGCCAATTCCCCTGATCTTGACCAGGTCTGTCTTGACGGGAGCAAGGCGACCGGTGACATTATCCAGTGCCAGCTCACCTTTTCGAATGGTGTAAAGATATTTGGAAGGAATTTTCCCGGTTTCAATCAGGCCTTTGTCTTCCAAATGAAAAGAGGGCCCGCCCTTACGACAACAGGTGCCGCACCGTTTACAGTTCGGTCCGGCCATTTTATTGCGGTATATTTTACTTTTTATTTCAGGCAAGATTGTTCTCTTGGTTTCTATTGTTTTTTCCATAACTTACCAGACAGATCCTTTTGCGTCAATCCATACTCTTTTTTTTAATCGAAACAACGCGTGTGTCCATATTTTATAAACCATGATGTTACTATTGGTCGTTATTGGTTTGTTAGAATCTAATATTGCTAATATATTTTATTTTTATTGACTATGAAGAACACTTTGTTTAGTCAAAGTTACCGAAAATAATTTTGATACCGGAAATATTTTTCAGGAAATATCCGTATTATGAAAATATCAGACCGACACTGATATGCAATTTGTAAATAACAGCGCCGAACAAAGCTCATCTGCGGCACTGTTGGCGTTTTGTCGGAAACGTTCAGACACCTGGCCGGATGCGATCACTACTGTACCTCTCCTCAGTCCGGACTTTCCGACAAATTTCAACGATAAGAAGGTTGACAAGTAACGCCGGCTATATTAATTTGTCATAATTGCAGGCTGAAGCCTGTGAAACAAATCTAACAACATAATCAAATCAAGCCATGAAGGTACTTGCACTACGAAAGTGCAATTTCTTTATGGCTTTTTTATTGGAGGAAAAATGAAACGAACTTTAATTTTATTTGCTTTGATCGGTATTTTATCCTTATCTCCTTTGCCTGCCCGGGCACATTTCGGTATGCTCATTCCTTCCGACGAAATGGTGATGCAGCAGGATGATCGGACAGTGGATTTTCAACTCTCATTCTCTCATCCATTTGAGTTGGCCGGCATGCCTCTGGAAAAGCCAAAAGATTTTGGTGTAATGGTTAATGGCCGGCAAACCAACCTGCTGTCACAGCTTAAAGAGACTGAAGTGATGGGCCACAAAGCCTGGCGGACCCAATATAACATTAAGCACCCCGGTGTTTATATATTTTATATGGAACCTGAACCATACTGGGAACCGGCAGAAGACTGTTTCATTATCCATTACACCAAAACGGTTGTCACTGCATTTGGAGACGATGAAGGTTGGGATGCGGAAATCGGACTCAAAACTGAAATCGTGCCGATATCAAAACCTTTTGGCCTTTATGCCGGTAATGTGTTCCAGGGAACCGTCAAGCTGGACGGCAAGCCTATACCTTACGCCGAAGTAGAGGTTGAATATTACAATAAAGATAGTAAATATAAGGCACCGACAGAATATATGGTTACACAGACCATTAAAGCGGACCGGAATGGTATTTTCACCTATGCTGCGCCATGGTTCGGATGGTGGGGGTTTGCCGCACTCAACACATCAGATAAAAAAATAAAATATGATAACGAGGAAAAAGATATTGAAATGGGTGCGGTGATCTGGGTAAATTTTATTGAACCAAAACTTATTCATTAACATTTGCAAAAGTTGAAATCCGGGTTCCCTCTCCCTTGATGGGAGAGGGTCAGGGTGAGGGTAAACCATCTAAGCAACGGATCTGCTTCATCTCCCCCTGATTTTTTTCATGACACCCAAAAACTTTATAGCGTATAGATAAGGGCTATTTTTGTGCATATATCTGAAGGAATATTATCCGGGCCGGTTCTGATTTCCGGTATGGCCATTGCCGCTGCCGGGACAGCTATCGGACTGAAAAAACTCAGAAATGAAGACATCGCCAAAACAGGTATGCTGGCGGCATCTTTTTTTGTGGCCTCATTGATACATATCCCCATTGGCCCGGCCGGCGTCCATCTGATCCTGAGCGGCATTGTCGGTCTTTTGCTGGGGTGGGCAGCTTTTCCGGCTATACTCGTTGCATTAACGCTACAAGCCACCTTTTTCCAACACGGCGGCATAACAACACTTGGTGTTAATACAGTGATAATGGCTTTACCTGCCGTAGTCTGTCATTATCTTTTTGCGCCTCTGATCTGGAAGAATAAAACCATATCCGCGATAGGTGCCTTTGGTGCAGGTAGTATAGCCATTGTTCTTAATGCTGTGATCGCCGGTCTGGCACTTATATATACGGATGAAGGATTATTCAAAGCTGCTGCCCTGATTATGGGTGCCCACCTTCCAGTCATGATTATAGAAGGTATTATCAGTATCTTTTGTGTAGCCTTTTTAAAAAAAGTTCAACCCGCTCTATTACCCGGATTTAAGAGCATCAACAATTAAGGAGCAGCACTATGAATATTATTTCCGCTATCTCTGAATATGCCATCCCCGCAAAAGTGGGAATCCGGAAACAGTGTAACGCCAAAGATACTTTTTATAAGCTGCCTTTTACAGCTTCATTAGTAATATTACTGTTTTTTTTCCCCAATATTGCATTTGCCCACAATGTCTCTATTTTTGCATGGGAAGAAGGTGATACCGTATATACCCAAAGTAAATTCAGCGGCGGCAAACGGGTTAAAGGTGGCACTATCATCGTAACCGATCCGAATAACAATGTACTTCTTGAGGGTAAAACCGATGATGGCGGTTTGTTCTCTTTTATCCGACCCGGCAGCGGTTTGCTGAAAATCAAGCTTGATGCCGGCTTGGGGCATGCCAACTACTGGGAACTTCCGGCGCTGGAAGCTGACGTAATAACCGACTCAAACATCGAATTACCGGAAACAATAAATGCCACTGAAAATAAAACGCTTACCGTTATAACACCTGATATTCAAAAAGAAATTGACATCGCTGTTGAAAAAGCGCTGGATAAAAGGCTCAAACCCATTATGCAGACACTGGCGGATAATCAGCAACAAGGACCGGACCTCAGAGATATTCTGGGCGGGCTTGGCTATATTTTAGGCCTGATGGGTATGGCAGCTTATTTTAAATATAGAAAGCAAAATAATATAATAAAATGATAAACGAACCCTTTGCTGCCGGCACGTCAATTATACACAAACTTGGACCTCGCTACAGGATTGTCATTGCTGTGCTGTATGCCTTTATTGTTGCAGTTTCCTATCAGTTTCCCGTGCTGATACTTTCTCTTTGCATCTCTGCAATTATGGCAGTTTGTGCCCAACTGAATTTCAGGGCGCTCGTTCAACGCCTTTTGTTAGTAAATGTGTTCATCCTGTTTTTCTGGATTGTTCTGCCCCTGACCGGTGGTGGTGATATCCAATTTTATGTTGGCCCCCTGCCGGTTTATAAGAACGGCATTTTAATGTCTGCCCGGATCACATTGAAATCAAATGCTATTTTACTTTCCCTGATCTCCCTGATTGCCACTATGCCGTTTTCTGTAGCCGGACAAGCGCTGCATGCACTTAAAGTATCTGACAAAATCGTACACCTGCTTTTAATAAGTTATCGGTATATTTTTGTACTTGAGCAGGAGTACCGACGCCTTATTACAGCAGCCAGAATCCGCGGCTTCAAAGCCGGAAACAACATACATACATTAAAAACAGTAGCGTACCTGGCGGGCATGCTGCTGGTCCGCGCGGTACGTCGTGCAGAGCGCGTACATCAGGCTATGCTATGCAGGGGATTTAAAGGGAAATATTACTGCCTGGCATCATTTAAACCATCTTATGGGAACTGGATATTTACGACCTTTATGGCAATTATTATTATCTGTCTTGCTGTAATGGAATGGGGAAATATATGACGGAAAGTAAAACGTTAATACATCTTGAGAATGTTTTTTTTGCTTACCCTGATGGCAGAGCTGTATTAAATAACCTGCAGTTCGACTTTTACAAAAATGATAAAATCGGCCTGATGGGTGCCAATGGCACCGGCAAAACAACGCTTTTCCACGTTATCATGGGACTTAGAAAACCGGATAAAGGATCTATCACACTTTTTGGCAAACCGGTTTCAAAGGAAAAACATTTTGCAAAGGTTCGCCATCGCATCGGTTTATTATTCCAGGATGCAGATGATCAATTATTTTGTCCCACTGTTCTGGAAGATGTCACTTTCGGACCACTGAACCTCGGACTTTCAAAAAAAGAAGCCACACGCATAGCAAAAGAGACATTAACATCATTAGGCCTGGCCGGTTATGAAGAACGGATTACCCACAAGCTGTCCGGTGGTGAGAAGAGAATGGTTTCCCTTGCTACTGTTCTGGCAATGAAACCGGAAGCACTTCTACTTGATGAGCCCACCACAGGTCTGGATGATCAGACCAAGGCGCGCCTCACAGAGGTGCTTCAAGTCCTGGATATCTCGCGCATTGTTATTTCTCACGATTTTGATTTTCTTTCCAAAGTAACTGAAGGTGTTTACCTGATGGAAGATGGAAAAATTATCACGGATGCTGATATTCATGTTCATCAGCATGTTCATGCGCATGCGCATGGGGCACATAGGCATGAACATAAATAAACCGATATCGGCTATTGGTGTGGAAAACCATTCTTATCAAAGGTTAAATCTGAAAATGCAAACATAAATTCATGTTCCTGGCTGCGGAAATGCCATTGATTCAGGTGGTTAAATCCTACCATCCGGCTAAGACTCGCAAAATCGAGCATCCAGCCATTCTCCCCTTTACGGAAAAAATAAGGTGCACACTGCCGATTATTGACGGAGAATCGGATCACCGCAAGATTGCCCTCTTCATAGAGCTTGCCGTCATCTTTACATTTTATCAGATCCCGTAATTCATTATCCTGCTGACCATCCGTTACCAGCCATTTTTCAAAAAACTTCCGTGTTTCCGGTGTATAAACTTCCAGATGAGGATCTTTAATATGATTTTCCAATATCGCCATGTATACTTCAAGTGTCAGTTGCGGTGTCGGCCGGCTCCCGAACATTTCTGCATTCTCGAGAGATTCTTTTCGGATACCTTCACTTCCGATTTTTACGTCGGTTTTAGCGCCGGCACCACCTGACCAGTTATCTAAAACAGGCTTTTCCTCATCAGATATATAACCGGCATCATCAATCACTCCGAACGCTTTTGCAACAATCAGCTCTACAGTTGCCTCAATACCGGGCCCTACCTTTCCGGTCCGAAAAAAAGGTACCATCTGATCCCGCTCAATCCTTCCAATAAAGATATCCGTAAAAATGCCTTCAAGGTCATATCCTACTTCCATTCTGACCTGACCCCCGTGAGGATCAATAACCATCAAAACACCGTTGGCTCCGCGAGTATTTTCACCCAGGTTATATTCATCGAACAGATCAATGGCAACCTGATCGATATCAGATGTGCCTTCTTTTAAAACGGTAACCTTAAGATGAATATCCAGCTTCTGAAACAGCTTTTCATAATAAGTGCTGATACGCCTGGTTTCATCGTCAGTTAATATTCCTGCACGATCATCAATAAATGCATTTGAAGCATCTTTACCGGAGCAACCGAGGATCAGTCCGGCAACCAAAATTGAGATACAAAAGTTTTTCATTTTATCAAAAGGATCTCTTATATGACAGGAAGTTAAACAACCAGAGATAGTTATCGCTCTGTTGTAGCAAGTTTCAAGGCAAGTCCTATAAAAACCGTACCTGCAATCCGATTCATTATTTTCTGTACATTTTCTGATCGATTAAGCCATTGTCCCAAAGAACCGGCCAGCAAAGCAATACTGCCAAACACCAGTATCGTTGCGAAATTAAATATGCCGCCCAGCATTATGAGCTGCAAGGTTAAAGTGCCGCGTGCCGGATCTGCAAACTGTGGTAAAAAAGCTAAAAAGAAAATGGATACCTTGGGGTTGGTGATATTCATAATGATCCCGCGTCGATATAGTTTCCAAAAATCAGAATTACCGTTTTGGTCCGCTTTTATCTCTGTTGCTGATGAACGAAAGGCTTGCCATGCGAGATAAAGCAGATAGCCTGCACCAAAAAGTTTAAGTACTGTAAAAGCAATTGCAGACACCTGGAAAATAACGGCCACTCCGAATGCAACCGCCATGGTGTGGCCGACAAGCCCGGTACACAAACCAAGCGTCACAATCAGGCCCGACAGTTTTCCACGCAACGCTGATTGCGTCAAAACAAAGATATTATCCGGCCCTGGCGCAAGGGCAAGCAGAACAGATGCCATAAAAAATGTTGCCATAATTTCAATTGATATCATTATTAAATTTTCCTTTGAACTGACGCCTTAATACCGCAGTTTACATCCTTTTTGGAGCGTCACAAGTGTCAGTGTACTCACCAGGATAAAAAAGGCTGAAACAATAACCGCACTCACCATTACAGCGTGATCCGAAACGCCAAGGAAACCATATCGAAACCCGTCAATCATATAAAAAAGCGGATTCAGCATGGAAACTTTTTGCCAGAAGCCCGGAAGAGATTTAATGGAGTAAAAAGATCCGCTCAGAAACGCCAGCGGCAGCACAACAAAATTCTGAAACGCGGCAATGTGGTCCCATTTATCTGCCCATATGGCTGAAAGCAGGCCGAGAGAGCCCAAGACACCGCTGCCGATAAAAGCAAAAAACAGAAGGATCCATATATTATAAATATCCGGTGTAATAAAAAAAACACAAATCAGAAATGCACTGATCCCCACCAGTACGCCCCTGACAATTGCCGCACAGGTATAGGCAATAAAAACTTCAAGGTTTGAAAGCGGCGCCAGCAGCATAAAAACAATGTTCCCGTTCAGTTTGGACTGGAAAAGGCTGGATGAATTATTGGCAAAGGCATTCTGGATTACCGACATCATCACCAGGCCGGGAACCAGAAAAAGAGTATATCCCACCCCGTCATAAATTTCCACATGCTCTGAAAGAACTGATGCAAACACCAGAAGATACAGCAGTATCGTTATAACGGGCGTAACAATGGTCTGTATCGCCACTTTTAGAAACCGCCAAACTTCCTTGGAAAAAAGCGTATACATCCCGCGCAGATTAATCATTATTCTCTCCTGTCAGTGATATAAAAATCTCTTCAAGCCCCGGCACTTCCGTTCGTAAATCGCTGAAAGAAACTTTGGCCGCATAAAGCGCCTCAAGAATATTCCCGATACGGTCCTTTTCCCTGTGGAGACGAAGTGTAACATTCCTGCCTTTAAAGGAAACGGCCATATCACGAATCTTTTCCGGTAACGCCGAACTCGAATCCTTCAGTTCCAGATGCAGATAACTGTAGGGATAACGGGATAACAGGGATTTTGTGGTTTCATTGGCTATCAGTTTTCCATGATCGAGAATGGCAATCTTCTCACATAACGCCTCTGCCTCTTCAAGATAATGAGTTGTCAAAAGAATGGTGTGACCATCTCCATGAAGTTCCCTGGTAAACTCCCATAAAACCTTTCGAAGCTGAACATCCACACCTGCCGTCGGCTCATCCAGTACAACCACGCTGGGCTTATGGACAAGTGCCTGGGCAATCAGCACGCGCCTTTTCATACCGCCGGAAAGTTTCATCATGTTTTCATCAGCTTTACCGCCAAGATCCAATCGTTCAAGCAGCTCGTCAATCCAGGGATAATTTCCGGAACCGAGCCCGAAATAACCGGACTGAAGCCGAAGCATCTGCCTGGCCGAAAAAAACGGATCATAGGCCAGTTCCTGTGGTACGACACCAAGGGCATTTCTTGCCTTACGCCATTTTCGACGGACATCGTTTCCCATTACATCAATATTACCGTCACTGGCATGAGTCAGGCCGGCCATGATATTTATCAGCGTAGATTTTCCCGCACCATTGGGACCGAGAAGGCCGAAAAAACTGCCCTTGTCAATTGAAAAGTCCACATGGCTCAATGCTTTAAGAGAACCGTAATTCTTTGATATATCAGAAACCTTTACTGCCGGGATTGTCAATTTTATAATCTCTCCATTTCTGTTTTTGTTTTTTGAAAACCAATAATGACATTATCATTTTAAAGTGACTTATGCCATATGTCCGGTAAAAAAAATTATATTGTTGAAAAGGTGGGGGGGATCATAACCGGACCGGGACGTCCGGTTATGATACTGATACGGAAGATCTTGTATTGCAGATTTAAATTTTACCGGTTGATCGGGCTGTCAGCTCTTTTGTCGTCTTCCTGAATTCCTGTGGCAGCGTCTTACAGTAAACCATCTTGTTGTCTCCGGATGAATAGAAATCATTAAATGTCGCTTCAAGAAGATATCCATGCTTTTCGTAAAAAGCCCGTGTCCCTGAATACTGGGGTCTTGAGGCGGTTTCTACATATAGCCGTGAGCCACCGGCGGCCGAAACACTGTCTTCAACCTTTTGAAGCAGAATTTTTCCCAATCCTGCCCCCTGACAAGAAGGCTGAACTGCAATCCAGAATAAATCATAGCTGGATGTTGTACACGCAACCGGCCCATAACACGAAAATCCCATAAGTGAATCTTGAAAATCTGCCAAAATAAAATAATATCCGCTTTTACTTCCCCGCTGCAGAGAATCCTGAAGTATTTCACCGAGCACACTTTTTTCTGAAGGGAGAAAAAAGCCCGTATTATCAATCAGTGAACGAACTTTAGAAACATCATCAGGATGAGGCTCATATCTCAGCATAATGCCATCCAACGAGAACTGCTGTGTTCCGGTATCCACAGAATCGGTTTGTGTATCTGAGCGTTTGCTCTTACAGTATATATCTGGTGTTATGTATTCGCTTTTTGCTGAAAAAATAATTCGTTCAACAGCTTTCGCATATTTAATCCCGGCCATATCAAGTGCAGCCGAAAAACCGGCATCTGGTGACAAACAGGGATTTGTATTTACTTCCAGTATCCATGGATTTCCTTTATGGTCCACCCGGAAATCAACCCGGGCATACCCTTTCAACCCCATATTTTCCCAGCAACGTTTAGCCAGTGAAGTCATCGTTTTAAGTAATTCTTTGTCTTCGGCAGGGAAGTCAAATCGCCGGGGAGTATGGTGATATTCAAATGAACCCTCTTCCCATTTGGCCTTGTACCCGACAATGTGAAGCATATTTTCAGGATAATCTTCAAAAACAATTTCCGCTGGAGGCAATACCTGGACCTGACCGTTCTCATCCTGAAGCAGAGAGAGATTAAATTCACGCCCGTCAATATAACACTCAGCAAAGCACGCTCCCCCCAGGGATGGTGCATGTTTTTTCATAAGATCCAGAACGTCACGAATATTGCCATTTACTAACTTGTCTTCATCCAGACCCGACGAGGCATGATCACACAACGATTTGATCAGCCAGCTGTTTTTTGAAAACGATCCGGCGCTTATTTCAGGCCGGTATATGCCCGGCAGGACCGGCGGCCAGGGCGGTATCCACTTGGGTGTCGGCAATCCGGTGGCCATCATCAGCTCCTTGGCCATTACCTTTTGAGAGGTAATTCTGATTGACTCAGCCGGCGAACCGGTATAACGCAACCCCATAGTGTCTAATAGTGACGGCACAACATCTATCAGGCGATCATGCCCTTCCAGTGATTCCACCAGGTTGAATACACAATCCGGTTTAGCTTTTTCCAGCGCATACTTTAATTCCAAAAGATTAAGATTGCAGGAAATACGGATTGCTTCATGACCCAGTTCTGTCAGTGCATCCGATACCGCATTAACCTGCATCAGTACATCCAGATCATCCAGAGAGCTGTCCTCTTCAACAGCATTATAGACAACAACTATCCGCATGGATGACCTCCTGCAGCTCAGGACCTGTCTTCACCCGTTTTATGGCTGATGTCAGTATCCGGTCAATAAGCGTAATATATGGGATACCCAGTTTTGAACATAAAATCGGCAGATCGGAATGTTCCGGATGAAGCCCTGCCAGCGGATTAACTTCAATGAAGGACGGCGCGCTGTTTTCATCACACCGAATATCAACTCTTCCGCCGTCCCGGCAGCCAAGTACCCGCCATACAGAAAGTGCGAGGGCTTCCGCATCTGCAATAACAGGACTCATATCTGCCTTTACCAGCCTATACTCAACAAGTTCTTCACAACGCTCTTTATTAACATAAGAATATACATTCTTTTCAGCGCATGAAAGTAAAATGATCTCCAGGGTACCGACAACTTCGGCATCAGATCCGGTACCGATAATTCCTACCGTAAATTCACGTCCGGGCAAAAAACGCTCCACAATCAGGGGCGGTGTGTATTTTTCCAGAAGAAAACGACAAACATGGTCAAGTTGCTCCGGCTGATAAATGACCGAATTTTCTGTAATCCCTTTCCCTGTTCCTTCCGCAACAGGCTTTATAAAATAAGGCGGTTCAAATGTCACCCTGCCGGCATCTTCAATAGTATATATTTCATGAAACTCCGGTGTTGCCAGTCCTGCATCCCGGACCACCCGCTTGGTCATGCCTTTATGCAGGGAAAGTGCCATAACCAGAGGATCTGAAAAAGTATAGGGAATCCCATAAACATCCAGTATGGCAGGAATCTGGGCTTCACGGCCAATTCCCTTCAAACCCTCTGCGATATTAAAAACCAGGTCCCACCGATCTCCGCATGCAAGTCTTCCAATAAGCTCCTCAGCATTTCCAATAGGGTCTGCTTTGTGTCCAAGGCTTTCCAGGGCTTCTGCCAGCGATTCAATCGTATCCAACCGATCGAATTCGGCGGTTTCCTCTTCACTGTATCCCTTTGCCAGGTAAGCCTGGCGCAAATCATATGTCAGACCGATTTTCATTTTCCCCTCCGCTTAAAAATTAAAATCATATTTTTTTTATTTTTGATGAGATCCGTATATTGCCCGATCCGGATACTTATGCTATAAAAAACCGTCATCATATCCGTCCGATCTGTCGGGATAACTGTAAAACTTATTTTTATAATTTTTAAAAATTATCTCTTCCTCATTACGGCTGCTGATATAATCCGGCATCAATGGAATTTTTCCACCGCCGCCGGGGGCATCTACCACGTATGTGGGCAGGGCATACCCGCTGGTGAAACCCCGTAAACCTTTGATAATTTCGAGACCTTTTGATATCGGCGTACGGAAATGGCCGGAACCCGCTATGGGGTCACACTGATAGAGGTAGTAGGGACGTACACGCATTTTAAGAAGATGGTGAACCAGCGCTGTCATTGTTTCAACAGAATCATTGATACCTTTAAGTAAAACGGTCTGAGACCCAAGGGGTATTCCGGCATCTGCTAACATTTTACAGGCACGATAGGCTTCGGGTGTACACTCATCCGGGTGGGTAAAGTGGAGACTCATCCAGAGGGGGTGGAATTTTTTAAGCATTCGGACAAGTTCCGGTGTTATCCGCTGTGGGAGTACAGCCGGCACTTTTGTGCCGATCCGGATAATCTCCAGGTGAGGAATCTGCCTCAGGTTGCCGAGCAGCCAGGACAAACGTTCCTCATGCATCGTCAGCGGGTCACCGCCGGATACAATCACATCTCTTATGGCAGGTGTGTTTTTAATATACTCAAGGCCCTTTTTAAGAGAGTTCAAAGACAGATTCATCTTTCCGTTTCCTACTGCTCGTGAGCGGGTACAGTAACGGCAATAGGTTGAGCAGTAATCCGTTACCATGAACAGCGCTCTGTCCGGATACCGGTGAACGATGCCGGGTACGGGGCTCTGATCATCTTCGCATAGAGGATCATTGCTTTCGCAGGGCATATAATTATATTCATATTTCGTAGGCACAACTGACCGTCTTAACGGGTCCTGCGGATTATCCACAGCAAGCAAACTCATATAATACGGTGTAATAGACAGCGGAAGCGACCTGTCTACAGAAATTGACTCCGCTTGTGAAAGCGTCAGATAACTTTTCAATTCATCAAGGCTGCGTATTGAATTTCGAATCTGCCAGCGCCAGTCATTCCATAATTTATTTGGTACTTCAGGGTAATATGTGCGTCTGAACAGAACTGTTTTGGGACTGCTTCCCGGTTTAAGTGGAATTTTTAGAGATGTTTTTTTACTTAACTGCAGACATGGCAGGACTACTTCATGCCGAGCTTCATCGGGCAATGGTATTTCAGAACTATCAGGAGGGTCCTCATCCTGCTCATCAGCAACATCTTTTTCCACGAACTTGACATCCATCAGTGGTGCCATCTTTATTTCTCCTTTTTGCGTCTGTCTTTTCGCCTTGGTCCGGTTTATCTGATCCGGTTCGGGGGTAGGATCGAATCGCTGAAATGAATTAAGGTTCCGGTTGCCTTAACCTGTCAAGGCATATCCGTTTTCAGGTTTATGAAACCAATGAACCTTTTTTAATATTAAATCAAGAAAAAAATGCAGGACGACAATTAATTTAACATACTGTAATTTAAATAAATATTTAAATAGTCAAATTTTTTTTTAAAGTACGTTGCAAACCCGGCTTCGGAAGTGTATTATTTTTCCCGGCCTGAGAATAACATGGCGACTGTATTATTATGAACCGGCATCTTGCAAAATCACCAACATGCGGATTTGGGTAAAACTCAAATGCGTATTAAACATATATTCAGCATAACAACCGGTTTTTAAGGGGAGGATCATGATGAAGGATAATATTTTTACCAGAATGGGTGACGGTGAGCGCATTAAGATGTCTCTTCCCAAAGTTAAGGAAGAAATTGCAGCAGGCGTCCGGGATGCATCTGAAAGAGGTCAAATTCCTGAATTAAGCGCTGAAGAGCAGGAAAAGCTCTTTGATATACTGGCAGAATCAAGCCGCACGGTCAGTGTTGATCCCGGTGAAGAGGTCATTGTCACTGATGACGGTGCTGCCATGTTGACCTATTGCGGCCCGGATGATAGCGGTGTCGGTATACCTATAAGCCGTGAAACAGCCCACCTGGTTTATGAAAGAGTATGTGCAGCAGATTCTTCGACTGCCGGCCATATTGATTTTAGTTTCAAACCGGCAAAAGCGGTCATCAATCATGAAATGAATGATTATTTTACGATTTCTCAGAAAACAACCATTCCTCTTTTCTATGGATCACAACCCAACATGGGACTTTACTTTCAGCCGGACGGCCCCTTCCCAAACCCGACGGAACTGATGCCCATGGGCAAGATTGATGAAGCGCTGGCATCAATGGAAAAAGCAGCCGAATATATGATTGATGATTTAGTATTTTTTGGTAAGGAGATGGCAGAAATCGGGTGTGAGGGACTTAACTTTGACACATCCGGTTCTGTCGGAGATGCTGATTTTTATGCCGCTCTCCAGTCTATACGGAATTTAAAAGAAGTGTTGCCTGATTTGCCCATTATTATCGGCTCAGCATCTGAATTTATCATGGGCATGCACGGAAATATCGAGTTTGACGGCCGGCGTCTGGCCGGAATGTACCCGCACCAGCAGGCCCAGGTTGCTGAAGCGGCCGGCGCCAGCATATATGGAATGGCGGTAAATGTTGTTACAACGAAATCGTTTCCATGGAACCTTGCCCGTGCACTTACATTTACCAAAGCAACTGTTGAGTCGTCTAACATTCCCGTACATCCCAATGTCGGGATGGGCGTATGCGGTATTCCCATGTTTGATCTCCCGCCCATTGATTGTACCTCGCGTGTAGCAAAAGCACTGGTACAAATCGGAAAAGCCGATGGATTGTAGGTTGGTGTCGGAGATCCTTTTGGTATGCCGATAACGCACATTATGGCATCTGGAATGGGAGGTATGCGAACCGCAGGAGATCTTGTGGCATGGACGCAGATGACCCTTAAGATGAAAACTCAGGATGCAAAAAAATATGTTGCAGAGAAACTCGGTATTGATGTCCTCAGTCTGACCGATGAAGATGTAATGCGCCCGCTCAGAGAGGAACTGGGTATTGGTGTTCTTACGGCTGTTGTAGGAAGGCCTGTCGGTATAACGGCTAAGTTAAAAATTTCCGAAATACTGGATATCAAAATAAATTCCGTACAGCGATTTAAAGAGCTGGTGGGATTAGCCATATAAAATATAATACATTTGTACTCAAACAATTCATATAATAAATGCTAAAGTAACATTTTCCCGAATAATAAATCGAGCTTATAACTATTAGTAATCTGTCCTAACTTAAGAGAGTTTAATAATAGAGAAAAGATATTTTTGTTGCCATGATATAAGCAAAACAAGAAGACTGTTTACAGACAAAGCACTGTACGGTATAAAGTTCGAACAATTATTCAAAACAGGGAAAGGAGTAAATTATGACCAATCTTACAGAAAAAAAAAGGAATTATTCAAGACCCTGGCTGATAATGGCAATTCTGGTGATCAGCCTGTTTATGCTGATCGTTCAGACTGCGCCTGATGCCAGGGCGGAAAGTGAATTGCGCGTCGGCTGGCTGGCTGATGAAATGCTTTCATCACTCGCATGTAATGATGCCTGGCAGTATGAAACAATGGGATGCATGTTATGGCAGCTGCTTTATGATCAGGTCTGGTTCTATGGCCCACCACCGCAATACAAACATTTTCTCAGCGCAATTACAAGCTATGAAACCGAGGATAACATTAATTTCAGATTTCATGTCAGGCAGGGTATGACCTTTCATGACGGCAAACCGGTAACAGCAAAAGATTTTGCGTTTACCTTTGAACACCTTCCGGTATCCAACCCGATCTGGGCTTATAACAGTTCAACAATTGTACCCAACTCAGCTGTTGTTGTTGATGATTATACTCTTGATTTTACAATGAAATTGCTGCTTACGCCCAAATATCCGCCTTTTGACTGGTTTCCTGTTCTACCGGAGCACCTCTGGCGGCGTTACAAGTTTGATATTGAAAAATTTAAAAACTCAAAAGCTATTGGATCCGGACCGTTTATGCTGGACTCATTTGAAGCCGGGAAATACGCATCCTTTAAAAAATTCGAGGGCTACTGGGATAAAAAACCGAGAGTTGATAAAATTGTTTTTAAAACATACGGCGGCTCGGATGCGCTGGGTATGGCCATTAAACGCGGTGAAATTGATATGATGGGTTATGGCGGTGTGAGTCCTTTATCTGCAAAACTGCTGGAAAAAGTAGAAAATGTAAAACTGATTGTTTCACCTGGAATTGAAGTTAAAACGTTGACATTTAATATGTTTCCGGAGGGCCCCTTACAGGACCTGACTGTCAGAAAAGCCTTTGTTCATGCTATTAATAAAAAACGTATTGTCGACATGGTTTATCATGGTCAGGCTGATGAACAAGACAGTTTTATCTATCCGGAACTTGCCAATTACAATCCCAACCTGCCAAAATATGAATTCAACATTGAAACATCCAAACAACTGCTTGATGAAGGTGGCTATACAGATTCAGATGGTGATGGCTTCAGAAATGATCCGAATTCAGGTAAAAATCTGGAATTCAAGTTTCTGACATCCTCCAATGATACGGCAGGAGTTAAAATGGCAACCCTTATCAGAGAGCAGATGAAAGAAATCGGTGTCGGCATCACAATCAATGTTGTAGACATAGATACCTTTTATGATCTGGTATACTACCCTCAAAATCCGGTATGGGATATCTCTTTTGTCTCAGAAGAACCCGGACCATATGCCAACTGGATATGGGAATTCATGAGAAGCTGGAATGATGAATGGGCCATGGGATGGAATACATCATACTATGATAATCCGGAGTTTGACAAGATACTGAATACTTTCAATTCTTCAGCAGATCTGGAGAAAGCAAAAGCCCTTTGTCATCAAATGCAGTTAATAATGGCAACGGAACTGCCCTATTACGTCATCTGCAGACCGCACACAATTGATCCGGTCCGGACAGACAAGCTGACTGGTTATGTCTCATATATGGGCGGTGTATCCAACTGGATCAATCCGTTATCTTATTTTAACGTTCATCCTAAATAAGAAATATCCGGAAATAAACAAAAAAACAGGCGCTTTCTGAAAAAAAAAGCGCCTGTTTTTTTATATTGATCCGCTTCACCTATTGATCAAATGTCTTTTGGATCTTTCAATATCCCCAAGTTTGCCAGTCACGGAAAAATCACATAAAATCCAAAAAATATAATGACGTTACTATACTGTGATTGATAAAAGGATAGCAAATAAGCACGTTAACACTTATTCTTGACAGAAAACAGATAATTTAATATGGAGATGGTATCTTCTGTCTGAAGACAGATAAAATAAAAAATCAAATATAATAACGTTAAAGCCACGAAGGCCCACTGATTTCTTTTTTAAGAAACGGTTCTTTTGCGGCTTTTTTGTTTTTGGAGGAAAAATGAACAAAACAGCATTATTGATATGGCTTTGTCTGCTTTTGCTTATGTTCTCAGCATCAACGGAAGCCCGGGCTGAAAAGCAGATCACGGATGCCGCCGGTAAAATAATTGTCATCCCCGAAAAAGTGGATCATATCATCTGCTCCGGTTCCGGATGCCTCAGACTTGTGACCTACTTAGGGGCCCAGGATCTTGTGGTGGGGGTGGATGACATTGAAAACCTTAATAATAAATTCGATGCCCGCCCTTACTCTCTTGCCAACCCTCAATTTAAAGACCTTCCGGTTTTTGGCGGGTTTCGGGGGCAAGACGTTCCTGAAAAAATCATCAGCCTTCCCACCCTGCCCCAAGTGATTTTTAAAACCTATGCATCTTCGGGATATGACCCGACCAAGCTTTCAAAAAAAACCGGGATCCCCGTCATCACACTTGAATATGGAGATCTCGCCCACAACAGGAAGGACTTTTATACGGCCCTGACCATTCTGGGCCGTGCGCTGGACAGAGAAACCCGTGCCGGGGAATTGATTGCCTTTTTCGATGGCCAGATTAAGGAGTTGGAAAACCTGACAAAAAACGTTCCTAACGCCTGGAAAAAGACTTGTTTTGTGGGCGGCATCGCCTTTAAGGGACCCCACGGTTTCCAATCCACGGAACCTCAGTATCCACCCTTCCAATTCATCAATGCCGAAAATATAGCAAAACCTGCCGACAATGCAAAAAAACTTCGACAGTGCAATTTTTCCAAAGAAAAAATCCTGACCATGAACCCCGAAGTGCTTTTTCTTGATCTTTCCACCCTCCAGATGGGTGAAGATCAGGGTGGCCTTTACGAGCTCAGAAACGACCTTGTCTACCGGGAGCTGACTGCCGTGCAAAATGGAAATGTATTCGGGGTACTGCCCTATAACTGGTATAGTCAGAACTCCGGATCCATTCTGGCCGACGCCTGGTTTATCGGCAAGATTCTTTATCCGAAACAATTTATGGACATCGTTCCCGAAAAAAAAGCGGACGAAATTTATACCTTTCTTCTGTCAAAACCGATGTTCAAACAGATGAACACATCCTTTAAGCAGATGGTGTTTAAACAGATCGACTTGAATTAGGAGCAGGTATGCATTTTGACAACGGCGGCGTACCCGGGGAATACATACGCTATACATTGGAAAAATTTCTGTTTATTGTTCTGGCCCTGGCAACCCTTATCCTGATCATCACTGCCAGTATTTCACTGGGCGCTGTACACATCAAGTTCACGGACGTGTTCAACACCCTTTTGAAAAACAACGTGATCAAACAATTTGATCTTATCATATGGAATATACGGGTGCCCCAGACCCTGACGGCAGTGGTCGCAGGCGCAGGCCTTGCCGGATCCGGCACCGTTATGCAATCTGTGTTAAGAAACCCCATAGCTTCGCCTTTTACCCTCGGCATCGCCCATGCCGCAGCATTCGGAGCAGCCTTTTCAGTAATGATCCTGGGATCAGGCGTTATGTCAGGCACCCTTGGAGATGCCGTCAACATCTCCAGCCCGATGCTTACCCTCATGTCCGCCTTTGCCTTTTCCATGGGAACCGCCTGCCTTATCACCTGTATTGCAAAAATTAAAAACTCATCTCCTGAAGTCATGGTCCTTACCGGTGTGGCACTGGGAGCTTTGTTCACGGCCGGCACTATGCTGCTCCAGTTTTTTGCCGATGATGTCCAGCTTGCCGCCATGGTCTTCTGGACTTTTGGAGATACGGCCAGAACAGACTGGAACGATCTTGCCTTCCTGTCCGTAATCACAATCCCGGTCATGATATATTTTCTGGCCAATTCATGGAATTACAATGCCATGGATATCGGCGATGAAACCGCCAAAGGATTGGGGGTGCGGGTCGAAATGGTAAGACTCTCCGGCATGATGGCGGCCTCCCTTGTCACATCGGTCATCATCTCCTTTGCCGGAATCATCGGATTCATAGGGCTTGTGGCCCCCCATATTGTCAGAAGAATCATTGGAGATGATCACCGTTTTCTCATGCCTGCATCCATCCTGACCGGGGCCATTGTCCTGACAGCATCGGATATTGCAGCCAGGCTGGTGCTTTTACCCCATGTCCTGCCCGTTTCCATTTTCACTTCCTTTCTGGGCGCACCCGTATTTATATATCTTATTATCAAGGGGAATAAAAAATGATACTTGATGTGAATAAACTTGCCTTTACCTACAAGCGCCATGACATCCTCAACGATATCGGTTTTACCATTCAGCAAGGAGAAATCACCGTCATCCTCGGCCCCAACGGCGTAGGGAAAACCACCCTGCTTAAATGCCTCAACGGCATCCTCTCTCCCCAAGAAGGTAATATCCTTATCAAGGATAAAAATATCAGAACCATGACCATCAAAGAGATAGCCCGGCAGGTCGCCTATGTGGCTCAGAAAAGTGACGCGGCCGGAATAACCGTTTTTGATGCCGTGCTCATGGGCAGAAAGCCCCATATCAATTACAGGGCCGGGAAAGCAGATCTCAAAAAGGTGGATGCGGTCATCCGCCACCTGAACCTTTCCGGGATCAGCCTGAAATACCTGAATCAGTTAAGCGGAGGAGAACTTCAAAAGGTCTGCATTGCAAGGGCCCTGGTTCAGGAGACAGACCTTCTGCTTATGGATGAACCCACTGCAAGCCTGGACCTGAAAAACCGGATCCATATACTGGAACTGATCCGACACATTATTAAAGGCCACCATATAGCGGCGGTCATGACCATGCACGATCTGAACACCGCCATGAGATATGCGGACAAGTATATTTTTTTAAAGGACCGAACCATCTATTCGGCCGGAGATATCCGGGATGTCACCCCTGAAATGGTGGAAGAGGTTTACGGTATCAGGGTCGACATCATGCATCACAAAGGGCTTCCGGTAGTCATTCCCGTAAACGGTTCCGATATTCCCGGAACAAAACAGGCAGCCTGATTTTTAAAAAAGGAGCGATTATGAATTATGAACAGCACAACCGGCCTGAAATGAATCTTGTACCTGTGGGACTTGTCAAAAGCCCCATTAAAACCCCCAGTATCAAGATTTCCAAAGATAACCTTGAGCTGAAACCGTCTGTGGAAGAACTAAAAAAACTGCAAAAGGAAATTGATAACACCATAAGTGAGATACTGATATTTAAAAAGTGGGAACCCCTGCTTAAAGGGATAGACGGTTTTTCCCATATTCTGGTATTATACTGGCCCCACCTCATTGACCCTGAAAAACGAAAGCTTGAGCAGGTGCATCCCATGGGAAGAGAAGAGATCCCGATACAGGGCATTTTTGCCACCTGCAGCCCTGCCAGGCCCAACCCGGTACTGGTTTCCGCAGTCCAGCTGATCCGTCAGGAAAAAAACAAATTGATCGTCAAAGGATTTGAAGCCGTTGACAACAGCCCGATCATTGATATCAAACCGTATTCCGTCCATTATATGAAAAAAGAAAATCTCAGGTTTCCGAAATGGATGAGAAAGATCTATAAGGAATTTGGAATTGATTAGGAAACAACTCATAAAGATAATATGATATATAGGCCGGCAAAAAAATACATGAAGCTGCCCAACCGGATATATATGGATCGTCGGATAATAATGACTCTCCAAATACAAGTGAGCATGCTAATGTCATTGAAAATACGGTAAAACAAAATATTGCCCCCGGTTTTATGGCTTCTTTTTTATGGTTGACAGCATTCAAGATAAATCAGATGCTATCCGATGTTTGTTTGGCACACAATCGTAATCACGTTAACAATATTTTATCATGTTCATATTTAACCTGAACGGAAAGGGAAACGATGGAACCTTATCTGCGTGCACTTGCCGACTCAAAGTACGCTTCATTCTGGCTTGATCAGGATGATCGCCCGGAAACACTTTCTCCATTAACCGGTGATGAGTGTTGCCGTTTACTTATTGTAGGCGGCGGCTTCACCGGCTTATGGGCGGCACTTCAGGCCAAAGAGCGTATGCCCGATCTGGATATTATCCTTATCGAATCAACCACTATCGGGGACGGCGCTTCAGGACGTAATGGCGGTATGCTAAGTGATGCACTTAGCCATGGCGACTCAAACGCCGAATATCACTTTCCGGGCGAAGTCGACCTTATTGATAAACTGGGCATTCGCAACCTTGAAGAATTGTTAGGCAGTCTTGAACGATATAATATTGATGCGCGATATGACAATGTAGGCCATATGACGGTCGCTATTAATGAAGGTCAGGTTGTGAAATTACGACAAAAATATGAACGAAAAAAGGCGGCCGGGGCAGATAATTTATGGCTGAACCAAAATGAAGTCCGGAAAGCAGTAAATTCTCCGATGTTTCTGGCAGGTACCTGGTGGCGTGATAGCCAGGGTGGCACCGTTGACCCGGCCCGTCTTTGCTGGGGACTTAAAGAGACAATTCTCTCTTTGGGCGTTCGCATTTTTGAAGGCACTTCACTGATTGATATGGCCCCCCATGAATCAGGCATGAAGGCAACCTGTGCAAATGGGACCATAACCTGTGATAAGATTCTGATGGGCACCAACGGTTTTCCAAATCCAATTCGCCGGATACGAAAAACAGCTATTCCCGTATGGGATTACCAGATGGTAACAGAACCGTTGACTCCTGCTCAACTTGAATCAATTTCCTGGGGAACGGGGCGACACTATGCGCTATCTGATGCGTCTAATATGTTTCATTATTTCCGCATGACACAGGACAAGCGTATCACCTGGGGAGGCGGCGGTTCCGTATGTTATTTCTATGGCAATCGTACCGACCAGGGAGTTGCTGATGACCGGGGCCGTTTTGAGGGCTTGTCCAGAAGTTTTTTTAAAACATTCCCACAACTTGAAGGTCTTCGTTTTACCCATCGATGGAGCGGAATCATCGCCTCAACAACCCGTTTTTGTATGGTGCCCGGCGTCGACTATGACGGGCGAGTGTCATGGGCTATCGGTTATACCGGCCTGGGCGTTGGTGCGAGCCGGTTTGGAGCCCGAATTGGCTTTGAATTACTCGGTTATCAACCCAGTGAGATTCTTGATATGCAATTTGTCAGAAAGAAAGCCATAAACTGGCCTCCGGAGCCAATACGCTGGATTGGCGTAACCATGAGCCGCCATGCCATGACAAAAGCCGATGCCAACAATGGAAAGCGCGGCCTCTGGCTGAAAATTCTGGATAAGTTGAATTTAGGTTTTGCGTGCTAATTTCTGATACCAATATAAAATTGGGATAACCGACTGTTCCATATCAAAAAAACCTGGGGCATGCCTTGATTCCTGAGATTTTGATAAGTTTTCTCAATATTCAAGGCCTGCCTCCTTTTCTTCTTATTTACTTCGTTCGCCCAATTCCTGACAAAATCTTAAAAGATAGCCGTCAGGATCCTGAACAAGAAATTGTTTCTGCCCCGAGAATAGCTTGCCAATGTCATACCATGATTCGTCCATATCCTTATATAAAGATATGCCGGCTTTCTTCAGGCGATCATAAACCTCTTGTACATCACTCACTTCTATCTGGAAATTAACCCCTCTTCCAAAGGGTTTCTCCATTTCCCCTACAAGCCACGCATCATCTCTCAACTGTTCAATCATCAACTGTGCCTTGTTATATTCCAGGTATGCAAAGTCAGGGTCAGATCTCTGAAATTTCAGATGAAAACCAATCACATTCAGATAAAAATCTAAAGACTTTTCAAAGTCGGTGACGACCACCTCGGGAACCATGGGACTCCAATATTCTATAGTATTCATAGGTGTCTCTTATTGAAAATATGGGTCTGCCGTAATTTGTTCATTTCTTTAATAAGCTTACCGCCAAAGCCCCTGCTATGCATATCTGCCAAAACAGCAAGCAGGGAGAGTATTCAGTACGACCCTTGTGTTTCATGCTTTGGGGGCATGCGGTTGTAAGAAGCACTACGCCACAAACAAAAGAAACCGCAAGACTTCGAAATAATTATCGGCTTCAAATTCCACCACATAAGGGGCCGTTAGTTTGGCACCGGGATAAAAGGCATTGCGATAGGCATTATAATGATCTTTATAGCGTATCTCGACTGTAAAATTCGGCGGTAAATCTATTGACCGACAGGCCGGTTTTGCCTGCAGGGCCAGTGTCACTTCCTCCCGGATACGGTTCACCGCAACATCGGGATGAATGCTGATCGTTGATTCTCCGATTCCTTCCTTAACTGCGACAGTCCGAATACCGGATACGAAGTTATGCACTTCATCGCAGAGCCCCTTATCACCCGATACAAATACGATCGGCACCTTGAGCATGGCGGCAGTATAACCGTTTAGGATAAATTCGGAAGCTTGGTGATCATTGACCCGGATATCGACCACACCGGTCATCAGTGTATGGCTCAGAGGATTGGCGGCAGTGCCCGAGCCGGAATGGTAGCCAATCAGAACAATTCCATCAAATGTTTCATCCAGTTCCTGTAGCATCATGTATGGATGCCCGCTCCAGCCCCGGATTAATTTCACCTCCGGAGGTAATTGAGAAGCAATCAGATTTCTACCGGAATCGTGGGCATCTTTAACCCAGATTTCCGTGGCACCGGCGTTCAAAGCGCCCTCACAAGCTGCCCGGACTTCTGCTGTCATTTGTTCTTGAGCTATTTTATGGTCAGGCTTGTGAAGTTTCGCTTCATCCCAGACTGTCACACCTGTCACACCTTCAATGTCTGCACTGATATAAACTTTCATCTTTTCGTTCCCAAGAATTAAGGTGCGGTTCTATTCTTTTCTCTTTTATCCATCATTTCCCTGACTTTAACAGCTATCTCTTTTTTTGAAAAAGGTTTCGATATGAAACATACACCCTTTTCCAGTACGCCACGGTGAGCAATTACGTCAGCCGTATAGCCGGACATAAAAAGTGTTTTGAGTCCGGGATAGTGACTTTGGAGCTGATTTGCCAAATCACGGCCATTCATTTCGGGCATGACGACATCAGTTATAAGAAGATGAATTTTACCGGCGTGTTCTTTGGCCAAAGTCATGGCTTTACCCGGATTGGTTGTGGACAGAACAGTATACCCCAGACTTTCAAGTGTTTTTTCCACAAGTTTCAGGATAGAATTATTATCTTCAACCAGTAATATCGTCTCACCCCGGCTTAATGGGTTTTCGGATACACCTTCGCGATCTGCTTCGAGAGAGCGCTTCTTATGCCGGGGCAGATAAATTTTGATGGCCGTTCCTTTTTCCGGTTCACTTTGTACATTTATGAATCCGTTATTCTGTTTGACAATGCCATAAACAGTTGCCATTCCAAGCCCGGTCCCCTTACCAATATCTTTTGTTGTAAAAAATGGCTCAAAAACCTTATCAAGAATTTCTGCCGGCATACCTCTCCCATCATCGCTTACGGCAAGCATTACATACTCACCTGGAATAAATCCGGCATGATCGGCGCAGTAAGTTTTATCGAAGCTAATCTTCTCAGTTTGGATTGAAATTTTCCCCACATCGGATATCGCATCCCGGGCGTTAATACAAAGATTTGCAAGGATTTGGTCAATCTGGGAGGGGTCTATTTTAACAAATCCTTTTTCCCCGGGCATCCAGGTAAGATTGATATCTTCTCCAATTAGTCGTTGAAGCATTTTGAGCATATTTGCTACAGTTTTGTTCAAGTCAAGTACCCTGGGAGCTATGGTTTGTTGACGGGCAAAAGCCATTAATTGCCGTGTAATGTTTGTCGAACGCATTGCAGCTGTAATAATTTCCTTGATATTACTATACAGAGGGTCACCTTGCTTAACCTTTTCCAGGGCCAGTTCCGAATATCCGAGTATGATACTGGATATATTGTTGTAGTCATGTGCTACCCCCCCTGCTAGCCGTCCTATGGATTCCATCTTCTGAGCCTGTATAAACTGAGCTTGCAGATTTTTGCGTTCAGTGATATTTCGTCCAATACTCAATACACCAACCAATCGATGGTCATTCCCATATATCGGTGTTTTTATTGTTTCCAGAATTTCATGATGCCCATCTTCTGCAAAAGTAATTTCCTCTTCATTTATAATGGCTTTTCCTTTAGCAATTACCTCTTTATCATGCTTAAGAAAAAAATCCGCTAATTCTTTATCTACAAAATCATAATCTGTTTTTCCTACAATTTCCCTTTCTTTTGCACCAAAAAAACTTTCAAACCTCGAATTGCAGTAAAGATATACCCCATTGGGATCTTTCAACCATATTAAATCAGGAATTGAACGTATCAATGTTTTGAACTTCTCTTCGTTTTCTATGAGTAATGCCTCTGCTTTTTTCCTTCTTGAAAGAAATACGGCAACGATAAGGCCGCTAACCAAACATGCAAAAGCGAACGAAAGCCGGACAAACAAAGAGTGCATGGGAACTCTTAAAAATAGTGATTCCAATAAAGTTTCAGGACCCTCCAGCACCAGAAAAGATAAATTCTGATGGAAAAAAATGAACTCGAAATATCCGTCGATAAACCAGAATAACAACCCGGCCACAATGGCGACAGAAAGAGCATTAATATATACTTTAGCAGTTTTATTCATAAAAGCCGTATTAACTCCATTAAGGCGTTTCTATTTTATCGTAAACAATTCCGGTAATCTTCATTAAATTTACAGGAGGATTATAACCAATGCGCCTGGCTGTTTCCAGATTGATTGCCAGCGTAAGCTCCTCTTTCAATACCTGGTTTAAATCTCCGGGTTTTACACCATTAAAAATTTGGACAATACTTTCTGCGTAGAATCGGCCGGGCAGTTTGAAATTTTCCCTCCCCACACTCAGCAGCACCCCATTTCTAACATGTGTTATCCCCCAGTTAGACCAGGTTCGGACATTGTACCTGGAAAGCACCGCCAACGGTATTGATATGTTTTCAGGATCAGCCCCCCGATGCGCCGCAAAATAGAATGCATCTATATCCGGCGCTAATTTTTCAGCACATGCAACGTAAGCCCTGACAGCCTCATCCTCGGATATATTCATGTCCGGAGCAATACACTCATGAAGTTCAAAACCTCTCTCTTTTGCAACTATCCTCAAATCCTCCAGGTTTGAATAAGCTCTTCCATCCGTCGTATCCTCATAAATGATCCCAAGCCGGGCAAACCTGATGATGTCGTGAAACAATCGTATCTGCCTCCTGTAGCGTGTCGGATCACACTCTGCAATGACATGATCAAAACCGGAATTTTCCGCACTTTTTATAATACCGGCTGTAATGGGATCGGAGGTTGACATGACAATAGTGGGCACACTGTGGCTGTTATTTGCCAAGTCCAGCCCGGCCCAGGTTCCGAGAGCAAGTATCAGATCTATCTTTTTATCACAAAGGTAATCCAGACATTCACGTCTGTTTTTTTCTCGTAAACCGTCTTCCCAACTTGAAGACCAGAAGGCATCTTCTACAAAGTCGAGATAGCTGCTCTTGACATTATGAGACAACCAGCTCCACAAAATTTCTGCATCATCTGTATTTTGTAACGCCGGTAGCTCAAATTTTTTGATCCATCCCAAATCTGCAAGGCTTTTCATTGTTTCTATCAAGGTTTCCTGATAATCCGGCCATGGTCCACCTTCATAGTATCCGATGCGCCATTTTTTTCCGTTGTTTAATGTGGGTGATGTTTTTGCAGCGACAGCATCTGTCAGGAAAACTAATAGAAAAAATACAGATATGACGGACATTAAGATCAGGCTTGGATTTACTTTTTTTCTCATCTTGACCTCATGCATTATAAAAGAGTTATGGGTCAAAGCATGTTAATTAATATTTAATATCATTTATTCTTTAATTGTTCAATGACTGGTTCACGCCTCTCTACTATATAGCGGAACGCAGACCTGCCGCCATGGTTTTATGGGATACGTTTTTTGTAGGTTCTGAAGCCGCTTTATTCAGGAAAGGCCACAATATTGGCTCACCATCTAAAAAAGGAAGTAGTCTTACATTAAGTTTTTTTGATTTTTCCTGGTACCATATTTATTTTAAACCATACAAGCCTTATAAATTTCTTCAATATGACGTTGATCCGACCCACAACAACCACCCAGAATGTTTAAATGCGGCAACCTTTCTTTCAGCGCCTTATACTGCTGCCCAAACTCTTCCGGATTTCCCTCATCAAAGTCATCGGCCGCTTCCATCTCGGCATGACTCCGTGTAGAGGCATTTGCCCTGATTCCCCGGATTCTTTCAAGCCAGGGTTCACCAGAAACCAATATTCCCTCAAAATGGGTCGGATGAGCACAGTTAATCATATAATAAAGTGGTAAATTGTCTGTCGCCTTATCCGTTTTTTCGATGGCTTCCTTCAGGGTCAGGCCGCAATCCAGGTTTCCATCTGTCTCAACTGCAAAAGAGATCACCACCGGCATATTTAATGATTTTGCTGCATGACATACCCCGATAGCCTCTTCCGTATTGGTTAAGGTACAGGCTGTTACAAAGTCCGCATCTGTTTCGCTGAATATTTTTAGTTGTGCAAAATGATACTTTTCAGCTTCTTTCTCACTCATCATTTCTCCCGGAATATAGCCATCTATTCGTGGTCCTATACTGCCGCAAATAACAATTTTATTTTTTTCAGTTTCAAAGCGGTTTCTCATTTCAAGGAGTACTTTAATTGCTTTTCGGTTTGCATTGCCCAAAGCCTCTCTTGAATATCCAAGTTTTTCACCCCAATCGGAACTGGCACGGAAAGTGACACTTTCAAAAATGAAATTCACATTATATTTTTCAACTAATTCTCCATAAGAAGAATAGTAGTTGCGAAGATGCTCACACCCTTCATCATTTTTGTAAAGGTCAAAGGCGGCAAATTCAGGCAAATCAAGACCGTATTTAAAGATAAGGGTGGTTTCCGGCCCACCCTCCATTAAGAACATATCTCCATTCAACTGGGGTAAATTTTTTCTGTACTTAAACATTTTCCCTCCAATCAATCCCATAAACATTTACGCATGAATCACAGGACATTTTTTACACAAATAAATCAATTCAAAATATATAATGCCCGAAATTTTTGATAAAGCAACATAAGAAATTACGGTTATTTTCATTGTACAGCCCCTTTAACATTAACAGGCTGATCTTACATAAAACTATTGTCAGACCGGGAATAAATTGCCTTGTTTATTAAATTAGCCGGGTTAAAAAAATCTGTATTTCTTGTAACATACTAAAATCTATTAGATAATCACCATAGAGATGTTCTGGCATCTAATTTGCTTATTATTAATGATGAACAAATTTCTTTTAACGTTTGGAGGAAAACAAATGGAATATCTGACGGCGTCGGGCGTATGCCTTGCCCTTCTTGTGGGCAGTATCATCTATGAAGCCCGTAGAATGAAAATAGAAAACAGAAAGATCATGGACCGGATCATGAATCTTTATCAGAACCACAAGTGAGGCTATAAAACAGGTACTTATAAATGAACAATAAATTACCGATTCCAACTGATCAGCCGGATACGGAGAAGTCTTCCTTTTACGGAAGCATAGACAGCGCCCGGAGTCTCTATGAATATGAAAAGCTGTTTTCCGGTCCGCGCGAACAAAAGCAGCGCCGAATGATCTGGTCCATTGCGTGGTCCGATTTAATGATGACCATGTTCATATTCTTTGCGGTCCTTTATATATACCAGGTTGCCAATCGTGATTTTTCATTTGGAAGAAATGTTGATGTACAGGCCATGCCTGAGGCGACGACTCAAACTATTTCGCAACCTGAAATCAACAATATTGAAACTGCACCGGATGCCGACCCTTCCATAATTGCCGAAAAAAACAGCGATACTTTAAGGGTTCAGCAACTTTCAGATATCGGTACGGTCGAACTGCTTGATGACAGTGCTGTCCGGGTTGTTCTGCCGGCAGATCTTTTGTTTGATCCGGGCCGGGCCGAATTACAACCACGCTCCATTGATGCATTGCATGAAATTGCAGATGTTCTTTTTCTGACGGACTATAAAATTAATGTAGTGGGACATACCGATGACATCCCCATCCATTCAGAAAAGTTCTCCACAAACTGGGAGCTTTCAGCTTTCCGTGCCTGTGTGGTCGCCCGGTTCTTAATTGAAGAGCGGCATCTTTCACCCAAAAGATTCTATATCAGTGGATATTCTTACTATGAGCCCCTTAAACCCAATGACAGTAAAGACAATCGTGCTGTCAACAGGCGGGTAGAACTCATTCTGACAAAGGATAAACCGGCTGCTGACATACAAGAAAATATTACAACTGATAACTGGCAGGCAAAGATCAATAATTAAATCAATGGCCCGGTTTAATCATTGGCTTTAAACAGGAGAGATCATAATGGCATCATCCACCCATAGAACCGGAATAAGAAACTTTAAAACCTTTGCCCGATATAACCGAAACATACTTGGCCTTTGCGGCTTTCTACTTCTTTTTTGTGGCGGTTTTTTTATTCACGGCAATATTGGCCTTTTTTTTAACTTTGCCGGTTTTTTAATTGTCATCGGCGGTACTTTTGCCGCAGCCCTGATCAGTTTTGGTTTTAACCGGCTGGCCATTGTTTACAAAGTTCTCCGGACTTCATTCAAGACCCGTGAAAAGACACCCAATGAAATTGTAGAAATACTGGTTGATCTCTCTTTAAAAAGCAAAGTACAAGGATTATTGTCACTCCAGGAAGATGAAGAGGAATCTACCGTTCTTTTTCTGAGACGCGCCCTTGGATACCTGGTAGATGCTTATCCGCCGCAACAAATAAAAGATCTTCTTATTACCGAGATCCACTTTTTCAGAACACGGCGGGAAGAGAGCGAACGAGTCCTCAGGACACTTGCGGACATCAGTCCGGCCTTTGGTCTCATTGGAAGCGTGGTAGGCCTTATGGGGATGCTGGCCGGTATAGGGGATACAACAACCATACTGGCAACGATTCCCATCGCATTAACATCCACATTGTATGGCGTACTGTTTGCCAACTTTATATTTTCACCCTTTGCCGCCCAAATCAGGGAACGGACGGACAGGGAAGTGCTTTTGCAGCGGATCATTATGGATGGTGTTATTGCAATCGGCAGTGATCTCCATCCGAGAGTGCTGGAACACAAACTGAAATCTTTTCTGACACCGTCTTCAAGAGAGAGAAAACTGGTTTCCATTGAAAAGATCCGTGAAAAATTTCATGTAAAAACGGAAACCTTTCGATCGCCGATAAAATCGGCAAGAGAACAATTGATTGTGCGGAAAGCTGAGAATGATGAAATGGTACAGTTGAATACAGGAACAGAGGGTTAATATCATATTACCACCAAATTGAGAGGCATTTTCCGGCTTCGATCTGATTTTTTTTTAGACAGGCATATTTTTGATTTTCACCATTTTATTAAACAAGTTTAAATTTGCAGGATCTCCCAAAACAGCGATGTAATCATTCTGTTTAAATTCGAAATCCGACATGGGATTCTGATGTATCTTCCCATCCCGAACAACAGCAACAATGGAAACGCCTATTTTATTTCTCACACCCAGCTCCTTTATGGAACGGCCAGTCATTGGGCTATTTTCAGTAAGCATGGCCCAGTTCAGATCCAGCAGCTGACAGGCGTTTTGAAATTGCGCAAACATGCTGTAGGAATGCTTTTTCTTATAAAGAGGTGCATAAAGCTCTCGCCGGATATCATCCGTTAAATTCTGAATGGAGCTGACCGGCATATCAAGGTGAAGCAGCGCCTGGCGGGTAAATTCAAGGCCGGCTTCAAACTCGGGCTGCACAACCTCGTAGATACCTATTTCGTGAAGCTCCTTCATATGATCAACATCAACCGCCCGGGCAACAATCTTAAGATCCGGCTTTATGGTATGCGCCAGCTTTGCAACGATTTGGGTTACAGCAAGTGATGGCGATGTAATCAGGAGAAGTTTTGCATGTTCAATTTCCGCAGCTTCCAGTACAACCGCCTGCCCTGCTTCACCAAATATAACCGGATATTCAGCGGCCTTGGCTTGCTCCACGCGCCTGAAATCTATCTCAACAATAACAAATTTTAAGTTGAGGCGATGAAGAACTTTGGCGACATTTTGCCCAATCTGCCCGCCTCCGGCAATAACAACGTGCTCTGACAAACCGGTTTGGGGTATATTGACGGTATGAAAAAGCGTTTCTTTTCTGAACCACTTTTGACGTAATTTATATATCGGCATTGACAGGCTTGAAATAAATGGCGTCAGGAACATAGTAGCAACAGCGGTAGTAATGGTCAGTGCATACAGATTTTCAGTGATAGCGTTTGCAGTAAGACCCACCCGTGCAAGTACAAATGAAAATTCTCCTACCTGGCAAAGACTTAATGCCGCAGCAATCGGTATAATATTACCATATCCGAATATTTTGCTCAATGTACCGAAGATAAGCCCTTTACCAAGCATAACCAGTAAAATTATAATTACAATTTCCTTAAAATTCAGAAAAAGAAAATCCGGGTCAAGAAGCATTCCTACAGAAGTAAAAAATAACAGGCCAAAAATATCCCGAAGCGGAATAATATCACTCAGGGCCTGATGGACATATTCGGATTCACTTATTACCATCCCCGCAACAAATGCACCAAATGCAAAAGAAAGTCCGAAAAAATGTGTTCCGTATCCAACACCAAGTCCGATAGCTGTTATGGTAAGCAGAAACATTTCACGTGAGTTCCAGCTAACAATATATTTCATCAGACGGGGAATCAGGCGTGTACCCAGCACAATCATTAGCACAAGGAATATCACTGCTTTTAATGCTGCAAATCCGAGAATGGATAAACCGCTCTTTGGATTACTCAGCTGCGGCAAAATAATCATCATGGGAACCACAGCCAGATCCTGAACAATCAACATCCCAATCATGACACGACTGGACAGGGTGCCGATCAACCCCTGGCTCATCAACGTTTTTAAAAGCACCATGGTACTTGAAATGGAAATCAGTGCGCCAAACCAGATCGCTGTTTTCCAGTCCCATCCGAAAAAACGACCCAGTGCATACCCATAAGCAATTGTTAAAAGAATCTGAACCGGTGTACCGATAAGGGCAATCTTTTTAACCGGCTCCAACTCACGTAATGAAAATTCAAGACCAAGTGCAAACAGTAGTAATGCGACACCGATTTCAGCCAGCATTTCAATATCGTGGATATTCGATACCGTAATGATACCGGTTTGGGGGCCGATGATAACACCCGCAAAGATATAACCGATGATTAACGGTTGTTTGGCAAGGCGCGCAAGTAATCCGCCGATAAGCGCGGTTATGACGATAATGATAATGTCTGTGGCTATGCCCATGTATCTCCTCCCCCTGAAAGTCCATGCCGCTTCGCCAACTTTCCAAACATATGGGCTAACCCGACACCAATTGTAAATACGGCGTCCGTCTCAAGATTTTTGTCAGCCGTTTCGTCAAAAAAGATATTCAGGCTGGAACCAAGATCCTCTTCCGGCTTCCAGTAGCAGATCATAACCGGTATTTTCGGAAGAGGATGCAGTACAACAGAGACATCGGATTTAAACTGTTTTTCTACCTGCTTTCCATTAAAAAGGTGAATAAGATCATCAAACAGATCGGTATATGTATCTGCAATTTGCTTCATCGGGATTTCACATCTTTTCCGGAAAATGGCATAATGATCCATTCCGTCCTTCAAATTTCTGAAGGAGACCCATTCCCCTTTGGGAGCCAGGCCCTTGCCAAAAAGAACATAATTCAAAAATGGAACGGCCACCCACGGATTAATGTGTATCTCCGAATACAGCTTTCCTTCATTATCAACACTCAAATTCTTGCCCAGAACCTTAAGCGTCAGTTTGTTATCTGAAAAATGTGCACCTGTTCGCTTTGCCGCAACGGCAAGGTCTGTTTCAACGATTTTATTTTTCAAGTCTGTCAGAAAATCATTGCCTTCCACAAAAGCATTTTGTGGTTCTGAATCGCTTCCATAGAAATTTTTAACGACTAATGGATTCACCCGTGGACAATCTTCAAATCGCTTCTGTCCTGTGTAGACGGCGCCTGCAAATGCCAGACAGGTTTTCATGCCGCACTCCCGGCAGTTTGATTTCTCAAGCAGTTTAAAAATGGCCATTGCATTGGTCGGTTTTTTCATATTATGTCTCTTTTGATATTCTAAATAAACATGCGTTTGAATTATCATGGAAAGCACCGGAAAACAACCGGATGGATGATTGTAATTAGCCCGGAAAGATATTTACAGGATTGAGATCTCTGATCCGATCTCATCTCTATATGTAATTTTCCAAATGTGGTACATATGGTTATAAAAACCGATGTCCACGGTATGTTTTCGATCGACCTTATCAGTATGAAAAAGGGATAAACGGCTCATTCTTACGAATCATGCCGACTCTCGCCATTTAAACAAAGTGATGACAAAAAGATACATACAGGTTTAATTTTGTTACTAATTTTCCACACAATTTTTTTTTATAGCTTTCTCAAAGAAATAAAAATTTTCTGCAAATACACTAATTGCTTGACTCTACGCCCTCAGTTCAATATTTTCCAGATGCGGCTTTTTTGGATATATCCACCACCCCATCATAAAGGAGAATCTCAATGACGAAAGCAGAACTTATTGAAGCAATGGCCTCAGATTCCGAAATCACCAAATCTGCAGCTGGTGCTGCCCTGGAATCTTTTATTGAAAATGTCACAAAAGCGCTGAAAAAGAAAGACGGCAAAGTTACACTTGTTGGTTTTGGAACTTTCTCAAAAACAAAACGTGCTGCCCGTAAAGGCAGAAACCCCCAGACCGGTGAAGAGATTAAAATTAAGGCTCGCAATGTTGTTAAATTTAAAGCCGGAAAGAAACTTAAAGAAGCCGTGTAAAATGAAAACCGTTTTTGCCAAAAAAGCCGCAATCTTTTTATGGCACCGGCCTACCATCCACTAAAGACTTGATTCCGCCCATTTTTTTGACTTGTAACGTGCTTCATCAGCCTTTTTTGTAAATGTTTTAGGCATTATATCACAATTCGGTAACCCGGGCATTACTCCCCTGAATGAACGTTTTTTCATGACTTTACCTATACGAATAATAGGAGATGTCAACTGCCGGACAAGTAAAAAAATTACTATGGATTATTATTTAATCATATACATACTTCTCATTTTTTTTGCCTCTTCTTTTTTAAAAGGGATAACCGGTCTTGGATTTTCCACAATCTGCCTTGGGATATTAGCTAACATTATTGATATTAAAACGGCCATTCCACTGGTTATCATCCCGTCCCTTTGCAGTAACATTCTGGTAATGGTCGATGCAGGAAGGTTTCAGGAGTCCCTTAAGCGATTCCGGATCCTGTTTCTATCTGCCATTCCGGGTTTAATGATCGGATTAAGTATTTTAACCCGGTTTGATAACCGTATTTCCCTGATTACGCTTGGCAGTGTTATTGTTTTGTATGGCCTCTGGGCATGGCGAAACTTTGATTTTACCATATCTTCTAAAACGGAAAGATGGTTATATGGACCGGTTGGTTTTGCCACAGGTATCCTGACCGGCATGACCGGCTCACATGTAATTCCGGCCCTGCCTTTTTTACTGATGCTTAATCTGGATAAAAATATGTTTGTCCAGTCCATCAATTTATCATTTACGGTATCCGGAATTTTTTTATTAGCCGGTTTGGGCAAGCTGGGGTTGCTGACACATCACAGCCTCACAATATCAGCTGCCGGTATTATCCCCGTTGCACTTGGTATATGGCTGGGTGGACGGATCAGGCAGAAAATCCCGGATGAACGGTTTCGGAAGATAGTCATTTTACTTTTGATTGTGATTGGGTTTATTTTGATTTTGAGATCATGATTTCACCGGAATTACCAATCCGGTTTTTCGACCGGGGGACAGACTCCGGCCCTATGAAAAAATGACCATGGAAGCCAATGATAAATCTTATATATATAAATGAAACTGTTGATCATACATTGTACTATCTGATATATATTCATGGAATTTATTAACTTCAAACACTTTAAACTGATAAAAATCAAATGAATATGTGGCCAAAAAATCAAAAATGTGCCGTCGCCTTTACTTTCGACTTTGATGCCGAGAGCGTCTGGATTGCTGAAGATCCGGAAAATAAAAACCGGCCTGGCGTTTTATCGCAGGGACACTATGGCGCAAAAGTCGCGGTTCCTCTTATTATGGAATTACTTAAAAAGCATGATATCAGGGCCACCTTTTTTGTACCGGGCGTAACAGCCGAAACTTATCCTGACAGAGTAACCGCCATTGTGGCAGCCGGGCATGAAATTGCCTGCCACGGGTACACACACACATCACCCACTGACCTTTCCCGTAAAAATGAAGAAAAAGATTTAATCCGCGCGCTCGAGGTTCTGGAAGATTTTGTACCCCGTGTTACAGGGTATCGATCGCCCTCATGGGATTTTAGCCCGAACACATTATTTCTGCTTAAAAAACATAAATTCCGATACTCCAGTAATATGATGGATGATATAAGGCCTTACAAGCATCATAAAACAGACATCATCGAACTGCCGGTTCAATGGATTCTGGATGATGCACCCCACTTCTGGTTTGACGCTGAAACCTGGAATAAAAAAATATCCACGCCCAATAGCGTTCGTGAAATATGGGAGGCTGAGTTTGAGGGAATTTTTAAGCTGGGCGGCTCATTTATTCTCACCATGCACCCTCAGATTATCGGCAGACCTTACCGGCTAAAAATGCTGGATGCGTTTATCGGGTTTGTAAAATCACATAAGGATACCTGGATTACCACATGCAATGAAATTGCAAAATCACAAACTTAGCACTGATCCAACCGAACTTTAAACTTTGATGAAAAAAGCTGTGGCAGCCGGAACGGGATCGCGGCTGCCACTTTTCTCACACAATTATAACCTGTATTGGGAAAGAAGCACATGAGAAACCGTTAATCAAAATATCTTAACCGTACTTACTTCATCCCCTTATTTTATTTCTTCAGGATTCCTGGTTATTTTGCATGAACTCTGAAATAGCTAAACGGGTTGATCCAGCTTGCGATACCGCCCATGTATGGTACATATCCGGTCAGCTTATCTGTTCTGACCGGGTCAATTATATTCGGCCGGCAGATGATGTAATAGGGCAGATCCCGTGTAACAATTTCCTGCATCTTATATGAAATCGCTTTTGCTTTTTCCAGGTCCACTTCCCGGTTGAACGCATTCAGCAATTCATCAAATTCAGGATTATCATAATATGAAGTGTTCCATCCCATGCTGGCGCCGTCATTCCAGCTTCTTGAGAACTCCCATATCCAGGATGCATTAGGTCCCGGTTCTTCAGCAACAAAAGAGATGTCCCATGCCGGGTTCTGCGGATAATATACCAGATCAAAGTAGGTATCAACATCTACGACATTGAGCCTGATATCAATGCCAATGTCTTTAAACTGCTCCCTCATGAGGGTGGCCATTTTTACCTCTTCCGTATCACTGGAAGGAACTAAAAATTTGAAACTCAGATTTCTTCCTGATTTGGGGTCATTTCTGATATCATCACCATCGGTATCCATATACCCGCTTTCATCAAGTATTTTTTTGGATATATCCACATTGAATTCATACTGCGGAAGATTCGGATTATATTCATTTCGTTCAGGATAGATGAAACTATCATGTACAACAGCCTCTCCATGATAAACCATCTGTACAATACGATCCTTATTAATAGCATGAATCAGCGCTTTCCTGATATTCAAATCCTGAATTGGTCCTTCCTGATACAGATTAAATGTCAGCCATTGCAGAGCAATTCCGGGAGAAGTGATAATTTCAATGTTATCTGAATTTCTAAGCATCTTTGCCGCTAACGGGCTGACACCACCATAACCCATCATATCGACCTCACCGCGTTTCATAGCCATGACCTGGGCATCCTGGCTGCCATATGTTTTAAAAACTATTTTATCTACTCTTGGTTTTTGCTCCCAGTATGCTTCAAAGTTTTTAAAAGATATATATTTTCCGGGAGCGAAAGAATCCAGCATAAACGGGCCGGAGCCAATACCTTTTGCATTTTTAAATCCTTCCATATCATACCGGTGGCGTCGCCATAAATGCTCAGGCAGGATTGGAACCCAGTCAAAAGGCGGATACTTGGGTGGAAATATATTTGACATTTCAAAATTAAGTGTATGATCATCAACAACAACCAGAGAGTCTTTAACGGTCTGTGAACTGGGATATGACCAGACCGGGTTGGAGACAGGCAGGTTTTCATAGGTAAAGGCAAAATCTTTCGCTGTTACCGGTTTGCCGTCATGAAAGGTCATCCCCTCTCTGATATGAAACGTGAAGTTCTTGTTGTCTTTGGTTTCATAGCCGGTAATTGCCCTGGGGCTGTATTCATACTCCGGCGGCGGGTCGAAATGCCAGGCCTGATCATAAAGCAATTGCCATAAAATACATCCCAATGCTTCATACTGCCATGCATCATTACACGCCAACGAAGAAGCCATTTGATCTGCAAGCCAGCCGACACGTAATTCACCGCCTGCTTTTGCATTCGGTGCCGGATACATGAACAGCATAATCAAGCTGATCAGTAAAATCGTTGTCATTAAGAAAAATGTTGGCCCTTTTTTATTCTTTCCTCTGAAATTTGACATTAACCTCTCCCTCCTCATTGCTTTGGTTTCATGATCAGGACAACTGCAGCCCTGTTTTAAGAACTTTATTAGATCTGAAAATTCTACCCGAAGAAGTGATCCGGTTTCGATATTTGATGATAATATTTGTGTCTGATTATGAATAATATAGTTTTATATATTTTCATAAAATACTGATTTTAAGATAATATCTGACTAATATATGGCTAAAATTTAAAGTATTAGTATCGGTCGAGGCTTGAACAGTAACAATATCTGTTAGATATCTTTATCATAGTTTTTATCTACTTATGCTTTTTGATATTTAATATACATTATTTTCTTTTTTATGCAACTATTTAAAACCGGATAGCGCTCACCGCTTTGACGGTATATTATTTCTCAACCGATACAAGATTCGTAAAGATTTCGATGTCGTGATTAAACAGTTTAATTACGATATAGAACCGTCTGAAGAATATGGATAATATTGATTTTTTTGATCTTATCTTCAGAAAATACCCTCTGCCGGCTTGATGTCGCAATCATTCATGATTCACGTAATTTGGAATTTTTTGAACAAACCGGCTTATGATTACAAAATTAAAGCCTTAAAAGCTTAAAACGTTAAATTATAACTAAAATATATTTTATATAGTTATTTTTATGATATTAATCGTTTTTTTAGCTATTATATATTGACTTTTAATTTTTTTACGCATATAAAAAATAACCGACACAGTGCTTCAATCAACAGCGTTATGAATTTTAAAAAATACTTTTTCTCAACCCATTCGACCACAAGGGGTATAACATGAAAAAAAAAGTGTATGACGATTCAGTAAATTTAGTCCGGCGCAGACTATTAAAAGGTTTGGCGGCTGTACCATTTTTCCTTAGCTCACCCTTAGCCTGGGCTTCAGCACCAACTGAACCGGACGTCGTTATCATTGGTGCGGGTGCTGCCGGTTTAGGCGCAGCAAAAACATTAATGGACCTGAACATATCATTTATTATGATAGAAGCTCAGGCACGTACCGGTGGACGTGCTTATACGGATGAATACATATTTGACGTACCCTATGATATGGCTTGCCACTGGCTGAACTACGGTGATACGAATCCCTGGTATAACTATGGAAAGAAAAATGATTTTACCATTGTTCCGGAACAGGATGATCCCTATGGTGTTTTTATCGGTGACAGGCCCGCAACCAAAAAAGAAGTGAAGGCATACGATAGAGCTTGGAAACAGGTTATAGACAGAATTTCAAGAACAGCGGAAGGGCGTAATCCGGATATCAGTCTTGCGGAAGCAATGGAGATAGACAATAAATGGAAATATCTGTCAACCTATATGCTGGGCCCACTGGATATGGCAAAAGAGATTGATGAGTTCTCCTGTAAAGACTGGTACTGGTCAGAGTCAGAACCCTTTTTAACTTTTTGTAACGAAGGCTATGGCAGCCTTGTGGCCCACTATGGACGCAATCTACCGGTTCAACTGGGTACACCGGCACAGCATATTGACTGGCAGGGGCCCGGTATAAAGGTAGAAACGCCAAAAGGAACGATAAAAAGCAAGGCTGTTATTATCACCGTATCTACAGGTGTATTGGGTGCCGATATAATCAAGTTCACACCTGCACTCCCCGTAGTCAAACAGGAGTCCTTTCAATACGTCTCAATGGGCACCTATAACAATGTCGCCCTTCAGTTTTCAAAAGACTTTTTCGGCCTTGGCCCGGATCGCTATGTTGATTATGTCAATGAGGCCGGTACCGAAGCGGGGGGTATATTAACCAACATAGGCGGCACCAATTTATCTTACGTATACAGCGGTGGTGATCTCGGACGGGAACTGGAAATTGCCGGATTTGAAGCAGGTGTTGAGTGGGGCCTTAACGAAGTTGTAAAGTGTTACGGCAGTGATGTAAGAAAACATTTTATAAAAGGTAACTTTACACGCTGGGGAGAACACCCGTGGACACTTGGTTCTTATGCATCAGCCAAACCCGGCTATCATCATATGAGAGAAGAACTTCGTAAAACTATCGCAGAGAAAATATTTTTTGCCGGTGAAGCGACACATCCTTTACAGTGGGCAACTTGCGGCGGTGGGCTTTTAAGCGGAATTGATGCAGCAGATAACGTTGCCAAGGTACTTGGTTAAAAATAACGACCCCGGAAAAAGCATGGGCTTCAGGAGAATATTATGAAATATTTTATATCGGTTTTATTTGCATCATTTTTCTTAATCGGATTTTCCTTTATCGTTACATCAAATGGCATATGTGATATTAAAAATGGCAAAACCATATATGAGCAAAGCTGTATGGACTGCCACGGTAAAGATGGCAAGGGCGTGCTTGCCCCACCACACCTTGAAAGTGACCGGTTTAAATCTCAGGCTGGTGTTGTTGCATTAGTTGACTATATTATGCCGGCCACAAGCCCGGATTTCTGCACGGGTACCAATGCTGAAGACGTGTCAGCATATTGTACGGAAGAATTCAAATACAAGATTCCCAAAGAGACAATTGCGGCAATCGATGCCACAGATGCAGAAGGCAGAAAACTTTTGTTTGACCAAACATGTTCCGTCTGTCATGGCGTCGACGGCAAGGGTGATCTTGCCCGTCCGATCGTCGGCAGTACTCTGTTTAAAACGGGTGAGGATGTTGTCAAATTTATTGATGGACTTATGCCGTTTCATAATCCGCGTAAATGCAAAGATGAATGTGCAGCCAATACGGCACGATATGTAATAGACAGTTTTGACCTGAAACTTTCTGATAGGTAAAAAAGGATATTTTATCCGTGCAGGAGAATGTAGACAATACTAAGAAAAGCGGTATTACAAGACGCTTCTTTATGGGCTGGGGGCTTGCTATCGTTATTGGAATGGCATCCCTTGCCTTCTTCCTGTTGACTGTATTAAGAATGCCGTTTCCTTTTCTTCTGCCCGGCAAATCCGGCCGTTTTAAAATTGGCACCATGGCTGACTTGCCGCCTGGAAGAACTAAATATTTTGAAGATGACCAGGTCTACGTATTCTCTGATCAGGACGGTATTTTTGCAATATCTGCAGTTTGTACTCACCTGGGATGTATCGTCAGTAAAGATGATAACGGATTTGTATGTCCCTGCCACGGATCCCGATATAATCTTGAAGGGAAACTTGAGAAGGGGCCGGCGCCCAAAGATTTACCCTGGTATAGCGTATCAAGGCTACCGAATGGTCAACTAATAGTTGATAAGAAAAAATCTGTTAAACCGGGCGTCAAATTTATCTGATCGCACTTGAGGAAATTTTTCAGACCATGCGAAAAGCGGATTTAGAAGAAACGCCGGAAGGCGCTATTAAACGTTCACTTGTTAATTTAGCAAGATTGCCACGGCATCTGAAATCCTCTGTTATGCGTCATGGTGCCAAAGATGCCGGCCGGCTAAAATCGCAACTTATCTTAAGCAGTATCTTTTTACACATTCATTCCATCAAAACGCACCGCTTCTCCCTGCGCTGGAACTATACATTCGGGCTGGGGATCATGTGTATCGGGTTGTTTGCTATTTTATCCCTGTCCGGTTTTCTTTTGATGATTTATTATAAACCGGATACAGCTCAAGCCTATTCTTCCATCAAAGATTTGATTTACGTTATTCCCTCAGGGCGCCTTGTGAGGAATATCCATCGATGGGCGGCTCACCTGATGGTAATTGCCTCTTTTCTTCATATGGCCCGGGTTTTTTATACCGGTGCCTATAAACGGGGGCGTGAGTTCAACTGGAACATCGGACTTGCTTTGTTCGTGCTGACACTTGGCCTCAGCTTTACAGGATATCTGCTGCCCTGGGACCAATTGGCCTATTGGGCCACAACTATTGGTGTCAATATCGCCGCCTCACCAACGGAACTGACGGATGCGCTGAATATTACCGGTTTTTTTGATATTGGCACGAAGTTAAAGCACCTTCTGCTGGGTGCAGATCAGATTGCAAATGACGCACTTATTCGATTTTACTTCCTGCACTGCATTTTACTTCCTTTTTTCATGACGTTGTTTGTTGCAATTCACATCTGGCGTATCAGAAAAAACGGCGGACTTTCCCGCCCGGATTGTATTGATGAGGAATGGCTGAAAGGAACACCTGAAAACAACAAGGTAAATAACGCAACTAAATCAGGATTGTTCCAACATACGGATGATTCTGTAAAGACTAAAAGGAGTGACGCTGAAAACCTGGTGCATAGCATTCCTCATGCTTTTCTCAAAGAATTTGTCGCAGTCGTATTTATTTTAGCCATTACGGTAGCCCTTTCCTCTCTTTTTGATGCACCCTTGAAAGAACCGGCCAACCTCTTTATTCCGGAAAATCCTGCCAAGGCACCCTGGTACTTAGTTGGAATTCAGGAACTTGTCAGCTATTCTGCTTTTATGGGTGGTATCGGTATCCCGATAATCGGGCTGTTTGTTTTGGCCCTTATTCCTTATATCGACAGAGATAAGGGCGCTATCGGGATATGGTTTGAGAATAAAACAGGCATTCGGGTTACAAAATTATCTGCATGCTACGCATTGATTTGCTGCGTCACAATGCTGGCATTTACAATTGTATTCGGCTGGCTCAGAGCATGGTTTCCGGATATTCCCCAATTCCTCATTATTCTGATCAATCCGGGCACCATACTGGTTCTGATGTTTGCCGCATGGTCATTATTTGTATTACAAAGATACGATTCGATCAGAATGGGTGCTATGGCACTTTTTACATGTTTTTTTATTGCGGTGATTATTTTAACATATTTTGCTTCGGTTCACCGTGGTCCGAATTGGGATTTTTACTGGTGGCCCTCATTATGGGCAAACCATTAACAGATATTATTTTATGAAAATATTATTATATATATCATCCATAATAATTATTATATTTTCCGGTCTATATCTGTATCAGGAGAATATTGCGCCTGAATGGCGATCGCATCAGCTTACCTATATAGATATGCTTGAGGAGAAAAGCGATCCGGAAACCATTCAGGCATCTTATTCTTTTCCCGTAAAACTCCGACAGATATATCTTCCGGAGATGAATCGTGTGGATCGCTGTGTTTCATGCCACGTTACGATGGAGGACCCCCGTTTTGAAAAAGAAGAAAATCCTTTGATGGCTCACCCGGGAGAATACCTGGAAAAACACGATCCGGAAAAATACGGCTGTACAATCTGTCATGACGGACAGGGCAGAGCAGTTAACTGGAAAGATGCCGCTGCAGACGAACCTGATGTTTATTGGACTACACCGATACTCAGAAAACCATTTCTGGAGGCTAATTGCTACCACTGCCACGTGGATTTGCTTAAGGAAACACCTTATTATAGCCTGGGAAAGCAATATTTTGAAACCGGAGGATGTCTCGGATGTCATAAACGTGACGGTAAAGGCGGTTACCTGGGACCGGAACTGAGGGGCCTCGGTGACGCCAGTTCTTATATTAAATTTCCAGTTAAGGATTTTAATCAAAACACGTTTACTCAGCTTAACTATAATCGAAACCTGGCATACATTTTTGAATCTGTTCGTTTTCCCGGTGCACAACCTGAAGAGACACTCATGTTTGATTTTAAATTTTCCGATGAAGATGCCAGGGCAATCACGGTGTATATAAAAAGTCTGACCGCGTATCCTGACGGGACGCAAAGGTTGTCTCAAAAACCTGTATCCGCTCTGCCGTTTATTAAAAAAGGCCAGGAGACGTTCCACCTTTACTGCACGGCCTGCCATGGGAAAAAAGGCAAAGGCGGTGTGAAAAATCCCAATTATGCCAAAGATTATATTCCAAAATTAAATACGTTATCTGAAATTATGTTTCTATATAAAGTAGAAGACAGGAATGCTGTGATTTCAACGCTTGAGACATTCGGAGACCTTTTGGACGCGGATCCAAAACCGGATTTTCGCGGATTTTTCAAGGCCATTGCAAAATACATGTCCGTAAAAAGTATTATTTTAAATGGCCATATTGTTGAGAAGAAAGATTCTGATGGCCCAACACCAATCAATATGCCGACATGGGAAAAAAGTTTATCTGATGATGAAGTGTTTTCTGTAATTGCTTATCTTATTTCACTATACGACCAATAAATTCTATCATCTAAATCGACCATAAGGAGGAGACAGTATGAAGAAGGCAGCCTCTCACGATTCAGTAAATATTTCCCGGCGTATATTGCTGAAAGGCATAGCGGCGGCTCCTTTTATTCTAAGTTCAGCCTCCACCTGGGCTTCAATCCCTGCTGAACCGGATGTTGTTATCATTGGTGCAGGTGCTGCCGGCTTAGGAGCAGCAAAAACCCTGACGGATTTGGGCATTTCCTTCATAATGATAGAAGCACAGGCCCGTACCGGCGGCCGTGCATACACAGACGAGCATATCTTTGGTATACCTTATGATATGGGCTGCCACTGGCTGAATTACGATGATGCGAACCCATGGTATAATTATGGAAAAAATAATGATTTTACCATTATTCCGGAGAAAAATGATCCCTATGGTCTTTTTGTCGGCAACAGGCCTGCAACTAAAATAGAAATGAAGGCATATGATAAGGAATGGGATCGATTCAGTGATCGAATTTGCAGGGCCGCGGAAGGGCGCAATCCGGATGTCAGCCCTGCGGAAGCCATGGAGATAGATAATAAATGGAAATTCCTGGTATCCTATATCCGGGGCCCACTGGGTATGGGAAAGGAGATTGATGAGTGGTCCTGTAAAGACTGGTATTGGTCAGGGTCAGAATCATTTACAACTTTTTGTAACGAAGGCTATGGCAGCATTGTTGCTCATTATAGACGCAACCTGCCGGTTGAACTGGCTACACCGGCACAGCATATTGACTGGCAGGGATCGGGTGTAAAGACAGGAACACCAAAAGGAACGATAAACAGTAAGGCCGTTATTATAACTGTTTCAACCGGTGTATTAGGCGCCGATAAAATCAAGTTTACGCCTTCACTTCCCGTTGTTAAACAGGAATCTTTTCAATACGTTTCTATGGGTACCTATAACAATGTTGCCCTTCAGTTTTCAAAAGATTTTTTTGGACTTGGACCTGATGCTTATGTTGATTATGTAAACGAAGCCGGAACCGAAGGGGGCGGCATGTTAACCAACATGGGCGGCACAAACTTATCTTATGTATACAGCGGCGGTGATCTCGGACGGGAACTTGAACTGGCTGGATTTGAAGCAGGAGTAGAGTGGGGACTTAACGAAGTAGTAAAAGCTTACGGCAGTGATGCCGGAAAATATTTTATTAAAGGCAACTTTACACGCTGGGGTGAACACCCCTGGACTCTTGGTTCATATGCATCAGCCAAACCCGGTTATTGGCATATGCGTGAGGAATTGCGCAAAACCGTAGCTGATAAAATATTTTTTGCCGGCGAAGCAACGCACCCCAAACAGTGGGCAACATGTGGCGGCGGAATTTTAAGTGGTATTGACGCAGCAAATAATGTAGCAAAAACATTTGGAAAACGCTGAGCTTGAAAATAATGATTATAAATTATCAGGCAAAAACCACCTGACTTTTACATGGCCCAAAAGGATCAGGCTTTTAAAAATTGACTCAACCCTCAGCGTTTAAATAATATAAACCGTGTTATTTCGCATGCACATTAAAAAATGACCATGGATTAATCCAGTTGGCGGCACCACCCATATACCGCGTTTCAAATCCCTGCAGTTTATCTGTTCTGACCGGACTCAGATGGTTTGGCCGAACCAGAACATAATGCGGAAGGTCCCGAAGCATAATATCCTGAAGTTGCCCAACCAGTTCTTTCCGTTTTTCAATATCATCTTCACTATAAAGGTCATCCATAAGAGCATCGGTTTCAGGATTATTATAATAGGCCGTATTATAGCCCTCTCCCCCCCCGTCTATGCTGCGTATAAACTCCCATATCCAGTCAGCGTAAGGACCGGGCTCCTCTCCGGCTAATGCGATATCAAATGAATTACCGGCAGGATAGTAATAAAGGTCATAATAGGTCTCAAGATCAGTTGTATCAATGACCATCTCTATACCGATCGGTTTCATCATTTCTCTTATCAGCAAAGCCATTTTCATGTACTCGGCCGATTCTGATATGGTCATGAGTTTGAATCGTAGTTTTTCGCCGGATTTGGGGTCGTTTCTGATACCATCGCCATCCGGATCTTCATAGCCCGCTTCCTGAAGCATTTTTATGGAATTTTCAGGATTATAGTCATATACCAGCTTACTTGGGGTATATTCAGCTAATTCCGGATATACAAACGTATTTTGAGCCGTTGCATGCCCGAAATATACCATTTGTATAATTTTATCTTTATTAATACCGTGGGCAATGGCCTTTCGAACCGTGACATCCCTGAGCGGGCCATCCGGATGAAGATTGAATGTCATCCAGTCAAGCCCGATGCCCTGTGTTTCGATCACTTCTATGTCCGGGTTTTTTTCTAAGAAGGGTTTAGCCATATATGAAATGCCGTAATACCCAAGCATATCAATAGCACCCTGCCTGAGCGCCATATTTTGTGCATCGGGGCTACCGTAGCACTTAAATACAATTGAATCTGCGCGAGGACTATCATCCCAGTAATCTTCAAATTTTTCAAAAATAATATAGAGGTTGGCTTTAAAATCCTTCAGTTTGAATGGGCCCGAACCAATCGCATTTTTATTTTTGAATTTCTCCATATCATATTTATGACGCTTCCAGAGGTGCATGGGCAGAATCGGATAAAAATTAAAGGGCGGGTATTTGCTCCCGAGCTTCTTATTCAATTCGAACTCAACCGTATGGTCGTCAATAATTGCCAGAGAGCCTTCCTTCCAGTCACAATCCCAGTAATCCCAAATCGGATCCGTATGTTTCAGGTGCTGCCATGTAAAGACAGCATCTTTAAGTGTGACCGGTTTACCGTCATGCCATTTCATTCCATCTCTGAGCTTCATGCGCCATTTAAGACGGTTATCCGTTTCAAACGCTACAAATGCCCTCGGCACAAAGTCATATTCCGGCCCGGGCCCGAACAGCCATACCTGATCATAAAGCAACTGCCAGAACATACAGCCCATTGTAGTATAATGCCAGTTGTTGGTAATCCCCAGAGATTCGATCATTTCGGACTGGGACCAGCCAACTTGAAGTTTTCCGCCGGCAAACGCAGTTGGTAAAATCTGAACCGGTAGTAGAATCAAAATTATGCCGGCAATGCCGGTTTTTATAATTTTAACAATTTTATCGTTTTCATAATTTCTGATCATTTTTTCTAAAAAACCTTTCTACCAATGCTGGTTTCAGACATGTCAATACCGTCTTTTATTCGCTTGCAATATTCAGCGATTTCATTATCCACAACGATCTGATCCAGGCAGAGCATACCACTTGTATCAAGCGCACCCGGTCCCTGAATCAGATCAATGCCGCTCATTACCAATGGCAGTGTTGTAATCAGTTTTTCCAAAAGGCATCACCTACATCCTTTATTGTACCATAGCGTCTTTCACCGGTATGAAAGTCGCGAACAAAGACTCCGCCAAGATCAAGTACATAACCTGTCTGGGAAGTAGGAAGCCGTACATCAAATGCGGGATTTCTTGCGCCCATGATAAATGATTTGGGTGCTGTTTTCCAGCCCTGATCTCAATTTGGATCACAAAGTTTGAGACTGAGGGTACAGCGGGTCCAATTATGATCAGAGCCGGAGGCAAGGCTGAAATCTATTTAAAGCTTAAGCCATTACAGAACTAACCTGTTTATGAATAATAACGTCCCATTCCTTAATACCTTTAAAAAAGATGTCCCTTTCCTCTTTTGTTAAGGTTTCACAGGGATAAACGCCCGTGCGTTTTAGCTGTCCGCGAAGAATCATAAGTGACAATACAGAGGCCGGAATAGATGTGATCCAGGAGACATCACTTGTTCCCGGAATAATGCTACATGCTTTTTTTATATCAGGGCTGTCCGTCCACATTTTATAGTGGATCTCCTCACCATCTTTTTTACCTTTTACATCAACAGCCAGCACCGCCTGGCTTTTAATTTTATCATTCTTTACAAGCTCAATACATTTTTTCGGTGTCAGTGTTTCAGGAAGCTGTTTACAGAAGATATCCTTTGGACTGACTTTACAGCCATTTATATCAACAGGTGTCTCATCCATCAGTTTCAAACCATCAAGAAGGAACTGCCACGTTGCACTATCCGGCTCGCCCATTTTAAAATCAACATATTTGACCGGTTTGCCGATATACTGCGGTATTGTCAGCGGCTCTTCATGAGAATGGTAATAAACCTTACCGACCCGGTTTAAGGGTTCCGGGAAAAAATATTCCTCTTCGCCGCTAAATACCGGTGCTTCTTTATATTTGCCGTTTTCCCAGTAGGGCGCAGGCTCAGAACAATCTTCCAGATATGTTTTAAACGACCACATGGCAACCGGTTCATCACACTCTACAACGCCATAGTCCTTGATGCCGATATAATCAATCTCATCCAGTTCATCCACAGCTTCTCTTGCCATAACATTAACAAGGCCCGAGTCTCCACCGGCGAGGATATTGGCTGTCAGGCCTGCCGCTTCAAATGCTTCGGAATATTCCAACTGCTCGACCACGTATTCTTTTCCATCTTTTACAGAAAAATATTCATATGATGCCATATCAAGGTAATGGGCTTTGGCTTCAAGCGCCGCTTCAATAATCGCCCTGTTAAAATCCGGCAATGTCACATTGACAACCAGATCATAGCCGCCCTCTTTAATCATGGCGGCCATTTGATCCTTGTCAGAGGCATCCGCCTTTATCACTTTTATTTTATCTGAACCAACATATTCAGACACTTCAGCAGCTCTTTTTATGTTGATATCGGCCAGCATAACAACTGAAATATCGTCAGCTTTGGCCAAAACGCCACAAATAACATTTCCCTGTGCACCCGCACCAATAATGATTACTTTTTTCATCTTCTCCACCCTGTCAATTTTTGTTTGATATTCCGATAAAAAATAAGTTCATTCTATTTCACTATATAATTTTATAAGCCGAATATGTCAATAAAAATATCATTATACGCATTTAATACAATTAAAATAGTTTTATAAGTTATTATATTGCTATTTTTAATATTTTTCCACTTCAACAATATATACTGTTAACAAATAATGGGATAAAAATATATGGCGGCTAAAAACACACGGGTATATACAAGCAAAGGCCTCTACAATAAAGGCGGATAAGTGGTAATAGATCCTTTGTGGGATTTTTTTACAGCTCCGGGAAAGAGAGCAAGAATTTAAAAAGGAAGGGTTGGTTTGTTTCCGGCTTCCGATTATGTAAATATCGGAATATGTCTTTTTTAAGTCTATTCAAGTGCGGTTTTCCAGGTAAGAACGTCTTTTACATACCGGAGAGTTAAGGAGCTTTCCGTCTGAATAACACCGTCAATTTGTACTATTCTTTTATATATCAGTGTTTCTACATCGTTAATCGATTGCGCAATAAACTCAATATCAATGTCCCAGTTACCCGTCATCAGGCCGATATATACGAATTCCTTAACTTTTTTTAATTCTTCCAACACATGGTCAATTTTTTTCATCTCTACGCGCGCTTTAATTGTTCCTGTAATGGAATAACCCAAATCTTCAGGGTCACTGACTGCAACAATCTGAATAATTTCATCCTTAATTAAACGCTGTGTCCGGGTTCTTGCGTTGGTTTCTGAAATACCCATCCTTTTTGCTATTGCCTTATAAGGCATCCTGCCGTCTTTCTGTAGTAAACAGATTATTTTCGAATCGATTTTATCAAAATTTACATTCATGGGTTCATCTCTTTTCGATTTAAAGTTTTCGGTGAGCTGCCGTTAAATTACTGGTATTAATAATTTAATAAACACAGCTATTATTAATATTAAACACCATTCTCTGTCAATAACTCTATAACTGCTATGAACGGATTGTTTCCGGTCGTCTGTCCGGAATAAGCGTCTATCCTGTTAAAGCCGGGAGAAACAAAGGCGGCTGAGTATTAACACGTTTTTATTTGCTGCTCACATAATATATTTTATTGCCTTTACGAACAGATTTTATCTGCTCGTTTTGCATTAACTTGCCAAGATATTTTGATACCTCGTTGATATGCATGCCGAATACTTCCACCAGCTCTTCAGTAGTGCAGGGGCGTCGTAAAAGTGTTGATAAAATCGATTTTTCATTTGCCCGGTTTATTTTCGTAAAACCAGGTTTAAATTCAGCAATGATTTCCGCTTTGGGGTTAAACAATCCGCTCAGTTCTTCCATACGCTCTTTGGAAACGGCAACAGCAATGTCTTCTGCAGGCGGTCGGACGACGGTATTTAACTGTATGCGATCCGGTCCTATTTCCGAGGCAATCGCTGCAATTTTCTTAACATCGGCAGGCATTGAATTTATTCCTGAAACAAGAAATACCTCCATCCAGAGCTTGCCGTCAAATTGTGCACGGAACTTTTTTTGTCCTTCGATCATGCGCTCAAAATCCAGTTTCCCATGCGGGCGATTAACCCATTCAAAAGAGTGCTGATTCCATCCGCATAACGACATCTTGACAATGTCTGCATTGGCAGCGGCGTCACGAACTTCCGGGAGATAAAGCATGGTCGCGTTTGTCAAGAGAACTGAAGGAATGGGAACTTTCTTAAGATACTTCAAAATTTCGCCAAAACCGCTGTGCAATGTCGGTTCGCCGGAGCCTGAAAGTGTAATATAATCGGCACTGCCGTCTTTTTCCATCCATTTGCCGATCTCATCGATAACGTCACCCACCGGAACATATTCCTTGCGCTCAATTGTCTGTTTCGGTGTCCTGCCCAACTGGCAAAAAACACAATTCAGACTGCACGTTTTAAACGGTGTCAGATCAACGCCCAGTGATCGTCCAAATCGGCGGGACGGAACAGGCCCGAACAAATATTTATATTTTTCTTTTCCCATGATTATTTTTCCTGATTTTGCTGTTTTTTATCTGTTTTTAAAAATCTGCATATAAAAATGTTCTCCGGCTTCAATTAGCATTTCAGGCTTGAGATCAACTGCCTGTGCCAACTCTTCCGGCGAATATCTTACCGCCAACGGCGGACCGAACGGCGTATCGTGCTTCTGAATTTCAACTATGGCCAGACGCCCTTCCGGTTTCAGCAATCTTTTTACCTCCTTTAAAAAACAACTTATCTGTTTTTTTGAAAGAAGATAAAACACGGTTGAAAAATAGATCAAATCTGCAGAGGAAGCTTCCACCTGTGTTTTCCGGGTAATATCGGCCGTTAACGCTTCAATACAGGTATCGCTTATCTCCTTTTCCAAGGTTTCAATTGCTGACCGATCTCTATCGATTGCATACACTTTACCGATACGGTTCAGCCTTTCAGAAAAGGCTTTGGCCATATAACCGCTTCCGCAGCCCGCATCTATAATGGTTTGACCGGGAACTATCTTTAATGCCCTTAGAATTACAACCTTGTTTACCAACCCTTCAGAAAATTTTTTCATTTTTTGCGGTATACGGTATTTGTCTCAAGCAACTGTTTTTTTTAATCCGTCAGAAAAAATCCTGACAAAATTTTCCTGACGGATTTCAGCTGTTTGTTTTGCCGGCTTACAGAATTTCTTCCCGGCGCAGCCGGTTAATAACTTCCGAAACGGATTTGCTACGATCCATTGTGTAAAAATGAATACCGGGAACACCTTCTGCCAGTAAGGCTCGGCATTGCTCTGCAGCAAATTCGATTCCAAATGCCAGAACATCATCCTTGTCAGCCTCGGCCAGTTTATTCAGATTTTGCTGCAACTCATCCGGGAAAGACGAACCGCAAACTTTAGCAAGCATACGGGTCAGTTTGATTGTATATATCGGCATTACTCCCGGAATAATTGGCACCGTAATTCCGGCCGCTCTGCATTTTTTCACATATTCAAAATAGTGGTTATTGCCATAGCTATACTGGGCAACGATATATTCAGCACCCTTTTCAACTTTAAGCTTAAGATATTCAATATCCTTTTCGATGCTCTCGGCCCTGATATGCCCTTCGGGATACCCGGCACATCCCAAAGTAAAATCATAGTTCTTTTTGATAAAATCTATCATTTCATAAGCATACGAGAAACTTTCCGGATGAGGCGTAAACGCCGAATCCCTTGGTTCATCGCCCCGTATAACAAAAATCGTTTCAATACCCAGCGCTTTATATTTGTCCAGTGCGGATGTAATCTCATCGGGGCCGAGTCCATAACCGGCTATATAGGCCACCGTCGGGATCTTCTTTTCAAGCAATTTTTTAACAGCCTGATAAGATCCGTCTTTTGTTGAACCGCCGGCACCGAAAGTGACCGACATATAATCGGATTCGAGCCTTGACAGATCGGTGACTACTTTATCAAATTTTTCTTCCGCCTTCTCATCCCTTGGAGGAAAAAATTCAAAGGACACAACAGGCGCTTTATTGTTTTCATACAAACGTGCAACATTCATAATAAGTACTTCCTCCGGTCAAATATCTATTTACTGTTTTTATGTATTACTTTCCCCGGTTTCAGCAGGGATGGTATCAAACGATGCAAAGCCCGGTTCATGAAGCGGCAGCAGAATGTCGGCCATATTTCTGACCTTGACCATGATGTCATAGGCGTCATAAACATTCACATGCGTGCCCGGCGGGATAACGTCCATCTCCATGGCCTTTATTTCAATCGGCGGATTAAAATTTTCGCTGATAACACAAAACCCGGTAATGGCGGCACAGCCCGATGGCGTATCAATCAATATGGTCATACCGCCGTCCGTATGGACAGGTGTATGGATACATTTTATTCCCGGAAGAATTTCAGCATCCTGATCAAGGGATATGACCTGGCCGTTCTCCTCAACATCTTCAATATAGTCTTCCAGATAACGGAAATCCAGCGGATGAGGGTCATGGATTCTTTTTAATTCCTTTTCATGAACATATATTTGGGCATTTTCACATTTAAAATCATTCTCACAATGATCATTATGAAGATGTGTATGAATGATGATATCAATATCTTCAGGTTTCAGATCCCAGCGCGATAACCCCTGTTCAAATGTGTAGATTTTCCCGCCAATCGCAGCTTCCCTTTCTTTGGACTGGATCGGGCTCATCTCACCCGTATCAACCAGAATCTTTTTTTCACCGCCTTCAATATACCAACAGTAAATGGGTATAGTATATTCCACACCGGCCCCATGCTGGTAGGTCATCATGCTTTTATCAAAAACCTTGGTCCCCATTACAATGGGATGAATTTTATAGATACTCATCTTCCTCCACTTTGTCAGGTTTTGAACGGTTTACCATGCCCGGGCACAATAACATCGGCATTTTTATGGATATATTCCATGTGCTCATATATTTTTTCACGGTTCCAGGACATGCCCGGCGGCTCCCATCTGTTATAAAAATCCTTATTCAAAAAAATATCTCCGGCAAAGGCATACACCAGCCCGTCAATATTGGTAAATATCACAAGAGATCCACGGGTATGCCCCGGGCAGTGGCGGATATATAAATGATTTTCCAAATCGTTAACATTCGGAATGGAATCAGATACCCGTGGTTTCTCCCCCTTGCCAAGTTTAATGACAATATTTTTGTCCATTTTATAGGTATGATTATTATTAAAATAAAATGACATTTTCTCTTCCCGGTGAAACACAAACCGTGCATCCGGAAAGAGATCCTTATTACCAATGTGATCAGGATGAAGATGTGTCAATATGACCACATCTATCTCACAAGGCAGTCTACCGTAATCGGCCAGCTTTTTTATAAGGTTTGTTCTGTCATTACGGGGATGGTCAAGATCAATCAATACATTCATATCCCCATCAGATATCAGTGAGCAGGTAGGGATATTTTCAACCATACCTGCGCCTGCTAAAATTTTAAATATACCGGTTTGAACTATATCTAAGCGCACTTTACATTATCCGGAAACTCATTATGTGAAAGCTGCTCAATTTGTGCTGCTATATCTCCAAATACTTTTGTTGCCGGAGAATCTGCATATTTTCTCTGGAAGGAGATACCTTCATCCCCACATTTTACCATATTGGGATCCATAGGAATTTTTCCCAAAAACTTTAAATTTAATAATGATGCGGTTTCCTCTCCACCCCCGGAACCAAAGATGTTACTGGTTTCACCACAATGGGGGCAGACATAACCGCTCATATTTTCAATGATACCCAGAATATCCATTTTTAACGTTTTACAAAAGTTAATAGATTTTCTCACATCGGCAAGCGCCACCTTCTGAGGCGTTGTTACAATAACAGCACGGGCATCCTTAATAAGCTGCGCAACCGTCAACGGCTCATCACCTGTGCCGGGCGGACAATCAATAATCAGATAATCAAGATCACCCCACTCCGCTTCACCTATAAACTGACGAATGGCAGAATGCTTTACGGGCCCTCGCCAGATTATGGCGTCATCCTTTTCCGACAGTAAGGATTCTATTGAAACCGCCGAAAGGTTTTCAGAAAATTTTAACGGCTGTAATTTTCTGCTTTCATTCACAACAAGCATTCCCTTAAGCCCTAACATCCTTGGTATGTCCGGCCCATGAATATCGACATCCATGAGGCCTACCTTGAAGCCTTTTTCAGCCAGCGCGATGGAAAGATTCACTGAAACACTTGTTTTCCCGACACCGCCTTTCCCGCTCATGACGAGAATTTTATTCTTTATCCGCTTAAGAGATGCCCGCGCCATTGCGTCAGGATCCGGTTCAGGCACCTTGTCCATAATCAAAGAATTATTTTGTTTTTTAGCCATTGATACATTCCTTTTCCCAACATTGCCAACGCATCAGGGTGTCTCTAAAAATCAGATTTCGGTTCGGATAAAATGCCTGCGTAATGTTTTACCGCAGGAATCAATGCCGAAAGACAGTTTTTAGAAATAGCCTTTGTTCTTTTCCCGATCCCATTCCTTGTCAGGGAGAACCAAACCCCGCCTCAACTCCCGGGAAAGCCGTTAACCGGGAGCTGATTTGGGGAGGAGGCATGGCATGCAATCTGATATTATTATTTAGCTGTTTGCCCTGTTTAACTTACTATAAAATTAAAAGTTAAATATTTTTTTACCTTAAACTTTTCAACCGGTCTTTTTTTCAATCTCTTCGATTCTCCGGTTAATTCTATCTAATGTTTCTCTTGCTGTATTCGCCTGACTTTTTAATATTTCAATTTCCGTTTGTTCAGTCTGTGCCGTTAACGGATATGAAATATTCCTTCTGCCAAGCCCTCTTCTTCCCATTCCCATGCAAATATCATTATATGCCCGTGGCCCTCTTCCACGCCATGGCGCATTACCATACATATCGGGCCTTCCTGTAGTACTCAAAGGACGGCCAGTATTACATAAACCTCTGCCTCCACCTGTCATGGATCCCTCACCCATAGGTCCGCGTCTGTCTAATCCCGGCATAATAAATCCCTCCTTTATCTAAATCACTTACCTGTTTTTTCTGTAACACCCTGGTCCCGGACTTGCCCCGGACCCTGTCCTTTTCCCCGACCCTGGCCTTGTCCCCGGCCCTGACCTTGTCCCCGGCCCTGACCCAAGCCCTGTCCAAAACCACTGCCTGTTCCCTGATTTTGCTGACCACCCCGACAAACACCCTGGCCCTGTCCGTTTCTCTTTCCTTTGCCCTGTGGGCCTGTACCATCTCCTCGCGGCATTATCCTTACCTCCTTTTTATGAATAAACGGGTTTTTTTTCCTGTTTCTTTTTCTATTATGTTCAGGATTGCATCCCGGCATCAAAAATTCCGGTGTAATCGAAACGCCCCTTGCAAGAGTTGAAAGAACATCATCTACATTGCCTGCTATAAATGGAATAGTCTTTATGCCTTCCGCCTCAAGCATTCGTGTCGGCATTTCGGAAATGGCGCCGCAAATCAGAACTGAAATATTCTCCTGCTTCAAAATACTGACCAGATACAATATGGTTTCCGAATCAATCCGCTCATAGTATCGATCTATCTCTTTACCGTTTTCAATTTGAGCGACCAGAAAGACCCGGGCAGAATCAAATACCGGTGATATTCGGTTTTCCCATACAGTAAGCGCCACTTTCACAATAATAACATCTCCTTTACAACGTATAAAGCAAACTGTGTGCCAAGTGGCCCAAAATAATCTGAAAAATTGATTTTATCATTATTTCAATTGTTTATTAATTTACGGGATTTTTAAAAAGGACGAAAGAAAAAATTGTGTCTCGCTATTGCGACGCTATTATATGCATTTTTGCGACCCTATGGTCAGCTTTGTATTGATCGGCCATCAATATCAGGCAGCTGTATACCCAGCCTGTTGATCTTCCTGAAAAGCGTACTTTTATGTATGCCAAGCTCTGCTGCTGCTGCCTTACGATTAAAGTTATGCTTTTTAAGTGCATCCATAATAGCTTTTGCCTCAGCTTTTTTCACAGGATTATCAACAGTGAAGGAATCACGTTCAACGTTTGAACGTGGAAAAAGATTTCCGGGCAGATGCTTCTTCTGAATATAACCTTCTGAGCACAGCACAAACGCACGTTCAATTATATTTTCCAGTTCCCGGATATTGCCGGGAAAATCGTGTGCCATAAGTATTTCAAGCAGATCCTGATCAATACCCTCAACGGATTTTCCGCGTACGGTATTTAATTTATCAATAAACCGCTCCACGAGAAAAGGGATATCTTCCATACGATCGCGCAGGGGCGGCAATTTATGCTGTATAACATTGATACGATAGAAAAGATCCCGGCGGAAATCACCTTTTTCAACCATCTCAAACAGGTTTTTATTTGTTGCGGCGATTATCCTGACATTTGCCTTAATTTTTTTTACACCCCCAAGAGGTTGATAGGATCGCTCTTCAATCACTCGCAAAAGTTTAACCTGGAAAGCGGGACTAGTGTCACCTATTTCATCAAGCAGAATCGTGCCGTTTTCTGCTGCACTGAATAATCCGGGCTTATCTTTTACGGCATGTGTAAATGCTCCGGCTTTATATCCGAACAATTCAGACTCAAGCAGTGTATCCGGAAGGGCGCCGCAGTTAACTGCGATAAAAGGATTTTCCTTGCGCAGACTCAAATTATGTATTGCTTTTGCAAGCAGCTCCTTACCCGTACCGGTCTCGCCTTCGATCAAAACGGTGCTGTCACTTTCGGATACCTGTGGCAAAACTTTAAACAGCTCTTTCATTGCCGGACTGATACTGACCATATCTGAAATTTGGTATTGATCCGTCAGCGCCTTTCGCAATTCTTCAACCAGACTATGATCCCTGAACACCTCCACACCACCGATTATTTTTCCATCTTTATTTTTTAAAAGTGACGTGGAAACCGTAATCGGAATGCGTCTTTTTTCACTATTCACAATATAGGTAGAGGTACTGACAAACGCTTTTCCCTCTTTCATTGTCCTTTTGAGTGCACAATCACCTTCACACATGTTTGACCGGAAAACTTCCCAGCAGTGCCTGCCAATCGCCTCATCACGAGAGATTCCTGTTATCTCTTCTCCAGCCCGATTAAAGGACATAATTTTCCAGTTGTGATCTACCGTAAAAACGCCATCGGAGATGCTTTCAAGTATAATCTCTGTGCTGCTGTCATATAACTCATTTACTGTATTGTTTTTTTTCATTTTTTTGGTTCAGTAACTTTTTATAATATTTTCTTTAAGCCTTATCACTAAATATTTTCAAAAACAAAACATAACGCCTATAAAACTATTTTCCGGACACGGATTAAAATAAATATTTTTCATAGGCCCGGAAAACCAATAACCGGATATAGGCAGTTGCAATCCTCAATTGAATTCTTTAAAATACCTCAATTTTCATGTCTTACACTTATCCATAATATATAAACTAAAAAAGGTTATGTCCAATGGCCAACCAAAAGCGCAAAGGGCTGATAAGGTTTATAATTATTCTGGGCTTATATATCACGGCGGGGATTGTATTATCGATATTGGCCTTAAATGAATCCCCGGCAACCCTCACCCTGGAAAGCATATTTAAAATACCGCTGACAACCATCGCATTTATGTGCCTTCCCCTGCCCCTGATCTTTTTATATCTTCATGAAGAATGGAAGCATACCAGGGAAGCACAAACACATGCACAAACAATAATTGAACGTGAAGCCCAGTTAAAAATGGCCCTGGATGCAGGCGAGCTTGGTATTTGGGACTGGGATATTAAAAATGATATACTTAAAATTTATGATGAAACATCAAGGCTTTATAACGCCGACGAAGATCTCCTCATGTTTCAACCTTCTGCGCTATGGAATGAATATATCCATCCGGATGATCTTAAGGATTTTGAAAACAGGCTGGACAGTTATATGAATGGCGATACACGGCTTTTTAAGTCAGAATACCGGTTTAAGCCTCCTGCCTCAACTGAATACATATGGGTAATTGACCGGGGGAAAGTTATTAAACGTGATAATGGCGGAAAGCCTGTCCGGCTGATCGGTGTTTTTATGGATATTGATAAACGAAAAAAAGATGAGGAAGAGCTTGAAAATTTAAAGAACTTTTTTCAAACACTGGTTGAAACGTCGAGTGATCTTATCTGGGAAGTTGATGAAGATGACAATATTGTATACCTGAGCCCCAAACTAAAAGATCTGCTGGGTTATGAGCCGGAAGAGTTATACGGCAAAAAAACTTTTGATGTTATTCCTCCCCAAAACAGAAAAAAAGTAAAAGAATTTTATGATTCTTTCAATAATCCTCCCCGGCCGATAGTCGGCGCTGAAACGATATATCTCCACAAAGATGGACATGAGGTATATTTTGAAACCAGCGGTGTTCCAATAATTGATGAAAAAGGAACCCTGAGAGGCTTCAGAGGTATCGACAGAGATGTCACAAAGCGCAAAAAATCAGAAACAGAGCTCAGGGAGCTTAAGGAATTTTTTCAATCACTTGTCGAAACCACTTCGGATATTATATGGGTCATTGATGAAAATGATAACTATACCTACCTGAGCCCGAATGTGAAAAAAATCCTGGGTTATGAACCTGAAGAGTTGTATGGCAAAAAAGCGGTTTCCCTGATGTCTTCTGAAGAGGCGGATCGCGTTAACGGTTTATGGGACGATGCCTATACCCCAATCGTTCAGCTTGAAAGCAGAAACATTCATAAGAATGGGCACATAGTCATACTTGAAACCAGCGGCATCCCCGTTTTTGATGACCAGGATAACCCCAGGGGCTTCCGGGGTATTGACAGAGATATAACTGAAGGGAAACGGGTAAAAAATAAATTAAGGGAAAGTGAGGCGCTCTTCAAAGCAGTATTTGATTCGATTACTGAAGGTATTATGGTTGTCGGAAACGATGGCAAAATAAGTAAAGTAAATAAACGGTTTCTCAAAATGTGGGGCCTGCCTTTCAGGAACACAGAATGTTTTAACCTGGATAACATTTTAACATACATCAATAGACACCTCAAAAATTCGGACCTGTTCTACCTTGATGTCAAAAAAGACGCCTGGTCATCTGAATTGTTAATGATAGAAATCGAATTGACTGATGATCGGATATTCCAATGGTTTTCCGACCCCTTAATCAAAGATAAAAAGGAAGCCGGCCGGATTTATTACTTTAGGGATGTTACGGAAAAGAAAAAAAACCTGAGAAAGAAACGTAAGATTGAAGAACGCACACAACAGGCCCAAAAAATGGAAACCATCGGTCGTATTGCCGGCGGTGTGGCACATGATTTCAATAATTTACTTACCGGTATTATCGGTACCTGTGAATCATTTATACAAACCAGAACGGTTATGGATCAGGAACTAAGAGAATATAATGATGCCATCACCAATACAGCTAAACGGGCAGGAGATCTGACAAAAAAACTGCTGGACTTTTCAAGGAAGGGTAAATTTATTTCAAAAACCATTGATATACATCAAACGTTGAAAGATGCCATATCTATTCTGCAAAGATCAAATCTTGATCGGACTACCGTCATTCAGATGAAACTTAATGCTGAACCGTCATGTGTGGTCGGTGACCCGTCACAGCTGCAAAATGTGTTTTTAAATATCGGCCTCAATGCAATAGATGCCATGCCCGAAGGCGGCACGCTGACAATTTCAACATCTAATAAATTTCTGGATAGTAATTCAGCCGTACATATTTCTGACGAATTTGTAGCGGGGCATTATGTGCTGATTTCAATTTCGGATACCGGCATGGGCATGACCGAAGATGTGATGGCCAATATATTCGAACCCTTTTTTACAACCAAAGGAAGCGGATGTGGTACCGGCCTCGGGCTTTCTGCCGTTTATGGTTCAATCAAAAATCATAATGGCCGTATAAACGTGTCCAGCAATCCCGGCAAGGGAGCCGAATTTTTAATTTACCTGCCTGAAGATCATAACAAAATTGAATCGGAAGTGCTTATGCCGGAAACCATGTCCGGTGAACGCTTTTGCATCCTGCTGGTTGATGATGATGAGCTTGTAAGAGTTAAATATGGTGAAGCTCTTCAGCATTCAGGACATCATGTATTACTTGCATCAAATGGTGAGGAGGCTGTCGAGATATACCAGCGAAAGCAGGATATCATTGAACTGGTCATTCTGGATATGGTTATGCCTGAGATGGATGGAAAGGATACGTTCATTGCATTAAATTATATAAACCCGGATATAAAAGTATTAATTGTATCCGGTTACAGTAATCAGAATGCCATACAGGAGCTGTTAATACGTGGTGCAGTCGGCTTTCTGCAAAAGCCATATACCCTCGATGAATTATCGGCCCAGGCCGGCCTTGCGCTTGGGAAAAAAGCCTGTAATCATTCCTCTTAAATTAGATATTTATCGTCTCCTTTCAGTAATATATTTTTTTATTGACGATTCGTCATTAATATTTTATACAACCGATCCATGAGCCCCAAAATCGTAACAGAAGTAGATTTTAATCGCCGGGAATCTGAAATAATTGAAACTGCGATCCATATTCTTGCAGAAAAAGGCTGGAAGTCATTTACAATGGATCGGGTGGTCTCTCAGGTCCCTTACTCTAAAGGTATCGTTTATAAACATTTTTCCAGCAAAGAGGATCTTTTTGTTGCAATCACCAATGAAGGTGAAAAAAAAGTTGCCGAACTTTCTCGCAAAGCAATTTCATTCAATGGTAACTGGCGTGAAAAATATATGGCGATGGGCTTTGCTTATGTCTTGTATTGCCGTATTTTCCCGGTACATTTTTTCTGTGGGCAAACAGCAGTAACGCCGGCTATTCTGGAAAAGGCTTCTCTTCAACGGATTAAGGCGCATAGAAAACTCAGAGATCTGACATGGGAATTGGCCCTCAACCCTGTACAAAATGCATTAAATGAAGGCGTTATATCTCTACCGACGGGATACACTGCGGATGATGTCCTCTCTGCAACTTTTTATGCCGAATGCGGATGCCTCTGGATGATTCTTTCAGGCGATGTGGAGATTATTGAAGATCAGCTTGATCTTGAAGCGGAATACTTTAAAACATTTAATATTCTGATAGACGGCTTTCAGTGGAAGCCACTGATCTCTGAATTTGATTTTCCAACATCGCTTAAACGGATCGCTAATGAGGTTTTCCCTGAGGAGCTGAACGCCTTAATCAAACAGAATCTGGATTTTTATAAACAGCTAATTAATTAAGATTGCAAGGCTAAATGAACAAACTCCATTTTACAAAAGTTATCAAAATCGGGTCTCCCCTGTTAATTGGTATGATTTCAGAGTATTTAATGCATATTGCCGACTCGGTTATGGTAGGACGGCTTGGCACTACCTATCTTGCCGGCATTGCGATTGCATTTGTATTTACAGAAATTTTATGGTGCGTTGTCTGGCCGCTGGCACCCGGTGTACAGACAATTGCCGCAAGGCGTTTCGGACAACAGACACTATCCTTTAAAAACGATGAGCGCACCGATAATACACTCGCCCGGCAAACCGGTGAAACGTTGGATAACGGCATTATCATCGCGCTGATACTTTCTGTTTTTGTTGTTTTATTTGCAGCCTTTGCAGAAGATATTCTCTCATTGATGATCCATGACCAGGATCGAATAGCGATGGCAATGGAATATATCGGCCCGATCAAATGGATCATGCCGCTGGCCGCCATTTTCTTTGCCTGTTACGGCTTTCTGGCAGCCATCAATATGACAAAACTCATTATGATATTTTCCATAGTCGTCAACCTTAGTAATATCATGTTTAACTATATCCTGATTTTTGGGAAATTTGGTATGCCCGCCATGGGAATAAAAGGAGCGGCATATGGGACAATCATCTCCATTATTATGGGTGTTATTTCATTAGTGATTATTATTCTTTCATTAAAACCGCTCAGAAAATACTGCTGTTTCACTTTTAAAAAGTTAGATCTATTTCTGATCCGGGATATGATTAAAGTAACCTTACCGGTCGTTATACAATCCGGTTTTATTCTAAGCGCTTTTCTGGTCTATGAGTCCCTGATCAGTAATATCGGCACGCTTGAACTGGCTGTTACGCATATTCTTATCGGAACATTTCATTTTTTCAGGTTTCTCATTGGTGGCTTTGCTGAAGGCGGATCCGTACTGGTGGGTAATGCGCTGGGTATAAAAGATAAAAAAGAGGCCTACCATTTTGCCGGGGCAACCAATATGATTGCCATTGTGATTGCAATGGTCATCTTTTTGTTCATCATGCTCTTTCCTGAACTGGTTATTAAAATTTTTAATACCGAACCTGAGACTGTTGCGCTGGGTTCAAAAGCGGTTCGATATTTCGGGATTTTCTTTCTGATTGCAGCTATCGGTACTCCGGTTGAAATTCTATTTACTCATAACGGCTGGGGTAAGTTTGTACTTTATTCAGATATAAGTACCAACATCTTATGCCTGCTTGGTATTACCGTTTTATCAACCATGTTCCTGGGTATGGGAATTAACGGTGCCTGGATAGCGCTGGCACTTTACCTGTTTTCTTTTAATATCATCCTGTATATCAGTTTCTTTTCAAAAAAGTGGCTGAACGTAAACGTGGAAAGCAGCGAGATGGCACTATAAAATCTTAAACCGGTTACAGTTTTTGTATATTATTTTTATCCCATAAGTAATCAAAAATTTTTATGACAAAACAAATAAGGCTTATAGTCGGCCTTCTTCCAAAGCCGGCTGCCTCACAACAGCTTTATATATAACAAAGCAAATATAAGGAAGTAGCTATGTTTAAAAAAGTAATTATTTCATTTTTCATCGTTGCACTTATTCTTATTGCCTCTACTGTTTATCTCTTAGTTCAAAAATCTAACCCGCCAGAGGTTTTTAAGGATGAGGAAAAAAACACCATCGTCAGTGTTCAGGTAGAAGAAGTGACCTATGAAGATTATTCAGAATCTTTTTCTTATTACGGCAGGGTAAACTCATCCCAGGTTGTTCATCTTGTATCAGAAGTTACCGGTATCATAAAAAATGCGGATATTCCTCTTGAGGAAGGACAGCTTTTTAAAAAGGGTCAGCTTTTAATTAATATCTCATCTGATGAACGTGAGATGGAACTAAAAGCTATGAAAAGCGAATTGATCAGCACTTTTTCATATATGATGCTGAATCTAAATCATGCTTTTCCGGATGAATATTCCAAATGGCAGAAATTTTTCAAAAAGATTAGTGTAGAAAAACCTTTGCCGCCACTTCCTAAAGTTATCAACAGTGAGGAGACAACTTATCTTGCCAACCAGGGATTTCTGTCAAATTACTATAATATTAAAGCACAGGAAATTAATCTTGATAAACATAAAATGTCGGCGCCGTTTAATGGTGCGTATATCCTGGTTGAAAGGGAAATCGGCAGTACGGTTTATCCGGGACTGGAGCTCGCCAGTATCATCTGTACTGATGCGCTTGAAATTGAAGTGGAAATAAAACCGGAGGATATTGAATGGATAAGTACCGGTGGCACAGTATCCGTATACACTACTGGAAGTACAGCCGGGATTCCCGGGACAGTTGACAGAATTTCGCCTTTTGTATCTCCCACATCACAAATGATGAAAATGTTTGTGTCGATTGATCCGTCATCGGAATCTTCCCTGGTAACAGGTCAGTATGTTGAAGTTAAAATACCAAGTCTGGTTGTTGAGCAGGTGATGGAGATACCCAGAGAGGCCATCGTACAGGACTTCATGGTTTATACTGTTGAAAACAATCAACTCGAAATGTTTTTTGCTGAAATTGTCAGACAGAATGAAGATACGGCATTAATCCGTGGCCCGGAAGAGGGAAGCTTGCTGGTAATTGAGTCAGTTGTGGATGCTGAATCCGGAATGCCGGTCAATGTTATAGGTTATGACTGATTAAGAATAATGTGTCGTATTGCGACAGCATAATTTAATTGTAATGGTTGTTCTTTACGTATTTTAGCTAACATAAGTTTTATTTGGATAACATAATATGAAAAAAATACTGACCACTTTTGTCAAGTACCCATTTTATGCAAAGGTTGCCATGGCACTGACCATTATCCTTGGATTAATCGCAGTCACGTCCATGAAAAAATCCTCTTACCCCCAGGTAGACCCCAGGACACTTTCCATTTCTGTGACATATATCGGTGCGTCTGTAAAAGAGGTGGAAGAGAGTGTTACCAGCCTCATCGAAGATGCCATCCGGGGTATCCCCGGTGTTAAAGAGATTTCTTCCGTTTCGAAGGAAGATTATGCTTATGTCAGTGTATTAATGCACTCCGACAGTAACCACGATCAGGTTCTGTATGAGGTCAAAAATGCTATTGACGGTATTTCAGGATTTCCAACGGATGCTGACAGACCTGTTGTTTCCAGAGACCGTGGCAGTTCCGAAGCGATGTACATCAGTTTATGGGGTCGTGATTTATTCAGGCTCAAAGAACAGGCCCAGAAAATTGAAGATGATTTTCTGGCCTCCGGTATTATCTCCCAGGTTTATATCGATGGTTACCCCGGTGTAGAAATATCTGTAGAAGTAAAAGAGGAAATTCTCAGGCGTTACCGGTTGAGCATTGAAGAGATCCGGACCGCTATCAGCTATAATAACCTCGACATCTCTGCCGGCATGATCAAAAATGATCGGGAAGAAATTCAGGTACTATCCAGAAACCGCTCCCTTGATCCGGAAGATATTGGTAATATTGTCATTCGGGCACATAAAAATGGCCAGTTACTCCGGGTATCGGATGTAGCAGATGTTATATATCAGTTTGAAGAAAAACCTGTTGGAAGCTGGGGCTTTGGCGCCGACATGATTATGATCTCAATTTACAAACTCAATAATGAAGATCTGGCAGCCATGTCAAAGTTTGTTGCCGAGTATGTGAAAAAGTTTCAAGAGGAAGACCCAACGGCAGGTATTGAGGTTATTTTTGATTACAATGAAGTAATCGACAATAATCTATCAATTTTATATGAGAATGGAGCGGTTGGTATTTTTCTGGTTGTTCTCTCCTTGACTCTTTTCCTCCGGTTCAGGCTTTCACTCTGGGTGGCATGGGGTATTCCCGCATCATTTCTTGGCCTCTTTATGCTGGCAAATCTGTTCGGGATAACGCTTAATGAAATTTCCCTTTTTGGCATGATTTTAATTATCGGTATTCTTGTGGATGACGGTATTGTTGTCGCGGAAAATATTTATGCCCACCATGAAAGCGGAAAACCTTTTCGAAAAGCGGCAGTGGACGGCACTTGTGAAATTATACCTGCCGTATATACTTCTGTTTTCACAACTATTATTGCCTTTTTACCCATTCTCTTTCTGAGGGGAGATATGGAATATTTTCATGAAATGGCACTTGTCGTAATTTTGTGTCTCTCTTTTTCTTTGATCGAATGCTCTTTTCTACTACCGGCGCATATTGCCAACCCGAAGGTATTTAAAAAGTCAAGCGGGAAAAACATTACTGCACGAGCCAGAAACAAAATGGACGGCGCTTTTACTTTTCTCAGAGACGACCTGTACATTCCCCTTGCAAAAAAATGCATGAAATATAGATGGATATGCTTTTCTATTCCCATTGCAATGGTAATACTCACCACCGGTTTGCTGCTCAGCGGTGGTATCGGTATTACTTTTTATCCATCCGTTGAAGACAATTCATTTCAGATTAACCTGGCCCTCAAGCCCGGCACAAATCCGGAAGTAACCAAAAGTTATCTTCACCGCATTGACAATGCGGTGTGGAGTGTAAATGCTGATCTGAGGGAAGAATTCAATTCCGCTGAAGACTTTGTCTATTTTACGGAAGTTGACCTGGGAGAAGTGTATGAAGGCTGGTCGGAAGCCGGTGGGCATGTGGGTGTTGTCTTTGTCTTTCTTGCTGATATGAAAAACCCTCCCATCTCCAGTGGTGAAATCAAAGCCAGAGTTTATGAGGAAATCGGAGAAATCCCCAGTGCCCATAAATTTAGCATGGGCTATACAGACTGGTATGGCGCACCTGTATCCGTCAGTCTGTTAGGGGATAATCTTAAAGAGCTGAATAAGGCACGGGGATGGTTTATCAATGAACTGAAAAAATATACCGCATTATATAACATTACAGATAACGGACAAGTTGGCAGCCAGGAAATATTATTAAAACTAAAGCCTCTGGCTTACGCGCTGGGACTTAATCAGGTGACGCTTATGGATCAGGTCAGACAGGCCTTCTGGGGAGCCGAGGCACAGCGCCTGCAGGATGGAAAGGATGAGGTCAGGGTTTATGTCCGTTATCCAAAATCTAACCGGATTAATATCGGTCAATTAGAGAAGATGCGTATCTATACCGAACATGGCGAATACCCGCTGGCAGCACTTGCTGATTATACTGTAGGTAGAAGCCCGGTCGCCATTAACCGTTATAATGGTCAGCGTGAAATTCGGGTTGATGCATATATGAAGGAATATAATGACCCGGTACCCCCGATCCTAAATGATATAGAAACTAACGTGCTGCCTGAACTTATGGAAAAATTCCCCGGCATTACCTATACTTACCAGGGACAGCAAAAATCCACTCAGGACGACATTACGGATATGAAAAAATATTACGCCATCGCTTTTCTGGGTATTGTGCTGCTGATCATGTTTCATTTCAGATCATTAAGCCAGGCCATCATTATTCTTTCCATGATTCCTCTTGGCTGGCTCGGTGCCATATGGGGTCATGGTATTATGGGTGTACCCCTCTCCATGATGAGCCTGCTGGGTATGATTGCCCTGTCCGGAACTATTGTTAATGACTCGGTAATTTTCCTTGCGAAATACAATCAAAACCTGCAATGGGGCCGGAAAATATCTGATGCCATTATTGAAGCGGGCCGTGCACGCTTCAGGCCAATTTTGCTGACTTCCGTAACAACTGTTCTCGGTCTTATATCCCTTGTTTTTGAAACAGACCCCAGTGCCCTTTACCTGGTACCGGTTGCCATTTCAATCGCATTCGGCATTTTTTTTGGTACCATTTTTACCGTTATCTTTCTGCCGGTCTGGATACTGACATTTAATGATTTCAAACGAATTGTCCACGCCGTGATTACAAGAAGTCTTCCTGATGCTGAAGAGGTAGAACCGGCCATACAGGAACTTAAGTTAGAAAATGGAGAGCGCTTATGAATACCTTCAAAAAAACCGTACATATGCTGATCTGTATTGGCTTTGTTTTCTTTACTGCTTGTACGGTCTACCATGGATCCGATCTGGAATCACCGGTGGAGCTACCCCTCCGGTTTAAGGCTTCCGGAACGGTTGAGCTTCCTGATAAATGGTGGCTCAGCTTCGAAGACCCTATTTTGAATGAACTTATCGACGAAGCACTTTCTGAAAATTTTACCATGAAAAGTATATGGGATCGGTTGGATCAGTCACGTGCAATGGCTGAAATAGACGGCGCTGATATGTATCCGATGATTACGACTTACGGTGATGCAAGCCGCTATCAGACTAAGGATTACGGTGGAAAAAATTATGGAAATGACTATAATCTCGGCGTAGGCGCGAGCTATGAAATTGATTTATGGTCCAGGATTCGCTCAACAAGGGAAGCCTCGGAACTGGAGGTTTTTGCTTCCGAAGAAGATATTCAGGCAGCGGCCATAACGCTGACAGCAGAAGTTGCCGGCACCTGGTACCGGCTGACCAGTCTCCAGTTTCAATCCGGAGTAATTGGTGAACAGATCAGTACGTTTGAAATGTACATGGAACTTATTCAGCAACGATTCCAAAGAGGACTTTCGCCGGCCATAGATCTGTTTCAGCACGAACAGGCATTAGAATCTTTCAGATCTCTTAAAATCCAGACGGAAATGGAAATCGGCCTACTCAAAACCAGTCTGGCGGTACTGCTTGGACGAACGCCCGATGACATTTCGTTTTCTGAAATAAATCAGTTGCCGGGACTGCCCCCTATGCCCGAAACAGGAATCCCTGCTGAGTTAATACAGAAAAGACCTGATATTCGTGCGGCATACCTCAGGCTTCAATCAGCCGACAAGTATCTGGCTGCGGCAATCGCAAACCAATACCCGCAGATAACCTTGACGCTTGATCTGGAAAGCACGTACAGAAGTATTAGTAATATCATTGATGACTGGGCGACACACAGTATGAGCGCCGGTCTTTTTTCGCCGCTCTATGAAGGTGGTCGACGAAAAGCTGAAACGGAATATCAGAGAGAAGTGGTCTCAGAGCAACTTCATTTATACAGCCAGACGATTCTTGACTCATTCAAAGAGGTAGATGATGCCCTGTTTCAGGAATACCAGCAGCAAAATTATATCCGCAGTGTTAAAAAACAACTATCGTCTATAGAAAAAGCGGCTGAGGAAGCAAAAAAAAGTTACCGGGTTGGTGTTATAGCTTTTGACCGGCTTTTAGATATTCTATTGTCCCAACAGGACCTTGAAATTGAAGTGTTAAGCGCACATGGCGATCTTATTACTTATCGGATCAATCTTTATCGGGCTATCGGCGGCGGATTTGAATATATGCCGGATTATGTGACTGCACAAGCTTTGAATGACCTTACGGAGTGATGTTTTACCATGCAGGAAACCTCATTAAATCAGCAGCAACGAATACTTTATCTTGATTTTGCTCGCGGACTGGCCATCCTCTTTATGATTCTGCAGCATGCAATGATCATGTTCGCTGTGAATAGTGGAGAAAGCTCTGAATTAGGAGATTTAATTCTTCTGCTTGGCACCGCTCCTGCTGCACCTGTCTTCATGTTGATAATGGGTATTTTCTTTATGCGCTCAAACTCACAGTGTTTGAAAGCGGGTATCCTTAGAGGGTTTAAACTGATTTTCCTTGGATATATACTCAACATATTTCGTTTTTCATTACCCGAACTGTTAAGCTCAGGATCCATAGGAACAACGCAAAATGACGAATCGGCCATAGCTCTTTTCTTTGCTGTCGATATTTTGCAGATGGCAGGATTGTCTTTGATTGTTATGTCAATTGTGAGACGATTTTTGCCATGGCGAAAATTTTGGCTTGTGCTTGCAATTTTTATTGCCACAATTTCACCACTTCTCTGGGGCTCTTTGGATAGTTGGCCCTTTACATCACTGCTATGGGGATCCGGTGAAAATGACGCTTTCCCTTTATTCCCATGGATTATTTATCCTCTGATTGGTATGTTTTATAGTTATAACGTGCAAAATCCCCAAAAGATCGGCTCTTTGATGAAGCAGTGGCCCATTTTAGGATTTACCATGATTTTAATCGGCGGTCTGATCTGGGGATCCTTTTCAAACAGCATAATCATCGAAGGAGATTATTATAGAAGCGGCCCTGCGGTTCACCTTGTCATTCTTGGCTTTGTATTTTTATGGTTACCGGCCTGCAGATGGGTGGTGATGAAAACACCGGATAACGTTTTTCTCCGGACGATCTGTCTCTGGAGTAAAAATGTCACTGTTGTTTACTTTATTCAGTGGGTTCTGATTGGTTGGGGCCCATTTGTTTTTGGATACATGGAACTCAGCCCAACGCCTGCGCTGGCTATCGGCATTGTTACTGTTTTTCTGACCCATTATATAACTAAGGTCTATTTATATTTTTTAAGTTTACCCCAAAAAATATCTATTCCTTTTTGAGGTGGTCGTTTTATACCGGACATGCCAACTCACATCTCCGACAATATTTAATACACTTATTTGTTTGTGAAACATCTTCCACGTCCACATCAGACGAATCCATCTCACCGGCTTCTATTTCAGCATTAACGATATCAGTTCCCATCTGGATATTACAATTCGACCTGCTGTAGCATCCATTTCGGCCGGGCAGTTTTGATATTCCCATTTCTTCTTCTAAAAAAACTGTCTTCTCAAAAGCATTTTGAGGACATGCCTTTCTGCAAAATTCTTCACAGGCATCACACGGATCAAAACCAATTGGACCGGTGGGTTTCAATTCTTCTTCCAGCAACATGGCCCGTAATCGAACACGAGGGCCAAAACCAGGCGTAATCAGAATATTATTTTTACCGATACAGCCAAGTCCTGCCAAAACCGCTGCATCCTTAAGATATATTCCGCCTTTTTCTATAAAGTAAGGCATCTTGTGGGTTTTAATGCCAAGCGTTGCCTCTATCCAGTCTGAAAGATCCCTGTTAATTCTGATGAGTAATCGATTACCCGGCGTTCCTTTATAGCCATCCCACCAGTCAAGTTCAGGTCTATCTTCCGGGTGAGATACCGCAATCACCAGAACCGATTTTGCATTTTCCGGCCAGTTTTTTTCATTTTCACCTGATTCACCTGGTGCTGAGCCAACACCGTCTGTTCCCATACCAATTTTTTTCAGAATTTCATGGGAGGGTGACTTTTTAAGAAGCTCAAAACTTGCAATGCCGGCCATAACTGCACCCAGCGCCTTAGCCTTATTAATTATCCGGGAACAATTGTCTGAATCCATGATATTCCTCCCTCCAATACAGGCTGATTGATGAGTCGCATACTCATTAATATTTTTAATCATTCGGATTCTTTTATCATGGCCCGGATTAAAAAATCTACCTCTTATTTTTTAATTGACCTTTTTCAGGAATAGCTGCTAAGTTCGGATAACGGTTTTCAATAGTTTCCACATTAACTTTTATTCTTAATTTCAGAACCTTCACCGGCAATAACTTATTTAACTTGGTTTTAAATGTTTAAAAATATATCAAATGTTTTTCTGTTTATTTTATTATTTTCTCTCCTGTTGTGCGCACCTGCCCTTTCCCTGGAAACGGTTAACGTTAATCAAAGTACTCAGCATTATCCCCTTGGACTGAATCTTGAATACCTTGAAGACCCCGGCGGAATGCTTTCCATCAGGGATATAGTTTCCGACCAATATTCAGATAAATTTCAAAAGAGTGACAGCCCTGCACCGAATTTTGGATTTTCCGAATCTGTTTACTGGTTAAAATTCAAATTAAATTTTAACCTGCCGTCTTCAAAACTCAAATGGGTGCTTGTCCAGAAATATCCTTTTATTGACAGTATTACACTGTATGTTCCTGATGGCATGGGCGACTACACGGTAAAACTGACCGGCCGGAATTTTCCATTTACCAAACGCGATATCAAGCACAGAATGCCAAATTTCATCATGCCTGTTTCTGTCGCTTCTGCTGACAGGGAAATAACCTGTTATATGCGTTATTCCACAGAAAGCAGCATTGTAATACCGCTTCAGCTATATTCATATGATGCGTTCATAAAATTGGACCATGAGTACCAGATTGGCCTCGGGGTTTTTTATGGAATGTTGCTGCTTATTGCACTCTATAGTCTTTTTCTATATTTCTTTTTATCTGACCGGAACTATCTGTACTATTTTCTCTTTATCTTCTCTTTTTCCCTCTGGGTCATGAATCTCAATGGGACATCATACGAGTATTTGTGGCCTGAACTTGTCTGGTGGAACAAAAAGAGTTTTACGATTGTCGGCGGATTGTGTCTGTTCGGAATTATCAAACTGACACAGGCATTCCTTTCTACCAAAGAAAATACACCTCGGCTTGATAATATTTTGTCGATCTTTTCTTATGGCTGTCTGGCACTTATGGTGCTAACTGTTTTTTTACCATATGCCCGTAATGTCCGATTGCTGATTCTGATTACATTAACACTTCTTCCCATACTTATTATTACCAGTATATATTATGTTGTTAAGGGTTTTCACCAGGCCTACTTTTACCTTGCATCATGGATCATGTTGTTTGTTGGCGCGATTGTCTCGTCAATGAAAACAGCCGGCTTTATCCCCCACACCTTTCTTACAAACAATGCCATACAAATTGGTTTTGTATTTCAGGCATTCTTTATTGCATTAGCGCTTACCGAACGTTTTAAAATTGCTGAATCCGAAAAAGATGATGCAAAAGCAGAAGCTGCACAGAGTTTGAAAAAAGCTGATTTTGTCAGGCATGAAATGATCGGCATACTGGAAGCCAGGGTTAAAGAGAGGACTCAAAAACTTCAGGAAGCAATGAATGAAGTCAGCCGCCAGAAGGAAATTCTGGAAACGGTAGCTTCAACAGACCCGCTGACCGGCATTAATAATCGACGCTATTTTTATGAACATGCTGTCATTGAGTTTGACCGCTGCAAAAGACATGGACAGCCGCTATCGATTATTATGATAGATATTGACCACTTCAAGGGTATCAATGATTCTCATGGCCATAAAGTTGGTGACCAGGTATTGATTGATATGACGGCCGATTTTTCAGAACGCATGAGAGGAAGCGATGTCTTTGCACGATTCGGAGGTGAAGAGTTTATTGTTCTGCTCCCCCAGACGGATCTTAAGGCATCTATGATTCTTGCAGAACGCCTCAGGCTGGCCGCAATGGATCTTCCCATTAAGGATGTTACAAAAGGCCGGAAAAGTTTTACGGTCAGTATCGGTGTTTCGGAAATGACCGCCAAAGACAATGATTTTGATAAAGTTATTCAGCGGGCAGATGACGCACTCTACACAGCTAAACAAACGGGACGTAACCGGGTTTATAACGGATAATCTTCCTGCAAACCTTACCGGTTAACTGAAACTTAAGGGTTAGAATTTGAAATGTAAATGGAGAAATAATGCCTCAATCCAACCTTAATGAAAATGACCGAAAAGGCCTTGAACCTCTTTTTATCAAACATGGCTGCCATAATTTTAGGTGTATTGCATCCAGTGAAATTGTTGCAGCCCAATGGGCCAGGGATTTGAACCTGCCACAGCCTGAATTGGAACGCACTGTTTTTCTTTCCGGATATGAACGGGCTTTTCTGACGATCAAATGAAACCGGATTCCGGATATCTGCTTGAGATCCACATTGCCGTTTTCCTGTTCGGGCTGGCCGGCCTCTTCGGCAAACTGATTTTGCTTCCGCCGGTCATTATTGTACTGGGCCGTGTTTTCTTTGCCACCCTGTTTCTTTCCATTATACTCGTCTATTTCAGGCAGCGTATTTTACTCAAACAAAGGTCTGATTATCTTAAATTGGCACTATCGGGCCTTCTTCTTGCCATCCACTGGATCACGTTTTTTAAATCCATACAAATATCCACCGTTGCCATCGGCCTGTTAACATTTTCCACATTCCCTGTTTTTACAGCTCTGCTTGAACCAATTTTTTTTAATGAAAAACCGGCATTAAAAGATATATGTATTGCCCTTACTGCCATGGCCGGCATTATCCTTATCACACCCGATTTTAATATTAACAGTCTGCATTTTCAGGGGATACTGTGGGGCATTGCTTCAGGATTCACCTTTGCGATACTTTCAATACTCAACAGAAAATATGTTCAGATATATTCGGGGATGGTTATCGCATTTTATCAGGATCTGTTTGCTACAATTATTTTGACACCGTTTCTGTTTGTTTCACCCACCTCTTTTGCTATAAGGGAACTGTTTCTGCTTTTCCTGCTGGGTATTTTTTGTACCGGTATTGCCCATGCGATGTTTATAAAAAGCCTTGGCCGAATTCGTGTACAGACTGCAAGTATCATTGCATGCCTTGAACCTGTTTACGGCATTACTGCAGCGTTGCTTTTACTTAATGAGATACCGTCATTAAAAATGATTACCGGCGGTTTAATAATAGTTTCAATCACATTTTATGTGAGTGTTACACAAAACCCGGCGTAAGCATTTTAATAATAGTGATCACTATCCGTTTCAAAGGGAGGCACCAAAATGGTTGAGATTTTAGGCGTAAGTTCAGGAAGAGACAGCAAGGTCACAGAGTCACTTATCAGAGCCATCCTTGAAGGGACGGGAAAAGCATATGAGTTTATAAGCCTTTCCGGGAAATTAATCAGGCCATGTGAAGCATGTAACGGGTGTGTTGGAAATAACCGGTGCATTCTGGATGATGATTTTCAGGAGGTGATCGAAAAATGTTATCAGGCAAAAGCCATTGTTTTTGGCGCACCCAATCACTGGGATCACATGAATGCCAAGGGGCATGCGTTCTGGGAACGGGCCTGTTTTTCGGGCAGGCATAATTCCGTTTTTCCGCTGGAAGGGAAGCTGGGTGTCATTGCTGCAGTCGCAGGTACAGGAAATGGACAACCTGTTATCGATGATATTGAGGCATACTTTGAAGACGCCGGAATTCATATTGTTGAAGAAATTTCCGTTCAGGGTGAGTATGCCTGCTTTACCTGCGGACATGGGAACCATTGTCCTGTTGGCGGCGTTGTGGATATGTACCCATTGGGCACCGTTATAAAACCGGAAAATATCCCATCACTTATAAACCAGCATCCTGACAAACAGAATCTTCCGGATGAAGAACGTAATCGTCTTAACTATGCCCGGAAAATGGGCGAAATATTGAGCAAGGTGCTTGAAACAAAAACGGCAAAACAGGAGAAATTTACCCGTATAACTATTGAATAATTTTCCATGATAATAATATTTACAACCAACAGATAATTTACTGATATTATAAGTTGTTTAAATGAACATAGGAATCCTGCTTGCTATTTGCGCCTATACGATCTGGGGGCTGCTTCCAATATTCTGGAAGGCGCTTCAAGGCGTTTCTGCATTTCAAATCCTCTGCCATAGAATGGTTTGGGCTCTTGTTTTTGTTATATTCCTTCTAATTTTTAGAAAACATCTTTCCTGGATTCGGAGCACCTTAAGAGATAAAACGGCTCTTTTAACTTTTCTGGGGACCTCATGTATTTTGGCTGTAAACTGGTTGACCTATCTTTGGGCGGTTAATTCCGGATATATTGTGGAAGCGAGCCTGGGATATTTTATTAATCCGATCCTGAATGTTCTGCTTGGTGTCATCTTTTTAAAGGAACGACTTCGACCGCTTCAGTGGATGGCTGTTGCCATTGCCGCCTGCGGTGTATTCTACCTGACAGTCAAGTACGGGCGGTTTCCCTGGATAGCGGTCACGCTTGCACTGACATTCGGTTTTTACGGGTTAATAAGAAAAGCTTCTCCCATTGGCGCCCTTGAGGGGCTCACCCTTGAAACAGGATTTCTCTTTATTCCTTCCATCCTTTGCATTCTATTTTTTGAAACTTCCGGAAGTGGCGCACTGGGACAAGGTGAAACGGCTGTCCACATCCTACTGCCGCTTTCCGGTATTGCCACAGCAATGCCGCTTCTTTTATTTGCTGCTGCGGCAAAACGAATTAAGCTCTCCACGCTGGGCGTAATTCAATATATGGCGCCAACATGCCAGCTCTTGTTAGGTATCTTTATGTATAAAGAATCGTTTCCGGCTGATCGGGCCGTTGGATTCATTCTGGTATGGTGCTCACTGCTCATCTATATTATTGATGGTCTCTTCCTTCAGCGAAATAATATTGAACGGTATCAACAGAATAAACATTCCAACTGACGATATTTCATATTATCAGCTATTTTAATTCTGAACTGAACACTGACATAGCGCTTTCCATTGGGCAGACACACAACATTGAAGATGTTGATACTATTTGCTCATATCAAAACCGGTATCTTCTTCTCTTGTCCTTTTTCCGGCTGTTGACCTGCCGGTACATCTGGTGATACATATCATCAATGTTTTATTAACTTCAAAATCAGCATAGAGGTAATTTTTTATGAAGATAATCGACGCCCATATGCACTTTTCCAATCTTGAATCATTTAAGTATACCGCAGATAATATTTCCAAACTGGATTATTCTGCCAGAGGTTTAAAAAAAGAGTTCCGGGATTCAAATGTTATTCTCGGGGTCGGCATGGGGGTAACTGAAGCTGAAAGGGGATCCTTCCCCTGCGCAAAAGCAGAGAACCCCATGGGTCTTGACCTGGGAACGCGCACACCGGCCAACGTGGCCTGTTGTGTCGGCATAAACCCTGTCCAGCTTGAATATGGTAACCGGGATAAAATTCTTTCCGTAATTGAAAAGACACTTAAAAGAAAAAATATTGTCGGTATAAAAATCTATGCAGGTTATTACCATTTTTATGTTTATGACAATATCTATGAGCCGGTTTATGAACTGGCTGCACAGTATAAACTGCCGGTGGTCTTCCATGGCGGAGATCCATATTCCGAAAAAGCGCTTCTGAAATATTCACATCCGCTGGCCGTGGATGAACTGGCCATGATGCACCGGGATGTTAACTTTGTCATTGCCCATATGGGTAACCCATGGGTAATGGATACAGCCAATGTCGTTTTAAAAAATGAAAATGTCTTTACCGATATGTCCGGCCTGTTTGTTGGGGACAAGATCCAGATCCAAAGCATTCTTCAGGAGCCGCTTCAGTATCAATATCTGAAGACGGCCATGCTGTTCACTTCCAATTTTGACAAATATCTGTTTGGAACAGACTGGCCCCTTGCTCCGATAAAGCCATATGCAAACCTGATCAAACAGATTGTACCTGAAAAACACTATGAAAAAGTATTTTATAATAATGCATTGAATGTTTTTCCAAAGATAAAGGCGCTTCTTGGAGACATCCGCTAAACCGGTTTCATCATCGGACAAACAGACTAAAACCGTCCGCATTTTCAATCTGTCTGTTGGGCTGGTATCCTTAATACCTGCATGGTAGTCGGGCTCATACCCCTAAAAGGAGAGCTTAAATGGGTGACTTTTTTAACCTGAAGAAAAAAAATATTACCATAAGAGGAGAATTTGTCGGCGGACTCACTACCTTTCTCACTATGGCCTACATTATATTTGTAAACCCTTCAATTCTCAGCGTAACAGGTATGGACAAATCCGCGCTGATATCCGTAACCTGCATTGCCGCTTTTACAGGCACCATGCTGGTCGGGCTATGGGCACGGGTACCTTTCGCGATGGCTCCGGGTATGGGGCTCAACGCATTTTTCACCTATACACTCGTTATTGGTCAGGGACTTGACTGGCAGACTGCGCTTGGGGTTGTTTTTATTTCAGGCATCGCCTTTTTCATCTTAACCATTGCAGGAATACGTGAAAAGATTATCAATGCCATTCCGTTATCCCTCCGACTTGCTGTTGCAGCCGGTATTGGCCTTTTTATAACTTTTATCGGAATGAAAAATCTTGGTTTAATAGTGGATAACCCTGCCACGCTTGTCTCTCTCGGAAAATTCAACACCCGGGTCCTGCTGGGCCTGATAGGACTCATCATTATTGCCGTACTGGAAGTAAAAAAAATCCGTGGCTCCATATTGATCGGCATACTGGTAACATTTGTACTGGGCATTCTTTTCAAACAGGTTGCAATACCGGACGCAATTGTTTCCGCGCCACCGTCAATTGCTCCGGTTGCCTTTAAACTTGATATTCTTGGTGCCTTGAGATGGGGGCTTATCGGAGCAATCTTTTCCTTTATGTTTGTGGATCTTTTTGACTCCATCGGAACCATTGTCGCCTGTTCATATGAAGCCGGTCACGTTGAGGAAGACGGCACCATAAAGAAAATCGACAAGATGCTGGAAGCCGATGCCGTCGCAACGATTGCCGGTTCTCTTCTTGGTACCAGCACAACAACAACCTATATAGAATCTGCTTCCGGAATTGCCGATGGTGCGAGAACAGGGCTGGCATCTGTTTTTACAGCCTGTTTCTTTCTGCTCGCACTTTTTTTTGCACCCGTCATTGGGGCAGTACCGGCATTTGCAACATCACCGGCTTTGATTATTGTCGGTGTGTTTATGTTTAATAATATCAAAAATATTGATTTCAGTGATTTTGCACTGGCCATTCCTGCTTTTCTGACCATCATACTCATGCCGCTGACGTACAGCATCAGCACAGGACTCACTTTTGGATTCCTGTCATATGTTCTGATTGCGGGGTTTAGCGGCAATGCAAAAAACATTTCACCTGTCATGTGGATTATCAGTGTTTTATCGGCACTGAATCTTATTATTTCAGCCGTGTAATAAAAATAAGGAGATCTAATGTTCAAAGAGAAATTAAAGCGGGTTCTCATAACAGAAACGGAAATCAAACAGATAGTAAAAAAACTCGGCAAACAGATTACGCAAGACTACAATGATATTGAAGATGATCTTATTGTCATAGGCCTTTTAAAGGGTTCGTTTATATTTATGGCTGATCTTGTCAGGGAGATCCGCATTAATTTGGTGACAGACTTCATGACCGTTTCAAGCTATAGAAATAAGACAGAAAGTACCGGTGATGTAAAAATCATTATGGACCTTGATGAATCTGTTAATGGCAAACATATCCTGATGGTTGAAGATATAATCGATACCGGTAATACCTTTTCAAAAGTTTTAAATCTTCTCCACACCAGAAATCCAAAATCACTTAAAATTTGTTCCCTGCTGAGCAAGCCGTCACGGAGAGTCAGGGAGGTAAAGATTGACTACTGCGGCAAAGAGATCCCGGATGAATTCGTCTGTGGATACGGCCTTGACTATGCCCAGAAATACAGAAACCTTCCCTATATCGGAATACTGGATCCGAAGTACAGGTAATTTGATATGATAAGTAAAACTATCTCTTTTTGTAAAGCGTCACAATCTTGTAAAGAACTTGTCCATCAGTGGTGGCATTCGCCGCATGTGGTTGAATTTTGGGATAACAGTGAAAAGATGTGGAATAACTTTTCCGATTACATCTCCGGCAAAAAAGATCTTTATGACTACTGGATAGGTGCTTGCGATGAAGACCCCTTTTCGCTGATAATAACTTCTGATGTGTCAGAAGATTCACCTAAATATCTAAAACCATGGATTGCAACTGAAGGCAAGACACTTACAATTGACTTCATGATCGGTGAACTGCCCTATCTTGGCAAAGGTTTAGCCGCCAATACACTCATTTCGTTTGCTGACTTTCTTTCTGAGAATATAAGTACTCTGCTTATTGACCCTGAATCAGCAAATATAAAAGCAATTCATGTTTATGAAAAGGCCGGCTTTAAAAAAGTAGATAGGTTTACACCAGAGGATGGCTATTTTGCAGGCAAGGAACATATCCTGATGATGCTTTCATTAAATTAAGCTTTTCTTAATAAAAAAGCCTGCCCGATTCTATCTAATGCCTGTCTTTTATTACTCCCGCTCAACAACTTTGGGGCTCCCAATGACATCATACTCTGCTTTTTTCAGCATCTTGACCATCTCTTCAGGTGAAATTTTAGTATCATCATAGAAAACTTTCACCTTGTGCGTATAAATGTTGGTATAGGCTTTGTACACACCTTCATGTTTAAGGGCAAAACTTACCCTTGTGGCTGTGTCGTGTCAAGCGCAGGACGGGACATAAAGTTCCACCAGCTTTGCTTCTTTAGGGACAAAAAGACTTGCACAGGCTGAAAGTAAACACACCGTTAATAATATCGGGATATAATATCTTTTTTTCATTTCCGGTCACCTCCCTGGTACGCTTTCTATTATCAATTTATGTTAAGAAACAAAGTACACTTATTGCTGTAATTCTGCAGCCATTTTTAAAATGGCATCAAGGTCCTGCTTAAGTGTTACCAATCTTTGCTGAGCTGCTTTTTCCGGGTTGTTGTGGAACGCCTCTCTTATGGCAGTCATTCTGCTTTCAAAAAACATCACATTCAACCGATTTTCAATGGCGGTCGGCTTTCCGGATGATCCGGAAATATCCGGAAAAAGCAGACAGCCCGCGTCGGGTTTTTCAAGAATGCCATTATCATATAGTTTAAAAATAGTGCGAACTGCTTCTGCCGTCAAGATATCGGCCGCTTTGATAACATTATCGGCCGCTTTAAAAAATCTTTTTGTCTCTCTGCCCGAGTGGCACTCTTTGCACGTTTTGATCATTTTACCGCGCTCCTCTTTCCACTCATCCGGATTCAACCGCATTAAAGAAATTTTTTTCACTGTTTCATTTTGAAATCCCGGCATGCCATCGGCATTTTCAATCCCCATTGCCTGGAAAATAAGCCGTCTGCTCTTTAACCATTCATCATCTTTGGGTGGCTCCATCTGCAATCCATAAAACCCCCATGCGGTTATCATATGGTGCTGTCCATCTCTCATATGACAGGTTGCACAGGTTGGCACTTTAGTTTTTGAAGAGAGTTCACCTTTTTGCTTAAGTTTATACAACTCACCATGTTTTGAAGAAGCGTAAACTTCTCCCTGAAGTTGATTCAACCCTTCATGGCACGGCATACAGTTGCTTGTTTTTCCAGCTTCCTCTAGAGAAAAGGAATGTGTCTTGTGACATGTTGTACAGGTGTCGGAGGCAATATCCATAATTGCTTCAGATTCAACCTGAGCGGCCGTAAACACATGGCAGGTATCGCATTTCCGATCTGATCCGATTTTCCCGTGTGCTCCCGGCAGTGCATTCACGGCTTCAAGAGAATAGCCATGTTTTCCGGCAGAAATCTGATCATACTGCATCTGGTGACAACCAATACACTTATCGGAGGTGGCCTTCTCTGCCTTATCAATATTTTCTTCAGAATTATGCCCTGAGCCATGACAAACTGCACACGAAACCATATTCATGCTGTGCTTACTATCTATCCACCCATCTACAATTTCTATGGTTTTGCCGGTATGACAGACAGCACACGTCTGTTTGACAGCTTCCTTTTTATCAACAGGATAACCGTGATCCATCCATACCTTGAGGCCGCCCTTCAAACTATAAACAGACGTAAAACCCTTTTTAATCAGTTTTAGCGCCACCCGGGCACTTGTGGACTCAGCCGGTCAGGCTCAATAGGTAACAATCAATGAGTCTTTGGAATATTTATCTGCCCACTTTATATCAGCCGGATTTTCATGAACAGCGCCTGAAATCTTAACATCGCTGGACTGCCATTGGGATTCCACACGAACATCAACAATAATCAGTTTTGAATCATTCAATTTTTTTTTAAGATCACCGGTTGATATTCTAGGGCAGTCAGGATAGGGAATACTTTCTGCAAAAGCCGGTAAAATTAATAAAAAGGATAACACCAGAACAGTGGCAGAAAGACAGATAACGTCTGTCAAATTTTTAAAATGAGCCGGCATGTCTAATTTCTCCAGATTGTTTCAGGTTAAAAACGGATTGCTGATATTGAATTATAAAATTTATTTTTAGAAACAACATGGTTAATATATCATGCCGCATAAAATAAATGCAATTGAATATACTTGTATAGCTACTTGATGGTGATCATCTTACCGCTTCTGTCCTGAGTGGCAACCGACAGTTTGATTTTTCGATCCTTGATCGCCTCTGCAACAACATTTCGAGCTTTTCGGGGAGAATTATTTGTTTCACTCAGATGAGCAAGAATAACCTGCTGCAGATTGTCATGGATCAGTTCACCCAGCAGATCCCGGGATTCTCCATTGGAAAGATGACCGCTTCGGCTTCGGATACGCTGTTTAACCGGCCAGGGATAGGGTCCAAATTCCAGCATATCCGGGTCATGGTTGGATTCAAGAACAAGAAGGTCACAGTCAGTTAAATGGTGTTTGACCATCCGGGTGGCGATACCCAGATCAGTAGCAATTCCAATTTTTGAATGATTGTGTTTTATCATAAAACCGGCCGGGTCCTCCGCATCGTGTGAAATACAAAAAGGATGAATTTTAAATGCATTGATTGAAAAATCTTTGCCGCATTTAAAGTTAATTGTATCATGCAGCTTCCCGACCTGTGAAGCATCGAGCGTATCTTTATTGATATATACCGGTAAGCTAAAGCGGCGGGATAAGACACCAACGCCCCTTACATGATCGGAATGTTCATGCGAAACCACAATGGCATTAATCTTTTCCGGATTAATATTCTGTGATTTCATACGCCTTTCAAGCTCAATACCTGAAAGGCCGGCATCAATCAGAATGGATGTCTCTCCATCCGAAATATAAATTGCATTACCCTTGCTGCCACTGGCCAGCATACATATTTTTAATGAATTGTTCGATTCCGTTTTAATACTTTTCCCCATTAAAATATTTCATTTTCCCGTATGCCCAAACCCGCCTGAGCTGCGTTCAGTTTCATCAAGCGTTTCAACCACTTCAAGCCTTGCCTGATAAACCCGTTTGGTAATCATCTGTGCAACCCGATCACCACGCTTAATCGTATAGGCGCTATCTCCGAGATTGATCAGACCGATTTTAACCTCACCCCTGTAATCTGCATCAATCGTCCCCGGTGCATTTATAATGCTGATGCCGTGCTTGATGGCCAAACCGCTCCTGGGACGAATCTGAACTTCAAACCCTTCAGGGATCGCCATGGCAAAACCGGTTGGAACAAGAACTATATCCCGTTTTTCCAGTACAATATCAACGTCTACAGCAGCACAGACATCCATTCCGGCAGACTGGGGTGTCATGTATTGGGGAAGTGGTATATCGGTATCTTTTTCCGGATTGAGTCTTAAAAACCTGATGGTAGGATTTGGGTTCATATACTAAACCTTAAAAATTGAGATTATTCTTCTTAATCGTAATCTTACGCTTAAACTAAATCAAACGATTAATCATCTCTTCATAAACCATATCATGATCATTGGGGCCTAATGCGGTCAATGAAACCTGGCCACAGCAGAAAAGCTTCTCAGCCAGGGACCGAATCTCATCGGTAGTAACCGCTTCAATACTGTCCACAATCTTCTCTATGGGAATATGCCTTTCAAAGTGAATTTCATTCTGGGCCAGCCGAACCATCTGGTCGTCAATGCTTTCAGATGCCAGCATAAGGTTGCCCTTTGTATACTCTTTGGCATTATGAAGCAAGGTATCACCAACCTTTTCATCCTTAAGGCGGCGCATACTTTTTAAAATAATATCTACCGTTTCTGTTGTATTATCCGGATCAACACCGGTATAGACACCAAACATGCCCGTATCAGAATATGAAGATATATAAGAATAAATTGAGTAAGCAAGGCCGCGCTCTTCACGAATTTCCTGAAACAATCTGGAACTCATGTTGCCGCCCAGAATTGTATTCATAAGAGAACAGGCATAACGTTCCTTTGCTGCAACAGCAATTCCCTTTGTACCGATACAAATATGTGTCTGCTCCTGCTCACGCCTGGTAATATTTACAAGGGACCGGTTTTCAGGAATGGTTCGTTCCGGGAAATTCGTCCCGGCAGGAATAGAAGTAAAAAGATCTTCAATGAGTTTAACAAAATAATCATGATCGATATTTCCGGCAACGGAAATGATGATTCTTTCAGGCTGGTATAATCGGCTGAAAAAGTTTTTGATGGCATCGCTGTCAAAATGCACTACGTTTTCCCGAGATCCGAGAATCGGGCGGCCCAGGGGATGCTCCCCCCAGAATGTCTGATCGGAAAGCTGATGAATATAATCTTCAGGGTTATCTTCCACCATACCGATTTCCTGGAGGATAACCGGTCGTTCCCGCTCAAGTTCCTGATTATCAAATGTGGAATTTAAAAAAATATCAGAAAGGATTTCCACCATGGTTTCAAGGTGTGTGTCCATCACCTTGGCGTGGTAGCACGTATTTTCCATGGTAGTAAATGCATTGGTGTGACCGCCGATTGCATCAAACTCTTTGGCAATCTGAAAAGCGGTCCGTTTACCGGTGCCCTTGAAAATCATGTGCTCAATCAAATGGGAAAGCCCATTCTCTTTCACAGATTCATCACGGGCACCGACATTTACCCAGACCCCCATGGAAACAGAGTGTACATGGGGCATTCTTCGGGACAGAATTCTGACCCCGTTTTTTAATACCGTTTTATTCACCGCCCCTGGCTTTTTCTTCTTCCAGAATAGCCTTGTGGCTCAGCCGGATTTTGCCTTCAGGTGTCACTTCAAGAACCTTCACCTTGAGCTTGTCACCTTCTTTAACAACATCCGTTACTTTTGCAATACGTGTAAGTGCAAGCTGCGAGATATGAACCAGACCATCCGTACCGGGAAAAATCTGTACAAATGCACCAAAATCCATAATTTTCATGACGGTACCGTCATAGACTTCGCCCACTTCAGGTTCTGCCGTAATCGCCTTTACCATATCAAGAGCGGCATCGCCCTCTTCCTTGGAAAAAGCAGCAATCTTGACATTACCATCATCATCAATCTCGACCCTGGTGTTTGTGTCAGCCTGAATACCGCGGATAATTTTACCGCCCGGGCCGATAATATCACGGATCTTATCTTTGCTGATCTTTATGGTAACAATCGTCGGTGCATATTTGGATATTGCCTCATTAGGTGTCTTGATCGCATCCAGCATTTTATCAAGAATATGAAGTCGGCCCACACGTGCCTGTTCAAGCGCTTTTTCCATAATATCTTTTGACAATTCTAGAATCTTGATATCCATCTGGAGTGCGGTAATACCTTCTGATGTCCCGGCAACCTTAAAATCCATATCACCAAAATGGTCCTCATCACCGAGGATATCTGTCAGAACGACAATGTTATCTCCATCCTTGACCAGACCCATGGCAATGCCTGAAACCGGTGCCTTAATCGGAACACCGCCTTCCATCAGTGCCATTATGCCTGAACATATGGTGCCCATGGATGATGAACCATTGGATTCAAGTACTTCGGAAACAAGACGGATCGTATAGTCAAAATCTTCCTTATCCGGAAGAACCTTCTCTATAGCACGGGTTGAAAGGCCGCCATGACCGATATCTCTGCGGCTGGGTCCACCCACTCGTTTTACCTCGCCCACTGAAAAGGGAGGGAAATTGTAATGAAGCATAAACGGACGGAACTCTTCACCACTCAGTGTTTCCACACGCTGTTCATCCTGACCGGAACCAAGTGTGAGTACACCCAGCACCTGGGTTTCACCACGTGTAAAAAGTGCTGAACCATGGATACGAGGTAGAACCCCAATATCACAGGTGATGGGTCTTACTTCATCAAACTTTCTTCCGTCAATTCGCTTACCATCATTGAGCACAATGTCTCTACAGATATTCTTCTGAAGAGCGCTGAAAATCTCACCAAACTCACCCCTGCGCTCTTCATACTCTTCACCAAGGCCTTCAAAAATTTCATTCTTCAGAGCCCTCATTGCAGCAGCTCGATCCATCTTGCCTGGGATAACAACAGTTTCCCGAATACGGTCTTTTGCCAGCGCAGTTACTTTTTCAGTCAGCGCTTCATCCTGTTCGGCCGGGGTAAACTCATGTTTTTCTTTTCCGCAGGCTGATTTCAACTCTTCCTGAAGCGCAATAAGCGGCTGAATGGCCTCATGGCCAAAGAAAATTGCATCCAGCATATCAGCTTCACTGACAATATCACCACCGCCCTCAACCATAACAACACCTGTTTTGGATCCGGCAACAATAATATTGATATCGCATTTATCATAATCCGTTAATTTTGGATTGGCGATAAATTCACCATCTATCCGGCCGACCCGTACATTGGCTATCGGGCCGGCAAACGGAATATCAGAAATTTCAAGCGCAGCCGATGCGCCGACCATAGCAAGCATATCAGGATCATTTTCCTGATCCATAGACAGTACGGTTGCTATTACCTGGGTTTCATAATTATAACCCTTTGGGAAAAGAGGCCGGATGGGCCTGTCGATCAGCCTGGCCGTCAGTGTCTCTTTTTCGCTCGGTCTGCCGATCTCACGCCGGAAATAGTTTCCGGGGATACGGCCCGCGGCATAAATCTTTTCCTGATATTCAACTGAAAGCGGTAAAAAACTTACCGGCCGAGCGTCCTTTGCTGCTACAACCGTTACCAGAACAGTGGTTTCACCATACTGAACGACAACCGATCCGGATGCCTGTTTGGCAACCTTTCCTGTTTGAATACTTAATGTTTTTCCACCAATTTCAGCACTTACTAATTTTTCCATCTCATCTCCTAAAAGGCATCCTCCCCCCTGGGAAGTGCCACGTTATTTTCCTTACCCTTGGATTCATCTGTGAGCAATTTTTTTATCCGACTTATAAACACTATAGCGTCGGATAAAGAAATAATTACCAAAGATTTTTTGCCGCAGGACAGCGGGCAGGAGTGCTATCAGTTCTCTGTTGGAAAACTGTTATTTCAATAAATTGACAAATCCTGCGGTTTTATAAATGAACGCTATTATCGTCTTAAACCTAGCGTCTCAATGATTGTTTTATACCGTTTAACATCTTTATTTTTTATATAGCTTAAAAGCCGGCGACGACGTCCAACCAGCATCAGCAACCCTCTTCTTGAGTGGTGATCCTTTTTATGTGCCCTCAGATGATCGGTAAGATATGTGATGCGATGAGTTAACAGGCCAATCTGAACCTCAGGTGAGCCGGTGTCGCTATCATGCTGCTTATATTTTTCAATCAATGTCTTTTTATCTTCTGCTGTATACGCCACTTTCTTTCTGCCTCCTTGTTATAAAAAACAGTTTATTTAAAGTTTGTCTTTATCTCTTAGTTATGGAAAACACAACAATATTTATAATTTGTTTGGTTTTCCACTGCACTTAAAACGGCAATTAAATCATGTGTATTGTTCAGTACCCTGACAAAGGTACCGTCCTCAACATGCGACCTGGTGGCAAGGTCAGCCCTGCTTATTAAAATACCGTTTTTTATATTTTTTTCCAACACCTTATCAACAATAACCGATGGCATCTCTTCGATAGCATCGGCCATGCTGATCAGGCGATCTTGCCAATTGTCTGCTTCGTTCAGTTGTTGCAATTCTTCAAGTGTTATCGCATCCCTGATCGAATAGCCGCCGCACTCAAGTCGCCTCAATGTCTTGAGATGGCCGCCGCAACCCAGCGCTTTTCCAATATCAAAGCAGAGGGTTCTGATATAAGTGCCTGCCGAGCAGGTCACTTCAAACCGGATCTCGGGAAGGTTAATATCAAGAATATCAATGCCTGAAATATTAACCCTTCTGGCCGGTTTTACAACCGGTTTCCCTTTCCGGGCGAGTTTGTAAAGGGGTGTCCCCTTATGCTTCAAGGCGGAATAAATCGGTGGAATCTGATCAATATCGCCTGTAAATTTTTCTATAACCGATCGAATTTCAGTTTCTGCAAAAACAGAAACAGGGCATTCGGTTGTAATATTGCCGGTTATATCCTGCGTATCGGTCTCTTTGCCAAGACAAAGAACCGCTTCATATTTTTTTGTATCATGCAGCAAAAACCGGGCTAGTTTAGTCGCATGGTTGATACAACAGACCATTACGCCGGTGGCAAAAGGATCAAGTGTGCCGGTGTGCCCGGCCTTTTTAACCTTTAACGTCCCTTTTAAAACCGCCACTACCTTTGCTGATGATATACCTGCCGGTTTATCAACAACGATTATACCGTCTGGATCATGCTGCATTTAGCGCGGCCAAAGCTGTTCGGCAAGCCCAAGGATCTTTTTCTTGATCCCCAAAAGCGTTGTGTCTGCATTAGCAGTAAAACCGGCTGCTGAAATATGACCGCCGCCGCCAAATGAGGCCGCTATTCGGGAAACATCCACTGCGCCATCCGAACGGAGACTGACATTAATGGTGCTCCTTTTACTGCCTCTTATTTTTTTGTATCCATTCTGATTCTCCTGAATCAGCACGGCCACTTCAACACCTTCAATATTTCTGGCATAATTAATCAGTCCGTCCGTATCTTCAGATGATGTCTCCGTTTCATCCATCATCTCCCGGGTCAGTGTCATCATAGAAAGCTTGCCGTTTGCCGAAATTTCAATGGAATCAAGTGCAAGGTTCAGCAGTTTGATTCTTCCCAGGGAATATGTGCCGTATACACGCTTTGCAATATCATTGGGTTTCACGCCCAGCGCAATCATCTCTTCACAAATTGAAAATGCAGCCTGATTCGTATTGGAAAACCTGAACGAACTGGTATCCGTCATAATACCGGTATAAATGGATGCCGCCATTTCACCGGTAATCGTAACATCCATCAGCTTAATCAGCCTGTAAATAATTTCAGCTGTTGCACAGGCAGAAGTATCTACATATTTCAGCTGCCCAAACCCGTTATTGGTAATGTGATGATCTATATTTATTACAAAAGGAATCTGTGACACCTTTTCAGCAACACGACCAATCCTGTGGATATTACCACAATCAAGTATAATGGCTGTGTCACAGTCTATGACAACAGCGGCATCATGAACAATCCGGTTGACTGATGAAAGAAACCGGTAAACTGCCGGGATCGGGCTTTCGTTATACATCGTCACCTTAATACCGCGTGACTCGAACGCCAGTCCCAATGCCAGAAGAGAACCGATGGCATCACCATCCGGCTCAACATGTGTTGCAATAAATACGTGCCCGCTACTCTTCAGGTGTTGAACTATCTGATCCATCATACTTTTTTATACTATTCAATAATGTGTCTATACGTGAAGCATAATCAAATGATTCATCATAATAAAATTTGAGTTGAGGCATATACCGCAGTCCCAGTTCTTTTGCCAGCTCACGCTTGATAAATCCCAGTGCTCTCTTAAAACCTTTTTCCGTTTTTTCCCGTTCTGATGCCCCCCCGGTGGTCACATAATGAATCCGGGCATTTTTCAGATCAGGCGACATGTCAACACCTGTAATGGTGGTCATGGATAGAGCGGGATCTTTTAATCCCTTTAAAATAAGGCCGGATAATACTTTCCGTATCTGACCACTCACCCGCTCACGGCGTTCATATGTTTTCATAGACTAATAATCTCTATTTCCGTATCAATTATCTCGGCAAGGCTAAGTACCTCTGCAAAATTTATCATTTTGTCAATGACCGAATTGATAACCGCTTTATCATTTCCTGCCAGCGTAAAGCCCACCTCAGCCCGCTGGTAAATATCATTTGCCCCCACCTCGGCAACCGATGCATTGAATTTGTTTTGCATCCGGCTGATAATGGCACGGACAATTTTTCTTTTCCCTTTCAGGGAATTACATTCATGTAATCTGAACGTGATGAGACAGATACCAACAACCATTGTTCACCATCTCAATTTATGACCGGAAATCATTTATTAAAAAATTAGGGTTTTTGTTTGGGTTCAAGGCTTTCAAAATTTTTTAACCGCAGGAATATTTTTAGTATTTCGAGGATTAAAAGGTTTTGAATAACGCCGAACCCGGACAAAAAACAATTTTTATTTAAATTGCGTCCGGTCTGATCTCCTCCATAAAGTAACACTCAATGATATCGCCTACCTTGATATCATTATAGTTCTCAATACCGATACCACATTCGTAACCGCCCTGTACTTCCTTGACATCATCTTTAAAACGCCGCAATGAGCCGATTTTTCCATCATACATCACGACACCTTCACGCAGAAGCCTGGCAGATTGCCCTCTCTCCATCTTTCCATCAGTAACATAACATCCGGCGATGGCGCCAATCTTCGGAACATGGAAAACGTCCCTGACCTCGGCATTACCCAGTATTCGTTCTTCAAAGGTTGAGGCCATCATGCCGACGATAGCATTTTCAACATCCTCAATCGCTTTATAAATAATATTGTAAAAACGGATATCCACATTTTCTTCAGCAGCCAGCGCCTGAACCTTTGTGCTCGGCCTGACATTAAATCCCATGATAATTGCATCAGATACCGCAGCCAGCGAAACATCTGAATCTGTAATTGTACCGGTCGCAGAATGGGTGATATTGATATTAACTTCTTTATTGGATAGTTTAACCAATGAATCCCTGAGTGCCTCAATTGAACCATGAACGTCAGCCTTAAGAATAAGATTAAGATCCTTAAGCTCACCTTCCTGCATTCTTTCAAACAACCCTTCCAGGCTCAGTCTGCTGGATTTGGCAAGATCTTTGGAGCGCTGTTTTTGCTGTCTGTGCATGCCAACCTGCCGTGCACTCTTTTCATCTTCCAGAACAACCAGTTCGTCACCGGCCATCGGCACACCGGAAAGACCTATAATCTCAACGGGCATTGATGGGCCTGCTTCTGTCACCTGTTTACCTTTATCATTAAGCAGTGCCCGAATCTTACCAAAATGAATACCACAAACGACTGAATCACCACTCTTGAGTGTACCTTCCTGAATCAGTACTGTCGCAACCGGTCCACGACCGGCATCTAGTTTGGCTTCAACAACATGGCCCTTGGCATGTTTATTCGGATTGGCGGTTAACTCCATCATTTCAGCCTGAAGTGAAATCAGATCAAGGAGATCATCAATTCCGGAACCGTCTTTAGCAGATACCTTTACAACAAGCGTTTCACCACCCCACTCTTCAGTCAAAACATCATTTTCCGACAGCTCACGCAAAACACGATCCGGATCAGCACCGGGTTTATCCATTTTATTAACGGCCACAATCATTGGAACCTCAGCGGCTTTGGAATGATTAATCGCTTCAATAGTCTGTGGTTTTACACCGTCATCGGCTGCGACAACAAGGATAACAATATCAGTAACCTGTGAGCCGCGGGCACGCATGGCTGTAAATGCTTCATGGCCGGGTGTATCAAGAAATGCGATTTTCCCCCTTGAGGTTGACACATTATATGCACCGATATGCTGGGTAATACCACCGGCTTCCCCATCTGTTACACGGGTTTTCCGTATTACGTCCAGAAGTGAGGTCTTACCATGATCAACATGGCCCATGATTGTAACAACAGGTGGCCGCGGTTGCAGTGTTTCCGGCTCATCTGTTTCAACTTTCAGTATCGCCTCTTCTTCAAAGGATGCCCTTTCAAGTTCATAATCAAACTCGGATGCCACAAGCACAGCAGTGTCAAAATCAATAGTCTGGTTTACGGTAACCATAACACCAAGCTCCATGAGCTTCATGATCATCTCACCGGATTTTATCCCCATACGTTTGGCAAGTTCGGCCAGTATAATCGTATCATCAATTTTAACCCGGCGCTTAATCGCCTTTGGAACTGTGATCTGGGTCTTTTGTCCGGTTGCAACAGCACCTCTGCCACCTTTTTTACCCTTACCTCGTTTTTTACCTTTCACATAAAGATCTGCGCCTTCGACAACCTCTTTTTTCCTGAAAGATATTCTTTTTTTGAAAAACTTCTTATCGCCCTCAACCTCTGCGCCGTCAAGAGATTTACGGCCCTTTTTCTTTTTAGATGGTTTGCTGCTATCTGCTGACACCTCTTCTGCCGGTGCCGGTGTTGCTGTCGCTACGGCAGATTTCCTGGCTCTCTTTTTAGGCTTATCAGAAGGTGCGGGTTTTTCTGCCGATTTTTCTGCACCGGGTAACGGCTCCGGTGGAAGAGCAATGATCTTGGCAGGCCTGTCTTTTTTAGATTTTTTAACCGCTTTTTTCTTTGATGCCGGTTTTTCTGCCGGTTTTTCTTTTGATATTTCAGGTTTTTCAGCAGGAACATCTGCTTTTACTTCCGGCTCAACAGATGCTCTTTCCTCTGCCGGAACTTCCTTGGCTATGGGTTCTTCAACAGGCACTGTCTCAACTTCTTTAACCGGTTCTTCAGGTTCTTTTTCAGCCGGTTTTATTACCTTGGCGGCCGGTTCTTTTTTCTTCTTTTTCTTTGCAACGGCTGCAGGCTTTTCGGCTTCTTCCGGTGCTTCCGTTGTTTTTGGTGCTTCAGGCTCTGCCTCGGGGGGTGCTTCAGGCTCAGGTTCGGGTACGGATGCAGCCGCTTTAATTACCGGCTCTTCAGCAGCAACAGGTTTCTTTTTACGTCGCCTGATAACTGTTTTCTGCACACGAATTTCTTCAACTGATTCCGGTTTTTTCCCAAAAAGTTCAGCCTTGACACTTGCCACTGTATCATCATCAATTGAACTGGCATGGCTCTTCACATCAACATCCATGCTTTTTAATTTGTCAAGGAGATCCTTATTGGTCATATTCAGATCCCTGGCAAGTTCATATATCCTGATCTTTGCCATCAAGCCCCCTTCAAAACGATTCTGTTAGCCGCAAATACAGTCACTGTTATTTGCCGCCCTGACTATTATTATATGTTCGGAAATTTGATTATATTATTACTAAACTTCTTCCCCGGTTTCGGTATCTTCCGATTCACCGGAAGCGTCCGCATCTTCAGATTCTTCAGAAGTAGTTGTATCTTCGGCATCAGGTGTTTTTTCAGATTCTTCCTGCTTTTCTGCCGCTGAGGTTTCCGCTGATTCTGAAGTCTCTTTATCCGTATCTTCGGTTTCTTCCGATTCTTCTTCAGCCGCCGGCGGGTTTTCCAACTGCACTTTGGCAATGTTGATCAGCCGTTGTGCCTCTTCTTCATCAACGTCTCTTACCTGGGTAAGATCTTCGATGGAAGCCATACTCAACTCTTCAACAGAGAAAAAACCCTTTTCATAAAGCGCATCGGCCAAACCTATACTAACATCCGGTAATTCTACGAGAGAGTCATAGCCAACCTGCATAGCTTCGCTGTAGCGAGATTCACTCAGTACATCAAGGTTCCAGCCGGTAAGCTTGGAGGCCAGTCTGACATTCTGCCCGCGCTTGCCGATTGCAACCGAAAGAAACTCATCCGGAACAATAACTTCCATGGACTTATGCTCTTCATCAATAATAACACGGGATATTTCAGCCGGTGCCAGCGCATTACAAACGTATTTGGCCTGGTCAATATGCCATGGAATAATATCTATCTTTTCACCCTTGAGCTCTTGTACAACATTCTGTACACGACTGCCCTTCATGCCGACACATGCGCCAACGGGGTCAATATCGTGATCCGATGAAGAGACGGAAATCTTTGCCCTGCTACCGGGTTCACGAACAGCGCCCATTATGGAAACAATGCCTTCACTGATTTCAGGTACTTCGGTCTTGAACAGCTGAATAAGAAAATCCGGATGCGCCCGGGAAAGAATGATCTGAGGACCACGTGTTTCAAGCTTGACATCTGAAATATATGCCCTGATCCTGTCGCCGCGCCGGTAATTTTCCCTGGGAATCTGATCGCGTACGGAAAGGATGCCCTCTGTCTGTCCGAGATTAACAATTATGTCACTACGATCCATCCGCTGGAAAATACCATTTATGATCTCACCCTTGCGGTCAATAAAGTTTGTATAGACAGCATCTTTTTCCGCATCTTTCATTTTCTGGATAATAACCTGTTTGGCTGACTGGGCTGCAATCCTGCCAAATGTGGCGGTATCCATTTTCACACCAAGACTGTCACCGGCTTCACATTCAGGATCCAGTGCCAGGCCTTCTTCAATTGTAATCTGAAGATCCGGCTCCGTAACATTCTCTACAACCTCTTTGAACTGGAAGACTTCAATTTCACCCTGTTCATCGTTGTACTGAACCTCTATGTCCACAGTGCTTCCAAATTTTTTCCTGGCCGCAGATTTTAAAGCCTCTTCCAGAGCTTTGATAAGAATTTCACGGTCAATGCCCTTATCCCGGCTGACCTGCTCAACGACACGTTTGATATCTGTCATTATCATTCGTTTTCTCCATTACCATTAACAAGACGCGCTTTGGATATTTCCTCAAAAGGAATGGCGACTGTTTTATTGTCAATCAGGATATTTACAAACTCTCCTGACACCCCCTGTAAAACACCGGTAAACTTTCTCCGACCTTCAATCGGTGTTTTTGTACTTATTCTTGTTTTTTTCCCGGCAAACCGTTCAAAATCTTTTTTCTTCACCAACGGCCGTTCAATACCGGGTGATGACACCTCAAGGCTGTATGGCCAGTCATATTCAAGCGTAACATCCAGCATATCACTCACCTGGCGACTGATATCCGCACACTCATCCAGATTAATCCCGCCGGGCTTGTCAATATAAAGCCGGAGTATTCTGCCGGCCGGTTCCCTGTGCAACTCTACCTGGACAAGCTCCATACCCTCTGTTTCGCACAACGTCTCTGACATACGCCATACCTGATCTACAACCTGTTGCTGCATATCAGCCGTAAAACGCGCTGTACTGATATCTGCCTTTTTTTTTCTCTTCTTCTGTGTACCCACAGATACGTTGCCCCTAAAAAGCAAGAAACGGGCAACCGCCCGTTTCTGATTATTTCATCAAGGTGTAACTTTTAGTGTGGTTTAAAACTTTTAACTATTCATAACAATTCGTATCCTAAACAAATCATAACAGAAACCACTCACCCTTAAAAGTACTACCAAAAAAACCCTTTATGAAAAAAGGCGGAACATGGAGCGGGCAACGAGACTCGAACTCGCGACACCAAGCTTGGGAAGCTTGTACTCTACCAGCTGAGCTATACCCGCTCGAAAAATTGTTAATTAGGATAAAAAAAGGAAATTGTCAATAAGTTAATGGAGATAAAGGCAATGTTTGGATTAATTTTTTTTGATTTTCAGGTCAAAGAAAAAACCTATGAACATTTAGACAACAGGATACCTGCTTTTTTCAGGCTGATAATCTTTCAGGGCCCTGTAAGACTTGATATCAAGAAAGCATATCCTTCAACTGGAGAAGCTCCAGCCTGATCTCTTCCATGGAAATTGGCATTTTTTTCCCAACAGCCTTTTTGCTGTTATCGGCGTTCTTGCTGCCAAGATGTTTTTTAGCCCCCTGTATAGTAAATTTTTCATCATAAAGGAGGTGTTTAATCATAAGAATAAGCTCTACATCTTTTCTACGGTAAAGGCGCTGGCCGGTCGGCGTTCTTTTGGGTTTAATTTTCTTGAACTCGGTTTCCCAGAATCGCAAAACGTAGGCCGGCACATCAGCTATATTGCTGACTTCACCGATCTTAAAAAAAAGCTTATCAGGAATCTGTACTGAAAGGCTGTTTTCTGGCATCTCTATTTTCCCGGATGTCAAGCGTTCAATGCTTACCCCGGCAGATCAGCATTAAATGCTTTTATCAGTTTTTCTGATATTGCCTTGTGAATATGGTTTGCCTTTTCATCTTCCAGTGTCGTGTCCGGCGACCTGTATATAATTCTGAAAGAAAGGCTCTTTTTATCAGAGGAAATCCTTCCTCCCTCAAACACATCAAAAAGGTGAATATCTTCCACCAGTGTTTCATCCATATCCTTCACAGCATCACGTATCTGTTGTGATTCAATGCCTTTATTGATGATCAGCGTTATATCCCTTGATATCGCGGGGAACTTGGGAATCAGCTGTGCCTGTACCGGTTTTAAGGTTAATTGATTGAGTCTACATAAGTCAAGCTCAAATATGTAGGCGGTCTGCTTGAGATCATAGTTTTCAAGTACGGCCGGTGCAACTTCACCGATAATGCCGACATTCCTGCCTTCGACTGTAATGCCGGCAGTATAACCCGGTCTCAGATATTTGCACGTACCGCCGTCCAGCCGGGTGAATGCAACACAATTGGCATAAAGTCCTTTTAACAAGCCCTCTACGACACCTTTCAAATCAAAAAAATCACAGTGTTCACCAATTGAATGCAGGGCGGATACATCGCGGGCACCTGTCCAGATACCAATCAGCATTTCAATCTCTTCCGGCAGGCTGTCCTGTCCTTTGCCAATAAAAGTTTTACCAACCTCGAATAGCTTCAGATTTTTTTCCTGACGGGCAATATTCCTGTTCATACATTCCAGAAGACCGGGAACCAATGATGTTCGCATCACCGCATGGTCTTCGGTAAGCGGGTTCATAATATCTATAATGCTTTTGCGGGGATCCTCTTCATCCAGCATCAGACGTTCACAGGATTCCCTGTGGATAAAGCTATAATTAATCACTTCTGTAAATCCGAATCCTGTCATAAGTTGACGGACAGTGCTTCGCAGTACCAGACTCTTCCCGGGCAATTCTGTTTGGGCCCTCACAACAGGGGATGTTGTCGGGATGTTGTTATATCCTGAAAGGCGCGCCACCTCTTCCATTAAATCTTCGGGACGTTCAACATCAACCCGGTATGATGGCGGCACAACAACCATCTCTTCATCATTTTTGGATTTAACGGCAAATTCAATGGAGGTCAGAAAATTTGAAATTTCATCAGAATTAAAACCGGTTCCCAGCAGACGGTTTGTCGCCATCACGCTCAGTGCTATCTCCGGAAGTATGGATGGTTTCGGATGCTCATCAATGAGGCCGCCGACAATGGTACCGCCACCCAGCTCAGAAATGAGCATTGTTGCACGATTCAGTGCAATGACGGTTCCTTCAGGGTCTACACCTCTTTCAAAACGGTGTGATGCCTCGGTATTGAGCCCCAGGCATTTGGCAGTTCTTCTTATGCTGATCGGGTTAAAGTAAGCACTTTCGATCAAAACACGGGTTGTGCCGTCTTCGATTTCGGAATTAGCCCCACCCATTACACCACCGACAGCAACCGGCTTTTCACCGTCACATATCATAAGGGTTTCAGCCGAAAGCGTCCGCTCTTTTTCATCAAGGGTAACAAATTTTTCACCATCTTTGGCCAGGCGGACAACGATCCTGTTCTCAGCAAGGCGGTCAAAATCAAATGCATGAAGGGGCTGGCCGGTTTCCATCATTATATAATTGGTAATATCAACTATATTGCTTATAGGCCGAACGCCTATTGAGTTGAGGCGTTCCTGCAGCCATTTTGGCGAAGGCCCCACTTTGATGCCTTCAACCATTCTTGCTGCATATCTCGGACAGTGGTCCGGATCTTCAATTTTAACAGAAGTCAGATCATTGATCCGGTTTTCCTTATCAGCAATATCTGCATCCGGATATTTTACTTTTGTTTTCTGAACAGCCGCCACTTCACGGGCAATGCCGATAATACCAAGGCAATCCGGCCTGTTAGGCGTTAAACCGATTTCAAGCATGGTATCTGAAAGAGAGAGTGCTTCAGCAAGGGGCCGGCCCGGTGTCAGTGATGGATCCAGTGACATAATTCCGGCATGGTCATCATCAAACTGAAGCTCTTTTGAGCTGCAGAGCATACCTTCGGATACTTCACCACGAAGTTTGCTCTTTTTAATGCGCATCCCGCTCGGCATGCAGGCACCAGGCAATGCCACCGGCACAACCATATCAGCTTTGACATTGGGCGCGCCACAAACAATTTGGACTGTCCGTTCACCGGTATCAACCTGGCACAGTGTCAACCGGTCGGCATTGGGATGAGGCGCCACCTCAAGAACCTTACCCACACAGATATTTTCAAGGTGATCATAAATATCGGTAACACCTTCAACTTCCAAGCCGGCCATTGTCAACTCATGGGCCAGTTCCGGGGTATCCAGCGTAACGTCTACGTAGTCATTTAGCCAGCTTAAGCTTACTTTCATATTAAAACTGCCTTAAGAATCTGAAATCATTATCAAAGTATTTTCTGATATCATCAATACCGTATTTGAGCATGGCAATTCGCTCTATGCCCATGCCGAATGCAAATCCCGTAAACTTTGAGGTATCAAATTTTACATTTTCAAATACTGCAGGATGAACCATTCCGGCGCCAAGTACTTCCAGCCATCCTGTCTGTGAGCAGACACGACAGCCCTTACCACGGCACATCACACAAAGAATATCGACCTCGGCACTGGGTTCGGTAAAAGGAAAAAAACTGGGACGAAAGCGAAGGCTGATCTCTTCATCAAACATCTGATGGATAAATGTTGTCAAAATACCCTTCAGGTCGCCAAACGAAACGCCCTCATCAACCAACAAGCCCTCCACCTGGTGAAACATGGGCGTATGGGTCAGGTCCGAATCACATCTATACACCTTACCCGGTGCAATAATTCTGACAGGCGGATCATGCTTTTCCATAAACCTTACCTGCATGGGCGACGTATGGGTTCTGAGGACAACATTCTCTGATATATAGAACGTATCCTGCATATCCCTTGCCGGATGGTTTTTAGGAATGTTCAGGGCTTCAAAATTATAATAATCGGATTCAATTTCCGGGCCTTCTGCCACATTAAATCCGAGTCGCGTAAAAATATCACAGACCTGTCCGGTAATCTGTGTAATGGGATGAAGTGAACCCGGCTGTGCCGTTCTTCCAGGGAGGGAGACATCAATAATGTCTTCCATGCCCTGACCGACAGATTCAAATTTTGCCGTTGCCTCTTCAAAAAGTGTTTCCAGGGCTTTTTTAACCTGGTTGGCCATCTTTCCTGCTTCGGGTCGTTCTGCCGGCGGGAGATTGGAAATATTTCTCAAAAACAGTGTAAGCGCGCCCTTTCTTCCAAGATATTTGACTGAAAGTGCATTGATATCATCAACGCTCCGGGTTGCTTTAAGCTCCTTCAAAGCATTTTCATTAATTTGCGATATAGTCATATCCACTTTTTACGCTTTTCCTGGCTGATATTGTTTTATCCCCCAAAAGGCAACGCCTGAGACCGGCATAGCGGTATCGGGCGTTACGTTTGAAGCGGTAGCAGACAGCACGTTACATGCTGACAACTGTATAATTATCTTATCTTTACCCCCAAATAAAAGGGAACATGGCTTTATCCAACCTGCCGGGCAGCAGCACCGGCAATCTGGGCAAATCCTTTAGGATCTGTAATGACCAGATCAGCAAGGACTTTACGATCCAGTTCGATACCGGCAAGTTTAAGGCCATGCATAAATTTGCTGTAGGACATATTATTCAAACGGGTACCGGCATTAATCCTGGCGATCCAGAGTCTTCTATAATCACGTTTACGGGTCCGGCGATCACGATACGCATACATCAGTGCCTTGTCGACAGCATCTGCTGCTGTACGAAACAGTTTACTACGGCCGCCGCGAAAACCTTTGGCCAAACTCAACACCTTATTCCGGCGTCTTCTTGCTTTAACTCCTCTTTTTACTCTCATGACTTACTCTCCTGTCAATATATCATAGCTGTCTGATTATTTCTGCTTGAAAGATTTGCAGTCAATCAACCGTTGGGCAACAGCAGCCTGATCTCTTTCATGTTGGTTTTATCACTGATCTGGCTTTTGCGTAAGGCCCGTTTACGCTTTGTCGATTTTGACGTCAAAATGTGGTTTCTGTGGGACTTTGCAAATTTGATTTTGCCGCTGCCGGTTTTTTTAAAACGTTTTGCAGCTGCCCTGTTGGTTTTAATCTTAGGCATTGATTATCTCCTTACAACTTAATGGCCGGTTAAAAACCCGGTAATTTAAAATATTTCAAACTATATAAAATGGCGCGGGGAAATAAAGCGACTCACGCCCACGCCACCTTTTTATTGTTATAAGCACCCCGGATTTAAGAGGTGTGCCCTGCTTACTTTGGTGCCAGCACCATTATCATGGTTCGGCCTTCAAATTTGGGATGCTGCTCAATAACAGCAATTTCTTCTGTTTCTTGTGCAACCCGGGCAAGCAGTTCCCGGGCCTTACCTGAAAGAGTAATTTCTCTGCCCCTGAAAACAGCCGTTACCTTTACCTTATCTTTTTTGCCAATAAATTTCTTAATATGGCCAATTTTCGTCTGCAGATCATGCTCACCGGTTTTGGGGCGAAGTTTGATCTCTTTTAACTGAAAGGTACTCTGTTTTTTCTTGGCTTCCTGCATTTTCTTGGTCTGATCATACTTAAACCGACCATAATCCATTATTTTACAAACAGGGGGATCCGCATTTGGCGAAATCTCAACCAGATCAAGTCCAAAATCACCTGCTGTTGCAAGTGCCTTGTAAGTGGGAATGACACCAAGCTGATTTCCATCAGGGTCTATCACTCTTACTTCTCTTGCCCTGATATTCTTATTAATGTTGATCCTGTCGCCCCGACTCGGTCTGTTTCCTTTCTTATGGATAGCTATGCTAATACCTCCTGTTTTGTATGATCCATTATATCCGCTGAAATATAAAAAAATCCCTTTAACCTCTCCGGACAATATCCGAATGGCGTAACAAATAATAGGGGTTGGATCGTGTTTCGGCGGAACTACTTTAAATTAAACACAATTTTCAAATAACGGTTTCTGTAGAAATAAATAATTACATACAGAAAACCTCCAACATTATACCCAAATCGCATAGTGGAATATAAAACACAAGAGATAAAAGCAAGAAAAAAATGCATATTTGGTAAAATAAAGCTTTCACTTAATAGCAAATATTTGCAGGAATTTACAGTAATATTATTGCCGAAGGGTATAATCAGCCAGATAGCTGCCATTCCAATAATTCATATCAGGGTTTTTAAAAAATTTCTTAAAAAGGCAGAGACTTTCATTACGCAATACCTTGTGCACTATTTCCGGTGCCCTTTCAGCATAAAACTCAGGTAGAGATGAAAGGTCACATCCTGTTCCACCTCCCATGGCATCCTCATATGCATAAACAATCCTGCCGATACCGGCCAGCATCACTGCGGCATAACACATGAGACATGGCTCCATGGTACAGTACAAAGAAATATCCTTACTCTCAATATCTCCGTCCAGTTCAGCAAGCCGGTGAAGTGCAACCATTTCAGCATGATCCACCTCATTGGCACTACCGCCCGTTGTTCCGGTCCGTGCCCCGGTAACAAGAACCTCGCCTTTATATAATAATATACAGCCAACAGGAAATTCACCTGCTGCCAGCGCATTTTGCGCCTCAGCAAGAGCCAATTTCATAAATTTTTCATCGTCCATGATGTTATCCATATATTTTAATATAATTTTTACAGCCTGCAAATCGTATCATCACACGGACAGGCACCATCCACCTCATATGTATATAGAATTCTTGATTCCAGCTCAACCCTTTTGGCACTGACCTTTTTTAACTCATTTTTTCTTATCAGGTCAGCAAGTTCTTTCTTTGAGGGGATTGTTTCAAGTCCGTGGGAAACAACATTACAGGTGCTGCCGGAAAGAATATCCGCATCAATGCCGTTGGTTACAACGACCACAGGAATTTGGTATGGCTCAACCAGCCTGGACATCGCAAGTACCGACCGGTGGCGTGTGACAAGCGACCCCGGCCCATACTGAATAATCATCCCCTTAGTGCCCATCGGACCTACCAGAAAGTCGATATGCAACATCGCTTTTTTTTCTCCGGCCACTGCCATGATCCGGCTGCGGGGAACGATATCATGACGCTCATAGCCTTTCCCATTTATAAGCAGTCCGGCAATCTTCTGGCGGTATCGTTCATCATGAGTATCATTTAATATCTCACCTGTAATTATATCCGTAAGCTTTCCAAGAATAAGATGATGTCCATCCATAATAAAATCCGGCAAATTATTATTTTATATGACAAATTTCCTTTACAAAAGAAAACGCCTTTGAAATAGATTGTCTTGAATCTGTTTATTTATATTATTTTTTTTGATAAATTAAAACCTTTTACTGTCATGACAATAAGAGAAGATTTTGAAAATCGGGAAAAAAACTTTATCGCACCCTATGGATGCCTGAGCGCTGAATCCCGTGGGCGCACCAAAAAGGAAGCGCCATGTCCGGTTCGAACTGAATTTCAGCGGGACCGGGACAGGATTGTATATTCCAATGCCTTCAGGCGGCTAAAACACAAAACCCAGGTTTTCCTCTCTCCGCTCGGGGACCATTACAGAACACGCCTGACCCACACATTGGAAGTATCGGAAATTGCCCGCTCCATTGCACGTGCACTTCGCCTGAATGAAGATCTTGTTGAAGCCATTGCCCTGGCACATGATATAGGCCATACTCCTTTTGGACATGGTGGTGAAACCGTCTTAAAGGAAATTTATTCCAATAAATTTTCTCATCATGCCCAGGGTCTCCGGGTTGTTGAATTTCTGGAAAGAAAGGGCATGGGCCTCAACCTGACAATGGAAGTTCGTGATGGAATTATTAAACATTCCAAAGGTTACGGCAATATTATACCTGAAAACCCTAAAGAACAAGCCATTACCATTGAGGGGCGGGTTGTCAGAGTTGCAGACATTATGGCCTATCTGAACCATGATCTGGATGATGCCATCCGAAGTCGTGTCATTACCAGATCAGAGGTTCCGGAATCTTGTACAAGCGTTCTTGGCAGCAACCATTCCGATCGGGCTACGACAATGATCAAGGATATCATATATTCAAGTGAACCCGATAATAATGATTTCAAACTTAAAATGAGTGATGAAATATTCAATGCCATGACCGACCTCAGACAGTTCCTTTATGATAAGGTATATCGGTCCCGGCAGGTTCACAAAGAATTTATTAAAGCTAAAAAAGTGCTTTCGGAACTGTTTGAGTATTTTCTGAACAATCAGGATGTCTTTAAGGAAAAACTGGTTGTCATGGAAATGTCTGAATGTTACCGGAAAAGACACTCCAATGAACGTATGGTGTGTGACTTTATTGCCAGCATGACGGACCGGTTTGCGCTAAACCTCTATTCCGAAATTTTCATGCCAACCCCATTAGTATAAATAACATGTTACCTTCATTAAAAAATATTATTGCGCAGGTTTCAAGCTGTGATTCTTTTACAGAAAAACTGTCCGACGTATACGGTCAGATGGATAAAAAGTATAATGAATGTGCTGATCATTATGGTTTTAACTGTACCGGATGTGAAGATAACTGCTGCATGACCCTTTTTTACCATCACACCTATATAGAATACCTTTACATATATAAGGGTTTTATGGGACTTGATCCTGAAACCAGGTACACCGTAAAAAAAACGGCAACCGGCGTATCAAAAAAAATCAAGGCGGCCGATAATGCAGGAATACCGCCACGGGTAATGTGCCCTTTGAATTTTGAGGGGCGCTGCAAAATTTATCATTATCGACCAATGGTATGCCGGCTGCATGGCCTGCCTCATGAGCTTAGCCGCATGGAAGGAAACATACTCAAAAGCCCCGGATGTAAACTTTTCACGGATGAGCATGGCAAAAAAGCCTATTTCCCTTTTGATCGAACACCTTTTTACATTGAGATGGCCAGGCTGGAACAATCCCTGCAACAAAAACTGAAACTCAAGGGACGTATCAAAATGACCATTTCCGAAATGATTGAAACTTTTGAATTATGAAACAGATAGATCTTAACGATATTAACAAACTCTTGGGAATCCGGCTGGAGAAAAATGATATATTCAAATTCCGCTGTCATCCCGGGGTTTCCTGCTTTAATTTATGTTGCCGGAACCTCAACCTTTTCCTTTATCCTTATGATGTCATACGTCTTAAAAATAATCTGGGCATCTCTTCAGACCGGTTTCTGGATGATTATGTGGATGTGGTGCTGAGACCGGGCAGCCACTTCCCCGAAGTGCTGTTGAAAATGTCCGGTACGGAAGAAAAAACATGCCCTTTTTTAACACCCGGGGGCTGTACTGTTTATCCGGACAGACCGGATACCTGCCGGACTTTTCCAATTGAGCAGGGTGCCGTTTATGATGCAAAAACAGATAACGTCAATCGCGTTCAATTCTTCAGACCACCGGATTTTTGTCGGGGCCAGGATGAAGAGACTGAATGGACACCTCAAACATGGGCAAACGATCAGAATGCAGAAACGTATAATAAAATGACACTTCGCTGGTATGAAATCAGGCGCCTTTTTGAAGATAACCCCTGGGGTCACGAGGGACCGGATGGCCGAAAAGCCAAAATGGCGTTTATGGCTACCTATAATATTGACGGACTGAAGGATTTTATTTTCAATAGTACATTCCTAAAACGCTTCAAGCTCAAATCCTCAACACAGAAAAGAATCAAAAAAGATGACAAGGCGCTGCTTCTTTTCGGTTTTGAGTGGATAAAATTTTATATATGGGGAATACAAAGCAAGGAGATTATTGTAAAAAAATAGACTCTTAAGATTTAAAAACCTATAACTATGCTATGTTTCCGGCCCGGTTACCGGAATGACTTCTTTTTGAGGCTTATCCGGCACTTCATGATAACCGATATTCAGTATCCGATGATCTTTTTTATGACTGTCATACATCACTGAAAGATCAGGATGAAAAACCTTATCTAACCGTATACTGATTTTTTCGCAATCGGGGACAATTTTAACACCGCCGTTAAAAAAGCCCTGAACCGCTGAGTTCATCCAGTACGTTACTTACAAACTAAATCGTCTAACTCTTTATCATATTTTTTAACAATTCTCTTCCATGCAAATCGCCCCATCTCCTGAGACAAACTATCCCTTTCGGAAGCGAATTCATTGTAATTCAGAATTGCATATTTAAGTTTTCTAAACAACTCTTGTCGATCGCTATACAGTAGCGCTTCATGGTAGGTCTCCGGCAAAATCTCAGGATATGATAATCTGTCGGGAAGCAGGGGAACACAGCCAAATCGGATGGCCTCCACAATAGAGATGCCAAAATTTTCCTGGTTCGCAGTACTGACTACAATATGGCCCCTCTTGAGGATATTGCAATATTCCTCTTGTGATGCGGCATAGCCATATTGCACAATTCTCTCTTTGTGCTTCTCCTTTGCATCGGCAAATATATCAGGAATCCTGTCAAAATTTTCGCCTAAAAGTGCAAGATGAAAATCAATTCCCTGCCCGGCAATTTTATCTATCGCAAAGAAAAAGGCCCCGGCATTCTTATCGAATCCCCACCGATGATTCCAGATAACCAGCGGCAAGTCTGCATCAAGTGTTTCCAATGGTTCTCGTTTGGCAGGAAAGTCACATCCAGGATGGAGCACATCGGCCTTGGTGATTATCTCATCTATCACCCACTCAGGTTTAAAATCCGGTGCCCGGTTAATAAATGACTTTAATACGGCCGTAAATGAATCAAGATGTGTCTTTGAGTTAAAAAGAACCCTGTCCGCACTTAAGGCAGACGTTATATCTATGCAACCGAACTGGTAGTCCTGCTTTTTATAAACATCATCCGGATACGTCAGCTGGTTTTCATGAAAATATAATAACGCCGGCGGAAAACACGGGCCACTGATTGCTCTGAAATCAGAAAGGCTCATCAGATCCGTTACAATCAATCCATCATATTTTTCAAGGGGCGGTATTTTTTTTTTAAAGTAAAGAGCGGCCCCCTCCATGCGCCATTTCCAGAATTCGCCGGGCATGGTAAAAAGATCAATATCATGTTTTGAATGGGCGACCAGCCCTTGTGCAAAACTTTTATGAGAACCGCCAAAAAAGGGTTCAAGAAATAAAAACTTCAACTGCTTCTCCAATTAATCATAATTCAGATGACATTCCTTTTTCAGACCTGTCACGCCCTTTTTGCTTGGCCGCATACATGGCTTTATCTGCCCTGATAACGATGTTCTCCTCATTTTCAGCTTCATCGTACTGAACAACACCCAGACTGATAGTAACCGGAATCTCTTTCCCATCATGGTTAATCGATCTTGCATTGACGGCTTTACGTATTTTTTCCGACATAAAAAAAGCATCATCAATATTACAATCCTTCAGCAACACAAGAAACTCTTCCCCACCCCAGCGGCAAAGCGCATCAGAATCACGAATACTGCCACGAATTATATCAGCAATGCTTCGCAGTACTTTATCACCGACATGATGGCCAAAGGTATCGTTGACATCCTTGAAGAGATCTATATCCAGAAGAATAATAGAAAATGCCGTATCACGTCGCTGCATATCCTTAAATGCCTCTCTCAGGATAATTTCAAATGTCTGGCGATTGTAGATGCCGGTCAGCTTGTCGATGGTTGCCATCTTTTCCAAACGGCGCTGAAATGCAGAGATCGTAAAGTTTGTAAGAAAAAGAACAATTGCTGTAACCACAAAACAAATGGCCAGATTCAAAAACAGTGCTTTATTGATATTTTTTACAGCCTCTGCTTCTGTCTGTTCCACCAGCAAAATCCATTGAAATTCAGGAATGTAGCGCGTATTTAAATGGACCATCTTGCCATTTTTTTCATATGTATATGAGTTGTTGTCGCCGGCAAGTATACTGACGGCAATCTCCGATAGCGCCGCCATCTTTTTAATGTTTGAAAACTCATTATAAAAAGTTGCGCCATACAGGGTAATATCTCCCTGCTTGTCTACAAAGTAAATGTTACGGTTATATCTCTTCTGGTAATTTTCAATCAGCCGTTTTACGGCATATACAGTAAGTCCTACGCCTGTTGCGCCGATATAATTACCATCATAATCAAATACTTTGTAATTAATAAAAATAGTCATTGTGTCTTTATTGGCCATATCCGCATCAACATTGATTTCATAATCCGGTTCCATTGCACGGACCCGAAAATACCATTCGTCTCTTGATTCATCGGGATTGACGCTTTTCAGTATGCCATCAGCATGATAATAAACTCGTGATTTTTCAGATACGAAAAAGCTGGTAATCGTATTATATTTTGTTTTTATGGATTTCAGATATTTTCTTATATGGGCCTCATCGTGTTCCCCCTGAATCACCCAGTCTCTCAAAAAGGTATCATTGGCCATCAGGGAGGAGATAAAAATCGGGCGCAGAATATCCCGCTGTATCTCGGAATAAATGTTATCACTGGTAAGCGGCAGGCCATTTGTATCAATCTGTGACCGCACGGATGATATTGAAACATAGTAACTGGCCAGACTGGTTACCAGGAATCCGGCAATTAGCAGTAAGCTGATCACCCACATTAACTTTTTTTTTCTGTTTTCCATTTGAGGGTCCCTTTATAAAAACCTTTTCAATAATGTTCTGTTGAGTTACTTGCCGTTTCTCAACATTTCACGGTACCCCGCCCTGGAATAAACATCGGCATTTAATTTCGCTTTTTTACCAGCCATTAAGTGATGATAACCGGCTGCAGCAATCATGGCGGCATTGTCACCGCAAAGACTGATTGGCGGGATATGAAGTTTAAGTCCTTTTTTTAAAGAGTGCCTTGTCACTTGATCTCTTAATCTGCTATTGGCTGCCACACCACCCACCACAGCGATATTTTTACAACCGGTTTTCAATGCTGCATTAATCACCTTAAAGGAAAGCACATCCACCACTGCAGCCTGAAAAGATGCCACGATATCCGGAATCTGATCCTTGTATTCTTCTTCGTGGGTTTGAATATAGCGATTCACAGCCGTTTTGATACCGCTGAAACTGAAATCAAATTTATCTTTATCAAGGTAAGGTCTCGGAAATTTTATTTTTTCAGGATCTCCATCCATTGAAAGTTTTTCAATAATGATGCCGCCGGGATATCTGAGGCCCAGCATTTTAGCCACCTTGTCAAAGGCTTCGCCTGCAGCATCATCACGTGTTTGCCCCATCAGTTCAATGGATGTATGAGAAAGCACTTTATAAATACCGGTATGTCCGCCTGAAACCAGCAGGGCAATAAATGGAAATACCGGCGGGTCCGGCTCAAGGAAAACCGAATTGATATGGCCTTCAAGATGGTTCACGCCAACCCATGGTATGTCAAGCGCATAGGCATATGCTTTGGCAAAGGAAAACCCGACAAGAAGGGCGCCGGCCAACCCCGGTCCCTGAGTTACAGCAACCGCATCAATCTGCTCTTTTGAAATACCGGCAGTGCTTAATGCTTCATCAAGAACCGGCACAATGGCCTCAATATGTTTCCTTGATGCCAGCTCCGGGACAACACCGCCATATACATGATGAACATCCACCTGGGATGCAATAGCCGAGGATAATATTTTATCTCCATCTTCTACCAATGCAGCAGCGGTTTCGTCACATGATGATTCTATGCCCAGTACGATCATAATATTAATTGCTTTTTACATGAATAAGCCGGGAAGGCTATCTGGACCATACCCGGCTTATATGTTTAATAAACTTCAATTTTATTTTGTTTTATTTTTTTCGGACACCTGCCCGGTACTTATATTTTTTATACCTCACCCGGTACAGACAGGATTTCTCTCCTGTCCCCTGGCAATCCATTTAAGAATTTTTTTCAATATTTTTAGCATTATATATTAGTCTATCAGCTTAATAGCGTCCTCATCCTTTTTCCGCTTAACGACTTCACCAATAATAAAAGCCTTTTCATCCGTTCCTTCAAGACGTTCCATTACATCCTGAGTATCTTTTTCAGCAACAACGACGACCATACCAACACCATTATTAAATGTACGCATCATCTCAATTTCAGAAACTTTTCCCGCTTTTTTGAGAAACGAAAAAATCGGTGGGATATCCCAGCTCTTCTTTTTAATCACAATTCCACATGTTTTCGGAATGATACGGGTAATATTTTCCATAATACCGCCGCCCGTAATATGGCTTATGCCATAAAGCTGGAAGTTCTTTAAAAGACGAAGAATCGTTTCCGTATAAATCCGGGTCGGTTCGAGCAACTCTTCACCCAGGGTTTTTCCCAGATCTTTCACCTCAGAATCAACAGTCAGCTTCATCTTGTCAAAACAGATCTTTCTGACAAGAGAATAACCATTACTGTGAAGTCCGTTTGAAGCGATACCGATGAGCTGATTTCCAACATGTATTTCAGAACCGTCAACGATCTTCTTGTCATCAACAACGCCGACAGTAAAACCGGCCAGGTCATATTCACCGTTACCATACATACCCGGCATTTCAGCAGTTTCTCCACCAATCAGAGCACATTTAGCCTGCCTGCATCCCTCGCCGATGCCCTCGATAACAGCAGCCGCAATCCTGTTATCCAGTTTTCCCATTGAAAGATAATCAAGAAAAAACAATGGCTTGGCACCCTGAACAACAATATCGTTAACACACATGGCAACCAGATCAATGCCGACCGTATCATGCTTATCCATCATAAAGGCAATTTTCAGTTTTGTACCGACACCATCAGTTGAACTGACCAGAATCGGTCTTTCAAGGTTATCCGTGTTTAGTGAAAAAAGACCGCCAAAGCCGCCGATATCACCCATTACACCACTCTGGCGTGTACTCTTTGCAATCTTCTTAATTGATTCTACAAGTGCGTTGGCTTTATCTATATCAACACCGGCGTCAGCATAAGTAAGGGATTCATCAGCCATATTTATCTCCTCTTGAAGGTCTCGAAAATTTTCAAATAGCATTAAAAAATAGACAAATTCAGGCTAAAAGTCAAAACAATTTTTTTGACATAAACCACCTCTTAATGTAAGTAACCGTGATTATCCATTTTATTACCGTTTGAACTGGAGGACATATTATGAAAAATTTTGCGAGGCTGGACAGGCTTCCCCCATACGTTTTTGCAACCGTCAATGAGCTGAAAATGCAGGAAAGACGGGCGGGCAAAGATATCATTGATCTTGGTATGGGAAACCCTGATCTCGCAACGCCGGACCATATAGTTGACAAACTCATCGAAGCCGTAAAAAAACCGCATAATCATCGTTATTCGGCTTCCATGGGTATCAAAAAACTGAGAATGGCGATTTCCGACTGGTATAAGCGCCGATTTGATGTTGATATTAATCCTGACACGGAAGCCATTGCGACGATCGGTGCCAAAGAGGGCCTTGCCCATCTGATGCTGGTAACGGTAGGGCCCGGCGATGTTGTTTTTGCGCCCAGTCCCTCGTACCCGATTCATCCTTTTTCAGCGATTATTGCCGGTGCGGATGTACGCAGTATTCCTGTAGGGCCGGATGAGGATTTTTTTGAAAATCTGGTGGAAGCCACTAAACAGACCTGGCCCAAACCCAAGGTGCTGGTCATCAGCTTTCCACAGAACCCGACAACCGAAGTGGTGGAACTGGAGTTTTTTGAACGAATTGTAGATTTTGCAAAGGAACATGACATTCTGGTGATTCATGATTTTGCCTATGCAGATCTGGCTTTTGACGGCTACAAGCCACCCAGTTTTCTGCAGGCAAAGGGTGCCAAGGATGTTGGTGTTGAATTCTTTTCTCTTTCAAAAAGTTACAGCATGGCCGGATGGCGCTGTGGTTTCTGTGTGGGCAATCCGGAAACTATTTTTGCCCTCAAACGAATCAAAAGTTATCTTGATTACGGTATTTTCCAGCCAATCCAGATTGCGTCCATTATCGCACTGAACGAGGATCAGAGCTGTGTTGGTGAGATTAACAATATTTATATGGAACGCCGGGATGCGTTGATTACCGGCCTGAATCGTATTGGATGGGAAGTACCAAGTCCCAAAGCCACGATGTTTGTATGGGCAAAGATTCCTGATCAATACACGCACATGGGTTCGGTAGAATTTTCCAAGCTGCTCATCAGGGAAGCCGGCGTAGCCGTTTCACCCGGCCTGGGCTTTGGCGAATACGGTGATGATCATGTCCGATTTGCACTGATTGAAAATCAGATGCGTACCAATCAGGCAATTCGAGGCCTTCGTAAGGTCCTGTAGTACTACCTTTAAAGGAGAATCTCATGGGAGATATTAACATTGGCATTCTGGGCTGCGGAACCGTTGGAACCGGTGTCGCAAAGCTCCTGATGGAAAATAGTGATATTATCAATGCCCGTGTCGGCTCAAAGCTTCATCTCAAATATGTAGCTGATATCGATACGAAAACAGACAGAGGCATTACATTTGAGAAGGGTGTTTTCATTGATGACGCTGCAAAGCTCATTAATGACCCTGATATCGATATTGTTGTTGAAACCATCGGTGGTGAAGGCATTGCCAAAAAGCTCATGCTGGATGCCATTAATAATGGCAAGCATGTGGTAACAGCCAATAAAGCCCTTCTCGCTAAACATGGCAATGAGGTGTTAGGCGCAGCAGCTGAAAACGGTGTTGATCTGGCCTATGAAGCCAGTGTCGGCGGCTGCATGCCGATTATCAAATCGATCCGTGAATCTCTGGTCGGCAACCGGATCGAATCCATGACCGGTATCTTGAACGGTACCTGCAATTATATTCTGTCAAAAATTACCGATGACGGCAGTGAGTTTGAAACAGCCCTGAAGGGTGCCCAGAAAAACGGCTATGCCGAAGCAGACCCGACACTGGATATTGAAGGGTTTGACACAGCTCATAAGCTGGCCATTTTAATATCGCTTGCCTATGGCATGAATATCAATCTGGATGATATATATGTAGAAGGTGTGACAAAAATAACGCCCATGGATATTGATCTGGCAAGTCAGTTTGGCTATAAAATAAAGCTGCTGGCGATCAGCAAGAATCTTGAAGATGCGGTTGAGGCAAGGGTTCATCCGACCATGATTCCGTGTAACAATCTGCTTTCCAATGTCAATGGTTCACTCAATGCCATCACTGTTACCGGAGACGCCGTTGGTGATATGATGCTCTATGGTCACGGTGCCGGTATGATGCCGACTGCAAGTGCCATTATAAGTGATATTGCCGATATCGCCCGAAACCTGAAACATAATGCAACGGGCCGTATCCCCCTGCTCTCATTTCAACAGAAAAAGATCAAAAGTATCCCGATACTGCCGATAGATGAAACCCGTACCAACTATTATTTCCGATTTTTTGTGAAAGACCAACCCGGCGTTCTTTCCAGAATTGCCGGTGTGCTGGGCAATAATGATATCAGTATACAGTCCGTCCACCAGAAGGGCAGGAAATCCGGCGGCTCCGTACCCATTGTCATGCTGACACACAAAGCAAAAGAGGCCAGTGTTAAAATTGCTATGGCTGAAATTGAAGTCCTGGATATTGTTAGTGACAAACCGATGCTGATTAGAATAGAGGATGAAATATGAATGTAGTTTGTTCCGATCTGGAAGGCGTATTTGTACCCGAAATCTGGATCAATGTAGCTGAGAAAACAGGAATAGAAGAACTGAGACTGACCACACGCGACATTTCCGACTATGATGTACTGATGCGGAAAAGACTGGCCATTCTGGATGAAAATAACCTGAAAATTCAGGACATTCAGAAAGTTATCGATACCATGGACCCTCTTGAAGACGCTGCAGAGTTTATTGACTGGGTTCGCTCACAGACCCGGCTTATCATTCTTTCCGATACATTTGAACAATTTGCCGGTCCCCTGATGAAAAAACTCGGCTGGCCCACACTTTTCTGCCACACACTCTCCATTGCACCGGACGGCCGGGTAACCGATTACATTCTCCGTCAGAAGGATGCCAAGCGCCATGCGGTGGAAGCAATGAAAAGCCTTAACTTCAATGTAATCGCAATGGGTGATTCCTATAATGATGTCTCCATGCTTCAGGCGGCAGATACCGGCATCTTCTTCTGCCCCCCGGACTCCATCAAGGATGAATTCCCTGATTTACCGGTTACATACAAATATGATGAGATAAGAGCCATTATTGAACCCATTATTTCCTGATATGAAAATATGCTGACAAACAGAACAAAATACCGGGTTATATACGGTGATACTGATAATATGGGTTATGCCTATAATGCCAATTACCTGAGATGGTTTGAAATCGGTCGGACAGAATTATTCAGAGAAGTCGGTCTGACCTATAAAACCATTGAAGAGGAGGGTATAATTTTACCGGTATCCGAAGCGCTATGCAAATACGTATCACCGGCACGGTATGATGATATGCTGATAATTGAAACGACCCTTGATAAATCATTCAAGGTCGGGATGAAATTCGACTACCGGATTTTCAATGAAGAAGAAAAGCTCGTGGCAAAGGGCTACACCAAGCATGCTTGTGTTACCAAAGCGGGCAAGGTGGTAAGACCACCGAAATTATTAAAAGATTTCATTTCCAAACACAGCTGACCTGTCTTATGCTATCCATACAGGAAAAACCGGAAGGCATTTCAATCAAGGTTTTTGTCCAGCCAAAATCTTCGCAAAATAAGATTGTCGGCATTCACGGGGATGCGTTAAAGGTTAAACTTACTGCTCCGCCGGTTGAAGGTGCTGCCAACAACATGTGTGTTAAATTCCTGGCAAAAATATTCAACATTCCTAAATCCTCGGTTGAAATTGTATCCGGCCGGACCGGCAGAACCAAACAGATCTTATTCAGATGTGAAGGCAGTGATTTCAAAAGAATTAAATCTTTCTTAACTGCTTATAAATAATACCTATTTTCAATTATGAACCGGATCTAAACCATTTATTGAACAACAGATATGGTTTCAAGCCGGATTTAAGAAAAAAACGGCTTGACATTAAAAGACTTTCCCGCTAATTAGTCTCCACACTTGATGCGGGGTGGAGCAGTCTGGTAGCTCGTCGGGCTCATAACCCGAAGGTCGTTGGTTCAAATCCAGCCCCCGCTACCAAATAAAAACAAGCTCTTACGGAATCTCAACTGTAAGGGCTTTTTTAGTTTTGCTGCCCTATTGCTAATCAAATTACAAAACTAATTTTCTTTTAACATTGATGAGCTGATAATTTAGTATTTTACAACAAAAACTCCAGACTTGGAATGAGTGGGTATTACATTAGATGGGGTTCAATGGATCGGAGGATAAAAGACGAGAAATTTTGTGTATGGAAACGTCGAGCTTTGATTGGCACAGTACACTCTACAAAAAAAGTGCATATTGCGTCAGGGACAACGCATGTAAATTATCTGGAGTCCCTATCTTGTTTGCGTTATATCTTTAATCAGGTGAACATAATTTCCTCCAGATAATCAACATCAAGGGCCACACTAAACCGGTTGGTCTTAATAATCCCTTTAAATCGCTCAGGTTTACGACAAATCGCTCAGGAAGTAATCGGCCACGGTTAACCAAAAGCATCTTATTTTTGAAGACGCATTAAAAAAAAATTCAAAAGGAAATTGAGCATTGTTTTCTGACGATACCCAACTTCTTTTGATTTTTATAATAACCAGGTTAAAATTATTCGGATATTTCCATTTTTTTCGGGTCACACAACAACATAGGATTTACAGCTGTT
>JAIPEE010000013.1 GCA_021737275.1 Desulfobacterales bacterium
ATTCAAACCGCCAAATGAGCCATTTTGTACCTGACTGTAGTAAAGGGTGCACCGTTAATTGTAAAAGAGCAAATTGTTAAAAATCATCCACCTATAAAATGAGATGCCAGGTGGAGCTGTAACTCTAAACTTTAGTTAAGTAAGTTAGGAGAAACAACCAAAGCACTTAGTACTGAGAACGACAAGCGTAACCATCAAAACCCTGCCAATTAAACAATAATCCAGATAAAAAGAGGTGTTATGCAGTATCGTGAAATTTTGATTCTGCTGTTAGTAAGTTGTGTCGCTATCTTCATAGCGGCATCAGACCTGATGGCCGGTGATCTTAAAATTGATACCACACTTTCTACAAAAGTTGAGCGCAATAATAATATCTTTTATAGTTATCGTAACGAGCTTGATGATACCATAACAACTTTGTCAGGAACCCTGAAGCTGAAAGAGATAACTGAACGGTTTTATGCAGAACTTTCAGCCGGAATAGATAGCGTTATGTATTACGAGTATGAAGAGTTGGATGCAGTAGATCAATTCTACGATGCTAATCTTTTGTATAGGATAACGCCAAGACTTAAGGGATTTGGGGGTGTAGGGTATGTCCGTGATTCAAGGCCGGATAGAGATCTTGATACAACGGGAGAATCCCTTCCGTTTTTAGGAACGTATAAAAGGGATAAGATAAATGGTAATGTCGGCTATGAATACCGGCTTACGGAAATTTCAAAGACATCCGTATCATATAGCTATAATGATACCAATTATGATGATATACAGTATACGGATTATTGGGTTCAACAACTCAATCTTGGATATAGTCACTCTCTTAATGAGTATTTAAGAAATACGTCACTAAAACTGAATTTTGCTTATTCCGATTATAACTATCGGAAAACAGTAGAAAAAGTTATTGCAAAAACTATTTTTGGTAACATTCCGGTGCCTGTTGATGTTGTTGCAGGCAATACATATTATGAATATGACAGTACTTCCACGGAAAGTTTATCCGGTACGGTCGGTTTTGAAAAAAACATGACCGAGCTCTGGTCGATTTCAGTTGATATTGGCCCTCAATATCATGAGACGACGTTTATACAGCCGTATGCTGTACAGGGGTGCAGTACTATTTATGAAAATAAATCTTCAAGCAGCGGTTGGAGTGGTGTCGGAAGCCTTACGCTGGATTACTCCGGTGAATTTACGAACGTTAATATGCTTTTATCCCATGATTTGGGAGCTTCAAGCGGAAACAGCAGTTCTGTTGAACGAACTACTGCTAAAATATCAATCGGATATAAGCTTACCCGGTTAAGTAGAATATATTTAAATAGCGGATATATCATAAATAAAGCTGAGGGCGGTGAGCTTTCTTTAACGGATACAGATGAAGTCTCTTCATGGATTGAGCCAAAACTGCGCATTGGGTTTAATCGTTATATAGCGCTGGTATTATCGTACAAATACAATAATACAAAAAATAAGGTTAATGATAAATTCCGTGAGCGCAACCTTGTTTACGCACAACTTGTTTCAGATATTCAACTTCTGGATTAAAATTGCCTGCCGGAGTCAGATAGATACAATCTTGAATTATATGTTATGTAATTTTTTTTATTCGCTTTAAAATTATTTATCCTTTCGGAGGTAAAAGATGGATGTAAACACAATGACCCTGAGTGATTATATTGAAATTGTAAAAAGGCGTAAATGGAGCCTTATTATTCCATTTTGTGTAATTTTTATAATCACAGCACTTGTTGCACAGCTCCTTCCTTCAATTTTTAAATCAACCGCAACCATTTTGATTGAGGAACAGGAGATCTCTGAAGAGTTTGTGAAGGCGCCGGTAACCAGTTATGCTGAACAGAGAATTCAGATCATAAATCAACGTATTATGAGTTCTGTCCGTCTGCTTGAAATTATTAAGGAGTATGAATTATATTCAAATTACAAAGGGAAATGGACAACCGAGGAAATTGTTGAAAAGATGCGCGAAGATACCTTGCTTGAGCCGATCAGTACAGAAGTGGTTGACCCAAAGACCGGAAGACCTGGATCTGCAACAATTGCATTTACGCTTTCATATCAAGGTAAGGAAACACCTCAAAAAATTTATCAGGTGGCCAATGTTCTGACAACATTTTTTCTTGACGAAAACCTTACAGTCCGTGCTCAGCAGACAGAAGAAGCATCTCAATTTATGGAAGATGAGATGAAAAAGGTTAAAAAAGAGATGGGGCTTGTCGAGTCCAAGATTGCAGAGTTCAAGGAGAGGCATGTCAATGAGTTGCCTGAGATGCTTACAATGAATATCCAGGGACTGGATGGGATAGAACGTAGAATTGATCAGATGAATGAGCAACTTCGCAGTGAAAAAGAACAGGAAGGATATCTGCAGGCTCAGCTGGTTATGGTTTCACCTGAATTGAAAGATAAGGATCGTCTTGCTGATTTGAAAGTTTCGCTGGCCTATTTAACAAGCCGTTATACAGATGAATATCCTGATGTAATCAAGGCAAAGGCTGAAATTGCAGAACTGGAAAAACAGATTCAGGAAACTAAAAAAGATTCAAAAAATGCCGGTGAGGCGGCCACTAATCCGGCATATGTAACACTATCCTCCCAGCTTTCCAGTACTCAGGCTGAAATCAAATCAATCAAAAAACAGATTGACGATCTTGAAGAGCGTGCAGAAGACTATCAGGCACGTATTGAAGCGGCTCCCCGTGTAGAAGAATCGTATAAGGTGCTGACATCTGAACGTGATAATATGCAGTATAAATATAATGATCTGATGCAGAAAATGATGGAAGCCCGGGTTTCGCAAGGGCTTGAAAAAGAGCAGAAGGGAGAACGTTTTACATTGATTGATCCTCCCCGTCTTCCTGAAGAACCATATAGTCCCAATCGGCTTGCCATAATTCTAATAGGATTTGTTATGGGAATAGGGGTCGGTGTTGGTGTGCTGGCGCTTAAGGAGTTTTCTGATAATTCAATACGTTCGCCGGAAGCACTTACACGTCTGACCTCTTTTCCTGTTTTAAGCTGTGTGCCTGAATTTATTACGCCTGCACAGGAAATTTTCCAAAAAAGAAAACTCAAACTTTCTATTGCCGGTTCCATTGCCTTTTTAGTCTTGTGTATCCTTGCATTTCACTTTTTTGTGATGGATCTTGACATTTTCTGGGCAAAACTGATGCGTAAAACTGTAATATAGAAATTTATGTTTTAATAAATATTGAGGTATATATATGAAAATACAAAAAGCAATTGATAAAGCCAGAAAAAACCAGCAGAAAAATGAACGTCGGGATAATACAATGGCTTTGAATTCCGGCCATGAGCATGATGACTGGCGGGCACCTGATTATGATTCATCTCTTTCTGTTGAAATTAATGAAAAAAAGGCTGTTGAAAATAATTGCGTATGCTTGAAATCAGAATCCTTTGAAATGGATCACTACAAGGTCTTACGGACCATGATTGAACAGAAGGCTAAAAGTAACGGTTGGAACACAATAATGATTACCAGCCCCAATCCCGGTGAAGGGAAAACACTGACAGCCATTAATCTGAGTCTTACTTTTGCCCGGGCATACAATCAAACGGTTCTTCTGGTGGATGCAGATCTTCGTCATCAGAAAGTTCATGAATATCTTGGTCTGGATAGTTCAAAGGGCTTATCGGCTTATCTGCTCAAGGAAAAACCGGTTGAAGATCTCTTTATCTGGCCGGGTGTGGAGAAGTTGACGTTAATATCAGGTGGGAAACCGATCCACAATAGTACCGAATTGTTAGGTTCTCCGCGGATGAAAGCGCTGGTTGAAGAAATGAAATTACGTTATGAAGACCGTTATATCCTTTTTGATGCACCACCCCTTCTTTGTGGTGCTGATGCTCTTTCTCTTGAACCTCTGGTTGACAGCATTGTTATGGTTGTTGAAGCAGGGAGGACATCTGAAAAAGATATTGAAAAAGCAATGGAACTTATTCCAAAAGAAAAATTTATTGGGTTTGTGCTCAACAGGCACCAGAGGGATAAAGTAGGAATGGGTGCTTATGGGTATCAGATGAGTACTGCTAATTAGCTTTAATTTATTATAATCCGATTTAGAACTATTTTTATAAAGCTCCTGCCAGTTTTAAAACAGTTTAGCATATATACGCTGCTCTTTTATTCAAAAAGAATATATTGGGAATTATCATTTCTTCATATAAGCAAAAATTATGATATATTTTAATATAATTATGATTTCGGTAACTTAAGATGCCATAATGACAAGTAGTATCTGTGAAAAAAAGCAATATGTAATAATAAAGCATGATATTTTCAGATATTAAAATACGATAAATATCATGCTTGTGGCGTATAGACATCATAACATAAATATGTGAGATTAAACCCACAATTATTACTTAAAACTTATGAGTATGAAGAATTGGTTTTCAGGTCATTTTTTATTTAGTTTTAAAAAACATAAATAGGGGAGGAAAGAGCAATGAAGAAAGCATTAACAGCAATCGTTATGATTATGGCAGTTATTTTTATCGGAAGTACTATGGTTAAAGCTTCTGAAACATTATTTCGTGATAGTTTTGATAATCCTGATAAAACGAAGTCAAAATGGTGGGATTCGAATCAGGATCTAAAATGGGGAGATTATGATATTTCAGGGACCTTTGAAAATACTCCGGACGGACAGTACAAGCTTACTGTTGATGAACCTACATCTTCCAGCAAATACATATATTCTTATGCTAATAATTATGGTGCATTGGATACGAACAGAACTGTTACTTCTTTTGATTTTATGCAAAAGAATGAATCAAAATTTACATATGATGGACTGGACGTCTGGTTTGAGAAAAAAAAGGATGAAGATCTGTATTACGATTTTAATATAGAAATTGGTAAAAACGTATTTGGTTATCATCTTCCCGGAATGGCAGATGAGTATTATGAATACATTAGTCTTGAGGAAGTAACAAACGACTATTGGATGCAGTATGATACATGGTATAGTATGGAAGTTGGTTTCTGGAACTGGGGTATTATGGTAAGTATTCTGAATGCTGATGGTGGAAATATTTACACACACATTTTTGATCCTTGTGGGTGGAATAATGTTCGTACAGCAATAGATGCATACGGTGATCCTGTTTATTTTGATAATTTTCAAGTTGAAAAATTTCGAAGCGGCATGGAAGCTAAAATTTATGACGAAATTCAGTCAGCTGTTCCAGTACCCGGTGCAGTATGGCTGCTTGGATCAGGCCTTCTTGGAATGGTTGGTCTTAGACGTAAACATAAAAATAAAAAATAAAACAATAAGTCAGAATGCATACGCGGTGCATTCTGACTTATTAGTAGCTGCCAGCTTATATATAAACAAGTAAAGCGTTGAGGGAAAAATGAGAAAAAATCAAATCTTGAAAATGTTTATTTTGTCAATTTGTATAAGCCTTTTTACAAGCGGATTGGCACTGTCTTCAGTATTAAAACTGGAAGATGTTGAGCCGGTTGGCTTTTCAGCTTATGGCGATTCACGTGGTGATATACTGCTGAGGATCAAAAACATTAATAAACAATGGAGCCTCAAAAATATGTGGGCATTGGAATGGTCATTAACCGGTGAAGAAGACGATTTTGATACGCTGATTACCGGTAAAGGATTAGACCATATTATATTAGCGTCCGATTTCTCTCAAATATATTTTCAATTGGTAAACAAAAAAAACAATAATGTCATTGAAATGGCCGATCTTGTCTTTAAAACCGGAAATGATACAGATGATAATATGTGGGATAAACTGATGATATTCTGGAGCGGTAAAAACAGGATGAGGAAAACATTGGTATCAGCACTGGGTGATACCGATTTGTCCACCATGGTGCATACCCCTGTCCCTGTTCCTGCTGCTGCCTGGCTTCTTGGCTCCGGCTTGATTGGCATAGCCGGTTTTAGGCGTAAATTCAGTCGCATATAGTATTATATTCATATTTTAAGCATTATGCATAATTGAAAGGCGGTATACATTCATGGTCTTCCGCCTTTTTTATACTATTTAGGTTTGGCTTTTCACATAAAAACACTATCTTGATGTAATACAAATTCATTACATGGCAATATTGAAAAATACGAAAAAAATCATACTTGGGAGGTATTTACTTTGGCACCTTGAAATTGGTAATGTGCAATCAATAATGTGTAAAAGGGTTGTAATATAAACCTTATTTAACGTACCACAAACCAATTATTAGGGGAGGAAAGAGCATGAAGAAATTATTTATTTGTTTAACACTTGTACTTTCACTGGTAGCATTTAATGGCGCAGCATCAGCGGCCACATTTACTGATGACTTTACAACAGATTCAGGTCTTTGGTATTTTTGGGATGCAGATAATCCTGATTATGAAGGTGATGATGCTTATCTTACTACAGGTTCTATGGACATTACCGATGGTGTTCTGAACCTTAATCCTGATAAAAAGAGTAACTGGATGTATGTTCAGGCATATGCAGCTGATTACGAATATATGTTCCTTGCAGGTGACACAACAATTTCTTTCGACGTTAAAAATACTTCAACAAGTGGATCCGGTGATGGCTGGGGTTTGGGACTTGAATTTGAAGATGGTTCAGCTTTTGATATCGAAATTGACTCATATACACTTGATAATGAACTTGGTTTTGTTCCGGCACAGAATGGCGATAAATATTTTGCAGATTCATTTGCAGATAGCAACCTGTATCTGATGCCGGACATATGGTATACAACTACGGCAACATGGACAGCATCCTCTCTTAGTGTTGCAATTGCTTACACGGAAGATGGTGAAGATGCTTTTGGCAATCCTGTAGCTGCCGGTGATATTTTTTATGTAAAGACTGTAAACGATGGTGATATGCCTGAGCCCTTCTTTACTTGGGATTTTGATGCAACAAAAGATCTTTATGCAGCAGCTTATATCTGGGGTGATGGTGGAAGTCCGATAACATTTGATAACTTCGTAGTTGAAGGTACAATGGCAGAAGTTCCCGTTCCTGGCGCAGTATGGCTGTTTGGTTCAGGTCTTCTTGGTATGGTCGGTCTGAGACGTAGAAATAGAAAATAATATAAACGTAATCTAAGTCTTCCAATAGATAAGAAAAGGCAGGGTGTGTCATCATGATCACCCTGCTTTTTTAAAAAAATGCTAATGGGGAACAAACAATGAAAAATAGAATAGTACTTACAATAATTGTTACAGCATTCTGTTTTTTGATTTCTGTACCAGCAGCATTTGCTTCAGCGATTTGGGGAACAAACGCTGCAGATGAACTTGAAGGCAGTCGTTCAAGTGCAATAAATGATGGTATTACGGCAAACGCTGACTGGGCTGATGGTGGCATCAGTCTGAGCTGGAATATTGACCAGGAAGAAGGCCTCTGGACATATATCTACACCGCTGAGGTAACCACAAAACATGATGTCTCACACTTTATTCTTGAAGTTACAGACACCGGTGAAGATCTTTTTAATATCTATGAAGGAACGGATGTTGAAATTGAAGGACCGGACACATTTACAAGCGGCGCATCAAACCCGGATATGCCAATTGAAATGTATGGCATCAAATTTGATTTTGGTGGCGATGACGGTATTGCAACCTATACCATCGTAACTGACCGGGCACCTGTTTATGGTGTGTTTTATGCCAAAAAGGGAAAAGATAAGGAGACGAAAAAATTCATTTCAGCCTGGAGCGATGCCTTAAATTATGGTGACTACAGAACAAATACAGACCTTAATGCAATGGACTTTATCGTCCGTCCTGATGGCTCTGATGTTCCGGTTCCTGGCGCAGTATGGCTGTTCGGCTCAGGCCTCCTTGGTATGGTTGGTCTGAGACGCAGAAGTAAAAATAGATAGTAAATGATAGTCCGAATTAACTTAAAAAGACAGAATGTCGTACGGACATTCTGTCTTTTTTTATGTGCGCCCGGCAGGGCGCATCCACATGGAGGTGCAAGTCCTCTACAGACCCGACAGAGGGAATTGTTAGCCGGACGGCAAGGGCGTTCATCGTGAGGTGGAATCTGAAGAAATCCGCAGACAAAGCGCCGGCCTGACGAAAATAAATCGCATATGAGGCAGTCATTCCGCATGAGGAGGCAATTATTTTCAAAGTCCGATACCTTTACGGAAGGTATGGTTTCGGGTCAGGAGAATTTTTATTTTTTCAGCATTCCGCTTGATACGGCATCATCTATAAGCTGATTGACATAATCCCATAATATTTCCGACCCATTTTCAACCGGTGCCATTCTTTTTAAAACCTGCTGTTTGCTTATGCTGTTTTCTTTCCATATTCTCCCTCCGGAAAAATAATTCAATAGAAAAGCAACCAACCTGTCAATTGTATTTGCAAATTTTGCTTCCGGTGAGTATGCTTCTTCAAATTCATTCCATAAGTCTCTGATTTTATTTTTCTGATTATTCGGCAATAAACTGAATATTTTGTCTGCTGATGATTTTTCACGTTCAAGTTTATTTTTGTTTTCTTTGTCATCGTAACAAAAGGTATCACCCGCATAAATTTCTACAAGATCATGAATCAGCAGCATTTTTAAGGTCCGAAGTTGATCGACTGCTTCATTTGAATATTCAAACAAGATACAGGCGGCCATGGCCAGATGCCAGGAGTGTTCCGCATCATTTTCATGGCGATCCGTATCCATAATATATGATTGACGAAAAATGGTTTTGAGCTTTTCAATTTCCAAAATGAATTTAATTTGCTGTTCAAAATGTCTGTTTTTCAGCATTCTACAGTTCCCGGTTTTGATCCATTATCGTTAATATCCTTTTTTAAAATCCACCACATAATTAAGCGGTTGCCCTGATATAAATCTTTTGTAATTTTCGCAGAAAATTTTCAGAATATCTTCCGGAAAAGATTCTGCTGAATTGTGAGGGGTGATGATAACATTTTCCATGCCCCAGAGAGGGCTGTCCTGGGGAAGTGGCTCTGTTTCAAAAACATCTAGCACCGCACCTTTGATTGATTTGCTTTGCAGGGCATTGATCAGTGCTGTTTCATCTACGGTAACTCCCCGCCCGATATTTATAAAAATGGCTGAAGAGTTTATCTTTTCAAATACAGCATCATTTATAAAATGTTCTGTTTCAGAAGTAGCGGGAAGGGCTGCAACAAGGTAGTCAAGGCTTTTCAAAAATTCATCAGATTCTGAAAGCGTATAGACATGTTCAACATAATCAATATTGCCAGGTGATCTTTTAAGTCCCAAAACACGCATTCCAAAATGGGAAGCGGTGCGTGCAACATGCTGTCCGATTGAACCGAGTCCGATAATACCCATTGTTAATCCGTTGACACTTCGATATGGCAGTGCGTCCCAGATTTTGTTTGACTGATTTTCATATGTTTTGAAAAGGCTGCGCTCAATGGAAAGAATGTAACTCATAACATATTCGCTCATCAGGGGGCCGAATATTTTTTTGATTCCGGTTAGTGTGTAGTCAGTTCGAAGCCCTGACATACAAAGCGCATCGATGCCCGCAAAAGTTGATTGTACCCAGGAAAGCTGCTCTGCTTCATTTAAAAGTGCAGCTATATATGCCGGTCTTCCAAGAATGATATTGGTCTCACCGGCAAACTGAAGGCCTTCTTCCGGTGTTTCTGCAGAGACAATCTCTAAACCGGATAAATTTTGTTGTTTTAGAAGTGCCGCGTAATCTTTTGCATCTTCTTCAAGTATGAGGAGTTTGTTTTTCATGTTATATCCTTCAATTAAATGAGTTTTAGCTAAGTTTATGCGTAAGTTCATTTTCTGATTGAATGTGATCTCATTATGTGTTTTTACAACTCATATAAAATGTTATCAGCTAAATCCATGAGTCTGTCGATATTTATCGTATAAATTTTATCTTTTTTTTCACCAACCTGAATACCAATCCAGTGAGGGTATTTTCCTTCAAATGAAAACTCAACAGACTGGTAGTTAAGCGGTGTCGCATACAGGTTATTATTGGCAGAGAGCAGTTCCTGGACAGTCGGTTTTGAAAGACGTCTTGGTCTGTTACCTTGCCATAAAAGTTGAGCACCACAGGAGCCCCAAAAATCTGTAACACCAACTTCTATTCGTGACGGGTTGAGTTGAAACAGATACTTGTCACCCAAGGCCTTGGATAGAGTATTAATCGTATTTAAAATACCACTGTTTTGAAAGTTGAGAGCATCAAATAGTTTATTTACCCATCGCTTGCATTCAGGCACATCGTTATCTTCCGGTTCATAGCAAAGGCCCAGAAACAATTGTTTGCCGTCAGGGTCATTGAAAAAAATTTCACAGGCAATTTCTTTAAAGCCGGAGCTTAAGTATGCATCAAGCTCACTTTTATCCGGTTTTTCACAACTATTGAATTTCCAGGCTTTTTCCCAGCAATTATCAACAGCAAGTTGTACAAGCATTATTTTACTGTTAAAGCGGGCATCTAATTGTGATAAGAAATGATTCATGAGTATTTTCTTTATAGTGAGGTTTATACTTATGGTTTGCTAATACCCATTTTTTTAAGTTTTCGGGCCACTGTAGATTGATTTATGCCTAAAACTTCGGCAACAGCAGCCTGTGAACCATATTGTTCTAATGCCTGTTGAAATACCTGATGTTCTACACGCTTCATTATTTCGGCCAAAGATACCTGCTCTGACCAGTCGGTTTCAAAATTTGACTGGTCATTAAATCTCTGCAGCAGATCTACAGGAAGATCAGCAACATCGATACGATTATTTTCCGACATGACTGTCATTCGCTCACAAATATTTTTCAGTTCCCTGACATTTCCCGGATAGCTGTATGCCCGAAGTGCATCAATTGCACGACGGGTAAGCTGAATCTTTTTGATGATTCCCTGCCGGGATGAAAAATTATCCATGTAATGGTTGATCAGCGGAAGGATACATTCCTGACGTTCTCTTAGCGGTGGAATATTCAGCGGAATGACATGAAGACGATAATAAAGATCCTGTCGAAAAGTACCGGCTTTGACCATTTCTTCCAGGTTCCGGTTTGTTGCAGCAATGACCCTTACATCTAGCGTACGTAGTTTTGTTCCTCCCACACGGATTACATCGCCATCTTCCAGAAAGCGGAGAAGTTTAACCTGGGAAGAGGGTTGAAGTTCGGCAATTTCATCTAAAAACAGGATACCCTTATCAGCCAGCTCAAAATAACCGGGTTTTCCTTTGGGATCCGCACCGGTAAAGGCACCTTTTTCGTATCCGAACAATTCGGCTTCCAGCAGGCTTTCCGGAATGGCGCCACAATTGATTTCTATCATAGGCTGCTTGCTGCGGTGGCTGTGCTTATGAATCAGTCGTGCGATCAATCCCTTTCCTACACCGGATTCTCCGGATAGAAATACGGTGGATTCAACTTCGGCGACTTTCAGGGCTTGATGCAGCGTATTAATCATACAGGTGCTTTTAGCAATAATTTCACTTGATTGTTGTTTTTCGAGCTGCATATCCATGATGTGGCGGCGAAACTGATTCTTCATGGCTTCCTGTTCTTCAAGTTCACGGTGAAGCTTGTCAATTTCAGTAATGTCCCACTCATTGGTGATCAGGCGGATGATTTCGCCTTCGTTATTAAAGATCGGTTTTACAGTGACAGATAATTTATGGCCATCCCGCGTTCTCTGGAGCATGTTGACAACACTTTTTGTTTTAATTGACTCCAGCGCCACTGACTTATCAAGATATCCTTCTTCAACAATCTGGTGCATGTTTTTACCAATAAACTCCCTGGCCTGAATATTGTTGATGCGTTCGGAGGATGAATTAATACGGAGAACATTGGCATCCCCGTCCATTATTACCATACCTTCACGGGAGTTTTCAAAAATTGTTTCCAGTTCCTGGCTAAGTTGTTTATGGGCATTGACCTGTTGCGCCAGTTGTATGGGAACTGTTTTGTCTTCAAGAATGCAAAGTACTCCGGCAAAGCCATCGGCATTGGAAAAAGGTTGCAGCTTAGCCTGAAAAAACCGAGTGCCTTTATGAATTGAAATACCAAATCGGCAGCATTGATCGGATAGAATTTGATCTACAACCGGGCCAAGTGACTGCAAAGTTTCTGAGATATGGAGCCCCGTTATCAAACCCAGTGTATTTCCGGCTGCGGCATTTGAATAGCGGATGGTACCATCGGTATCCAGTATAACAACAGTATCCTGGATTGCATTGAGAATTAGAAGTAATTCCGGCGATGGGAGCGTCAGCATATCGTTTTCATTAAATACATGCGGTTGGTTTTGTCCGGGGTTCATAATGTTCCTGTGTTTTCTTTGAAATTACAATAAATATCTGATGGTAAATACAAATATCATGATCGCTAATTCATAACCGTTATAAATTATATATTATGCACTATTGCATTTAAAATGCAATAGTGCATAATTGTTGTATGTATTTTTAACGGATAGCCCAAATTTTATTAAAAGAATACATTAAAATCAAAATGTTCTTATCCATATATTTATCTTAAATTACAGATCGTTAAATTATATTATACATCCGCTGAATGATAGTTGGCTCTTATTTATGTAAGCCGGCATATCTTTTGCTGATTGATTTGTTCATATGTCGGCAGGTGGAACTATCCGGTAGTGTTGTTCAATTTCAACACCATTGGATCTTTCCACTATTTTTGAAATTATTAACTCCAACCAGGATTTTTTAACAGTAATAAAGGAATAGAACATGAAAACAAATAAGGATTTGATTCAGAGACGAAATGAACATGTTTCACAGGGCCCCTATAACATTTATCCTATCTTCATTAAAAAAGCCCATGGTGCTGTTATGGTGGATGTTGAGGATCGGGAATATATTGACTTTGCCGGTGGTATCGGGGTACTGAATGTGGGACACAATCATCCAAAGGTAGTGGCTGCTATCAAGGATCAGGCCGACAAATTTATTCATACCTGTTTTCATGTCGGAATGTATGAATCATATGTAGATCTGGCTGAGCGATTGAATGAAGTGGCTCCCGGTGATTTTCCAAAAGCAACAATGTTTCTTAATTCCGGTGCGGAGGCTGTGGAAAATGCCATAAAGGTTGCCCGGATTTCAAAAAAGCGTCCGGCAGTTATCGCTTTTGATAATGCTTTTCATGGCCGCACCCTGTTGGGTATGACCCTGACAAGTAAAATTAAACCATATAAGCATGAGTTCGGCCCCTTTGCACCGGAAGTATATCGGATGCCTTATGCTTATTGCTATCGCTGCCCATACGATCTTAAATATCCTGATTGCGGTGTGGCATGTGCGGATAAAATGGAAGACTTTTTTGCGAGCTATGTGGCTCCGGAAACCGTTGCCGCAGTGATTGCAGAACCTATTCAAGGTGAAGGTGGTTTTATTACACCGCCGCCTGAATATTTTCCGAAACTTCAGGAGATTTCTCGGAAATACGATATTGCATTGATAATTGATGAAGTTCAAGCCGGTTCCGGCCGTACAGGAAAATTCTTTGCCATTGAACATTGGGGCATTGAGCCGGATATTATTACAACAGCCAAGAGTTTGGCTGCCGGTATGCCACTTAGTGCGGTTACAGGCCGCAAGGAATTAATGAATGCTTCCCATCCAGGTGGATTGGGCGGAACTTATGCCGGTAATCCGCTTGCCTGTCGTGCGGGTTTGGCTGTGATGGATATATTGTTTAAAGATGGTGTTCTTGAACAGGGCAGGGTACTGGGTGAAAACCTGCAGGCACGGTTTAATGAGATGCAGTCAAAGTATGAAATAATTGGTGACGTTCGGGGTAAGGGCGCCATGCTGGCCCTGGAACTTGTTAAAGATAGAAAAACCAAGACACCGGCAACGGATGAAGCTAAACGGATAGCTCAGTCCTGTTTTGAAAAAGGATTAATTATTCTTACTACCGGTCATTATGGCAATGTGATTCGTGTGCTGATGCCGCTGGTGATTACTGACGATCAGCTTGATAAGGGAATGAGTATACTTGAAGAGGCATTTACTGAACTGAATAAAGGTTAACTCCAAATAATTTATAAACATTCTATTTAAAATTGAGAAAGGATATTAACAATGAGTGAAACAGCCATAATGAAAGAGATGATGGAAAAAGCCCGTGTTGCACAACAAGCACTGGAAGCTTACGATCAGGCTGGTGTAGACGCACTGGTTCGGGCGATCGGTAAAGCGATTTATGACAACGGAGAAGAGCTGGCCAAAGATGCGGTAGATGAATCCCGAATGGGAGATTATGAAGACAAGATACTCAAAAATAAGGGTAAGGCTAAAGCTATCTGGAACCACCTGAAAGACAAAAAATCGGTAGGCATCATTGATCGTGATGAAGAAAAGGGGCTTATCTATGTTGCTAAACCCAAGGGGGTTATTGCCTGTGTTGCACCAACAACCAATCCGACGATTACAGCCATGTGTAATGCCATGTTTGCCATCAAGGGACGTAATGCCGCTATCGTTGCACCGCATCCCCGCGCCAAAGCGGTTACCATAAAAACCTGCCGTTATATGAGTGATGCCATTGCTGAACTCGGCGGTCCTGATAATCTTATCCAGTGTATTGAAGAACCTTCCATTCCGCTTACAACTGAATTGATGAAAACAGCCGACGTGGTTGTTGCCACCGGCGGCCCGGCAATGGTAACGTCGGCTTACAGCAGCGGAAAACCATCATATGGCGTGGGCCCTGGAAATTCTCAGGCCGTTGTGGACAGGGGTATTGATTATAATACCGCTGCACAGAAAATTATCAGGGGGCGCACATTTGACAAAGGAATTTTATGTACCGGTGACCAGTCCGTTATCGCACCTGCTGACGAATTTGATAAAGTTATGGATGCATTAAAGGCCAATGGCGCATATTATATAGAAGATCAGGCAATCGTAGATAAATTCAGAACTGCACTTTTCAAAGACGGTCATATCAATGTTGAGGCTGTTGGAAGAAGTGTTCAGGTTCTGGCCGAGATGGCCGGGGTTGATGTTCCTGAAGATACAAAAGCGATTCTTCTGCGTTCAAATGATAAAGATGATGATGTGCTGCGGAAGGAAAAAATGTGCATGGTCATGGTTGTCTTTAAATACGATACGATGGAAGAAGCCATTGCCATCGCCAAAAAGAACCTGCTGATTGAGGGTGCCGGTCATTCATCTGTTATTCATTCAGATAATATGGAACATATAGAAGCGATGGGTATTGCATTGCCGATCAGCCGTCTGGCCATAAATGAACCTTGCTCTTTATCTGTAGGCGGTTCACTCGTTAACGGTTTTGCACCGACATCAACAATGGGCTGTGGTTCGTGGGGTAATAACTCAATTTCTGAAAACCTTGATTATCACCACCTGATCAACATTTCAAGGCTGGGTTTTACTTTAAAAGACAAACCAATTCCGACAGATGAAGAGATCTGGGGATAAAAAAGCGTATTAGAAGTTTAATGTACGCCGGACGGTAATATGAAAAGACGCCCTGCAGCAATTTCCAGGGCGTCTTTGTTTTGAAAAATCACAATCATAATCGTACTCGTAACCATAATTTCTGAATTTAAAAAACTGAGTACGGGTAACGGATTACGATTGGTTTATAATTATTTTGTACCATCTTTTAACCAGTTCCCCGACACATACCGGTTTTTGGTATGATTTGCCCTCAAATGTGAGTTTAAATACTGTTTCACAGTATTGCTCACTTTCTTCCGTATTAAGAAGAGAAACTCGCAGTCTGAGCATATCTCCTGTCTTCAGCGGAGAAATAAACCGTAATTTGTTAAACCCACGGTTAACACCCATGTGAGCATTGCTTATCTGAAAAACTTCATCCATCAAGCGGGGTGCAAAAGAGAGAATCATGTATCCGTGAACGATGGTTCCGCCAAAGGAAGATTCTGAAGCGGCACGATCAGGGTCGGTGTGGATCCACTGATTATCACCGCAAAGTTCTGCAAATTTATCAACAAGCGGTTGGGGAACACAGATCCAGTCAGACACACCTATTTCCCTGCCGATATGATCCGTGAGGTGATTCATTGGTATAATTTGATGAGCCATAATTAAAACTCTATATCGGATAGTTCTCTATTTGGCAAAGAGAAATCATTTTGAATGCCGGTGAATTATGTCAGCTCAAACAGTAAGGAAATTTCAACTTTCAGTATATCTTTAAAGAGATCCGCCGGTGGCGCAGGGAAAGGGGATGCAGTTAATACGGCATTTATTGCGGCCTGATCAAGGATCTCACTGCCGGCACTTTTTGAAACGGTAACAGACGATGCATGGCCTTCCTTTGTTATAAAGAACTGAACTGTAACATATCCTTCCCTGTTACTCTTTTTGGCTTCGATGGGATATTTTTTAACACGTTCAATATGGATTCTTACCATATCAAAGTATGTGTTTCTTGTATCAAAGGAAACGGCACTATCTGATATGGCAGAAATATCAACAGCGTCGATGGCCGGTAAGGGGCTGATATTTACGATAGTCGGTTTAATGTTTTCCCGGGATATTTGTAAATCGCTTCTGTCAAGTTGTGGAACGTCAGATATGGCTATGGACGATTGGGTTGCAATTTGTTCAGGCATATTTTTGGGAGGGATATGAGGTTGTGGCGCAGATCTGCCGGTAATAGCCGCCACCTCATGAAGGGTAAGTTCTATAAAAGAGATTACTTTTGGGCGATACTTTATACCAATAAAAATACCGACGGCCAGATGAAGTGTAAGCGATATTATAATTAATATATATAAACGCCTTGCAGGACTATCTGTTGTCATTTTCTGCTATTTCTCGGTTGCCAGACATAGTTTTGCTGCACCGGCCGCTTTTGCTGTATCCATAACCTTGACGGCTTTGTTTAAAATAATGGCCCGATCTGCCTTGATAATCACAAGCTGATCCGCAGATCCACTGAACATGGATTTCAGTGTTTCCAAAAGTTCGTTTTCAGGGATCTGTTTGTTTGCAATATACGCATTTCCATGGATGTCTACATAGATAGTAATTTCTTTTTTTGTCTGTGGTGCGGCAGCATTAGCCTGGGGCAATTTAATATTAATACCTTCATCCACCATAAAATTTGTGGTCAGCATAAAGTAAATTAACAATAGAAAAACAATATCTATTAAGGATGTTAACGGCACCTGGATTGAATACCTGGGCCTTTTATTCCGTAAAAAACGCATATGGTTTTATTTCCATCTAAAATAGTTACAAGGACATGGCCTTGATAAAAGTCGTTACACCATTTTGAAGTCTTGCTTCGTATTTATCAATGCGAGAGAGCAGATAACTGTGCGCAACCATAGTCGGCAGTGCTACGGCAAGCCCCATGGCTGTCGTCAGCATGGCTTCCCATATGCCGCCGGCAAGTACAGCTGCATTTACTTTGCCGCCCATCTGCTGGATAACCATAAACGCCTTGATCATTCCAATAACCGTTCCCAGCAGCCCAAGAAGAGGCGCAATGTTGCCGATGGTTGCAAGAGCCTGTGTAAATGAGGAAAGATGCCGGACCTCTTCCTCGGTTGCATTGGCGATGACAATTTCAAGTGTATTGCGGTCATTTTTATTTACTTCCATGGCCTTTTCAAGAATGCGTCCCATGGGAGAATTGCTTTCCCTGACAAGATCAAAGGCTTCCTTAAATTTTTTTGCCTTAAACAGTTTTGCCGTTTTTTCTGCAAGACCGGCGCCGCGGACTCTTAATCTGGCAAAATGGATCAAACGTTCTGAGAATATGGCCAGAGCAAGAACCGAGCAGAAAATTATCGGGTATGTCAGTATGCCGCCTTTTGATAGTAGATTAATCATAATAAACCTTTATATAAAATTAGTTTCTGTTAAATCCGGCTCTCCATCGTAGTTAAGATCCCTGTCCCGTCGTACAAGTGACTCATTCAGGTCGTAGGATTCCCAGATATCGGCTTTGCCGTCATTGTTTGTATCTTCCTTCAATGCACTTAACTTGCCATTATTATATTCGTACCACGTGTCGATCATGCCGTCGCCATTATTATCCTGTTCAGCTCGAATTGCACATTCCTGTTCATCATAATGCCATATAAGTATTATCCGGCCTGAAGCGTTCAACGATTCAGATTTGAAAATTTTACCGCTGTCAGAATAATAGTATTTCAGATCAATATGATGATCATGGTTTTCATCGACCGATTTTATTTTCAGTTTGTCCTGTCTGAAGTAATAGTTTGTCTCGAAATGGCCGTCATGGTCTAAATCCTGTGAAAGAATTCTGTCCCATTCGGGTATATGGTATAGTTCAAGGGTTTCAAAAAACTGATCATAATTACTGTCGCTGACCATTTTTACTCTTTCCCCATCCTTATAGTATACCTTTACATCAATGAAACTGTCATAATTTTTATCTTTTTCAAAACGATCAATGTTGCCGGACTTGTAATATTGCCAGGTATCGATCCGACCGTCAAAATTGCTATCTGTTTCATACCGTATGACCTGTTCCGACTTGTCATAAATAATGGTGACATCCGCTTTACCGTCTCCATTTTTATCAGATGTCTGAAGCCGGCACTTACCGTTTTTCAATACCGTTGTTGTTTCCAGAAAGCTATCGCCATCTGAATCTGAAACAATTTTAACGGGCATGCTGTTTTCGAAATACAATATTCGATCCGGTTTTCCCGTATGCCGACTGTCTTCATGGAGTTCTTTTATGCTTCCGTTCGTATTAAACAGGCAGAGGTTATCAAACCGGCCATCAAAATCAGTGTCTTTTTGCCGTTCCAGAGAAATCCCGTTTTTAAAGGCGATGATTTCATCGATCCTGCCATCGTTATTCCGATCCCATTCCTGTCGGCGGATCTCTCCTGAACCAAGATTTGAATAATAGAGCCAGATATCAATAAGGCCATCATCATTTTCGTCTTTAGTGGTATAAGACGGGGTCCCATTTTTATAATAGGTTATTTTGTTAAACACATCATTTGTTCCGGTGGCTTGTTTCAGAAGAACCGGCATACCTGATTTATCAAAGGTTCGGATTTGAAAAACCCGGCCCATGGAATTTTTTTTATCCTGCTGAAAAACAGTGCCATCTTTAATATGGTCTATCTGGTCAATGTGCCCATCTGAGTTCGTATCTATTTCAACCCGAACCACACTTTCATTTTCATAATATTGAAAATGCTCCATAATACCGTCATTATTCCGATCCCCGGCAACAAGAACCAATTTGTCGTGATTGTCATAATATGCAATTTGATCGATTTTTCCATCGTTGTTCAGATCTTTTTTCAGGGCTCTGTTTTCTTCGGCATATGCAAAAGGTGAAAAAATATTAAAAAAACAAAGCAAAATAAAAGCAACGACTACAAGCCCGGTTTGCTTCAAAAATTGAAAATTTTTCTGCTTCTTCAACAACATGTTTCAGCCTCTTGATATGTTAATTTGATAATATTTCTTATTATATCTCTTTATTGTCAATGTTAAAAAATTAAATCATTTATAATATTACTTAAAAAAACAAAAAATAACTTAAAGCTACAGCATAAATTTAATTATATCATTTGTCTTGCAATCTGAAACATCAGATATTGACATCTGTGTTCGCAAATCAAAGTAAAAAATCAGATTAACGATGATTAATGAGTTAATAATTGTAAATATAAGTTATTTTTAGAAGTATTTAACACGTTTTGAAAAATATAATTGACATAAAAAAACCATAAAAGCTAATTAATTAATTACTTTGAAATACGACATCATTTTATAAGTAAATAAAAAGTTTTGTAAGTTGATTAAAATGGTCTGAGAGGAGCGGCAGAAATTATTTGATAACAAACAGGAGTACAGGTGATGAAGAAATTAGTTGTTTTAGGTCTATTGTTAAGTGGTTTTTTGTTTTGTCCAAATGTATTTGCTGATGATGTGCAGACAGGGAGTACCGTTTATAATCTTGGAGAAGTACTGGTCCTTGAAAAAAGTGAACAGGCACAAAATGTAACAACGGTTACCAATGTTTCGGAAGAGACAATTAAGCAGCAGGGCGCAAGAAATGTTGCAGAGGCTTTAAACCAGATTCCGGGTGTAAATGTCGTAGTGGGCAACAAAGGGCAGGCCAGTGTAAATTTACGCGGTTTTACCCAGGATGACGTCAAGGTTCTGATTGACGGCGTTCCGGCCCATGAGTCCTATTTCGGCTCGCTGGATCTTATGCAGATCCCCGTTGATGCCGTTGCCAAAATTGAAGTAACCAAAGGCGTTTCATCAGCACTTTATGGTGCCAATACGATGGGCGGTGTCATTAATATTATCACCAAAAAAGGTGGTGATGAGCCGTTTACCCAGCTGACCACATCTGCAGGTAACAACAATACTCATAATGTTATTTTGAATCATGGCGGTTCTGCCGGTGCTGTCAATTATTGGATGACATACGGTTACAGGGAATCGGATGGTTTTGAACTGTCCGATGATTTTGATCCGAATAATGTGTGGACCGGCCTTGGCTCGGAACATAATGAAGACGGCGGTACACGGGATCTGAGTGATTATACCAAAAGATCTTTTAACGGCAAGATAGGTATTGAACCGGATGCCGGTACGGAGATCTATCTTACTTTTGATTATCATAATAATGAGAAAGGTTGTCCGACAGAATCTTCCCGTTACTGGGAATTTACCAAATGGGACCAGTGGCACCTGAACCTGGCCGGACAGCATCAGGTCAATGATCTTTTAACGGTCAAGGGGCGCGCATATTATGTAGATCACAATGATACGCTGGAAGATGTAAGCTGGGATGCAAATCATACCACAGGAAGAAAATGGTTTGAAGAAAGCTCCTATGATGATTTTACAGCCGGTGGTGAAGCTCAGGGATATCTTGACTTTGGTCCGGCCAGCCTTGTAAAGATTGGCGCAAGTTATATGAAAGATAATCATAAACAGCAGGATTTGCTTGATGATTCTACCTTTAGCGTTATCATGGGTTGGGAACAGGCAGGGTTTCTTCCGGAAGAAGAATATGAAGCCGATACCTGGTCGTTTGCCATTGAAGATGAGATCAAACCTCTGGACAAACTGGCCATCGTGCTCGGCTGCAGCTATGATATGTATGAGCCGGTTAAGGCCTATGATCAGGACGTGCCGGACAAGTCGGATTCTTTTAACCCGCAGGCCGGCATCAATTATGATATGACGGAAGATCTTGCGTTTCATGCGTCTGTTGGAAAAAAGACCCGTTTCCCACAGCTCAAGGAACTATACAGTGATGTCTCCGGTGGAAATCCAAACCTGGATCCCCAGAAAGCCATTGTCTATGAAGTGGGCGCGAGCCACCGGCTCAATGATAACATCAACACCCGCATTGCCTATTTTTATAATGATATCGAAGACAGGATTGATACTGTAACGCTGCCCAGTGGCGATCCTATATATGTCAATATCGGCGAAAGTACAACTCAGGGTGTAGAATTGGCAATGGATATGGCGCTTTGGGAAAATCTTATGCTTGGTGCAAACTATACCTATCAGGATGCATACGACAAGGCAGATGACACCAGTGATGAAGTACGCGCGGAAAAGACACCCCGTCATAAGGTAAACGTTGATGCAGGCTACCGGTTTGACGTTGGTTTTTCAGCATTTGTTCAGGCATCCTATACACGGGACCAGGTTACCACTTATCGGGATCCTGTCACTTTTATGGATGTGGAAAGGGATCTGGATAACTACCTGCTTCTTAATGCGAGAGTCAGTCAGAATTTTGTAAATGTCTGGAAAAAATTCAGTGCCGAGTTATTTGCCGAAGTTAAAAATATTACGGACGAGAATTATGAAGAAGGTGAAGGCCCTACGCCCGGCAGGAATTATCTGTTTGGTATTACCATGGCATACTAAAAACAGTTAAATTACAGGACACAAAAAAACACACGACTCCGGCCTTTGTTTTATAAAAGGCCGGAGTTATTCATATCATACAGGTTTCTTATGAAAAAGATTTTCTATTTATTACTGCTCCTGATCTGCCTGATGTCGACAGTAATTGCACAGGCAGAGACGTTTGTGAAAACGCTTAAAATTCATGGAAGCGTTGCCCATGAGCTGACACTGACCCGGAGCAACCTTGAAAACTATCAGCAGGCCACCGTACATTTAAATGAAGTCCTTATAGATGGCCGATTTCGTGGCGTATTTGAATTACGGGGTGTACCACTGAAAGCGCTGCTTGAATCGGCAGTGATTCAGAAAACTGATACGGATTTTAATAAGCCGGTGGACCTTGTTGTAATGCTCCGCAGCAGCAGTGGTCAGTATGTTACATTGTCCTGGGGTGAAATTTTTTACCGGAACCCGGGCGATATTATTATTGCCACTTCAGGTGTTCCGATAATTCCGCACAAGGGTATTCATCATTTTTCAGATCCTGATGAATATCGCACCATGATTAAGGTACTTCACAGGGAGATTGACTACCCGAAGCTGGTTATTGGAAGTGATTTTTATGCGGACAGAGCATTGGAAGATATTGCAGATATTGAAATAATTGATCTTAAAGCCAACATACCCGGGGAAAAATCATCTAAAGTCCGTTCAGACTGGTTCAGAGTTAATGGTAAAGTATCTAAAGAACTACTGGTCCATGATCTGTCAATTTTTTCAAGACAAGAAATTACGACTCATATTGTGGGAGAGGGTAGAGGGTATCATGGCTCACATCACTTTGAGGGGGCGCCATTTAAGGAAGTTCTGTTAAAAGCTGAACCCTCTATCAATATGAATACCGTCTTTCTTGTTTCGGCACCGGATGCTTATCGTTCTGCAGTATCCTATGGTGAGCTTTTTCTGAAACAACCGGATGATCGTACTATTATTGCAGATCTAAAGAATGGAACAGCCATAGAAAATGGCGGCCGGTTTATCCTGGTAATTCCTGATGATGTAATGGCAGACAGGGAAGTTCAGGCAATATGTCGGATCGAGGTTTTTGATATGGATATCTGGCTTAAATACAGAGAAAAAATTGAATCATGGTCAAAAAAATAATTGCCGGATGTATGGTGCTTCTTGCCGGTATTATAATTTATTACTACCGGCATAACAAAAGTTACTATGATGTCATGATAATGACCGGTGCGACGCCCCTGGCAATTATTGAAACGATACCATCAGACATTTTCCTGACGGTTAACGGGTATGTAAAAAAGAATTATCAGTTTAGCAGTAGTGCACTCAGGGCATTTTCAACAACACGTATCCGGACAAAAGAATTTTCTGATGAAGGTTGTTTTATCGGCAGTTATGCATATCAGGGTATACCGGTTTTTCATATACTTGAAGGCATTTCTCCTCAAAAACCGGCCGGCGCCTCTTTTGATCAACCGCTGGACCTGATGGTTATTTTTACTTCAGCTTCAGGTGAGCAGCGGATTTTCAGTTATAATGAAATTATTATGACTGATGACCGTTATCCGATTACACTGGCTTTTCATCGCAAACCACTTTTGCCGACATCGGATAAAGCAAGCGAATCCTATCCATATAATCTGTATCCGGAGCCGCTGGACGGGTTGCGTCTCATCTGCCCCAGAGAGTCAACGACAGGCCGTTATCTTGATAACGTTATTCGTATTACCCTTATAACACCGGAAATGCCGGACCATATTCTGCCTGAAAGAAAAAAAGGGACCGATTGTATAAGCCCTCAAATTATATGTATGGATAATAAAACAGTATGGCCGGCATCATTTGATACGGTTGATCGACAAATTGAAAATAAATGGGTCAGAATCGGCCATGGTCATGGTTATGAAGATACTGTATCTGCTGAGGGATATCAGCTTCGTTCATTTTTAAAAACCAATTTCCCGCATTGTACAGACCAGGATCTGTTCATGTTTATTGCCTGTGACGGTTACAGATGCCTGTTTTCAGGAAGAGAGATTTTTGGAACATCGGATGGCTCCCGGATGATGATTATTGATGAGCTGAATGGTGAAAAGGCAAAAGAAGGATATAAGCTTGCATCACCGGAAGATTACTATATCGATCGGGCCATGTGGGGTGTTGCTTATATTGTACGGTTACAGAAAACAAAAAATAATTAGGAAAACACATCTATGATAACAACCGGTCGGCATGAAATTTTATATATCGGTATACTGTTGTTTGCCGTTTCAATGGTTTTCTATTTTTGCAGGGCCCGAAAAACAGCGTTTTATATTTTGATTTCAGGCCTGTTGGTATACACGCTGTATCTTCTGGGCAGAGGGTGGGTCGGTGGTGTTTTTTTGATCAATCCCATTGTTGAAGCACCTTTTTTACTACCATGGTGTATCGGAATGATTGCCCTGGTTAAGGGTATTTTAAACAGAGAGGGTGACTGGGGTATTTTACTGATCGGCACGGTCATGGCATCTGTTTTTGCCATGTTTTATGCAAAAGGTATTATACCGCCGACACCAAACAAGTTGACGGTCTGGGTACCGCTTTTTTTCGTTCCGGAAGTTATGGGGCATGCACTGTTTTTTTGCGGGGCTCTCTATGCGGTTGCATCCGGATTTGGAAAGAATAAAGATATGGATTTCCATAATCTGATTATCTGGGGATTTGTTTTTTACAGTATTTCCCAGGTTACAGGAGCAGTATGGTGTTATCTGGGGTGGGGAAACACTTTCCGCTGGTCAACAAGACATATGGCTTCTGCAGCGATATGGACACTCTATGCCGCTTACATCCATCTGAGATTTCTTCCGGGTTTTACCAGAAGAGGTAAAGCCTGGTTTGCACTGGCCGGGGGACTAATCGTTTTATACATAGGTTTTAGCGGGTACCTGCATGAACTTCGTTTTCCGCGCATCGGAGGATAAACAATGATAACATTATGGCGTGCCCTGGGCAGCCTTAAACTGGCATTCTGGTTGCTGATAGGTGCAACAGCATCTTTGTTTACAGGCTCCTTGTATGCCAATCAGGATTATTCATTTTTCAGTACACTCAATGAAACACCGCTTCATATATGGTTGGCGGCCCACATTAAATCAGATTTTGACATTATCTGGTGGCTGCCTGTATTGTTTATCTTTATGACCCTTCTGGGTTTTAATATCTTCGTTTGTGCTTTGAACAGAATGATACGGCTGTTAAAGAAAAGAAAAAAAATGGCGGGCAACCGTTTTTTTGTAAAATTGATGCCGTCCATTATTCATTTTCTGTTTCTGGTTATTATCACGGGACATTTTATTACCTTTACGCTCGGTTCATGGCAGCGAACACCGCTAAATATAGGAGAAACAGTTTACATCGGGGAAAAACCTGTTGCGATGACGGTACAATCCATTAAACATCAGTATTTTCCGGAACATTCCGGTTTGAGAGGCCGGGTAGAGCAGATGCAGGTTGTTTTGACGGATGAAAGAGGTCGTGAATTACCGCTTTCATTTCTTAAACCGGTATCTTTTGACGGGACAATGCTGCAGCTGGATATGCGACCGAATAAGCAAAAAGCTGTTGATCAGCCACCCTTGCAAATTGATGGTAAAGATATTAATGAATATTGTAATAAAGCTCATATCTACCATGTGCAGCCCCAAAAGGCAGATAAACAGCTAACGTTATTGTCTATAAATGACCCCGGCCTCTATCTGATCCTTTGGGCATTTACAGCGATTTTAATTTTAATGACCTGGTACTTTGTCTCTGTTGCTGCCGCTCGAAGCAAAGCGAAGCATTTTTAATCCTTACATTGATGTAATAATAAAAAGATTTAGGAGATATATGATGCAAATATTACTTTGCATAGATGATACGGACAATTTAAATACACCTGGAACAGGGCATCTGGCAGAATCATTAATAAATCAGATAGAAAAAAAAGGATGGGGTAATTTTTCCGCCATATCGCGGCACCAGCTTTTTGTCCATGAAGATATACCCTATACTTCCCATAATAGTGCCATGTGCGCTGAAGCAACCATTGATGGAGATTATCTTGGTTCAATAACGGATTTAGGTATCAGATTTCTTGAGACCGAAAGTGCAGAAGGTTCTGACCCGGGAATATGTGTTACCGTAATTGATGACAGGCTGGATCATAAAAGCTTGATGGATTTCGGTGCTAAAGCAAAAAATACGGTATTGACAAAGGAAGAGGCTTACGGCCTTGCCAAATCTTCAGGTGTGCATTTGTCTGAGCACGGCGGTACCGGCGATGGAATTATCGGCGCATTGGCCGGCACCGGTTTGAGACTGGCCGGGAATGACGGCAGATTTCGAGGCTGGCATCATATTGGTCTCGCCGGTGGGACTATTACCGTAAAAGCGTTGTGTGATTATGAATTCATCGATTCCGTAAGAAGTGAGTCGGGCCGGAAACTGCAAAATGATGATGTGGTCGAATTTGGAGGAGACAGAATAAAACGTGTACTGCAAAATTTCGAACAGACGCTGTTGGTTACTGAAAAGGTTGATAACTCAAATGGTGTAAAGTGGAAAACGCTTACAAAAGCGCAGGTGAAGAAATATTGAGAACACTTTTGCTAATTCAGATCTTCATTAAATAAATCATTATAGACATCGTTTGCTTCGGTTTGAATGATAGACCGGGTCCGTTTGAATTTTTTCATCAGATTTTTTGCAAAAGGCGTCAGTGTTGAACCATGTTTGGTTCGAGTAACCAGTGGTTTGCCGAGCAGATCTTCGGAAGATTGTACCCGGAGCCATAACGCCCGATAGCCCATTTTAAGTTCTTTTGCTGCGGCATGCATGGAGCCTACCCGATCAATAGCTTCCAGAACATGGTAACGTCCGAGGCCGAACGCGATCTGTCCATCCTGACTTTCAATCCATATTTTAGTCTGAATTTTAAAATCGGTTTTTATTTCTGATGCTTTTTTCAATATGGACAATCCTTTATAAAAATAAAAACATCAATCAGGAATCTGAATCTTTTTGAATAATAACTGAAATCAGTATGGGATCAATTTACAATTCTAAAGCGGGATAGTCAATTATCATTTTTTTGCCGGGAAAGCTTCAGGAATGAGATTGACGGCATTTACGCGAAATGAGATCCGGTCATATGAAATTATATTTACAGCGCCGTAATGTTGGCCAATTTGGAAGACAGAATTCAGATGCACACCGAGCAAATCACACAGGATTACGCGAATAACGCCGGCATGGCTGACAATTATTGTGTTACCATCAGAATTGTGAACAAGATCATTAAACTTTGTCATAACCCGCTGCCGGAGGTCCATAAAAGATTCTCCGCCTGGCGGTCGAAAACCGGACAGATCTGATCCCCGTTGTTCATATTCATCCGGATATGTTTTTTTGATATGTTCAAAAATAAAACCATCCCAATTGCCAAGATCAATTTCCCGGAATTCCGGGTATAGATTTACATCCATTTTGTGGGGTGCTGCTATGATGTCGGCTGTTTCACGTGAACGGCTTAAATCACTTGAGACAATCTGATCAATATGAACAAACGCAAATATCTGTTGTAATAATAGAGCCTGTTGGTAACCGGTTTCATTGAGAGGGTAATCAATCTGACCGATATATTGTTTTTTAGTTTGCTTTATTATCCGGCCGTGCCGAACTAAAAATATTGTTCGTTTCGGTGAAGGGCAGAGGTATGGGTGTAAAACATTCATATTATACCTCTTTTATCTGATTGGAGATGATGGTTTCTATCGGCTGATCGATAATTTTTTCAATACGGCTTTTTAACATGGTTGTGAGCTGCCATCGCTTTTTAATATTTTTTTCTGCCTCAATATTATCGCCATATTGATCCAGACTGAATTGAAACCGCTTCTCCATATTGATAATCCGGTCGTTTTTAACCCACTTGTCTGCGAGAAAAACAATATCTGTCTCAGATACACCGGTTTTCTGAAACGGCTTGCCATCCGTATGGGCAGCAACGATTTCAGCAACCTGTTCATACCCCATATCTGAAAGCACTTTTCCCCCGGTCTGTGCATGATCTTTTTGACCTTTTGCCATATCATGCAGTAAAGCGGAGGCTTCGATGAGCCTGATATTCAAGGACCCGCCTGTCTCGATGATTTTGTTTGCGATAGTTTTTGCAACCTGTGCAACTACCATGGCATGTCGCTGTATTGCACCAGAAACATGAAAAATATCCGTCAGGATTATCCGGCACTCTTCCGGTGTAGGAATATTGTGATCAATATATCTGTTCAGAAGTTCTTCATAATCTTCCGGTTTATTAATGTTAAACATAATATTTCTGTCCGGCACTTCAACGCATAGCGCATCCTGATGATATCTTCTGAGCGCGCCTTCCAGTCCGTCAGCTCCGGAGTGGTCAAGAATATTTTTTTTAAAAATGGTGGGGATTACCGGAGGGTGCCCTTTTTGGCCCATAAAACAGGGATAAATGATTTTGTCGGGATGTTTCTTAAATCCGGAGATCAGGTGACGGATTGTCCAGGGTCGTATTAACGGCATGTCGACCGGACAGATTAAAAAAGCGTCACACTGTTTCTGCAGACTTGAAATACCGGCTATGACGGATGAGTACATTCCGTCAGCATATTGAGCATTTTCAACAATATGAATGTTCTCATGTTGCAGAAAGGGATAAAGCTTTTCTTTTCTGTGTCCGACAATAACATGGATTTCAGATACACCGCCGGTCTGAAACCCTGAAATTACCGTTTCGATAACTGTTTTTCCATTTAACGGCAGTGTGGCTTTTAATCTGCCCATTCGTGAGGAATAACCGGCTGCCGGGATAATGGCGGCAATATGATGTTTCTTCATTTGGAGAGCTCAGCCCGCTTCATGACCATTTCAGAGACGTTGTTAATGATAGGTGCGAGTACAATCGATTCATTATTGTTTAACGGATGGCATATCCGTTTTATGACATTTTTCATTGTAATTCTCCATTTCCGTATCTTTCGATAATCTTTCTTTTTGCCGGCTGTTGAGTTTGTCGGGCAACGGCGGACAATGCAACCGTTTTCAGTTGAAGTAACTTTGCCGATATCGCTTTGTGAATGGCCGGTATTTCGAGAACCGCATTTTTAACCCGGGTTGTTATATCGGCCGGTGAATATGCATCTGTATAAACGGACAGAATGAGGCAGTCATGCCCGTTATCTCTTTCTATGGTTGCTTCGTAATTTTGGATACCGGATATCCTGAAAATAATTTCATCCAGATCTGAAATAAAAATGAACTGATTGATTCCGATTTTCAAAGCACCATTGATGCGGCCCATAACCTTATCTAATCGCTGAAATATACTACCACAGGGACATGGCTCAGGGATTAAACGACTGATATCGCCGGTCCGATAACGGATCAACGGCATGCCCCTTTGGGTAAGGGTTGTAAAAACGACTTCACCTGATTCACCATTCGTAAGGGTGTGGCCGGTTTCCGGATCAACAATTTCAAAAAAAAGATCCGCTTCTCGCAAATGATAACCTTCATGGACTGAACATTGAATACCGCCGCCGTAGCCCATTTCCGTCATGCCATAATGTTCGAATACCTCACAATGCCATAGTTGTTTGATGGTATTAACAAGGGTGTCGGGAATATAGTCACTGCAAAGTACTACTTTTTTGATCAATCCTTTGAACTTTTGCAAAGAATCGGAATGCCTGGCCATTGAAAGTACATCTGTCGGCAGCCCGATCACCAGTTCTGTTTTGTAACGGATGGCAGCTTCAAGTGCGGCCTGCGGATTTTCAGGAAGTCCATGAATAATGCCCCGGGCCCCCATCATTTTCAAGGCACGGGAAAGCAGGTCACCCAAGCTGTCAGGTGTACTGCCCGGGAGTAAAATCAGCATCCGCTGACCGGACATAAAAAGATGAGACATAACATGGTGAAAAAAAACCAGTGTACCGGCAAGGTCCTGTTCAGTGAAATATAACCGTTTTGGATCATGCGTTGTGCCCGAGGTTTGAAGTGTTACCACCCGGGAGACATCATTTTGTGACGTGGACAGTATCTGGAGACTATTATGCCTGAGATCTTCTTCCGTTGTGAATGGCAGCCTGGAATGATCGGCAAGGCTTTTCAGGTTCATCTGATCAGGATTCAACCGGTTTTTGTAAAAAGGGCTATGATGCGAGGCATACATCAGTGTCTCGTTAAGTTGTTTTAACTGATGATCTTCAATATCTGCTCTTTTAAGGGGAGCTGCCAAGGGGATTCCTGCTCTGTTTTTGAACCAGTCTTCCAGGTAAGTAGCGCATTGCTTTGTCATATGCGGTGCAGAGCCTTTCCAGAAGCACTGGTGCAGTTATAGGCACAGAAAGGCACCAGCCTGCCGTCAGGGGCCACTGTATGAATACAGCAGTCCCTGACTCTTTCAAGATCAATATTCCATACATCCTGAAAAGCCATGGCCGAAATTGATAACGTATGTAGCCTTGTCTGCCGGAGGAAAGCATCCAGAGCCGTCAATCCATTTGGAGAATTAATTTGAGCGCTTGGAGGGGTGCTCATACCGGGAGATACCGGAACTCTTTTTTCTCCATTGATCTCTGGAAATGCCCACTGTCTGGCAACATAACGTTTGGCCTTTTCGGCGCCTTCGGCGGCAGGTGACGGCGCACTGCAACAAGATCGGCCGGTATTCTGATGCAGCGGTTGAATGGTGCCGTCGGTTTGAATAATGAAATTGGCACTAAAAGAGCAAAGAGCGTTTTCACAACCCGGCGGTTTGAAATGATTTGTCTTAATTTGACCACCGGTCTGTTTTTCAATATGTAACATAATTTCAGGCAGGGTGATTCGCCGGTCATCTGAGACCATATCTGTATAGCGGCCGAAATAACTGACCGGTTGGAAATGGACGGCACGTACAACCGGAGAATGGTCTTTTGCCGTTCGGATAATATCACCAATCTGGCCAAGATTGATATCCGGAATCAGGGTGGGCACCAGAACAACGCCAATATTATTTTTTCCGCAGTTTTCAATTGCTTTTAGCTTTTTGGAAAGCAGTTTTCGACCGCGTATTTTCAGGAAAACATCATCTGATATACCGTCAAACTGAAGGAAAACCGAAGCGAGCCCGGCATCTTTCAATAGCTGTACATAGTTTTTATCATCAGCCAGACGAATACCGTTGGTATTAATCTGGATAAACTCAAACCCGGCTTTTCTGCCCATATCCACAATGTCCGGCAGATCATTTCTGACGGTGGGTTCACCACCGGAAAGTTGAATATTACAGTTGCCGCCGTATCGCTTTACCGATTCAAACCAGCTTGAGATTTGTGCCAGGGTAGGGTCTGGCGCCGTATGTTTCTCAGTGTCGGCAAAACAGGTGTTACAGTTCAGATTACATCGTGATGTGATTTCGATAACAGCGGTACAGGTTTTTTGACGGTGTCTGTTACATAAGCCGCAATCATAGGGGCACCCTTCTTTGCCGGTCTGCCGGGGTGTTTTTGGATAAGCAGGCGTCTTTGGGCGGTCCCAGGATTCGAATGACGGTTCCCCACGCCAGACAACGGTTTTGAAAGTTCCATGGGTATGGCAGGTTTTTAAGAGAAACACTGTTGAATCTTCAAATAAATATTCAGCATCTATCCGTTTTAAACATACCGGACACAGGCTTGTTGTTTTATTCTTTCGCATCTTAACCCTTATTCCGGACTGTATGGATCAAACCCTTTGTTGATAAGTATTTCCATAACTTTTGCAAATGTCTCTGCTACAATCCGGCCGCATGTTTCCCGGCTTGCGTCGGGGCCGGATTCACCAACAATGGCATTGCAGGAGATATCACCCTGCCGGCTGACAATTTTATTACTAAACCACTCCCCTAATTCGTTTTGCATTAATGCTAATCGTTCTGTCGTTTGTGACTGCTCGGTGCCGTTTCCGGTATAAAGTGCAAGAACGCAGCATCCGCCAGACAATATGCCGCAATCGGAGCGACCGGTACCGCATCCATATGCAAGTCCGTTCATGGCCCTGATCAGGTCAGAATTTTCTTTTCCCTGTGTTTCCAAAGCCATTAACATCATTATCTGGCTGCAGGTATACCCTTGCTGTCCCAGATGGGCGACTCGAAAAAAATATTCATCCGGCATCTTTTTTCCCTGTAGTTGCAATTAGTAAATAATATCCGGGTGAAGCACTGTTGACGACGTTATGAATGGTTTCTGATTTTTCACCCGGGCAAGTGTTTTCCCAGAACTGATGGATTGAACCAAACGCAAAAACAAGTTTTGCGGCCAGCTCTTTTAAAAGGGCGGTATGATCCTCCCAGCAAATTATCCGGAAACCTGCAGTTAATAACATTTCTTCAATCTTTGTTTTAGTTCGTGCGCCCTTGATACAGCAATTCACGGGCAGATCTGAAAGTGACCCGTTTTCCGGCGTCTTGGAATATATATCGCATAAAATAAGATGTCCTGACGGCCTCAAAGTCCGTTTGCATTCATTAAGAAATAATTCAGGATTAGCCAGCAGGGATAAAACGCATTCGCAAAAAATTCCGGCCATTGAGTGTTTGCTGAAAGGAAGCATTTGAGCGATACCTGAGACCCGGCTCAGATTCTTAAAAGCGCGAGCGCCATTATTAAGCAGTTTTAAGGAAGGGTCCATACCTACGGGATTTAATCCATGTGAATGCTTCAGGTAGTCAATGGTGGCGCCTAAGCCGCAACCGACATCCAGTATATGGCTACCGGATTTTAGATGACATATATCAAGTGCCCTTTTGGTAAGTGTAAGTCCTCCCGGTCGAATAGTATTTCCGGTGACGGTGTGTAAATCAGGAGATTCATAAACATTTGAAAATAGTTCAAACAATTATTTATCCTCAAGAATTTGCTCAACTTCAGCCATTTTTCCCAATGCCAGATCTTCAGGGACCAGGATAAGCCCGCACTTTTCACATTTGGGTAACCGGATATCAAAACGATTTCCCAGATATTCTACTGATACAGGCCCCATTGCCAATGGTTGATGACATTTTTCACACTGCCATGCAATCACTTCTGATTCATCATAATACTTCATTGACTGCCTCCCTCTGTCACAACAGCCATTCGATGGGCATAGGCATTATGTATAATAAAATTGTCTTCTTTCTGACTGTACTCTACCCAGAAGGTTGTCTGGTGGGGTCTGAAACTTGCCTTGTAACAGGACGTAGCCGGCTGAAAGAATTTTTCGCCGCTCTCTATTGCATGATAAATGACCTGTTGAATATCAGTGACAAGGATACGGCGTTCTTCAATTTTGTTTTGAACATCCGGTGCCATGATAATATTGAGTTTTTCATGTGCTTCCATAGTTTCAGAATTTTCTCTCCATAATTTTCTGAGTAAATCAGACTTCAACCTTGCCCGATTTTCCCGTCTGTCGGACCAGCCCGGGCAGGGGCGCTTTGCCGGATCAACACTTTCCTTTCCCGGAAAAAAAAGATCCAGCAGATGAATGGCACGTTTACCGGTTGAAGCAAGGCTGTCACGGCACATGGTGCAGTAAGTTATATAATCCAGAACACTTTCGTCTGCCCGTTGTTTGATAACCTCCCTGGCGACATCCGGATTTACATTATTCATTAATCCGCCAAAACCGCAGCAGGTTGTTTTTTTACGGCCGAGTTCCAGTTCTTCTATCTGAATACCATAGCTGTTAAGTATATTGCGGACAGAGTCCTGAACGGTTCCTTCATGCCTTGTTGTACACGGATCATGTATGGCCAGCGCTTCATGCTGGAAGTGTTTTAAGGGCAGATGATTATTGTTCTTTTCAATAATCTCCCAGAGAGTGATGATTTCAATTTCCGGCATATATTTTTTGAATATAAAGTAACAGGAAGAGCAGGCCAGAATCAGGCAGGGTTTCCCCAGCTCAACCCATTTACTTTTAAGTTCAGACATTTTATTTTTCATGAGGTCTGAATATCCACCCCAGTATGCCGGAGCGCTGCAGCAGTCGAGCATAAGACCGATGCCGCCGGAAAGAGACGAACGCAGGTAATTATAAACTTCATGTACATGGACCGGGGAAGATGCGCTGAGCTGGCAGCCCGGGTAGAAACAATAACGGCTTTCCAATTGTCCCGGGGCATGTCTGGCGAGCGAAAATTTACTGCTCTGGCTGAATTCCATATCCTGTAATGCAAATTCATGGGCTGAAGGCGGCATGTATCTTTCGGATACCATATCCTGCCGGGCCTGAATGCAAAGATCCTGCATGGCAAAATTTTCAGGGCAAACCTGTTCACACAGACCGCATAAACTGCAGGAGTTGATCAGCTTGTTTGACTTGTGTGCGCCAATTACAACCGTCGCATTGTTGTGAATTTCTCTTACATATTTTTTAGGGTAGGCATTATATTTTTTCAGAAAAGGGCAAACCTTGACGCACTCTTTACACTCACACTGCAGGCAGCGAGATGCTTCAGCAATGGCTTCCATTTCGCTATAGCCCGTATCTGGATTTGAAACAGGGACTGCAGGAAGTGAAACTATGCCGTCAATGCGGGTATAAAGCCTTGTTTTATAAGGGCCTTCTTTCTCTCGTCCTGCAGCCGGAGATGTCTGATGGACATACCTGTCAATGGATGTTGCGGCCCATCTTCCTTCTGCAGCCTGCCATACCGGTGAATACCTGCTTTTATCTGAATGACCTCCGGCAAAAAGGCCTTCAATATTTGTTACCTGATATTGAGGCATTATTTGAATTTGTTCACCGGTTTTTGATTCGGACAAAAGAATTTTTCCGGGCAGAGATTCCATAGAGAGATAGATTGCATCGAATGAATCCAGAACTGAATCCGGAAAATATTTTTTCTCAATATGTGCGTTTATGGTAATGGTTACGCCAAATTGTTCAAGTTTTTTAATCTCTTCCGAAAGAATTTGAGGCGGAAGCTTTTTGGGGTCCATGCCCAATAAAGATCCACCTGCCTGGTGCCCGGGTTCCAGAATAGTGACCCGGTAACCTTTTCGGGAAAGATCCCACGCCACTGTCAGCCCGCTTATACTGCTGCCGATAACGGCTATGTGTTTATCTTTTTTCGGCATAGGAAGCGAGCGCGGTAAAGGCAGCTCCATTTGCATGCAGGCCCTTTCAATTTCTCCGATCTCTATTGCCTCTCCAACTTCAGATCTTTTGCAGCGGGCCTGGCAGGGGGCATCACATATTCTTCCAAGTATCCCGGGAACCGGCATGGTTTTACGAATAATTTTATAGGCATCATCCCATTGTCCTGATTTAACATAGTGCAGAAATGTTCTGACGTCTATATGGATAGGGCAGGCTGCCATGCATTCAGGCGGTTCTTCCTGAATACATTTGCTTTCCCATTCTGTAAGTGTTTTCTGGTCCATAAAAATTATGCTGACAGATATTTTTAAATATAGACGGGCTCGAGATGATGATCCCGGGCCCGTCTTTGTGTCTTAGCGGTTAAGTGTTAACAGAAGCTTTTAAAAGTTTCTGTTAATTATCCATAATCAAGGACGGTTATTTGAGACCGGCCAGTACTTTTTCCGGTAGGGCCGGTAAGCGGGTAATCCTTACGCCACAAGCATTGTTGATAGCATTAATGATAGCCGCATGCGGGCTTGTTAACGGTAGTTCACCACAACCGGCAGCGCCAAAAGGACCTTCCGGTCTTTCATTTTCAACATAGACAATTTCCATATTATCCGGAATATCCTTAGCGTATGGCAGGCCGGCACCTTTAAGCGTTGAATGCTTTTGAATATCTTCAAAATCTTCAGTCAGTGCCAGGCCGATACCCTGGGCAAGACCACCGTATATCTGACCGTCTGTTGCCAGCCTGTTACAGATTTTTCCAATATCAGCCACACAGGTCATTTTTTCAACCGTGGCTTTTCCGGTCGCAATATCTATTGCTACTTCAGCCAGAAAAATTCCGTACATATATACGGCAAAAGGTTCACCCTGGCCCTTGTCATCCGGAACGGTACATGGAGTTGTCCATTTACCGGAATACTTGAGCGGTAGATTTTCGGCGACCATTTCATCATATGTATGGTATGAGCCGTCCGGTTTGCGCATGCCATCCAGTAATGCCCGACAGGCAGCAACGATTGCCCTTCCGGTAACAACCTGTTGACGGCTTCCGCCGGAGGCACCGCTGTCCGGAGCCGTAGCCATATCATTTAAAGCCAGTCTGATTTTTTTGGGTGGCACGTTGAGGGGGCGTAAGGCTTCGTGAGCAGTACCAAGTGTGCCGATGTCCGCACCCTGTCCATGGTCTTCCCAAGTGTTAAATAATGTAACTACATTGTCGGGCCCGAGTTCGATTGCACATTCGGATGGATCTGGACCATCAGCGCCGCAGCCGTACATGCCCAGAGAAATACCTACACCGCGTTTTGTTTTATCATCAGAGTTTTCCTTTGCTTTTTTAAGCGCAGCCTCATATTTCGGTTTCAGGATATCCATCATCTCTTCGTAGCTGTAAACTTCCGGTTTTTGTCCATGAGGCATCGTATCTCCGGGGCGAAGGATATTTTTGTACCGCAGTTCAAATGGATCTAGTCCGATTTTTTCCGCCAGTTCATCCATGAGTACTTCAGATGCGAACTCACTTTGAGGCGCGCCGTAAGCCCTGAAAGCTGATCCCCATCCATGGTTGGTGCATACCGTACGGCCGTTGCCTCTGATATTAGGGATAGAATACCCGGCGCCGATGAACTGGTTGCCTCTTGTGGTCAGGAGGTCTCCGAATTCGGAATAGGGGCCGTGATCAACGGACCAGTCGGATTCCATTGCCAGCAACTTGCCGTCATTATCGGCGGCCATTTTGAGATTAATGAAGAAAGGAGAACGTTTTCCGGTATATGTCATTTGCTGATGATAGTCATAGCAAAGATAAGTCGGTCGTCCGGTTGCCATGGATGCAACACCTAAGAGGGCTTCAGTGGTCGGGCTGAATTTGTGGCCGAATGTGCCACCCGTCGGATTTTGTGCGATAAACAGTTTGTCTTCAGCAATACCCAGGCCTTCAGCAATCATAAAATTATGAACATACAGCGCAATGGATTTCGAGTTTATAAACAGATTACCGTTATCATCCGTATAGGCAAACCCAACGCACGGTTCCATGGGCATATGCGGCTGGCGGCCGACATAAAAATCATCTTCAACAACATGTGCGGCATCCTTGAATATCGGTCCGGTTTCTTCACCTTTTTCGATTTTACAGTTAAAATAAACATTAGGTGTGCCCGGATGTATTTCCATAGCATCTTCAGCCATGGCTTCAGGAGCGCTCATGTATGCGGGGAGCTCTTCCAGGTCCACAACTACTTTTTTAGCGGCCGCCTTTGCATTTGATTCCGTATCCGCACAAACAATAGCAATGGCATCGCCGTACTGAAAAACTTTTTTGTCACAGAGAATAGGGCGTTCAAGGCCGTCACCGAGATTGGTATCCGGAAATGTTACAAGTCCGTTAATCCGGTTACTGCCGACAACATCTTTGTAGGTTAAAATTTTATGGACGCCCGGCATTTTTTCTGCGGCGGAAGTATCAATTGACTTTATATTTGCATGGGATACCTTTGCCTGGACGAGTGCCAGTACCAACGTATTATCCGGCATTTTGATGCCGAGATCAGCGCCGTAATCAATTGTACCGGTGACTTTTGCCATTGCGGTGGGGCGCGGTATGGATGATCCCCATATACGTCCGTCAGCGGGCATTTTAAATTCAAGTTCTTCTATATCTTTTTCACCGCGCATAACTTTAGCAGCATCCATAGTGGCATCAACCAGCGGTTTGTATCCTGTACAGCGGCAGGCATTCCGGTGGGCATTATACCAGTCACGAATTTCTTCACGGTCGGGGTTGTCGTTCTTATCGAGCAGCGATTTAGATGATACGATAAATCCGGGTGAACAGAAGCCGCACTGGGCACCACCATGAAGCGTCCATGCTTTTTGCAGAGGATGTGGCGCATCAGGCGTTCCAATGCCTTCAATAGTTGTAATGGATGCATCATTTTTTACTTTGGACATTTTGGTAACACAGGATCTGACCAGCTTGTCGTTCATGATGACATTGCAGCATCCGCATTGACCTTCGCCACAGCCTACTTTTGTTCCGGTTAACTTAAGCTGTTCACGAACGACCTTAGCCAGGGAATCATCTTCCCGTACTACAACCGTTCTGTCGATACCATTAACTTTCAGTGTTTTCTTGATCATGGTGTTGAGCCTCCTTTTTTATTATATATTGCATAGACGCATAATGTTTAAAATCAGCACTTTCCGAATCCGCAAAGCGGGTATTTGCATACCTTGCAGCCCGCACAAAAACTGCCGTATCCGAGAGAGACAATATCCGCTTTGGTAACAGATTCACCAGCCAGCAGCCTTGGTACAACCAGTTCAAATATTGAAGCCCGGTAGTACATGACACATCCGGGCAGGCCGATTATGGGGACATCATTAATATAGGCCAGCATGAACATGGCGCCGGGGAAAGCCGGTGCGCCATATGTGATTACTTTTCCGCCTGCCGCACGTATACTGGTCGGCGTGAGATCATCCGGATCAACAGACATCCCGCCGGTCAGTATTACCATCTCGGCACCTTCATTGATAAAACGATGGATGTTATCTACAGTCATTTTTACATCGTCAGGAACGAAGACCTGGCGGGTAACATGGCTTCCAAGTGCTTTGAATTTTTTCTTAACAATCGGACCGAACTTGTCTTTAATACGGCCACTGTATACTTCACTGCCGGTTGTAATAAGGCCGACACGCCAGGCGTTATAGGGTTTGATTTCAATCAGAGGATAGTTTGACTGGCAGATATTTTCTACGGCGACAATTTCACGATCATCAATAACCAGAGGGATAATTCGCGTTCCGGCAACCGCCTGGCCGGCTTCAACCTGTTGGTTATTGTGCATGGTGCCGAAAACAATTCCATCCATTGAATTGAGCTGGAACAAGGCCTCTTTGTTCAGTTTGAGTAATCCCGGATATTCGGAAACGAGGTTAACCCGGCCTTCCTTTACTTCAGAAAAGTGAAATCCCTTACCTGCAGCAGCATTGGCTATTCTTTCTGCCGCTTCATTTTCATGAACCATTCCAGGACTCATTCCAAAAACATAAATATTCTGTTTTCCAATATCCAGCAGTTTTGAAATATCTTCTTCCCGGATGATATGCCCTTTTCTGAAAGCCGGACCCTTGACACTCTCCGGAATGATCTGTGTAACATCATGTGATAATATTGTGCCAACTGCTTCATGTACGGGTATGGATTTCATCACCATACTGGGGTTTTCCATATTCACACCTTTTTCAGTAGTTTATGTTTGATGATGACAAGTTCTAAACTTTCTCCGGAAGATACGATATCCGGATGCTTAAAAATTATTTCCAGGGTAAATCAAGTCTTGTTATATCGAAGTCAATACAACAAGACTTATAAACATGGTCTTTAAAATTCTGTCAAGAGAAAAAATAAGTGTTTTATTATATAATACATATTTTTTTAAACAGACACTATAAAAGGCTTATAAGATCCGGGGATTAAGTGAACCGTATTTTGTACTTGACAGTACCAATCAGGTTGGTTTAGGAGTCGTTATATCTTTAAAGGATCAACAAATAAATCTGATCCTGTGTTTTTTCACCTAAAGTATCAAGAATGCATAAGGGGGAGAAATTTGACGATAGATGTGAAAAACTCTTTAAAACTTACTACAGAGCAAGAAATGAATATTACATTGAGATGTGTCAATCTTGTTGATTATCTTACGGATACGGCAAACAGGATAATCCATCAGTTTGTTCAGAATATTCCATGTGCTGAAGCAAAAAAAACACTTTTGGAAAACCCTGAATCACTTGCGCTCAGGGCGCTTGAACAAGCCTGGAAAAATATTGCAAAAGCTGATAATTCCGGGCAGGCCAAGCATTAAATCCGGGTTTCTGATATTTCTAACATGTTAAGATGAATACTATTGTTTCGGTTAATCTTCAACCCTTATGGTTGTCATTGAAAGTTGCTTTTTGTGCTACGGTGATTGCATTTGTATTTGGTGTTTTACTGGCATACCTTTTTGCAAAATTAAAATTTAAGGGAAAAGATCTGATGGATGCTGTTTTGACGCTGCCACTTGTTTTGCCGCCGACAGTTCTTGGATATTACCTGATCGTTCTTTTTGGGCATAATGGAGTTCCGGGTATAATTCTACAAAAATTATTCGGATTATCTTTGATTTTTACATGGCAGGGTGCTGTAATTGCTTCAGCCATTGTTTCCCTGCCGCTGGTTTTGAAATCGGCGCGCGCAGCATTTGAAAACGTTGATATAAATACTGAAGATGCAGCAAGGACACTGGGATCAAATGAAATTATTGTGTTTTTGATGGTTTCATTTCCGTTAGCCTGGCGTGGTATTCTGGCTGGAACAATGCTGGCATTTGCCAGATCTTTGGGGGAATTCGGAGCAACATTAATGTTAGCCGGAAATCTGCCGGGTAAAACTCAAACTCTGTCAATGGCTGTTTATGATGCGGTTCAGGCCGGAGATGATCACCTTGCAACAACATTGGTATTGATTACTTCCTGTGCGGGTGTTTGCATCTTGTATGTTTCCGGAAAAATATTAAAAAACCAGAAAGTTAGTGAGGGGTGACATGTTTCCATATCGTAAACGATGTGTATTTATTTTAATCATCTTGTTATTGTTACCGGGCATGACAACTGCCGGTGATGAACTGATTGTTTCTGCTGCCGCAAGTCTTACAAATGCAATGAGAGAAATAGAACAACAATATGAAATTTCCAATCCTGAAGTTGATATAATTCTTAACCTCGCATCATCAGGTTCTTTACTGCAGCAGATGATCCATGGTGCGCCGGTTGATGTATTTGCTTCAGCCAATCAGAAATTTATGAATAAGGCTGAAGAAGAGGGGTTGATTCTGAAAGATTCGAAAAAGAATTTTGTACGAAATACGCTGGTTCTTGCAGTGAATGCCCCTGCTGATAAGACTCCGGTATGTATGGAAGATATACTTCAGCCTTTTGCTAAACGGGTAGCTGTTGGAAATCCCGACTCTGTACCTGCAGGACTTTATACGCGGGAAGCATTGATGCAAAACGGTTTATGGGAAAAAATTTCAGATAAAATTATTTATGCCAATTCCGTGAGACAGGTGCTGGATTATCTTATTCGAGGTGAAGTGGATGCCGGTTTTATTTATTCAACAGATGCGGTTATCGGAGGGGATAAGATTAAGGTGGTAACACATGTTGAAGGCCATAAACCGATTATCTATCCGATTGCCGTATTGGCTTCAAGTCATGATAAAGCAAGGTCCGCTCACTTTATCGATTTTGTTTTAAGTGAACGGGGACAGCAGATATTTGCCAAATTCGGATTTAAAAAACCCTGAGTATGTTATGCGAATCGAAGTTACTATAAAAAAGCAATATCATTCAAAAGGAAGATGTTTTGATTTAAGCGCATCTTTTTACTCTTCAGATCAATTTGTGGTGTTGTTTGGGCCATCCGGTTCCGGTAAGACACAGACATTCAAGACGATTGCCGGGCTTGAAAAACCCGAGGCAGGACGGATTGTTGTGGGAGATAAAATTTTTTTCGATGCTGAAAAAAGAATTAACGTGCCGGCCCGCCGGAGAAACATAGGCTACGTATTTCAGGATTACGCACTGTTTCCCCATTTGAATGTGGCTGAAAATGTGGGGTTCGGTATTCGGTATAAAGGATTCTGGTATCTTGATACTTCTGATCGCAAGCGTATCGAAGAATTTCTTGACCTGTTTGAAATCAGGGCATTGTCCCGGCTGATGCCACATGAATTGTCAGGAGGTCAGAAACAGCGTGTAGCGTTATCACGGGCGCTTATAAAAAAACCGGATATACTGCTGCTGGATGAGCCTTTTTCTGCACTGGACCCTTTTCTGAGAGAGCGGCTTCGAAATGGTTTGATCGATATTAAGAACCGCATAGAAGTTCCTGTTATCATGATCACACATGACCCTGAGGATATAGATGCTTTTGCTGAAACCCTTGTGGTATATGAATCGGGATCAGTCAAAAAAATATGTCCTTTTTACAAGCAGAACAAAAAGAGATATTCACTGGATGCGATTTTCTCATCTGCCTGAGTTGATTAAAACGGAATATCTTTATGATCAATCACCGTTCTTAATATTGTTGATCAGGTTGAATTACTATACAGAGGATTCTTTCCACAATGATCTTCTGTAAGAAACTATTTTGATATGGCAAAATCCCATTCCATTTCAATTGCCAGCCAGTGCGGCAGAAGCATTATTGAGCGGGAAAAATCCACGTCTGTGTCCTCAATATGATTTTTTATCAATTTTAAAAACGGACTTGTTGCCGCTACAATTGAGTTGAGCACTATCGGTGAAGGCTCTGTAGATTTGGGATCGTTTACTTTAAGACACCGTAAAGGGTTAGAACGGACAAAATGAGTGCGACACGCGATTGGCCGCACAGAATAAGCACTGCATATATCATTTACCAGCAGAGGACAGCGATGAATATAGTTGGAAAGGTCTGTCTGTCTTTCAATATTGTACGGCTGAAATTTTCCCGGTCTGGAATCTTCCCATTCATGCCATTGTTGTGTTCTTATACGAAGCGCATTTATCTGATATGCCGAAAAGGTTCGCTTGATATATTGTCCCAATGCGTGGGATTCTGCTATATTTGTCTGGATATAATACCGACAACAGTGGCAACAGCCCTTTTGGCATGAGGAAATTATACCATCTTCGATTCGAAGACGATCCAGCCCGCAGCCAACAGCCTCATCTGCTAATTTATAAACACCATTGATGAAGGATTCCTGAGGTGTAATCAGGATATCAGTCCTTATGCTCTTAGCTCGGGTACCGAAGTTATTATTCTCAATTAAATCCATTGTTCTCCAATTAATAAAAAAATGCTTCAGACATATACAAAAAAATAATTTTTAATTTTTATTTTTATCAGTGGGTTATCAACCAGAAGATATCATCCTAAGGCCACATCAAGAATCATCATAACCGAAAATCCGATCATGGTTGTCATTGTTACCAGATCAATATTTTCATACTTTCTTTGAGATTCAGGAATGAGTTCCTCCACTACGACAAAAATCATAGCCCCAGCAGCAAAACATAGCGCATAGGGTAAAATGTTTTGCATTTTCAAGACAAAAAATGCGCCAATTACACCTGCAATGGGCTCAACGATACCTGAAGCCTGTCCCATAAAAAAACTTTTGCCCTTACTCATTCCTTCTCTTCTCAATGGTACTGATACGGCAGTTCCTTCAGGAAAATTTTGAATTCCGATGCCGATTGCCAGGGCAATGGCGCCACCAATTGTAGCCGAAGGAAGATTTGCAGCGACAGCGCCAAAAGCAACACCAACGGCAAGACCCTCAGGTATGTTATGTAGTGTTATGGCAAGTACCAGAAGCGTGCTTCGCTGCCATGAAGTCTTTAAACCTTCACTTTTATCGATACCTAACCCTGGATGAAGATGTGGTAGAAACTTATCCGTCAATCTCATAAAAATCCCACCGCCCATAAATCCGATAACTGCCGTCAACCAAGGGATATGTCCCAGCTGTTCAGCCATTTCGATGCCGGGTGCGAGAAGAGACCAGAAGCTGGCAGCAATCATAACGCCGGCAGCAAACCCGAGCATTGAATCCAAAATTTTCTGATTTACAGCTTTTGTAAAAAAAACAAGTGCCGCACCTGCTGCTGTTAACCCCCAGGTAAAGAGTGTCGCAATGAAAGCCTGCATAACAGGGTTGAACTGTTGGATGAAATCGATCATTTCCAGCTCCTTTTATCTTCTCTTAATGCATGCCGTGAAGCTCTGTCAACAAGTGTAAAAAGCCTGTCAATGTTATCTTTCTGACTCAAGACCCGGTGTCCACGGACTTTAACAAACTCACAAGCCAACTGATCGGTTATTCTAAAAAATTTCTGATACAGCTTATAGTTATTGATATGTCTGTTTTTCTTTGAGCGGTAATTATTTTGCTCAAGCCTGTTACGTCTTTTCATTAATCCTAAAATATTTTGAGAATCCGTATACACAAACAATTTACGCCCTGATATGTTAATATTGCTTAGCGCCCATAATAAAGCCTGCAATTCAAGTTTTGTTGAAGATGTATTCTCAAATCGTTTTACTTTCACTCTTGTTTTTAATAAATCCAGTGAAAGTCCGGGATCGGATAATGCAAGGTAAGCGCCATATCCGATTTTTGACTTAGTATCCACGCTCCCATCTGTAAGCAGAATCAGTTTTTCCATATAAATTTTTTAAAATACGAAGACTCATAGTGTAAAGGCGATTTTTGCAAAAGGCCTTACTCAGGGTACCGTAGCTGCCCTTGAAACGTTATTTAGTGCTTTTTTATTTTCTGACCGGTTTTTTCAGATTTATGATGTTATTAACATAGGTAATAGTTGATAGCAAGATTGTTATCCGGGATAACGGTGTTGGAAAAACAGCCAATAAACATGGGGTTTGTTTTAGACTTTCTTAATTATTCAAATTGCTTATCTGGCGAATGGACCTGGTCACCTGAAGCATAAATGGTTTTGCAGGTTTTCCTTTTGAGTTGAGCATGACGACATATTTATACAATTGATCACCGCTTTTAATGTAACCTGCTTTAGTTGAAATCCCGGATAGTGTACCGGTTTTAAAATAATCATCCTGCTTTTTTTTGAGTAGTTGATGATAGGGCTCAAATTCATCAAGAAGTCTCAGCATACCTTCAGCGGTTATTCTGTTTCTTCTGGAAATTCCGGAACCCTCTGCATAAGTAAAATTTTCAATCTTTAAATTATTAGCGGCATATTCGGTAACCGCCTGAACCCCTTTTTCAAGTGTACCCGGTTTACCATAGACCTCTGCGCCAATTGCAATTGTAAGCTGGTTTGCAATAAAATTATTTGAAAATTCCATGAGTTTCGAAATGACTTCAGTCAGTTTATATGGAGATGTATACGTCAAAACAGGCTTGGCGTTATCCGATACTTTTCCTGTCTTAATTTTGCCAAATCCTTTAATACCTTTTTTTTCAAGGAAGTATTTGAGCAGCTCGCCCGTATATGTGAGAATATCATCATTTTCATGAGAGAAAGTTATACGTCCCTGAGGCGGTTTAGTTGCATTGATTTTGTTAATGACAAAAGGCAAAAGAGGTGTCTGTGGCTCAGCACTTTGAGGCCGGGCATTATCGTATTTAAAAAATACCGTATTGAAATTGCTGCACAATGCACCTACAGGTGCATCATAGGGATTGGTTGATGATGATCTTCCGGGAATGGAAATGGGCTTTTCAAAATAAGAATCATCAAGAATCAGATCATTAAATGATTTGATTTTGCCGGACAGTTGTTCTGAGATGTCTGTTAAAATTTCCGAGATCAGCAGAGGATCACCAAAACCTTTTACATAAAGGTTATTATCGGCATCCATAAAAAATTCCGTTTTAAATTGATACCCAGGGCCAAGATAATGAATGGCGGCAAGAGATGTCAGATACTTTAGCGTAGATGCCGGAATAAGCTTTAAGCCGGACTGATAATCATAAAGAATGGTTCCGTCAGGTCCGGCAATAATAACGGCATCCAGTCTCCCCAGGCCTCTTATGCTTATTTCCTGCTGAGCGTTAAGCAGGGCAGGGGTGGTGAGGTTTACAATGAGGAGGAAAAATAAAGTTGCCGTTAATATTGTGTGACGTAAGTAATTCACCATATTTGTTTTTAATTTAAAATCCTTTTCCTGTGCTATTTTAAACTATGGCGGCGTGACAAGCCCTATCCATTACTTCGAAGTATTATTTGATTCAACAATTAATGTTACCGGGCCATCATTGATCAGAGATACATCCATCATGGCCTGGAATATACCGGTCTCAACTTTAATGCCCTGCGCTTTACTTTTTTCTACAAAATATTCGTAAAGCTCACTGGCTGTTTCCGGTCTGGCCGCTTTAATAAATGAAGGCCTTCGACCCTTGTGGCAGTCCCCGAGCAGTGTAAACTGTGAAACCACAAGCATTTCACCACCGATATCCACAAGAGAAAGATTCATCTTTTTGTTTTCATCTTCAAAAATACGGAGGTTGACAATTTTGTTAACCAGAAAGTCGGCATCTTTTGATGTATCATCTGTGCCAACACCCAGAAGCACCAAAAGACCCTTGCCGATGACACCGGTTACTTTGCCGTCAACAGTTACACTGCTTTCTGATACGCGCTGGATTACTGCTTTCATGGGTTTCCTATAGCATATATGTTGATTGAAGTGAACACCGCACGCAATTTAAGTTTTAATTGCGAATCTGTTTCGCTATTATGCACATAAAGATTTTTTCTGTGCTCTATGCGGCTCAAAAGATCGAAGAGAGGCCGGCGTGAGATTCTTTTTTAGTTTTTTCCAAACAACTCCGCAAACGGATTATTAAACGGCACATCCTTTTTAGATGCCGGTTTGCCTTTAGCTTTATCCATGGGCTTGTTCTGCTTCCGGCCCCGGTTGGTTTTCGGTCGAGCTTTCTGAGGCTCCTTTTTAGGCGCCGGAGCACCTGATTTCATAGAGAGCGATATCCGGTTTCTTTTAATATCTACCTCAAGCACTGTGACGGAAACCTGTTGCTGAACTTTAACCACATCAGCCGGATTTTTTACAAATCCATCAGCGAGTTCACTGATATGCACAAGACCATCCTGATGGACACCAACATCAACAAATGCGCCAAAAGCCGTAACATTCGTGATAATACCGGGAAGTTTCAGGCCGGGTTCAAGATCCGTTATTTTATTGATGCCCTGCTCAAAGGCAAATTCTTCAAATGCTTTACGCGGGTCTCGGCCGGGTTTGGCCAGTTCTCCGATAATATCATTCAGTGTAGGAAGACCCACTTTATCGGTAACATATTTTGAAAGATCAATCCGGCTTCTCAGTTTTGAATCAGCCATGAGGTCTGTCACATCACAACCGATATCTTTCGCCATGGCATATACAATATGGTAGCTTTCCGGATGTACGGCACTGCCATCCAGTGGATTGCCGCTGTTATTGATTCTCAAAAATCCGGCACACTGCTCAAAAGCTTTTGCACCAAGTCGGGGCACATTTTTGAGATCATCCCGGGAATTAAATCGTCCATTTTCATTTCTGTAGGTGAGAATCTTTTTGGCAAGTGCCGGGCCAAGACCGGAGACATAGGTCAGCAACTGAACACTGGCTCTGTTAACATCAACACCGACACCATTAACACAGCTTTCCACAACATCATCCAGAGACTGTTTTAATAAGGTCTGATCAACATCATGCTGATACTGACCGACACCGATGGATTTGGCATCAATTTTGACCAGTTCCGAAAGGGGGTCCATGAGGCGTCGCCCGATAGAGATAGAACCACGCACGGTCAGATCAAGATCAGGAAATTCATCACGGGCAACTTCTGATGCGGAGTATATGGATGCGCCGCTTTCATTAACCATGACAACAGGAATATCCTTAATAAGAATTTCCCTGACAAACGTTTCTGTTTCCCGCCCGGCTGTGCCGTTTCCAACGGCAATAGCTTCAATCTCAAATTTTTCACAAAGCTTATTGACCATATGACCTGCATCCGTTGTTTTGGCATCGGACATGTGTGGAAATATTGTTTCATAATGCAGGAACTTTCCCTGGCGATCCAGACAAACGACTTTGCAGCCCGTTCTGAATCCGGGATCGATGCCCATAATTGCTTTGGCACCAAGCGGGGAAGCCATGAGAAGTTCTCGCAAATTTTCGGCAAAAATCTTTATGGCGGTTATATCGGCGGCCTCTTTGGTCGTAAGTCTGATTTCAGTTTCCATGGATCGTGAGAGCAGTCTTTTGTAACAGTCTGAAATGGCCAGTCTTACCTGTTGTGAATCCTCACCGGCACCTTTAATAAAAAGCGCTTCCAGTATTTTAATGGCATCTTCTTCTTCCGGTACGATCGAAAGATTCAGGATATCTTCTTTTTCACCCCGGCGCATGGCCAGAATTCTGTGGGATGGTACGCTGGTAACTGGCTCGCTCCAGTCAAAATAATCCTTGAACTTGGCGCCTTCCTCTTCCTTATCTGATACCACACTTGAACGGACAACAGATTTTGTTGCATAAAGTTCTCTCAGTTTTGCACGGGCATCACCGTTTTCATTTATTATTTCTGCAATGATATCCCTTGAGCCGGAAAGAGCATCTTCTGCTGTATTGACCCCTTTTTCAGCATCAATATATTCATTCGCTGCCACTTCCGGATTAATTCCTGTCTGTTCAAATATTATTTCAGCAAGGGGTTCAAGGCCTTTTTCTTTTGCAATGGTAGCCTTAGTGCGACGTTTGGGGCGGTAGGGCAGGTAAATATCTTCCAGCACCGAAAGGGTTTCTGCTTTTGAAACGCTTTCTTGCAGCTCATCTGTTAAGTGGCCATTCTCTTCAAGGGATTTCAAGATAGCGGACTTCCTGTTATCCAGCTCTTCAAGTTGAGCCAGACGGTCACGAATGGAGGTGATAGCCACCTCGTCAAGGTTGCCGGTAGCCTCTTTACGATAACGTGCAATAAAAGGTACGGTTGCATCTTCAGCAAGGAGTCCTGCTACGGCCATAACATTAGATTCCGTTAAATTGAGTTCTGCACAGATGGTAGAGATGTATAGCTGGTTCATATTTTAGTTTTTACCCTTTCAAAAATAAAAAAAATTAACATTCATGAAACGAAGGCAGCGCATAGTGTCTTATTAATGATAGCCCGTTAAGTCAAGTCTTGATGGCTGTTGTAAAAAGTGCAATCCGTCACACTTTTTCTATTGACCTCGTATCATTTATATTTTATTTAAATAAACACAGTTTAATTATACTTTATTTTAGCTATCCATATGAACTCAAAAATTATTAAAGTAGACGAAAAAATATTATTAACAAGCCTTAATCCGGAAGATTTCTTCTTCTGCAAATATTCGTTTTCATAGAACTCATATCATTAGATAATACCGGACCAGCCGTATTGGTATTATTTTTATACAGGGTATATTGTATTTAAACTCATTTCGTTTCAGTTTAATAACTGGATGAAACGATGTTCAGATATAATTACACCCGATTATAATTAAGGAAGATAATTTTTGATATTTATGTCGAATTTTTTTTAAGAAACAAGGAGGATTTAATGAAAGTACTATTAGTAGGAACGGGTGGTGTCGGTGAATCTATAGCTTCTATTATCAAAAGACGTGGTGAGGCTGCAAACTGGATGGAGAAGATGATCCTTTCAGATTACAACCTTGACCGTGCAAAGGAAGTTGCGGCGAAGATGGGCGATGAAATCGGATTTGTTCCCGATCAGATTAATGCACGGAGCAAAGATGAAATTATTTCCATGGCAGTAAAATATGATGTGGATCTCATTATGAATGCGTGTGATCCGTCTTTTAACCGGTCCATATTTGATGCTGCCTACGAAGCGGGTATCAATTATATGGATATGGCGATGACATTGTCTGAAAAACATCCGGACGATCCATATAATAAATGCGGTATTAAACTGGGGGATTATCAGTTTGACCGCTCAACCCAGTGGGAAGAGAAAGGGATACTGGCACTTTCCGGTTCAGGTGTTGAGCCTGGAATGGCCAATGTTTTTGCACGCTATGCAGAAAAACATCTGTTTGATGAAATTGAAGAGATTGGTATTCGGGATGGCGCCAACCTTGAAGTTGAGGGGCTGGACATCGCATTCGGTTTTTCTATCTGGACAACCATTGAAGAGTGTCTGAATCCGCCGGTTGTCTGGGAAAAAGAGAAGGGCTGGTATACCACCAAGCCTTTCTCCGACCCTGAAATTTTTCACCTGCCGGAAGGTATCGGGCCGGTTGAAATGTGTAATGTTGAGCATGAAGAGGTGTTGCTGGTGCCTCGATATGTTGACAAAGGTCTGAAAAAAGTAACGTTCAAATATGGCCTTGGAGATGAGTTTATTCAATGTCTGAAATACCTCCAGGCGCTGAACCTAGACCGGGTGGATATGACGGTAAAGGTTGGTGACAGTGAAATTACACCGCGTGATTTTCTGGCCAAAGTTGCGCCCAACCCGATTGAAATCGGTAACAGGATGACTGGTAAAACCTGCGCCGGTACATGGGTAAAAGGTAAAAAAGATGGTATGGAACGAGAAGTTTATCTCTATCAGGTTGCAGATAATCAGGATTGTATTGAGCGTCTTGGCTGCCAGTCTGTTGTGGCCCAGACAGCCTTTAATCCGGTGATTATGATGGAACTGCTGGCAACGGGTGTATGGTCAGGTAAGGGTGTTCACAGCCCTGAAGCATTTGACCCGGATCCGTTTGTAGCGCTCATGAACGATTATGAGTTTCCGGGCGGAATGATGGAGATGGAATCGGAATACCGCAAAATCATGGAGGCCGAAAGCCTGGTAAAACCGATTAAATAAGATAACGGATCTGTTCCGGGTAATATTTTTATAAATGGAGAGGGGTTTTTAAGGCAATATTTATGGGAACCGGAATATGAATAGATGGACCAAAATGAAGGTTCTCTGCAAAATGGCAGAGAGCCTTTATTTATTTGAGATTATTACAAAAAGAAAAGATTAAGATTAGCTGTAAGGTTATCGGATCATTTGTCCGGGAAAAATATGATATATAATCGTATTTTTCTCAACTATTTTGTCGATTTACATTGACTTTTTGTATCTGGAAAAATAAGAAGCAGTTTTGTTTGTTTTTAAGGATTAATGCCCGGCCTTTTGGCGGGCTGATGTAATAGATGAGTTGATGTATTCAGTTAATGGGGGGTGAATAATAATAAGTTGTATTTCAGGTATCAAACTTTATTATTAATTTTTTTATTTTAATTTTTTATCAGGAGGCAATTAAATGTCTGACATTCTCGAACTCGTAAAAGCAAAAAACCCGGCCGAAAAAGAATTCCATCAGGCTGTTGAAGAAGTTGTAGATTCACTTAAACCGGTAATGGAAAAACACCCTGAGTACCGTTCAGCAAAGATTCTTGAAAGAATCACAGAGCCTGAACGTGTCATCATGTTTCGTGTACCGTGGGTAGATGACAAGGGTGAGGTTCAGGTTAACAGAGGCTTCCGTATTGAAATGAACAGCGCAATCGGTCCTTATAAAGGCGGTCTGCGTTTCCATCCTTCAGTTAATCTTGGCATTCTTAAATTCCTTGCTTTCGAGCAGGTTTTTAAAAATGCACTGACTACACTGCCGATGGGTGGTGGTAAAGGTGGTTCCGACTTCGATCCTAAAGGTAAATCAGATCTTGAAGTTATGCGTTTTACTCAGAGTTTCATGAGTGAACTCTTCCGTCATATCGGCCCGAACTGTGACGTTCCTGCCGGTGATATTGGTGTCGGCGGCCGTGAAATAGGCTTCCTGTTTGGTCAGTATAAAAGACTTGCCAATGAGTTTACAGGTGTTCTTACCGGTAAAGGTCTGAACTGGGGCGGCAGCTTGATTCGTCCTGAAGCTACCGGCTACGGCGCCGTTTATTTTGCAGCTAATATGCTGGGATCAAAAGATCAGACTCTGGAAGGCAAAGTCTGTCTGGTTTCCGGTTCCGGTAATGTTGCACAGTTTGCATGTGAAAAGATTCTGGATCTTGGCGGAAAACCGGTTACCTGTTCTGACTCTACCGGTTATATTTACGATGAAGCCGGTATTGACAGAGAAAAGCTGGCTTTCCTTATGGAACTCAAAAATGTTAAACGCGGACGCGTCAGTGAATATGCAGAGAAATTTTCTTCAGCTGTTTATACGGATGTTGATCCCTCCCTGGATTATAACCCGTTGTGGAATCACAAAGCTGACTGTGCCTTCCCATGTGCAACTCAGAATGAAATTAATGGCAAAGACGCTCAGAATCTTGTTAATAACGGTATTAATACCGTTACTGAAGGCGCTAATATGCCGACTACTCCTGAGGGCGTTGAAGTTTTTCTGGAAAACAAAACTTTATTTGCTCCGGGTAAAGCAGCCAATGCCGGCGGTGTTGCTGTTTCCGGTCTTGAAATGTCTCAGAACAGCATGCGTATCAACTGGACACGAGAAGAGGTTGATGGTCGTCTCCAGCAGATTATGAAGAGCATCCACACTGCATGTTCTGAATCTGCTGCTGCATACGGAAAACCGGGCAACTATGTAGATGGTGCTAACATCGCCGGTTTCCTCAAAGTAGTTAATGCGATGATGGATCAGGGTATTGTGTAATTAAGTTCAACCGCTTTTAGCAATACTTTAGATAAAAAAATGCCCTTTCGGTCTTACCGAAAGGGCATTTTTTTATCTAAAAATTTCTTAAATACATGGATATGCCTGAGTGTAGAGAGGTATACGTGAAACCTGTCTAGTAAATTGGTTTGATAAGAAGTGAAGGCTCGGTAGTTTTTAAAATAAAAAGGGCTTACAACTTAATGTAAGCCCTGAATAATCTGGAGGCGGCAATCAGATTCGAACTGATGAATAATGGTTTTGCAGACCACTGCCTTACCACTTGGCTATGCCGCCAAAAAAAATGGAGCGGGAAACGGGATTTGAACCCGCGACTTCAACCTTGGCAAGGTTGCACTCTACCACTGAGTTATTCCCGCTCAATTGGTAGCGATCTTCTACCTATTAAATTATTTTTTGTCAACAAAAAATAATTTAAAATTTAAGAAGATCCCTATATTTTATAAAATAGTCCAAACCGGACCAGACCGTAAATATCAGTGCTCCCCAGAGAAACACCTGACCTATGGCATCGAAATTTATGCCAAGGTAAGGGTAATGAATCAGAAGGGGGATAATTGCTGCAATCTGAAAGCCGGTTTTATATTTGCCAAGCCAGGATGCGGATACATCCATTTGCTTATCGGCAATAAGATTTCTAAAGCCGGTAACCAGGATTTCCCGGCCAATGATAATACATACAATCCATGCAGGTATCCATCCGTGAGCCGTAAGCAGTATAACAGATGTGCATACCAGCAGTTTATCTGCCAGCGGGTCCATTACTTTTCCAAACTGGCTCTCCAACCCCCTGGTTCGGGCAAGATAACCGTCAAAATAATCGGTTATTGCTGCTGCACTGAATAAAAGTGCTGCCATAAACGTCAGGAACCCGTTCTTGGAGAGCATCAGCAGCATAATTGCCGGAGTCATAGCCATTCGAAACATCGTCAGGGTGTTGGGATGGCTTGCATATTTTTTTATTTTTTCAGCCGAAGTCATTTTACCAACTATTTTTTTGCTTTGTTCCAGTCATCCAAAAAAGCCTTGAGGCCCTTGTCTGTCATGGGGTGAGAGGCAAATTTGCCAAGTACGTTAAAGGGGATTGTGGCAATGTCTGCGCCGAGCATGGCCGCATCCAGAACATGCAGCGGATTACGGACGCTGGCAACAATAATTTCAGTATCAAATGCATAGTTACTGTACATTTCAACAATCTGCTCAATAAGCTGCATGCCATCCTGTGCCAGATCATCCAGACGGCCAATGAAAGGGCTTACATATGTTGCACCGGCTTTGGCAGCCATAAGTGCCTGAAGCGGAGAAAATACCAGTGTTACGTTAGTTGCAATATCTTCTTTTGAGAGCCGGCAGGTTGCTTTAATACCATCAATGGTCATCGGTACCTTGATCACGATATTTTTATTAATCTTGACCAGTTCACGGGCTTCTTTAAGCATACCTTCCGTATCTGTGCTGATAACTTCAGCGCTGACAGGGCCGTCGACAATCTCACATATTTCGGTGATCACTTCTTTAAAGTCACGACCCTCTTTAGCAATAAGTGACGGGTTTGTTGTAACACCGTCAACCATGCCCATGCTGTGAGCTTCCCTTATTTCATCAACATTTGCCGTATCTAAAAAAAACTTCATTTAAAACTCCTCCTAAAATTAATACACAAAATAAATAATTCGTATCATTAATTACTATTTGAATGTTCAGCCTTATACTTATCACAGCATTCCTGACAGCAAAAATATAAATCCTGACCGGCATGACGGAGGTGAATACCTTTTCTTTGTGGGAAATACACTTCACAGTAGGGGTCTTTTACCATTATGTCGTCAATTTTTTCCAACTGGCCATTGTCCACCGGCCTGTTTGAATATTCACCATGCGACGGGGGCGTAAACAGCTTTGATTTTATGGCCCGGTAACACAGGTAAAAAATCAGGAGAATTATCAGTAATCTCATTTGAAAATCTTTATCCTTTGCGTTTCATCATCCAGTTTATCCAGCAGGGATTTTAAATCCTTTTTTAGCCGGGGGTGAACAATTGTCGGATCTATATCACACATCGGCTGTAATACAAACCGCCTTTCATGCATCCGGGGATGCGGTATGACAAGATCATTATCCTGCAAAACCATATCGTCATACAGGATAATATCCATATCCAGTATTCGCGGCCCAAAGCGGATGCCGCTATCGACTCTGCCGGTTTCGACTTCAATGTTTTTAAGCAGCCGAAGCAGATCTGCAGGATCAAGCAATGTGTTCACCTTTAAAGCCGCATTAATAAACCAGTCCTGATCCGTATATTCAACCGGTTCTGTCCGGTAAAAATGTGACCGGGTTAAAACATCGCACGTACCGGATTCGACCAGCAGTCTGATTCCGTTTTCACAGTTGGCCGATTTGTCTCCGATATTAGATCCGATGGCTATATATGCCGTATGTTTATTCATTACAATTAAAAATTGTTTTTCTGTCTGATTTCTTTGTTATATGAAAACATTTAAACCTATATCCTGATTTTTAAGTTATGCCAAATCGAAAAAAATCATATACCGACTTTTTTCATTCTTTCAATAACTTCTTTCAGGCGCTCAACACCAACGGTCAGGGCCATACGGATATATCCTTCACCGGGTTCACCAAAACCGTTGCCGGGCGTTACAACTATACCGGCTTTTGTCAGAAGGTGTGATGTAAACTCAGCAGAAGTGTATCCTTCAGGAACTTCAACCCACATATAAAATGTCGCTTTGAGGGGCAGGAACTTGAGCCCCATGGATGTTAAACCCTCGGAGAGGATATCTCTGCGCCGGGTGTATTCCATTTGCATCTCTTCAACACAGGTTTGATCACCCTCAATGGCTTCAATGCCTGCAAACTGAACAGCCTGAAAAGCACCGGAATCAATGTTGCTTTTAATCTGACCAAGTCCGCCGATTACTTCAGAATTACCGACGGCAAAGGCGATGCGCCAGCCGGTCATATTATAAGTCTTTGAGAGGGAGTGAATTTCTATACCGACCTCTTTGGCACCATCAACTTCAAGGAAGCTGGGTGGCTTATATCCATCAAAGGCCATTTCCGTATAGGCGGCATCATGACAGATGATAATGTTGTGTTTATTTGCAAAAGCAACAACCTCTTCAAAAAATTCCAGTGAGGCACATGCAGATGTCGGATTGTTGGGATAATTGATAAACATTATCTTGGCTTTTTTACAGATATCTTCAGGAATGGCTTTCAGGTCCGGCAGAAAATCATTTTCCTTGACCAGCGGCATGAAATAGGGATCGCCACCGGCAAATTGGGTGCCGATATGGTAAACCGGGTAGCCCGGTGTCGGACAAAGTGCAATGTCGCCCGGATTAATAAATGCCAGTGGAATGTGAGCAATGCCCTCTTTGGAGCCGATAAGCGTAACGGCCTCTGACGATGAATCAATATCCACATTAAATCGCTTCTTGTACCAGCGGGCAACGGTTTCATTAAATAAGGCCATGCCTGTATATGACGGGTAACGGTGATTTTCTTTGTCGGCTGCCGCTTTTTCCAATGCTTTAATGATATGTCCTGGTGTCGGCATATCAGGATCGCCTACACCAATATCGATGATATCAACGCCTTTGGCTTTTTCTTCATCCTTCTGGCGGTCAATTTCCTTGAAAAGGTAAGGTGGTAATTGTTTCAATCTGTCAGATTTTTCAATTTTAATCATAACCGTAATTTATCCTTTATTTATTAATAATATCAAAAAAATTATTGTTCCAGTTCATCGCGCCAGGCATCGCTCCAGAGTTTTCCCTCATATATGATGCGCGCGTCACCTTCAAGAAAAACATCAGTAAATTTTCCCTGAAATCTGTTGAAGTAGATGGTCAGGTATCCGCCGCTGCGTGTCATAATATTAATGGGGGAGGTGAGATCAAATTTATCAGCATACACCAGTGCAACCGCAACACATCCGGTGCCACAGGCCAGTGTTTCTTCCTCTACGCCGCGTTCGTATGTTCTGACAGATATACAGTTATTATTTTCAGGTCCTGCAAAATTGACATTCGTACCGGCAGGTTTAAAATCTTCATGAAACCTGATTTCACGTCCGATATTTACGACATCAACCGTATCAATCATATCTGTCATAGTGACGACATGCGGCACACCGGTATTGATACTGCCGGCACTTAATGTTGTGTCAGCCAGTTCAATTTTAAAGTCAGGTCTGAAATCAACCGGCGGCGTCATTTGGATTTTAACACGCTCATTCATAACTTTGGCGCTGATAATACCCGCCTCTGTTTCAAATGTCATTTCAGGCCCGGTTATATCATTAAAATATGCATACCTGGCCACACAGCGCGCACCATTGCCACACATCTCCGCAACACTGCCATCGGCATTAAAAAACCGCCATTTAAAATCAGCATTGGCGGAATCTTCCACAAGAATAAAACCATCCGCACCGACAGACATCTTTCTGCGACATGCACCGACAATGATATCCTGCAAAGAGGCTTCATCAACAATTCCGTTACGGTTGTCAATGATGATAAAATCATTTCCACTGCCGCTCATTTTGTAAAATGGTATATGTTTCATTTTACATAACTCCAAAATATTATGTCACCAGTGATGGGATAAAGCCATCACAAGTGTCGGGGTGGATCCGTCAAAAATGACGGAATGGATTCTCCTGCAACAAGATCATCATATGACTGGCGTTTTCTTATTACATGAAACTGATTGCCTTTGACCATGATTTCTGCCGGTTTAAGTCTGGAACAGTAGTTGGAAGCCATTGTGTAACCATATGCACCGGCACTCATCAATGCGATCAACTCTCCTTGTTTTACATCCGGCATTTTTCTGTCCGTTGCCAGAAAATCACCGCTTTCACAAATAGGGCCGACAATATCGGCTACAATGGTACGCCTGTCACTTGAAACAACCGGCTGTACACCATGATAAGCACCATACATGCTGGGTCTTGCGAGATCATTCATACCGGCATCAGCTATAACAAAATCTTTGATCTCGCCCGATTTTCTGTATAGTACTTTGCTGACAAGGATGCCTGCATTTCCGACAATCACCCGGCCGGGTTCAAGTATAAGTTTGAGATTCATTCCCTTGAGCGAACTTATAATACCGGCGGCATATTCATCGGGCAGGGGAGGGGTTTCTTCATTATATATAATTCCCAGCCCGCCGCCCATGTCCAGATGCCTGATGTTGATGCCCATTCCTCTGAGTTCAAGGATCATATCCTTAAGACTTTCCAGGGCATCCTCAAAGGGCTGCGCCTGAATAATCTGGGAACCGATATGACAATCAATACCTGTAATGTCAAGATTCACAAGGTCCTGGGCTATTATATAAGCTTCTATGGCGGCATCGGCTTCGATACCGAATTTATTCTTTTTCAGGCCGGTTGAAATATACGGGTGCGTTTTGGGATCCACATTCGGGTTAACGCGAATGGCAACCGGCGCTATTTTATTCATTGCAGCAGCTCTACTGTTGATAACTTCCAGCTCTTCGAGAGATTCAACATTGAAGGCCAGAATACCGGATTCAAGGGCGTAGTCAATTTCATCAATACGTTTTCCAACACCGGAATATACAATTTTTTCAGGTTTGAAACCGGCTTTTAACCCACGAAAGAGTTCTCCACCGGAGACAATATCAAGTCCCGAGCCGAGATCGGCAAACAGCTTTAAAACAGCATAGCTGGAATTGGCTTTGGCAGAATAGCAGACCAGGCTGTCCATCTCCTTAAACGCGTTGCTGAAAACATGGTAGTGGCGTGCAAGGGTGGCATGGCTGTAAAGATAAAAAGGAGTACCGACCTCTTCTGCAATTTTACATACCGGCACATCTTCACAATGAAGTTCATTTTCCTTGTATTTAAAATGATGCATAATCTGCTTCTCCTTAAACCTGGAGTCACTATTAAGGGGTCTTAAAATCAAATTCAACAAGGTTTGAATCTTTTCCCGGTATCTTGCCGGAAAAAGGTACAACCTTATAAACATACTGGAATCCCGGCTCAAGTGATTCCAGGTAATAATATCTGTCAGCCTCGATGTTAAAATTTTTATTCAGGTTCGTTATTTCGGAAACAGTTTGAAACACCAGAGGGCAGTCTGTACAGTCCGGATCATCAAGGGATGTTTTACTCCGGTAAACCTTAAACAGGGTCACTTCAGCATTGTTTCCATCTCCTTCAGGTATTGGCCAGTTAAGTGTTAGTGTGCTGCCGGATATATTTGCTTTAAGACCGCGAACGACAGGCGGTTTCAATTGCTGCGGGAGTGTTGGCGGTACTTTTCTGCCACATCCGGATGCAGTGAACAAAAAAATGATGATCAGGCTTAATAAAACTGTTTTTATAACGGGCCGGTTGATATTTGAATTTATCGTATCAGAATAAAAATTATACATATTTTAGTTTTTTATCTATCATATTGATTTCTTTTTTAACGGTATTATCCGCTTTTCTGATAGCGGCAGAAACATTCGTTTTTGCTGTACCACCCTCAGACACACGGCGATTGATCATCTGCTCTATTGTTAAAAAAATAAAAATATCATCTGATACCAGGTTAGAGATTGATTTAAGTTCTTTTAAGGAAAGTTCATGAAGTTCTTTACCCTCTTTAAGGGCATAACCCACTGCTTTTCCTGCACAACCATGGGCTTGCCTGAAGGGCATTCCTTTTGAAGTCAGATAGTCTGCAAGGTCCGTAGCATTAAGGAACCCTTCATTTGCAGCCTTAAACATGTTCTCTTCAATCGGTTTGATATTAGGCAGCATGGCGTTATAAATTTTAAGCGATGCATTCAATGTGTCAACCGCATCAAAAAGAGGTTCCTTATCTTCCTGCATATCTCTGTTATAGGCAAGGGGGAGAGACTTCATAATGGTCAAAAGTGTCATGAGGCTGCCATAAACTCTACCGGTTTTACCCCTGACCAGCTCAGGAATATCCGGGTTTTTCTTTTGGGGCATAATACTGCTGCCGGTTGCAAACGCATCAGGCATATCAATAAATTTGAACTCGGATGATGACCAGAGAATAAGCTCTTCGGAAAAACGGCTCAGGTGCATCATGCAGATACTGGCGGCAGAAAGATATTCAATGGCAAAATCCCTGTCAGATACGGAATCAATACTGTTTGCCGAAACTTCAGGAAAGTTCAGCAGTCTTGCGGTAAGTGCACGATCAATGGGATAAGTGGTTCCGGCAAGCGCCGCACTTCCAAGCGGCATGACATTAATGCGTTTCAGACCCTCTTGAAACCGCTGTGTATCCCTGTTAAACATTTCATAGTAGGCCATCAGATGGTGAGACCACAGAACCGGCTGGGCCCGCTGGAGATGTGTATAGCCCGGAAGAGCCACATCAATATATCTCTTTGCCATATCGACAAGGACTTTTCTGAGACCCACAAGATAGATAATGGTATTTTTACACTCTTCTCTGAGGTACATACGAACATCAAGGGCAACCTGATCATTCCGGCTTCTTGCCGTATGGAGTTTCTGAGCAGGTTTGCCGATGATTTCGGTCAGTCTTGATTCGATATGCATGTGGATATCTTCAAGGCGGTCATCTTCCCTGAACTGATCCTTTTCGATCTCTTTCCGGACAGCATTGAGTCCCTTTACAATGGTTTTTGCCTCTTTTTTGAGGATGATATCTTTTTCCGCCAGCATGGTGCAGTGGGCAATGCTGCCTTCAATATCATATGCATAAAGGCGTTTATCAAAAGCAATTGATGATGTGAATTTTTCAACATCCTTATGTGTTTTTTCCGAGAATCTGCCATCCCAGGGTTTGTTGGCCATTTGTTACCTCTTTATAAAATTTCATTTATTGACCATATTCAGAATTCGCAGTCTGAGTGAATTCAGTTTGATAAAGCCTTCAGCGTCATTCTGGTTATAAACCGAATCGTCTTCAAACGTTGCAAAATCTTCACTGTAAAGCGATTTATCAGATTTTCGTCCAAGAATGATACAGTTTCCTTTGTAGAGTTCAAGACGAACAACACCGTTAACATTCTGTTGTGTCATGTCGATCATATTCTGCAGAATCTTCATCTCAGGAGTAAACCAGAAGCCGTTATAAATTATTTTGGCATATTGAGGAATAAGGGAGTCACGCAGATGCATCACTTCACGATCCAGCGTAATGGACTCCATAGCCAAGTGAGCCAGTCTTAAAATGGTACCGCCGGGTGTTTCATAAACACCGCGTGATTTCATACCGACAAAACGGTTTTCTACAATATCAATACGGCCAACACCATGCTTACCGCCCAGTCTGTTCAGCTCTCTGAGCATATCGCCGGGAGAGAGTTCCTTGCCATTGATTGCAACCGGGTCACCCTGTTTAAAGGTTATCTCGATAATTTCAGATTCATCAGGTGCATCTTTCGGGGAAACGGTCAGCGCGAACATATCATCTGAGGGTGCGGCCCATGGATCTTCAAGTATGCCGCCTTCATAACTGATGTGCAGCAGGTTTCCGTCAGTGCTGTATGGTTTTTTTGGCGTTGTCGGAACATCAATATCATGTTTCTTTGCAAAATTGGTCAGTGCGGTTCGTGACGTCAGATCCCATTCACGCCAGGGGGCGATAACCTTTATATGGGGATTGATGGAATAATAACTCAGCTCAAAACGAACCTGATCATTTCCTTTACCGGTGGCACCATGGCTTACCGCATCAGCACCTTCAATCTCTGCAATTTCCATCTGGCGTTTTGCAATTAATGGTCTGGCAAGGGATGTGCCCAGCAGATACTGGGTTTCATATACGGCGTTTGCCCTGAAAGCAGGGAACACATAATCGGATACAAACTCTTCAACCAGATCGTCAATGTATACTTTGCAAGCCCCTGTTTTTTTAGCTTTTTCATCAATAAAATCAAGCTCCTCACCTTGGCCAAGGTCAGCTGAGAAGGTGACTACTTCACACCGGTACTCTTCTATGAGCCATTTCAGTATAACTGATGTATCAAGACCACCTGAATAGGCCAGAACAACTTTATTTATGTTTTTAGACACGTTGTACTCCTTTGAAAGTGTTTATATGTTAAGTGCAGTTGTCAGCAGACTTCTTTTTCTATAACGACTTCGGTGCCCACACCACGGTCTGTAAAAAGCTCAAGGATCAGTGCGTGGGGTTTGCAGCCGTTTATAATATGTACCTTTTCGGTATTGTTTTTAAGAGCATCTATTGCACATTCAATTTTCGGAATCATCCCGCCGGAAATTGAATTATCATTAATCATTCGGGTAATTGTTTTTGCATCAATAGATGAAATCAGCTTTTTATTGTGATCAAGCACACCGTCAACATCCGTCATCAGGATGAGGCTTCTGGCGGAAAGTGCCTGGGCAATTTTGCCGGCCACCAGGTCGGCATTTATGTTGAATGTCTCACCGGCTTCACCAACGCCGACCGGTGCTATAATAGGGATAAAACCTTTAGCGGTCAGTGTATGTATAATATCAGGGTTGATGGTTGTTACTTCGCCCACAAGACCGGGATCGATAATTTCAGGTGGTTCATTCGCATCTTCCTGATGCATAATTGTGATTTTTTTTGCCTTGATCAGGTTACCGTCCTTTCCACTCAGACCGACTGCCTTGCCACCCTGCTGGTTGATTTGTGCAACAATGGATTTATTTACCTTGCCACCCAGCACCATCTCCACAACATCCATGGTCGGTTCATCCGTGAGCCGCATGCCCCTTACAAAGGTTGGCCGGATACCCATCTGGTCAAGAACATTATTAATCTGCGGGCCGCCGCCATGAACAACAACCGGATTCAGGCCAATAAATTTCATCAGGGTAATATCCCTTGCAAAATTAATTTTCAGCTGTTCATCCACCATGGCATGACCGCCATATTTAATTACGATGGTTTTGCCTGAGAATCGTTTGATATAAGGCAGTGCTTCTATCAGTATATCTGCTACATTCGGTGTCATCAATTTGACCTCAATCTACAATTTATTTTCAATAATTTACTTTCAATATTAACTTTTAAATATATGTTTTTAATGTTAATTATAATCTTACTTTTAATCTATTTTTACACTATGTCAAAACTAATCGATTACGAGTAAGCGTATGATTACGTTTAGGAAAACCGATTAAAAAATTTAAAGAATATAACGGCTCAGATCCTCATCGTCCTTAATGTCTTTCAGCTTGTCTTTTACATGATCGCTGGTTATGACGACGTCTTTTTCAGTCATATCCGATGCATCAAAAAGGATATCTTCCAGAAGCTTTTCCATCAGTGTATGCAGCCGCCTTGCCCCGATATTTTCAGTATTGGTATTAACGTCTTCAGCAATATGGGCAATTTCCGCTACGGATGAATCTTCAAAAACAAGATTAACACCTTCTGTTCTCAGCAATGCAATGTACTGAAGCAGAAGGGCATTTTTGGGTTCTGTCAGAATTCGAACAAATTCATCTTTTCCAAGAGAACTCAGTTCAACACGGATCGGAAATCTTCCCTGGAGTTCAGGAATAAGGTCTGCGGGTTTAACCATGTGAAACGCACCGGATGCAATAAACAGGATATGGTCGGTTCTGACCGGGCCGTATTTGGTTGAAACGGTTGAACCTTCTACAATCGGCAACAGGTCACGTTGAACACCTTCCCTTGAAACATCCGGGCCGTGGCCGCCCTCTTTGCCGGCAATTTTGTCGATTTCATCAAGAAAGACAATGCCGGACTGCTCTACCTTTTCGATGGCTGTTTTTACAACCCTGTCCATATCAACAAGGCTCTGCGCTTCTTCCTGGGTCAGCATGTCCAGTGCTTCCGGTACCTTTATTTTTTTCTTTTTAGAGTTTTTGGGCATCAGGCCGCCAAGCATATCCTTGAAGTTAATCCCCATCTCTTCCATACCGACATTTGAAAACACTTCAACCATCGGCATAGATTTATCGGCCACATCAAGATCCACAAACCGGTTATCCAGTTTTCCTTTATGGAGCATCTCCCGAAGCTTTTCCCTGGTGGAAGAAGATTCTTCCTCAGGCGGCGGCAGCAGTTCGGGTGATAATAGGCTATCTTCGCCCGGTCGAAGAGGCGGCGCAGTTGCCTGTTTTGTGGTTTTTGGCAGCAGCAGATCCAGTAACCGCTCTTCTGCAAGCTTTCCGGCCTTTTCCTGAACATTTTCCTGTTCTCGTGATTTCAGCAAGGTCACTGTTAGTTCCACAAGGTCTCTGATCATGGATTCTACATCACGTCCAACATAACCGACTTCTGTAAATTTTGAGGCTTCCACCTTGGTAAAAGGAGAATCCGTCAACTTTGAAAGTCTTCGGGCAATCTCGGTTTTACCGACACCGGTCGGTCCGATCAGAATAATATTTTTGGGGGCAATTTCATCTCTGAGCTCTTCATCAACTTGCTGTCTTCTCCATCGATTTCTAAGGGCTATTGCCACGGAGCGTTTTGCAGCATTCTGACCAATAATATATTTATCCAGTTCCTGTACAATTTCAGATGGTTTTAGTTCATTCATTTAAAAAAAGCCTTTATATAAAGATCAACCCGTATCCAGCTGTTACAGGTTGAAGGTTGTTGTTTATTTAAACACACTCAAGTTCTTCAATGGTAAAGGATGTATTGGTGAAGACACAAATTGATCCGGCAATTTTCATGGCCTCTTCGATGATATCCTTTGTTGCCATATCCGTATGTTTTAACAGGGCCGTTCCTGAAGATTGTGCTGCTACAGCACCGGAGCCGATGGCAATGATATTTTCATCCGGCTCAATCACATCACCGTTTCCGGAAATCAGAAAAATGCGCTCATTATCTACCGCAATCATCAATGCTTCAAGCTGCCGAAGATACTTGTCTGTCCGCCAGTCTTTTGCCAGCTCAACCGCTGCCCGTGTCAGATTGCCATTATAACGTTCCAGTTTGGCTTCAAGCCGTTCGGAGAGATTCATGGCATCGGCTGTAGCACCGGCAAAACCGACAATGATTTTGTCATTATAAATTCTTCGAACTTTTCGGGCATTGTGTTTAATAACCGTATTATTTAGGGTGACCTGGCCGTCACCGGCCACGATCATCTTACCTTTATGTTTAATTGCAAGTATGGTTGTACCGTGAAATTTCATAATATCCTTATCTTCTTGGGTGAGCCTTGTCATAACTTTCCATTAATTTGTCAATACTGACATGTGTATATTTCTGCGTTGTTGAAAGGCTTTTATGCCCCAGCAACTCCTGAACGACTCTCAGATCCGCACCTGCATCCAGCATATGAGTTGCAAAAGAGTGCCTCAGGGCGTGTGGTGAAACAGGTGTCAGTAGTCCGCACGATCTTACAACTTTGTCCAGAATCCTGGCAATGGAGCGAGTGGTCAGCCGTCCAAAGTTTTTGTTCAGAAAAAGGGCGCCATTTTCTTTAAGAATAACTTTTTCCGGCAGAACGGCCGCTTTTTCACTTAGTGCCGACCGGTACGATCGGATAGCACCTATCGCTTTTTCTCCAATGGGAACGATTCGTTCCTTATTCCCCTTGCCGAGAACACGGATCATGTTGGCGGCTTCGTCCACATCAAAAACATTGAGACCTGCCACTTCGGAAACACGAAGGCCTCCGGAATAGAGGGTCTCAAAGATAGCCCTGTTTCTTAATCCCATCCAGGATTCATCTTTTATGGAATCAAGCAGCCTGAACATATCATCAACAGACAAAAATGCCGGAATACCCTTTTCCTGTTTTGGCGTTAAAATAGCATCCGCAGGGTTATCCGATATAATGCCATGCTTGATCAGGTATTTGAAAAAAGATCTTAACGCCGAAAGTTTTCGGGCGATGGTTACCTTTTTGTTCAGTTTATAAAGATGGCCAAGATAGCCACGTATCATCAGGCTGTCAATATCCCCAACCGTTAATTTCGCCGCTTTCTTTCCAGACCATCCGGATTCAATGTATCCGAAAAATTCAGCAAGATCGTGGGCGTAAGCCCTGTGGGTGTTTTCAGAATATCCTTTTTCAGTTATCAGGGCACTGATAAATTTGCCGACCTGTTTTTCAATAAGTGGTAAAGCCATTAGAAATTAATCAGAGCCTCTATGTCGTTCCAGCTTCCAACCTCAATAAACGGATGGAGGCTCCTGTTCCATGGCTGTTTAAACACAACAGGAAAAATGCCTGCATTCTGAAGTGTAAAACAGGTTTCAAGTCTGTCTTCAATAAAATAGCTGATTCCTTTTTGTTGAAGCACATCCACTTTGCCTTCAAAGGATCCGGTTGGAATAACTTCAAAGGATTCCGGGTCAAGGCCCAGAATATCTGTTATCCAACCTGCCACCGGTCCGATTGAAGGTCGGGCTGTTACAAAAAGAACAGTGCCATTACTTTTTTCAAGCTTTTTTAATACAGTAGCCGCACCCTTTATCGGATTCAGGGTTGCCCGGTATTGACCGGCCACTATCTTTTCAGCTATGGCTTCAATTGTGTCAGGCGGAAGGCTTGTACAAGACTGAAGATCATAGCTGGTGATATCTTCATGATAAATATCGTGTATATCAAACTCATCACGGGCAATATCAATGAACAGTTTCATTGTGTCTGCACAGACACCATCAAAATCAAATGCGATCGATTCCGGTTGAATCATTTTATAACTCGATTTAAAATAAATTTATATAAGATCAGACCGCACGGCGCGTTTTTTTCTTGAGACGATTAACCTGACGGCGGCAAATGGCAGCCATCTTGCTATTATCTTCTTCAAGAAATTTTACCCGATCTTTTTTCAGTTTCTTGATTTTCAGTTTCATTTCTTTGATGGACGGAGCCGCCCGTTTTTCTTTTTTTTCTTTAATACCCCGATCCTTTTTAACCACACTGAGCAGCTCATCCTTTTTCATGCCGGAAGTGCCTGTAACACCTGGGATTTGTTTGGCAATCTCACGAAGTTCAATAGCGGTCATTTTATCCAGAGGTTTTTCATTGGTTTCTACAACTTTACCCATAAAAGACAACTCCTTTCGCTGCGTTAAAAGAAAAGCATAGCGGAGGGTAATATGCCTCCGCCAAACAGTTATTTCCGATCCGGTTTCAGTCAGGAAAATAAAAGGCCTTATGCGTAAAGAACAGGATCGAAAAATCCATCATGAAATGTAATTTTTTAAATCATTTTATACCATTATGTCAATAGTTAATGGTTGGACAGGTGGGGAGAAAACGGCGTTGGGCGTACAAAAGTGGAATAGGGAAGAGAAAAAAACAGTGCCTGAATCAATGATAGTGTTACAGGCACTGAATATATTATGAGGTCAGGGTTTTAATCCTCTTTCGAAAAGTGTTTAATCAGGGGTGCAACAATGTCCATCGGGAAGGGAAATATCGTTGTTGAGTTATTTTCAGCAGACATTTCCCGCATGGTTTGAAGATATCTGAGCTGGAGTGCTATGGGGTGTTTTTCGATTATCTGGGAAGCTTCGGACAGTTTAGCCGCAGCCTGAAATTCACCTTCAGCATTAATAACCTTGGCACGACGCTCCCTTTCGGCTTCCGCCTGTTTGGCCATGGAGCGCTGCATCTCCTGAGGAAGATCAATGTGTTTAAGCTCAACATTGGCAACCTTTATACCCCAGGGATCGGTATGCATATCAAGGATTTCCTGAAGTTCAGTATTAATCTTCTCACGGGCGGATAACAGTTCGTCCAGATCTGCCTGGCCGCAAACACTTCTTATGGTGGTCTGTGCAAGCTGAGACATGGCATACCCGTAGTTTTCCACTTCGACAATTGCTTTTATGGGGTCAATAACCCTGAAGTAAATAACGGCATTGACCTTTACAGAGACATTATCCCGTGTGATAACATCCTGCGGGTCAACATCCAGGGCTACCAGCCGCATGCTGACTTTCATCATGCGGTCTACGACAGGGATGAGAATGATAAGGCCCGGCCCTTTGGCGGTGATTACCCGGCCAAGCCTGAATACGACGCCACGTTCGTATTCATTCAGAATTTTTAAGGCGGCTTTTAAAAACATGATAACCAGAATGACGACGGCTACAATAGGGTATAACATTTTGACCTCCTGTGATCATGTTAACTTAGATGTTTAATTAAATCTATGTAATTATATGAAATTAATTAATTATTTCTTCAACCTCAAGAACAAGTCCGTTTACTTTTACAACGCGTATGTGCTTGCCTTCTTCAATGTGAGTTTTGGAAACAGCATGCCACAGTTCCCCATGTACAAATACTTTCCCTTCGGGTGCAAGCGTTTTTTTTACGGTGCCGGTTTCACCAATGAGGCCGGCTTCACCAGTATAGGGTTTGGCGGTCTGGGCCTTGAAAACAAGTCCGGCAATGAAAATAAAAAATCCTGAAATCAGAACAAGTGACGGTACAAAAACAGTTAAAGATATTTTCATTGCCGGGTCAGGACTTTCAAAAAGCATAATGGAGCCTAAGGCAAGGGATACGATACCGGCTACACTGAGCAGTCCGTAGCTCATAATTTTCATCTCCATGATAAAAAATATCATGGCCAGCAATATGAGGAGAAATCCGGCATAATTAACCGGAAGTGTCTGAAATGCAAAAAATGCCAATACAATGGCAATGGCACCGACAACACCCGGAAAAATGGCTCCCGGGTGTGATAATTCAAAATAGAGGCCTGCAAGACCGATCATCATCAGGATGTAGGCGATATTTGGATCACTAATGATTTTAAGTATTTTAGTTCTGAAATTTTCTTTTAAGTTCTTATAGTCAGGATTATTTAATTCAAGTTTGCCTTTATCATTGATTTCACGCCCGTTTATTTGTTTTACAAGATCATCCATATCTTTTGCAACCAGATCAATGATGTTATTTTTAAGCGCTTCAGTTTCTGTGACAGAGACACTTTCTCTGACAGCCTGCTCAGCCCAGTCTGCATTTTTGCCTTTTTTTTCAGCAACGCTCCGTGCAAAGGCAACCATGTCATTGGTCACTTTTTTTGCCATGGTTTCTTCAACATCTTTTCCACCCATACCCACCGGATGCGCTGCACCGATATTTGTACCCGGTGCCATGGCGGCAATATCAGCTGCCATGGTAATCATAACCCCTGCAGAAGCTGCTCTTGCCCCGCCGGGAGTTACATAGACGATCACCGGTACATCACATTCAAACATGGCCATTACAATGGTGCGCATGGATTCGGAAAGACCGCCCGGCGTATCGAGCTTGATAATAATACAGGCGGCTTTGTCTTCAGATGCTTTTTCCAGGCCCTGGACGATATAATCTGCTGTGCCGGGGCTTATGGCGCCGGTTGCTTCAAGTGTATAGATATCATTGCCTGCTGCAAAAGTATACGCAGGAAGGATCAGAAAAAAAATAACTGCAAGAAAAAGTATGAGTTTGGTTTTCATAATCCTAATTCCTTCATGATAAGTTTCATGTCCTCCCACACATCCCGTTTTTTTTCAGGGCTTCTTAGCAGGTATGCAGGGTGATAGGTCGGCATTACTTTTATGCCGTTATAGTTATGAAATTTTCCCCTCATCCTTGATATGGGTGTGTTTGATTTGAGTAGCGTCTGCGCTGCAAAGGTACCCAAAGCACAGATAATATCAGGTTTTATAGCTGTTATCTGTTTTTGTAAAAATGGTGAACAGGCCGTGATTTCATCCGATTCCGGGTTTCTGTTTTTCGGTGGACGGCATTTTATAATATTACCGATATACACATCATCACGGGTCAGTTTGATTGCCTCAATGATTTTGGTTAGCAGTTGGCCGGCCCTGCCCACAAAAGGAACCCCCTGGATATCTTCATCATGGCCCGGTCCTTCTCCTACAAAAAAAAGACGGGCATTGGCAGAACCGGCACCAAATACAATATTAGTTCGCTGTTTTGATAACTTGCAGCGCCGGCAGTCGCCAAGCTCAGCACTGATTTCATCAAGTGTCTGTGTTTTACGTATAATGCCTTTTCCCCAGGTTTCAATGATTTCAAGATGGGATTCAGGGCAGTCAAAACCCTTATGGCCCATTTGAGAAAGATTCCTCAGGGTATTTTCAGCCTCGTTGATAAGATGGCGGGCCATCTCTTTTTTTGTTACTGTTTTGTATTGTCTGGGCTGTGTCATAGTGTTTTGAAAACCATTGTTTCTCACCCGCTTCGCTCAAGATACAGAGAGCGCAGAGAACAGTTTGAAAGTGTTGCTTTGCAATAAAACCATAAAAGTATTTAATAATCTTATAACAAAAAATAAGGTTTGAAAAGCACTATGTCACCCCTGAGAAAGCAGGAATCAAGAGCAATATGGGTTATGGTTTTTTCTCTGTGTTCTCTGTGCGCTCGAGCGAACGAAGTGAGCGGGTGAGAGATAAAAGATGTTTTGTTTTTTAATTTTCTTTGAGCAACTTACTCACGCGGTCGAGAATAGTATGGGCAACTTCGAATTTATCCATTTCAGGAAAATCTTCGCTTTTACCGTTTTTATCGAACAGGGTGATCGTATTTGTCTCTGAACCAAAAACCGGAGAAGAGGTCTTGCCCACGATGTTGCCGACGATCATATCAAGGTTTTTTTCAGTCAGTTTTTTTTCAGCATATGTTTTAAGGCTTTGTGTTTCAGCGGCAAATCCGACAATGATTCTATTTTCCTTTTTTTGCCCGATTTCTTTCAGAATATCACGGTTTTTGCCAAGGGTTAAAATCATTTCATCCTGATCTTTTTTTATTTTTTCAGAAGAAGTTTCCTTTGGGCTATAATCAGATACGGCTGCAGATTTAATGACAACCCGGGCTCTTTCGAGATTCTTGAAAACGGCATCGGCCATCTCTTCAGCAGAATTTATCCGTATAACTTTTACATTTGATGGATCAGGCAGGGACGTTGGTCCGGAAACAAGGGTAACATTTGCACCCCGATGTTCAGCGGCCCTTGCTATGGCATAGCCCATTTTACCTGAAGACAGGTTTCCAATGTATCGGACCGGGTCAATCATCTCCCGGGTGGGGCCTGCTGTAACAAGAATATTAACAGTGCTAAAATCCCTGGTTGTTAAGGTGCCGGCCAGTCTGTCTATAATAAATTCCGGATCAGGCAGGCGGCCGGGGCCATAAGTGCCGCATGCAAGCTGCCCGCTATCCGGTTCAAGAATATGATGGCCGTCACCAATCAATGTATCAATATTGCGCTGTACGGCCAGGTTTTCATACATATGAGTATTCATGGCCGGGCAGATCAGGGCAGGGCATGTAATGGCCATCATGAGTGTGGATAATGCATCATCTGCAATGCCGTTAGCGACCTTTCCAATAATGTTTGCTGTTGCCGGAGCAATGATAACGGCTGACGCCTCTTCGGCCCATTCAATATGTTTAATGGACGCATCGTTATTACCAAAAAGTGTTGTACAGACAGGTGTGCCTGACAGCGCTTCAAATGTTAGTGGCGCCACAAACCTGGTGGCACAATCAGTCATAATAACACGAACAACGGCATCCTGTTTGCGCAGTTGTCTTAGCAGTTCAACACTTTTATAGGCTGCTATACCGCCCGACACACCAAGAATAATATTTTTATCTTTTAAAGAGGGATATCGCATATCATATTTATTTTAAAAGACCTTCAACTTCACTCAATGTAGGTGCCACCCAGATTTCAACATGGGTTGTAAAATCACCTTCATGGATGCTGATGACACACCAGCGGTTATCTTTCTGGTACATCATGATCGTTCTCGGAGATTTAAAATAACTGATGGCACGCCAGTTATCTTTGATCATATTCACTTCAAAGAAATTTATAAGCGAATTGTATTCCACCCGTCCTTTTAATGCAAGAACGCCGGCAGTAAAGCCGGGGGTTCTGTATACAAAAGAAGAGTCCTGGTTCAGTTTCAACTCTTTGGGCAGCAGAACATCACCAAAATCATAATAAAGAGGCGCATTTCCATCTGTTTTTTCAACAGAACTATCTCTGTCAGGACCATCGCCTGTTAATTGTGATGTTGCACATCCGGATGCAAGCAACAAAATGATCAAGAATAGTCCTGTGAATAAAATGCCTGATTTGTATTGCCTGAGTGCAATCATGATATGATCTTTCCTCCTGGTGTTAAACCTGATTAGGTATTGTTAAGGATTATTATAAATATTCAAAAATTGCTTTATAACTGTCTAAAATACTATGTAATATATATTGCTAATGGGTTATAAGTCAATCCTTATGGTGATTTTTTTGTTTTATGTTTACATTAAAACTTCCACATTTCAGGGTTTCAGCAGGCTTATAAACCGACTTGGGGATTTTGACCGGATAGTGAAATTGTCGGGTAATTTCGGGCTTTGATGATAGGTCAAGCCTGTAGAGAACGGATGCCTCTTCTTTTCGACCCAATTGTTATAAGTGTATTTTATTATCCTTTGCAAAGGTTGAATTATTTAGCAGTTCGATCTTTTTTTTCCGGGATGGCAGGCTTATAAAAAAAATACTGATGAAAATATTTAATAACCCTATTGCCGCAACAATGCCGATATGAAGCGTAACTTCAAAAAAATTCGATAATAAGATAAAAAGTAGTATTGACGGTAAAAAAGATAAACTTAATTTCAAATTGCACTGTTTTGAGTGCGAGATATATGTTTCCTTTTCAGCCGGTGTGAGATTGTCATATATCGCTTTATAGACTTTTGAGTTTATTGGCATACAAACCCTCCATGTTTAAATTAGCTAAAAATGGGGTCAAGTCTACTTTTGACCCTTAATGGATAACTCATACAAAAGATTACACCGCTTTTTGAAATTATTATCTGTCTTAAGTTTGTTCTCAACCCGGCTGATAATGCTGCTGACAGAGCTGTATCCGGTTAAATTAAACTCAGCACCTATTTCCATTAAAGGATCCCCTCGTAAAACCCTCATCAGGTATATAGCCATATTCCGTGGTTCGTTTTCTGTGCCACGTCTGGCCAAAAGAAGCTGTTCTCTATCAATATCATAAAATCGGCATATCCTTTTAATTATTGAATCTCGCTCCGGGGATAGCGATTTGGATGCCGGTATTTCGCTGTTTCGCTTAATTTTGTAGAAACTGGATTTTACCCAATTGATAAAGGTTTCTGTACCGAGGATAGGCGGTAAATATTTGCGGTCAAATGCCTGACTGATTTCTTCAGAATTTTCTGATGCAACAAAACGCTTATAAAACATGATCTGCTGGGAAGAATTTGGCGTCAGCATCGAAAAAATCTTATGTTTATGAAGCCAATCCCATTGTTTTGATTTAGAAACATACCCATTATGGCTGCTCCACGGATATTGTTCAATTGTATCAACTATGTTCGCTTTAATGGGATTTCTGTGAATATACCTAACAAGCTGGAGGAGATAACTGTCTTCGCCAACGAGAATGGATTTATATCTGCCCTTGAATAAAGTGCCGTCTAGCTTATGGCGAGAATTATGTTTTTGTGTGAAAACACCATTTAAATGCCTCATGCCCCTTGCAAGATTCATTTCCGGAGTTTGAACCAGCAAATGGTAATGATTCGGCATCAGGCAATAAGCTGAAACGCGGATATGAAAGATTTCAGATATTTTATGAAGGAGGTCAAGAAAATCCCAATAATCTTTCTTATTGATAAAGAGATCATGGCCCCGCCGGGCTCTATTCATGACATGGTGCCAGGCATCCGAATATTCTATTCTTAATGGTCGCGACATTATTCATAGATACCGGAAACAGTGTTTAAAGTCAAATGAAGACTTGACCCCTTTGGGGTTGACAGTTTGTGCAGAGGCACCGCCCGATATCGATATAGCCAGTAGGGCAATCCCTTTAATGAGCCTCATCAAGGATTTACGATTTATAAGTAACATATCTTCTACATCGTGTTTTCCGTGGGCGAACGTTTTTAATCAGCCATGAGGACTTTGCGTCGGCTGCATTAGCCTGGTTATATGTATTGAGGATCTTTTTTCCCGACTAATAGAAAATGTTTAGGTAATTCATCGAAAATGTCCACATGGATAAATCCGGAATTCACCAATTGTTTCTTGATCTGCTCAGGCAAACATCTGATTTGTGTTGGTGGCCCCTCATTCATATTTTTCTTTTTCCAATCAACAATGAAAATCTTTCCGCCGGGTTTTAATATTCTATATGCTTCTTTTAATGTCAGCGTTGGATTATCTAACTCATGATGAAGGTTGATCATATACACCAAGTTCGCGATTCCATCGGCAAGTGGAATAGACTGTTCTTCAGTTTTTACTGGAGTTATATTTGGAAACTTTTGAACAACATTTTCCTTTATCCAGTTGATCATTACTTCTGACACATCACAGGCATAGATTTTCGAATGTTTGGTGTGCTGGAGAAAAGCAATACTGAAAAATGCTGTTCCAGCACCTATTTCAACAAGGACATCTGTTTGATCCATGCGCAATTTGTCCCAAACATAACCAGGCGGTATATCCTTCAATCTCTTGGGATTATTCAACTTTTCTAATTTTTTAGGATCAAACTTTTTTTCGATCATTGTAAGTCTCCGTTAACTTAAGCATATAATGTTGGTTTCAGTTGCAATCTTGATCTTGGCTGGTGATAGCCTGGCGTCAGTCAGGATCGTGACAGGCGCGATTGTCGACTGCAAGCGTTCGTTATATTCCCAAACATCACTTTCCGACGGCAACTTCAGCTTCTATCACCGAACCATCCGCCTGGTGCAAAACGACCCTAACCGGATTTGTGTGAGGCGGTTGTTTTACAAACTCGCGACCATCCCACTCAACAAGAACCTGGGGCCATATCAAATTCGGATCTGTGTTATGGCCCCCAAACAGTGTCAATTCAAATACCGATGCTGATTCAATCGTGTCAACATGGTGGAACCCATTGCTTGGATTACCACCTACGATTCCGTGCAACTTTACGACAAGCGGTTCGTTTTCTTAAACTTGAGCCGGAACGTCCACACGCTCCATACTCATTTGATACCCTGCCAGATAGTCTTCAGGCGTTACCGATTTGTCTGAGCTGCAACCGGATACAAATAAAATGGCCAAAAACATCAACAGGATCTGCTCCACAAGGGCCCTCCTGTAAACATAACGTTTAAGCTGACCGGTGCGAGATGAAGTTTTGCGCATCCAGGTTAAGTGCATGGTTAGCAGTTGATTTTTCGAAGAACCATGATTTCATCTTCACCTTTCATCTTACCTGTTTTTATCCAACCAAGTTTCTTATAAAAGCCATAGGCTCGAATTGTTGGGTCAGGATTTGCGCCCAACCAAATTTCCTCAAAACCTTCTGAAAAAAGCCAATTCTGCGCATGAGTTAAAAGGGTTTTACCAATTCCATACCCTTCGTATTCAGGAAGAACAGCGACTACCAGTACTTCTCCATTCGATCGATCACCCATTGAAAACCCAACTACGACCTCGGAATCTTCACATAGCCAACCACAAACATTTGAACTCATTGCTTCTTCAAGAGACTCAGGGGTAATATCATAGTCCTCTTCTAACGCCTCCAATGTAATTGCATTTTCAACCGTAGATACTCTGACAGAGAAAACCGCTGGAAGATCGTCAATGGTCATCTTTCTATAACTTAATTTCATTTTGATCTCCGATTGCTAACGCCGCAAATAACCGGTGCAAATTGAACGCAGCGGAATTTGTATCCGCGTTAATTTGCGGCGTTATGTGTTATCCGCTTTTCTGGCGACAATTGCAATTTCGGGGGACTCTGGGGAAAAAGTTGAGCCCGAGACATCAGAGTAGAACTCTTCAGCCTTAAATTCGTTTTCTTCAAGCTCCTTCCGTAGTGAATCCTGACTGAAATATTGTAGCCAGTTATAGACAACACGGGTTCTTGCCTCTTCAATTATCGTATACTTATCAAGAGTTAATTTTTCTTTGTCATATTTGAATGTGTTCAGGAAGCCATAATAATTATCAGGAGACCCAAAATTATCGAGTTGATTCCGTTCGTATATTGCGACCTCATCTCTGCTATTGAACGTATTCAACGAATGAACATCCAACAACAATGACCCGCCGGGCTTCAAGAATGTGTAAAACCTGGTAAGCAGTGTTTTTCTTTGCAAAGGACTTAATGCGCAAAAGTCGCAAAAAATCATTGTAATGAGATCAAATCGTTTTTCAGTTTCAAACTCCAGATAGTTTTGTTGATAATAGGTAATGTCTAATCCTTTTTGATCAGCAAGCTTTTTTTCATACCGGATGGACCTTTTTGAAAAATCTATTCCGGTAACATCAGCATTAATTTCTGCAAACAGAGTGGTGTATAACCCAGGCCCACACTCAAAATCAGCGATACTTGTATTCACATCTATTCCAAAATGAGACACTATCCATTTTGCAGAATTGGCAATGAATTTTTTGTTCCGGGATGAAAGGTCAACGGACTCGTTTAAATGATATTCGAGCATCTTCATTGATGTATGCTCATCAGTTCATAATTCTACTGTCGTGTAAAACTGAAAAGGTGTAGGGTGTGAGTTTATTTCTTCTAATTTATCAAACACAGGTATCTCCATTTTTCACAGATAACGATTGAAGGGTATCTCTAAAAATTAGAATTTTGGTATGAGTACAAGGCATATTAAAATTTTAACCGGAGGAATATATTATATATTTCGAGGATTCAAATTTTAATATAACGCAGTAATCGGTGCTAAAAGGCAATTTTTAGAGATACCCTGAATTCTCCGGCGGCGGAACGGTGGCCAGTGAAATGATATGTTATGAATCGGAGTAGATAGCAACTCATTGATTACTCAAAATTAATGATTTGGCCCCACTTCTTTAAAATTATTCAGAATAATCGCTGACTACCATCAGGGTGGCGCTGCTTCGGGAAATAGCCTTTCCCTGATCATTCCGGACAATGCTGTCAACAATAACAAGGACCCGGCCCCGTTTAAACACCGTTGCTTCTGCAGTGAGCCGGCCCTGGGAGGCCATAGAAAGAAAATTGTTTTTGAGTTCGATTGTGGTAATGCTTTCACCGGAAGCGAGAGTTGTCATTACGGCATGAGCCGCTGTTTCACTGGACAATGCAATGGACAAACCGCCCTGAATGATGCCGGCACCCTGGAGAAACTCGGGCTTGATCTCCATGCTGAACCGGGCATATCCTTCCCGGATTTCTTCCATCTGTATACCTAAAAAATCAAGAAAAGGATTGTTGACCGGTTCCCCGGACGTCAGTTTTTCCAGATATGAAGGATAATCGAACATTAATATACCTCCTGCTACAATCATTAACCACTTATGCACAATGAAGACAAGTAACGCATGTTCAGGCAACCATTAATGGCCGCCAAAGTCAATCACTTACGATTTTCAAAACCTTCTTTAATCTGGTCCTTTTCAATCTTAAAGGGGTTCAAATATATTGAAATACCAAGCACAATTATGGTCTGTAATCAGCCCGCTTGGAGTTCAGCAGCCCTCAACGTTAAGTTAACCGGCGAGCTTCTGCGAGTCCGAGTGTAAAGTAGTGAAGCGCTTTTAAACGCCTGATTATATGATTTTATTATTCATTGAATTCTATGGCGTTAAGGGCTTTTTTCAACAGTATATTAAATTCATCGGGCTTTTCCAGCATTGGAAAGTGACCTGTTTTCTCAATATAAAACAGTTGATAGTTTTTTATATGTTTTTTATTTTCTTCGGGTGCTGTCGGCCATAATCTGGAATTTATTGAGATCACAGGAACAGTGACATTTTTAAATACTATGGCGGCTTCTCCGCTTATATACTGGCTCACATAATTACGAAAGGCGCTCAAAGCAATTTCCTTTGGGGCAGAAGACATATCTTCTTTTACCCAATTCACCAATTGTTGATCACTGCCTTCCGGAAACATTGGTGAAACAAAATTCTGTGTGGCACTTTTAAAATCAGCTTCAAAAAATTTTGTCATTTCGTCAATTACACTTTGAGGCGTGCGCTCTGCAACATTTTGCAAGGTATCAACGCCTACAATCCCAATTACTTTTTCCGGCATTAATCCGGCCGCTTCAGCAATTACAATGCCTCCCATGGAATGGCCAATCAAAATTGCTCTATCAATGTTTTCTTTCTCAATAATTGCTTTCACATCGTTAGCGAAGGACAACATTGAAAACTCAGATCTATCTAATGAAGAATGCCCATGACCAGCCAAATCAACTGTGATTACTTGATACTCTTTTGCGAAAACAGGAATTTGCATGTGCCAGTAACGTCCGTCGCAATTCCAGCCATGAATAAAAATCAGCGTAGTTTTGCCTTTGCCGACCACATTATAGGCGATACGTTCGGAATCAAAAGACAATGCGACATCATGCCTGAGGGAAAGATCGTTGCTCACACATCCTGATAATAGGAGGAAAGACATTAATATAAATAATATCTGTTTTTTCATGTTTGCTCCTTGTTTTTCATATAACGCTATGCTAAGCGCCAGCCCGTGGCACTTTGATTAAGTGAGGATTTATCCGTTGACCGCTTGAGCTAATTTTGTTATATTTTTTACCATTCAATTGACCCTTCAAACAAACTATAGAACTTACCATGCTCTATGCTATTTAACATTTCAAATAGGATCGCCGCCGCTTCTTCAGGCGTTTTATCCGCATCAACAGAAGCAGAATCCGTTTTCAAACGGCCTGGATGAATTGAGCAAATTTTTAAGCCGGAATTTTTGAACTCCCTGCACATGCATTGTGTAAGCATATTCTGAGCAGCTTTGGCTATTCGATAGCAATAGGAACAGGGTACATTATCAAGTTCACCTGTCGATACTTTTGAAATAGATCCGAATCTCGATGAAACATTTATTATAATCCCATCATTCTTCATAAACGGCATCACCGCTTGGGTTACTCTTAATACGCCCAAACAATGAACATCTATCAAGGATAGCACCTCATCAGACTTTGTTTCATTTAACAATACACCACTACCGCCAGCACCAGCATTATTTATCAGGACATCAATGCCGTCATGATGTTTTATTGATTTCTGAATCGAAGATTGTAAACTGTTGTCGGTAATATCTGAAATGATGGGAAAACAACTATATTCATCGATTCTCTTTAAGATCGTTGCATCCTTATCCTTTCTTACAAGCGGGGCAACCTTCCATTGGTTGGAAATAAACTGTTTTGTAAGGGCAAAGCCAAATCCTCTACTTGCACCGGTAATGAATATTGTTTTTCTTCTATCGTTATTCATACTTAATCCTAATATAACACCCTTTTGAGCCGAGGGTTAGACGGTGTTTGATTAGCAATAATTTTGACATGGAACTTGGACATTTGAATCCGCCGAGACCGATAACCGTCGGCTCTAAACTATGGTTAGGAGAAACACGGTTTGGTAGCCAACTTCTGTTATCAGCGATCTGACTTTTAGAATTAATGATAAAGAATTACCATTGGAATGCAACTGACCGTTTCCCAAGAATATTGTCATCAAAAATCTTTGTTGCGTACATGTTTTCACCGGCAATTCCTGTGCAAACATGAAGTGGCAATAAGTGTTCTTCCCTCGGATGGCAATAACGAGCTGATGGGGCATCTTCCCAATGAGACAGCAGTTTCAGACGCTCAGATAATGGCATTGGTGAAGTACATGTTTTAATTAGCCAATCTTGAAAGGAATTATTGGATAGATCTTCCTTATTATTTCTATCCCAAATGAATTCCTTCATGTTATGAAATGAAAACCCGGACCCTATAATTAGAATGTTTTCGTTCATTAACTCCCTCAAGGCGTTACCAATTTCTATGTGTGTAAAAGGATTTAGACTATGAACTAGTGATATTTGTATAGAAGGAATATCAGCTTTTGGATACATGAGCATCAAGGGTATGTACAGCCCATGATCGAATCCACGCTCAACATTCAAGCATCCTTTGATTTCACTTTTTTCAAACAGATTAAGAATTCTGGATGCCAGTTTTGAATTTCCTGGAGCTGGGTAGTTTATATTATATGCTTCGTCTGGAAAACCATAGTAATCGTAGAATAAATCAGGATTAGACGACCCCAATACTGTTACTTCGTTTTCTTCCCAATGAGCGCTGATCACTACAATAGCATCTGGTTTTTTGATCAGTGTTGGGAGCCGTTTCATAAAATCAATCATCTCTGAATGACCCGGATCTCCTAGTATCGGTAGTGGGCCTCCACCATGTGAAATATATAAAATTTGTCCTTTTAATGTATTTGATTTACTTGTCGTCAAAGGAATCTCCTTTTATTGTTATCTGTGCGTTTTATCGTTTCTCATTTTTTCCCTAACGTTTGAACTGACGGGCCGCGCCACAACACTTGAAAAAGGCGGCTGAGTTGCTTGCGGCCCCGTCCAGTGATTTGTTACCCGATCATTGTAATAATAATGTTTGCTTTTCAACCAAGGGCATCACGGACCTTTTTAGGCGATTTTATTACGAAAAAAACTCGATTTATGTTTAATTTTATAATTGGACATTATTTTTTCACATCATTCAACAGCTCGACCATTACGCTTTGGTCTACCTGTATTAGGCCACGCTTTGGCCGATCCAGATCTATTATAATGAATACAATTAATGTAATTAATGTAGAAACCAGCACAATCGGTACAAACATTCGTGTGGCACTCAGTCCTGCGGAGTACCCCATTATTCCTCCTGATGAGATGAAGACAACAAATAGTAAAATTAGAACAACTTCTGGCACTTGCATTCGAAGTAATGCATTTCTTTTACCTTGGCTATCGATAACATCATTAAGTGATTTAGTGAATGCGCCTGTTGTTACCGGACGCGGATCAACTTCAGTGGCTGATATTGCCAATGACCATAATTTATTCTGAATATTGGAAATCTTATCATTGTACTTTTTACGCTCTTCAGTCTTTGTAAGGTCTATTTGGCCAATTTCTAACCGTAACATGACATATTCCTGAAATAGGCTACCGGCTTCATTTCTATATTTTTCTGGCAGCAGTTGAACACGTAATATAGCGGTACCTATGGCGTTCGCCTCATCTATTAAGGCCATGCTGCGATTATCGAAGCGTTGCATAGACATACTGAACGTAAAACCAAGTAATAAAGCTAGTAAACCTAGAATGCTGGCTTGAATAGAACCAGTCAGAGATTTGACTTCACTGTCTGTACGAGATTGAACGAAACGTCCCACTCTGAATCCAACCTCATTGAGTACGACTATTGCAATGAATAGTATAACGACTATTACAATACTGCTGTGGCTGTAGAGCATTTCTTCTTGATTCATAAATATTCCTTGTCGCGCCTAACGCTATGCTAAGCGAAAGCCCAAGGCACTTCGATTCTGCGATGATTTAGCAACTGTCCGCTTAAGCTAATTGGTTATAAATCTTATTCAATTTTAGCTATAAATCCATATTTTGACTCTCGTTCAAAACCGGCATTCTCATATAATGAATGTGCTTTGTATCGTTTCCTATTTGAAAGTAGCATTACTTTGTAACAATTAGATAATCGAGCAATTTTTATTGCTTTTTGTAATATTGCATTAGCGTGTCCTTTTTGCCGAAAATTTGAATGTGTCACTAAATTCTCAATTAGGCCATATGGACGCGCACCACGCGTAAGGTTCGGTACAATGACAAGAACGCATGATGATATAAGAACTTTTTCTTTTTCTCCAATAATACAGTAAATACATGGATTGTTAATAATATCTGACCATATTTTATCCAATTCTGAATGAGATGGTAATGAACTATCATGCTGGTGCAGATGTTCATATAGGCTTAGTAACCCTGGAAGATCATCTTTTTGAGCATCTCGTATGATCATATTATATCCATATTTATTTTTAATATTCAGCAATTTATCTTTCGAAACTGCACCTGAATCAATATATTCAAAGCTCAATCCCAAATCGAAGTGGTCTGAAAGTGAAATCAAGACCTGCTTGTCAAATAAGCTATGAACTACCAACGGGTAATTAAGGGTTTCTCTAATAATTGCCATTTTATCATATAAAAGTAGTCATAAATTTGGTATAAATATTCTCAATTCATAATCAAATTATCGAACTGAGGAGTAAAACAAATATGATGCAAACCGGGCTTTTTGACTGGC